>NZ_JAHUWC010000014.1:0-206623 GCF_019219185.1 Pseudomonas sp. PDM26 | reverse complement strand
AAACAGTGTTTGCCGAGATCGATACCGATCAACGCTGACTCGCTCATGATGATGGCCTCCGAAAACAAAACACCCTGCGAAAGCGTAGCCCTCGCAGGGTGTGGGGGTGACCATCTCATTAATGCCCGTATCTTGCGATACGGGCATTTTTTCGACTGTCTGTCAGACTGCTCAGTGAAGAATCACTTAGATCGTCAGCGTCCAGTCGTAGTCCACGATCAGTGGCGCGTGTTGCGAGAACCGCGGCTGGCGTGGCAGGCGTGCGCTGCGTACGAAGCGGCGCAGGCCCGGGGTCAGTAGCTGATAGTCGAAGCGCCAACCGAGGTTGAGCATCTCCGCCTGTTCGTTATCCGGCCACCAGCTGTACTGGTCGCCTTCACGGCTGACTTCGCGCAGGGCGTCGACATAACCCATGTTGCCGACAATCTCGTCCATCCAGGCACGTTCAGGTGCCAGGAAGCCCGGAGATTGCTGGCTGTCGCGCCAGTTCTTGATATCCAGCTTCTGTTGCGCCACGTACAGCGAGCCACAATAAATGTACTCGCGACGTTTGCGTCGCTGTTTATCCAGATAACGGGCGAAGTCGTCCATTAGCTTGAACTTCTGGTTCAAGTCTTCATCGCCGTTCTGCCCCGAAGGGAGCAGCAAGGTCGCGATGCTGACCTTGTCGAAATCTGCTTGCAGGTAGCGCCCGTAGCGGTCGGCCGTCTCGAAACCGAGACCGCTGATGACAGCCTTCGGTTGCAACCGCGAATACAAAGCCACGCCGCCTTGGGCAGGGACTTCAGCATCGCAGGCATAAAGGAAGTAGCCATCCAGTTGGAAGGCTGGGTCATCCAGTTCAAAGGCGGAGGCACGGGTGTCCTGCAGGCAGATGACGTCGGCATTCTGTGCTTGCAGCCAACTGAGCAAACCACGCTCGACTGCAGCCTGAATACCATTGACGTTCACACTGATGATCCGCATAAATGGCCCCAAAAATCGCGTGCGTGTATGATACACGGCGTCAAGCTAATTAGCTAAATCCGTGGTATTTGGGGTTTTTTCATGCAAGCGTATCAGCGCGATTTCATCCGTTTTGCCATCGATCGCGGCGTTTTGCGCTTCGGTGAGTTCACCCTGAAGTCCGGGCGCACCAGTCCATACTTCTTCAATGCGGGCCTGTTCAACTCGGGTTCGGCCCTGGCGCAGCTGGGTCGTTTCTATGCCGCTGCCATTGCCGAGAGCGGCATTGCTTTCGACGTGCTGTTTGGACCGGCCTACAAAGGCATCCCGTTGGCCGCGACCACCGCCGTGGCACTGGCCGAGCATCACAACCGTGACTTGCCATGGTGCTTCAACCGCAAGGAAGCCAAGGCCCATGGCGAAGGCGGCAGCCTGGTCGGCGCACCGTTGACCGGCGATGTGCTGATCATCGACGACGTGATCACCGCTGGCACCGCGATCCGTGAGGTGATGCAGATCATCGCTTCCCAGGATGGCGCCAAGGCCGCTGGCGTACTGATCGCCCTGAACCGTCAGGAGCGTGGCAATGGCGAGTTGTCGGCGATCCAGGAAGTCGAGCGTGACTTCGGCATCCCGGTGATCAGCATTGTTTCGCTGAACCAGGTGCTGGAATTCCTGGCGGATGATCCGCAGCTCAAGCAGCACCTGCCGGCCGTGGAAGCGTACCGCGCCCAGTTCGGCGTTTAAGCGCTATTCCCTGTGGGGAGCTTGTGTGGCGAGGGAGCTTGCTCCCGCTGGGCTGCGTAGTAGACCCAAGAATGTTGTGAGTGCTGCGCACTCAAACGGGAGCAAGCTCCCTCGCCACAAAAAAAGCAGCTTCCCATAGAGAAAACGGTGCAAAAAAAGACCCCGCTCAGCCAGGCCGAGCGGGGTCTTCTTGTTTGCGCTATCGCTTAAGGACGCTTGCGATTGCTGATCAGGGTGCCCACGCCGGTATCGGTGAAGATTTCCAGCAGGATCGCGTTCGGCACGCGTCCGTCGATGATCAGCGAGCTGCCCACGCCGCCCTGGACCGCTTCCAGTGCGCAGCGGATCTTCGGCAGCATGCCGCCGTAGATGGTGCCGTCGGCGATCAGGTCGTCGACTTGCTGGGTTGTCAGGCCGGTCAGGACCGTGCCCGACTTGTCCATCAGGCCGGCGATGTTGGTCAGCAGCATCAGCTTCTCGGCTTTCAACGCTTCGGCGACTTTACCGGCCACCAGGTCAGCGTTGATGTTGTACGACTCGCCGTTGGCACCGACACCGATTGGCGCGATCACCGGGATGAAATCGCCCTTGACCAGCAGGTTCAGCAGGTCGGTGTTGATCCCGACCACTTCGCCCACGTGGCCAATGTCGATGATTTCCGGGGTGGTCATCTCCGGCGTCTGACGGGTAACAGTGAGCTTCTTCGCGCGAATCAGCTCGGCGTCTTTACCGGTCAGGCCGATGGCGCTGCCGCCATGACGATTGATCAGGTTGACGATGTCCTTGTTGACCTGGCCGCCGAGGACCATTTCCACCACGTCCATGGTCGCGGCGTCGGTGACGCGCATGCCGTCGACGAAATGGCTCTCGATCGACAGGCGCTTGAGCAGGTCACCGATTTGCGGGCCGCCACCGTGAACCACCACCGGGTTGATGCCCACGGCCTTCATCAGCACGATGTCGCGGGCGAAGCCGGTTTTCAGCTCCTCGCTTTCCATCGCGTTGCCGCCGTATTTGATCACCAGTGTCTTGCCGACATAACGGCGGATGTAAGGTAGCGCTTCGGACAGGACCTTGGCGGTGTTGGCGGCGGCTTCGCGTTCGAGGGTCATTCAGGGCTCCGGGTGAATCAGAACGGTAGTTGGAGATCAGGTGCAACGCGCTTGAGCTGGATGCGGAACACATCCTTGATGCGTTGCAGTTCAGCCGCGTCATCGGCCTCGAAACGCAGCACCAGCACCGGTGTGGTGTTGGATGCGCGTACCAGGCCCCAGCCTTTGGCATAGTCGACTCGCACGCCGTCAATGGTGGTCAGGTCAGCGCCTTCGCCCCACTGCGCATCGTGCAATGCATCAATGATGCTGAATTTGCTCTCTTCGGTCACATGGATATTGATTTCCGGCGTAGAAATATCGTTCGGGAAGGTCGCGAACAACTCTTCGGCCGAGGATTTTTCCTTGCTGAGGATCTCCAGCAAGCGTGCGGCGCTGTAAATGCCGTCGTCGAAACCGAACCAGCGCTCCTTGAAGAAGATGTGCCCGCTCATTTCGCCAGCCAACAGGGCGCCGGATTGTTTCATTTTCTTTTTGATCAACGAGTGACCGGTCTTCCACATTAACGAACGGCCACCGTATTCCTTGATCAGCGGAATCAGGCGGCGGGTGCATTTGACGTCGAAGATGATTTCGGCGCCCGGGTTGCGCGCCACGACGTCGCGGGCGAACAGCATCAGCAGGCGGTCCGGGTAGACGATGCTGCCGGTGTTGGTCACCACGCCGACGCGGTCGCCATCGCCGTCGAAGGCCAGGCCGATGTCAGCGTTGGTTTCCTTGACCTTGGCGATCAGGTCCACGAGGTTTTCAGGCTTGCCCGGGTCCGGATGGTGGTTCGGGAAGTTGCCGTCGACCTCACAGAACAGTGGAATGACTTCGCAGTTCAGCGCTTCGATCAGCTGCGGGGCGATCACGCCGGCCGCGCCGTTGCCGCAGTCGACGACCACTTTCAGGCGGCGGGCCAGTTTGATGTCCTGGACGATTTCGGTGGTGTAGCGGTCGAGGATCTCGACCTGGGTGATGCTGCCCTGGCCGCTGCTCAGGTTGTTGGTCTTGAGGCGGTCGTGCAGGGCCTGGATCTGTTCGTTGGCCAGTGTGTCGCCGGCAATGACGATCTTGAAGCCGTTGTAGTTCGACGGGTTGTGGCTGCCGGTGAGCATCACGCCGGATTTGCCGGCCAGTACGTTGGCGGCGTAGTAGAGCGCCGGAGTCGGGACCAGGCCGACGTCACTGACGTGGCAGCCGCTGTCGGCGATGCCTTTGATCAGTTGCGCGACCAGTTCCGGGCCGGACAAGCGGCCATCGCGACCGACGGACACGTTTGGCTCGCCCTGGGCCAGGCTTTGGGAGCCGACGGCGCGGCCGATCCAGTAAGCGGTTTCGGCGTTCAGGAATTCCGGAACGGTGCCGCGAATGTCGTAGGCGCGGAAGATGCTGTCAGGGAACTTGGGTGCGACTTTGGCCGGGGTGTTCATCTGTGGAAATGCTCCATCTCGAAAGTGGCTGGACAGGCCGCCGATTCATTCGGTGGCAGGTTCAAACTGAAGGGTATGACGGCGTTTTCCACAGAGAGTTCGTGGTATGAAAGGGCCATGACGCCCCTGACGGCACGGGTTTGACCAGGCAATGCCTTGATTTTCGGTGCTAAAGCTTGCAGATGACAATTTGAATTTTGTGGCGAGAGAGTCCGTTCCCCCGCCACAAAAAGAGCGTGACCGGATCAGCGGGTACCGGTATGGCCGAAACCGCCAGTGCCGCGCTCGGTTTCAACAAACTCTTCAACCATTTCGAAGTGAGCCTGCACCACCGGCACCAGCACCAATTGTGCCAGGCGCTCGCCAACCGGCATGGTGAATTCGGTCTGGCCACGGTTCCAGCAGGAAACCATCAATGGGCCTTGGTAGTCGGAGTCGATCAGACCGACCAGATTGCCCAGCACGATGCCGTGCTTATGGCCCATCCCCGAGCGCGGCAGAATTAGCGCCGCCAGGTTCGGGTCGCCGATATAGACCGACAGGCCCGTGGGGATCAGCACGGTTTCACCCGGCTTGATCACGGTGTCCTGTTCCAGCATGGCGCGCAGGTCGAGGCCGGCGGAGCCCGGTGTGGCGTATTGCGGCAGCGGGAATTCGGTACCGATGCGGGGGTCGAGGATCTTGGCTTGCAAAGCGTGCATGTAAATTAAACCTGGTTCAGACGTTCGGCGATAAAAGTGATCAGCTGGCGAGCAATCTTGCTCTTGCTGGTCTGGGCGAAGAGTGTGGCGTGTAGCTCACGGTCGATCACGCTGCAGGCGTTTTCTTCGCTGTTGAAGCCAATGCTCGGGTTGGCGACGTCGTTGGCGACGATCAAATCGAGGTTCTTGTCTTTCAGCTTGCGCGCAGCGTAATCGAGCAGGTGTTCGGTCTCGGCGGCGAATCCGACACTGAATGGGCGGTCGGGGCGGGTGGCGATGGTGGCCAGGATGTCCGGGTTACGCACCATCTGTAGCAACAAGCCGTCGCCGTTCGTAGGGTCTTTCTTGAGTTTCTGTGGGGCGACCACTTCCGGGCGGTAGTCCGCAACGGCTGCCGAGGCGATAAACAGGTCGCAAGGAATCGCCGCTTCGCAGGCCGCGAGCATGTCGCGGGCGCTGACTACATCGATGCGGGTGACGCGATCCGGGGTCGGCAGGTGCACCGGGCCGGTAATCAGGGTTACGCGGGCGCCGGCTTCCACGGCAGCTTCGGCCAGGGCAAAGCCCATTTTCCCGGAGCTGTGGTTGGTGATGTAGCGCACAGGGTCGATGTTTTCCTGGGTCGGGCCGGCGGTGATCAATACGTGTTTACCGGTCAGGGCCTGACGCTGGAAGCAGTCGGCGGCGCACTGGGCCAGGTCAAGGGCTTCGAGCATGCGCCCCAGGCCCACGTCGCCGCAGGCCTGGCTGCCGGAGGCCGGACCAAAGACCTTGATGTCGCGACTTTCGAGGGTTTGCAGGTTGGTCTGGGTCGCCGGATCGCGCCACATCGCCTGGTTCATTGCTGGCGCAACGGCGACCACCGCGTCGGTGGCGAGCACCAGCGTGGTCAGCAGGTCATCGGCAATGCCTTGGGCCAGGCGGGCGATCAAGTCCGCCGTGGCGGGGGCGATCAGTACCAGGTCGGCCCATTTGGCCAGCTCGATGTGGCCCATGGCCGCTTCGGCCGCCGGGTCCAGCAGGTCCAGGTGGACCGGGTGCCCGGACAGGGCCTGCATGGTAAGCGGGGTGATGAACTCTGCGCCGCCACGGGTCATGACCACGCGCACTTCGGCGCCCTGATCGATCAGGCGGCGAACCAGGTCGGCGCTCTTGTAGGCAGCGATACCGCCGCCGACGCCCAGAACAATGCGTTTCCGATACAGCCGCTGCATAGGCCTGCCTTTCAATTCGTTGGTGACATACGTGGCGAAACCCCCTCCCCAGGGTGAATTCGCCCGCAAAAAAGATGGGCTACGATATCACAGCGACCGCTACGGAACAGCGGTGCCCACAGACAGGGAGGTGCTATGAGTATTCGCGATTGGCCGGCGGCGGAACGGCCGCGGGAGAGGTTGCTTGAACAGGGCGCGGGAAGCCTTTCGGATGCCGAACTGCTGGCGATCTTTTTACGCACAGGCGTGGTAGGTAAAAGTGCCGTAGATTTGGCACGACACCTGTTGAATCAGTTTGGCAGCCTGCGTTTGCTGCTTGAGGCCGATCAGGAAACGTTCAGCAAGCAGTTGGGGCTTGGGCCGGCGAAATTTGCACAGTTGCAGGCTGCGCAAGAAATGAGCAGGCGTCATCTGGCGGAGCGTGCGCGCCAAAAGTCGGCACTGGAGAATCCTCACGCGGTTCGTGAGTACCTGAAATCGATGCTGCGACACGAGCCACACGAGGTGTTTGGCTGTCTGTTTCTTGATTCCAAGCATCAGGTGCTGACGTTTGAGACGCTGTTTCGCGGCTCCATCGACAACACCAGTGTTCATCCGCGAGAGGTGGTCAAACGCGCCTTGGCCAACAACGCAGCGGCATTGATCCTCTGCCACAACCATCCTTCGGGTAACACCGACCCCAGTCAGTCCGACCGGGTGCTGACCAAGCGCCTGCAAAAGGCGCTGGAGCTGATTGACGTGCGGGTGCTTGACCATTTCATCATCGGCGACGGCGATCCGTTGTCGATGGCTGAGTATGGGTGGATGTAGTGCATAGCCCCTGTAGGAGCGAGCTTGCTCGCGATAAACCCGAGAACGCTGCAGGGTGTCTGGCTACCCGCGTTATCGTTCACGACCATAGCGAGCAAGCTCGCTCCTACAGGGTTTTGTGTATGGCGGGTTATTTGATGTTGACCTTGGAGTAGTCCTGCCGGCCAAACGGGCTGACCGAGTACCCCTCGACATCCTTGCGCGTCAGCGCGAAGGCCGTCGGGTGAGCCAGGGGCAGCCACAACGCCTGTTGCTGGATCTGCGCCTGCGCCTGTTCGTAGAGCTTGCTGCGCACACCTTGCTCGCCGGTGGTCTTGCCAGCGCTGATCAGCTTGTCCAGATCCTGGTTGCAGTAACGGGCGAAGTTGGTCCCGGACTTGACTGCGGCGCAGGAAAACTGCGGCGTGAGGAAGTTGTCCGGGTCACCGTTGTCGCCAGCCCACCCCATGAACAGCAAGTCGTGTTCACCGGCCTTGGCGCGACGGATCAGCTCGCCCCATTCGATCACACGTATTTCTGCCTGAATGCCGATTTCCGCGAGGTCGGACTGCAGCAGTTGAGCGCCGAGGCTTGGGTTGGGGTTGAGCAGGCTGCCGGAAGGGCGGGTCCAGATGGTGGTCTGGAAGCCTTCCTTGAGCCCGGCCTTGGCCATCAAGGCTTTGGCCTTTTCGATGTCGTGAGGGTATCCCGGCAGGTTTTTCGCGTAGCTCCAGGTGTTGGGCGGGTACGGACCGTTGGCCGCCTCGGCGGTGTCTTCGAACACGGCTTTGACATAGCTGGCCTTGTCGAACGCAAGGTTGATGGCCTGACGCACTTCTGGTTTGTCCAGCGGCGGATGCTGGCTGTTGATGCCGACGAATGCGGTCATGAACGCGTCAGTCTTTACGACTTTCAGGGTCGGCTCTTTCAGCGCTTCCTGTACGTCCAGAGGCTTGGGCGACAGGGCGATCTGGCATTCGTTACGGCGCAATTTCTGCAGGCGCACGTTGGCATCCGGGGTGATGGCGAAAATCAGCGGATCTACAGAGGGTTTGCCGCCGAAGTATTCGGGGTTGGCTTTGTAGCGAACCGAGGCGTCCTTCTGGAAACGGGTGAAAACGAACGGTCCTGTGCCGATCGGCTGGCTGTTGAGCTTCTCCGGCGTGCCGGCCTTCATCAATTTGTCGGCGTATTCGGCCGAATAGATCGAGGCGAAGCCCATGCTCAGGGTCGCCAGGAAGGTCGAATCCGGGTGGTCGAGGGTGAAGCGCACGGTCTGCGGATCGAGGGCGTCGATCTTCTTGATCTGTGCAGGCAACTGCATCGATTGCGCATGGGGAAAGCCGCTCTGCGCGACTTTATGCCACGCATTGGCCGGGTCGAGCATGCGGTCGAAGCTGAAAATCACGTCTTCGGCGTTCAGGTCGCGCGTCGGGGTGAAGTACTCGGTGCGATGGAATTTCACCTGCGGGTGCAACTTGAAGACGTAGGTCAGGCCATCGGGGCTGACTTCCCAGCTGTCGGCGAGGCTGGCGACCACTTTGCCACTGGCCGTGTCGAAGTCCACCAGGCGGTTCATCAGCACATCGGCCGAGGCGTTGGTGGTGGTCAGCGAGTTGTACTGCACCACGTCGAACCCTTCAGGGCTGGCCTCGGTACAGACGCTCAGAGCGGCGGCAAAGGCCTGTGGGCTCAGCAGAAGCGGGGCGAGCAATAGCGGTAGGGCAGCGAGGCGCATGGTCGGCTTCCTTTACAGATCGAAGGCCCATCTGCAAGTGCAGTCTGGAAAAGGCTTACCCTAGTGGGCTCTTTTGTAAATGACTATCCCCTTTTTCATTTTAAGGGGACTATAGGCACCAGATTTTGCTGTGCAGCGGTTGAGCAAAACTCCAGGTTGGCTCGATGAGCGACTCTCTGCGACGAGCGGTCGCCATCGACGATAGCCTTTGTCCAAGGCGCTCGGAGCCAGGAAAACGGGTTTTTTGTGAGTTCTACGCACACTGAATGTTGTTGCTCTCCAGTCTTTCTGGTATAAAGCAGCGCTCTTTTCTAGGGGCCCGGTTCCTTCACTGTAGGTGTAGCCGGTAAGACCTCTAAAGAAACGCGGCGCCTGGCGCCAAATGACTGAGAGATTAAGCGGCCAACCCATGCCGGGTTGGGCATGTGGTTTTAGAGGGCTGAGGCATGTCTAGAGTATGTCAAGTTACCGGTAAGGGTCCGGTGACTGGGAATAACATTTCCCACGCAAACAACAAAACCCGTCGTCGTTTCCTGCCGAACCTGCAGCATCACCGCTTCTGGGTTGAAGAAGAGAAACGTTTTGTGCGTCTGCGCGTATCTGCCAAAGGCATGCGTATCATCGACAAGCGTGGCATCACTGTCGTGCTGGCCGAACTTCGCCGCGATGGCAAGGTTTAAGGGAGCTAATCATGCGTGAATTGATTCGTTTGATTTCGAGCGCCGGTACTGGTCACTTCTACACTACCGACAAGAACAAGCGTACTACCCCGGATAAAATCGAGATCAAGAAATATGATCCGGTTGTTCGCAAGCACGTGATCTACAAAGAAGGCAAAATCAAGTAATTGATTTTACCCTCTTACAAAAAAGGCCCGTATCGCGAGATACGGGCCTTTTTTGTTACGCGGGAATCAAGTTGTTTCGTCAGTGCCGAAACGGATCAGCCGCAGTTGATGCTGACGATGATTCTGTCGGCGTTGGTATGCAGGTTGATGCGTTGTGGGCGCAGGTCCAAACTCGAAGGGTACTTCGGTCCAGTGGCTCGCACTGGCGCGCCATTGGCCAGGGCGCGAACTTCTTCAAGCAGTTCCGGGGTGCATTCGCGGCCGATGGTGTATTGGGCGATAGCGAGATCGCATTGATCGGGTAAGACTGGCATGTTGCCTCCTTGCATGATTGTTGGTTGGGGTGCCTGCGTTGTCGGGTGGGCGCACGTCCTGTGCGTTACCGTCCCGACGATGAAATACGTGGCACCTGTCAGCAAGTCTTACCCGGAGTCGCTGTCCCGGGCCAGCGGTAAAATGTCAGCGACTGTTTCGATGTGGGTTCAAGCCTTCTGTTCAAACGCCACGTAGATCTTGCGGCATGGCTCCAGCACTTCCCAGGTGCCTTTGAACCCGGCCGGAATGACGAAGCGGTCACCGGCACGCAAGGTCTTGGCGTTGCCGTCGCTGTCGCGCAGCACCGAAACACCCTGAACGATTTCGCAGTATTCGTGTTCGGTGAAGTTCACCGTCCACTGGCCGACGGCACCTTCCCACACACCGGCGTTCAACTGACCACAAGGGCTATTGTAGTGGTTGTAAACCGCTTGCTCCGGGTCGCCCTTGAGCACTTTGGTCGGGTCCGGACGGTAGCGTTCGGCGGCGGTGGTAGCCTGGCTGAAGTCGACGACGTTCTGGATGTTCATTGTTGTTATCCCTCCGTGATTACGGCGCGAGTGGTTGGTCAGCCCAAAGTCTATGTTTATTAAAATGAACATCGCAAGGCCGTTTACCAGCGTTATGTCAAATATATTGAAACTTCATGGGTGGCTGGTTTAGGGTGGTGGATGCCTTGGGCCGATAAGCAGGCTGGCCGGGCAGAATTCCTGACAGCGCCCGCGAAGAACGCGGGTGTCGTATCAATAAGAGGAGGACACTCGCATGACCACCCTGACCCGTGCCGACTGGGAGCAACGTGCCCGCGACCTGAAAATCGAAGGCCGCGCTTATATCAATGGCGAATACACCGACGCCGTCTCCGGCGAGACTTTCGAGTGCATCAGCCCGGTCGATGGCCGTCTGCTGGGCAAGATTGCCAGCTGTGATGCCGCCGACGCCCAGCGCGCCGTGGAAAACGCCCGCACCACCTTCAATTCCGGTGTCTGGTCGCGCCTGGCGCCGACCAAACGCAAATCCACCATGATCCGTTTCGCCGGCCTGCTCAAGCAGCACGCCGAAGAGCTGGCCCTGCTTGAAACTCTGGACATGGGCAAGCCAATCAGCGATTCCCTGTACATCGACGTTCCCGGCGCGGCGCAAGCCCTGAGCTGGAGCGGCGAAGCCATCGACAAGATCTATGACGAAGTCGCTGCAACCCCGCACGATCAACTGGGCCTGGTGACCCGTGAGCCGGTTGGCGTGGTCGGCGCCATCGTGCCGTGGAACTTCCCGCTGATGATGGCGTGCTGGAAGCTGGGTCCTGCGCTGTCCACCGGTAACTCGGTGATCCTCAAGCCGTCGGAAAAATCGCCGCTGACGGCGATTCGCATCGCTGAGTTGGCCGTCGAAGCCGGCATCCCGAAAGGCGTGCTGAACGTGTTGCCGGGTTACGGTCACACCGTCGGCAAGGCCCTGGCTCTGCACAACGACGTCGACACCCTGGTGTTCACCGGTTCGACCAAGATTGCCAAGCAACTGTTGATCTACTCCGGCGAGTCGAACATGAAGCGCGTCTGGCTCGAAGCGGGCGGCAAGAGCCCGAACATCGTGTTCGCCGATGCGCCGAACCTGCAAGACGCTGCCGAAGCGGCTGCCGGTGCCATCGCCTTTAACCAGGGCGAAGTTTGTACCGCCGGTTCGCGCCTGCTGGTGGAGCGTTCGATCAAGGATAAATTCCTGCCGCTGGTGATCGAAGCACTGAAAACCTGGAAGCCGGGCAATCCGCTGGACCCGGCGACCAATGTTGGCGCGCTGGTCGATACCCAGCAGATGAACACCGTGCTGTCCTACATCGAGTCCGGCCATGCCGACGGCGCCAAGCTGGTGGCCGGTGGCAAGCGTACGCTCCAGGAAACTGGCGGCACTTACGTTGAACCGACGATTTTCGACGGTGTGAGCAACGCGATGAAAATCGCCCGGGAAGAAATCTTCGGCCCGGTACTGTCGGTCATTGCATTCGACAGCGCCGAAGAAGCCATCGCGATCGCCAACGACACGCCGTACGGCCTGGCCGCTGCGGTCTGGACGGCCGACATTTCCAAGGCCCACCTCACTGCCCGCGCACTGCGTGCCGGTAGCGTGTGGGTCAACCAGTACGATGGCGGCGACATGACCGCTCCGTTCGGTGGCTTCAAGCAGTCCGGCAACGGTCGCGACAAATCGCTGCATGCGTTTGACAAATACACCGAGCTGAAGGCGACCTGGATCAAGTTGTAAGTCGGTGAGGGAAGCCTGTTGTAGAACAGGCCTCCCGAACGGCGCAGATCCCTTGTGGGAGCGGGCTTGCTCGCGAATGCGGTGTATCAGCCAACATTGAAGTTGGATGTGATGGCCTCTTCGCGAGCAAGCCCGCTCCCACATTGTTTTGTGTGTCCTGAAAAATAACAATCCACAGGAGCGTGGAACATGCGTTGGGCGACTTATTTCGCCGTTTTGGCATCTGTCTTGAGTGTCGGCCTGGCCCTGGGTGTCAGCATGCCGCTGGTGTCGTTTCGTCTGGAGAGCTGGGGCTACGGCTCATTTGCCATTGGTGTGATGGCGGCGATGCCGGCCATTGGCGTCCTGTTGGGGGCGAAAATCTCCAGCCATCTGGCGGCGCGATTCGGTACGGCCAACCTCATGCGTCTGTGCCTGTGGGCCGGGGCGGTCTCCATCGGTTTGCTGGCGCTGTTGCCGAGCTATCCGATCTGGTTGGTGCTGCGGCTGATGATTGGAGTGATCCTGACCCTCGTATTCATCATCGGTGAAAGCTGGATCAATCAACTGGTGGTCGAGCAATGGCGCGGGCGGCTGGTGGCGCTGTATGGCAGCAGCTACGCACTGAGTCAGCTGGCCGGTCCGGTGTTGCTGGGCTTGCTTGGCACCGAGCACGATTATGGTTTTTGGGTCGGCGTCGGTTTGCTGATGGCTGCACCGTTCCTGCTGTTGGGGCGCAGTGGTGCGCCGAGCAGCGAGGCCAGCAGCGTGACCCTGCGTGATTTGCTTGAGTTCTGCCGTGGCCTGCCGGCGATTGCCTGGGCGGTGTCGCTGTTCGCCGCGTTCGAGGCGATGATTCTGACGCTGTTGCCGGTCTATTGCCTGCGCCAGGGCTTCACCACGGAGATCGCCCTGGCGATGGTCAGTACGGTGGTGGTCGGCGATGCGGTGCTGCAATTGCCGATTGGTGCGTTGGCCGATCGCTTGTCACGCCGGGCATTGTTTACCGGCTGCGCAGTCGTCTTGTTGCTGTCGAGTCTGGCGATTCCGATCCTGATCGACACGCTGCTGATCTGGCCACTGTGGGTGTTGTTCGGCGCCAGCGCTGGCGGGTTATTCACCTTGTCGTTGATCCTGATCGGCGAGCGTTATCGCGACGATGCGCTGGTGCGGGCTAACGCCCACATCGCCCAGCTGTGGGGGATTGGTTGTCTGGTCGGGCCGCTGTTGGCGGGCGCCGGCAGCCAGTGGATCAGCGGTCATGCATTGCCGTTGCTGATGGCGGTGGGGGCCTTGGGGGTATTGATCGTGGTGTCGCGGCAAGGTGCGTTTGGTACCGCGCAACCGGCATAACTCAAAAGATCGAGAGGGTTCTACAACATCCGCTCCAGCCCAACCGTGTTGCTCAGCCACGCATTGAATCGCCGCCACGAACTCCCTGGCTCCTTGGTCAGGGTGTGCACTTTTCCATCGTCTTCGGTGGTCCAGACGATCTGACCGTTTTCCAGCTCCACCTGATAACTCAGGGCCGGTGCCATGCCCTGCAGCGCCAGTTCACGAACCCGTACGGCCAACTCCGGACTGTCCACCAGCACGCCGACTTCGGTGTTCCACAGCACTGAGCGCGGATCGAAATTGAACGAGCCGATAAAGGATTTCTGCTGGTCGAAGATCATCGCCTTGCTGTGCAGACTGGATTCAGAGCCGTAATAGGCGTTGCTGGAAAACAGATGCGACCCGCTACCGCTACCGCCTCCCTCGCCCGGCTGGCGACGCAATTCGTACAGCTTCACGCCGTGCTCCAGCAGCGCCCTGCGATAGGGCGCGTAACCACCGTGTACTGCGGGTACGTCCGTGGCTTGCAGTGAATTGGTCAGCAAACTTACTGAAACGCCAGCGTCGGCGCGCCCGGTCAGGTACACCAGCCCCGGTTGGCCGGGAACGAAGTAGGCCGAGATCATGATCAACTCTTTGCTGACGTTATTGAGTTCAGGTGCGAGTTGCGTGGTCAGCAGCAGCCGCGGATCGGGCTCGCCCTTGGCCAGTACCTTGCTCGGCGCGTCCCACAATGCCTGGCTCCAGGCCCAGATCAGCTCTCGGCGCCAGATGTCCAGGCGCGGGTGCGTGGTGAAGGTCATCAAGTGTTTGTACAGCGCGTGATTCTGTCTGCGTGTTTGCGCCAGGGACTCTTCCAGTCGGGCGCGAGTGTTTTCCAGGTCCTGGGGGGTAGGTTTGCTCGACAGGAATTCGTCGATCGGCTTGCTCAGGGCGCTGTTCCAGTACTGGTCGAAACTATGCCCGAGCTGCTCGGCGACCGGGCCGACACCGAGCATGTCGATGTCAGTGAAATTCATGTTGGGCTTGGCATCGTAATACTCGTCCCCCAGATTGCGTCCGCCGACGATGGCCATGCTGTTGTCCGCCAGCAACAGCTTGTTGTGCATGCGTCGATGTTGTTGCGACAGATTGAACAGCCGGCCCACGGTACGGGTCACGCCGGTGCTGCGACCAAGATTCAGCGGATTGAACACGCGGATCTGAATTTTCGGGTGCGCGGCGAGGGTGGCGATGACGCGGTCCAGGCCGTCGCTGGCGGTATCGTCGAGCAGTACCCGCACCCGCACGCCCCGGTCGGCGGCCTTTAGCAATTCCTCGATCAACATGCGCGTGCTGATGCCGTCGTGCACGATGTAGTACTGCAAGTCGAGGCTGCTTTGGGCGTTGCGGATCAGTTCGGCACGGGCGGTGAAGGCCTCGGTGCTGTCCGATAGCAGTCGAAAGCCCGACTGTCCGTTGTAGGGTGCGGCTTGCGCCTGGACCGAGTGGCCGAATGCGGAGTCTGCGGCCGGCAGCGCCTGGCTCGGCACACGCTGAACGTCGAAGCTGGAGCAACCGCCCAGGATCGCGGCGAGTAGCAGAAGAGCAAGCAGGGGCTGTCTGACTCTCACGTAGGATCGTTCCGTATGGCGGCGCAGATAGGCATATGGACGCTGATTCCCGAATAAAAGTCAGTCGCTGAGCTGATCGGTTTCCGCCAGCAGTTTGATCGCTGTCGCACCGACCTTGCGCACCGCGTCTTCGATTTGCGGTGTTGGTTTGGCAGCGTAGTTCATGCGCAGGCAATTGCGGTACTTGCCCGAGGCGGAAAAAATACTGCCCACGGCAATCTGTACGCCTTGGTCGTGCAGTGCACGATTCAGTTTCAGGGTGTCGAAACCTTCCGGTAGTTCGACCCACAGCATGAAGCTGCCTTGTGGGCGACTGGCGCGGGTGCCGGCCGGGAAATAGCGGGTCACCCAGTCGATCATCATGTCGCGATTACGCTGGTATTGCGTGCGCATCCGCCGCAAATGCGGCTCGAAATGGCCGCCCTTGAGAAATTCGGCGATGGCAATCTGCGGCTGTGGCGCGGTGGAGCCGGTACTGATGTATTTCATGTGCAGCACCCGTTCCAGATAGCGACCGGGCGCGACCCAACCGATGCGCAGGCCCGGCGCCAGGGTCTTGGAAAACGAACTGCACAACAGGACACGACCGTCCTCGTCAAAGGATTTGATCGTGCGCGGGCGAGGATAGGTATAGGCCAGTTCGCCGTACACATCGTCCTCGATGATCGCCACGTCAAACCGTTGTGCAAGCGTCAACAACGCGCGTTTGCGCGACTCCGGCATGATGTAGCCCAGCGGGTTGTTGCAGTTGGGGGTCAGCTGTATGACCTTGATCGGCCACTGCTCCAGGGCCAGTTCCAGCGCTTCGAGGCTGATGCCGGTCAGCGGATCGGTGGGGATTTCCAGGGCTTTCAGGCCCAGGCCCTTGAGGGTCTGCATCGCACCGTGAAAGCTCGGCGAGTCCACCGCGACAATGTCGCCGGGTTCGCAAATCGCGCGAACGCTGGTGGACAGCGCTTCATGGCATCCAGTGGTGACCACCAGTTCGCTGGCGCTCAGTTGGCAGCCGGAATCGAGCATCAGGCGAGCGATCTGTTCGCGCAGCTCGAGGTTGCCGTGGATGTTGTCGTAATACAGGCCGGGCATGTCCTGCCGCCGGCTGATTCGCGCCAGGTCACGCAACAGAGGCTTCATGGTCGCACTGGTGATATCCGGCATGCCGCGGCCCAGTTGCACCACGTCTTTGCGCGGCACGGCGCGGATCAATTCCAGCACCTGATCCCATTGAGAGATGTCCACCGGGCGCTGGGCCGGGCGCCCGACCGCCGGCAAATCCGGCAATTCGCGACTGGCAGGAACGAAGTACCCGGACTTGGGCCGTGGCATGGCCAGCCCGCTGTCTTCCAGCACCCGATAGGCCTGCTGCACCGTGCTCAGGCTGACGCCGTGCTCGACGCTCAGCGCCCGTACCGAAGGCAGTCGGTCACCGGGGCGATAGAAGCCCTGTTCGATACGCGTGCCGAGCAACTCGGCGAGGTTGACGTATAGGGTCATGGTGCAGCCTCGATGAGGGTGATTCGGATAACCGGTACAGATCGGGGAAAAAATCAGGATTCAGTGGCGGAATCGGCAAATCTGTATGGAGTTAATACGGTAGCTTTGAATCTGTAATGCTTTTTGCCGCCCGCGCATCATGGAACCTCTGGCTACCCAAGTAAACAGGAGCATCCAAGATGAACGGTTTGAGCGATGTGCGGCTGACGTTACGCAGTCAGGAACTGGCGGCAGAGCATAACAACGGCGCGCGGGAGGCGGGCATGCGCAATGTCTTGTCCGGCCAGAGTCGTTGGGACCGGTTCTGGCGTCGGCTGCATACGCGCAAGGCGTTGCTGGCGCTGACGGCCGACCAGCTCAAGGATATCGGGCTGACGCGGGAGAGGGCGCAAGAGGAGGGGCTGAAGCCTTTCTGGCGCCTGTAAGATGAACCGGGCTCTCGTAGGAGCTGCCGAAGGCTGCGATCTTTTGATTTTGTTTTTTAAAGCAAGATCAAAAGATCGCAGCCTTCGGCAGCTCCTACAGGCGAATGGAATTCAGCGAAGCTCTTTCAATCGATGCCACAACATCCCCAACGCCAGTAACGGCGAACGCAAATGCTTGCCGCCGGGGAAGGTGATATGCGGCACCTTGGCAAACAGATCGAAGCCGCCGCTGTGCTGGCCGCTGATAGCTTCGGCCAGTAGCTTGCCGGCCAGGTGCGTGGCATTCACGCCATGACCGGAATAGGCCTGGGCGTAGTACACGTTCGGCTGGTCCTTGAGTCGTCCGATTTGCGGCAGGCGATTGGCACCGATGCCGATCATGCCGCCCCATTGGTAATCGATCTTCACTGCGCTCAGCTGCGGAAAGACTTCGAGCATTTTCGGGCGCATGTACGCGGCGATGTCTTTCGGGTCGCGGCCCGAGTAATGGCAGGCGCCGCCAAACAGCAGGCGCCGGTCCGCCGAGAGCCGGTAGTAGTCCAGCGCCACCCGCTGGTCACAGACCGCCATGTTCTGCGGTAGCAGGGCGTGAGCCTGTTCTTCGCTCAGTGGTTCGGTGGCGATGATGTAGCTGCCGGCGGGCAGGATTTTGCCGCTGAGTTCCGGGTTGAGGTTATTGAGGTAGGCATTGCAACCCAGCACCAGGGTCTTGGCGCGCACCGAGCCCTCGGCGGCATGGACCTTGACCTCGGGGCCGTAGTCGATGCGGGTCACGGCCGAGTGCTCGAACAACCGAACCCCCAGTCGCTGTGCCGCTGCGGCTTCGCCCAGAGCCAGGTTCAGTGGATGCAGGTGCCCCGAACCCATGTCGATCAGGCCACCCACATAGCGCGTGGATCCGACCACGGTGTGCATCTCGTTGGCTTGCAGCAAACGGGTTTCGTAGCGGTAGCCGAGGCTGCGAAGTTCTTCGGCATCCTCGGCGAAGCCTTCAAGGTCACGGGGCTTGTTGGCGAGGTCGCAGTAACCCCAAGTCAGGTCGCAGGGGATCTGGAAGCGCTCGACCCGCTGCCGGACGATCTCCACGGCTTCCAGGCCCATGAGTTTCATTTGCCGCACGCCTTCGGCGCCGACGATGTTGGTGAATTGATCGAGTCCGTGGCCAACGCCGCGAATCAGCTGCCCGCCATTGCGTCCACTGGCGCCCCAGCCAATTCTATGGGCTTCAAGCAACACCACGCTGAGCCCGCGTTCGGCCAGCTCAAGCGCCGTGTTCAGCCCCGAAAACCCGCCGCCCACCACACAGACATCAGCCAGCACTTCGCCATTGAGCGCCGCAAGTTCGGGCTGCGGCAGGCTGCTGGCGGCGTAGTAAGAAGCGGTGTGGTTCTGAGCAGGCTGTTGAGCACGGGCATTCATGTGCGTGTTCCTGATGCTTGCGTTTGGAAAGCCTGACGGAGCATAAGCCGGACCTTCCCGGACGGGCAACATTGGTCGGCTGGTGCTGTCTGGATCGGGGCTTTTGCGTCACAATCGCGCTCTATTCCGCTATCGGTCACCGCTTCAATGAGCTGCAACAGCCAGACAATCCGGACATTGCGACAACAGATTCCCTCGTTCGAGTGCGTTCCCGGCTGCCATGACTGCTGCGGGCCGGTGACGACCTCGCCGGAAGAAATGTCGCGCCTGCCGCGCAAGACCCGCGCCGAGCAGGATGCCGCCATGGAAGAACTCAATTGCGTGCATCTGGGGCCGAATGGTTGCACCGTGTATGACGAGCGGCCGCTGATCTGCCGGTTGTTCGGCACCACCAAGACCTTGCCGTGCCCCAATGGGCGGGGGCCGGTGGAGCTGATTCATCCGCGGGTGGAGAAGCAGGTGTTCGAGTACATGGCCAGCACTCGGCAGGTGTTGGTTTAAAAGATCGCAGCCTGCGGCAGCTCCTGCAAAAAGCGTGTGTACACCCGTAGGAGCTGCCGCAGGCTGCGATCTTTTGATCTTCAATCCGGAATCGGCAAGGTCAGGCTCTCTTTCACCTCTTCCATCACGATATAGCTCTTGGACTCGCGCACATGGGGCAGCTTGAGCAGGATGTCGCCCAGCAATTTGCGGTACGAGGCCATCTCGGAGATCCGCGCTTTCACCAGGTAGTCGAAATCCCCTGACACCAGATGGCACTCCAACACATGGGGCAATTTCAGCACCGCGCGTCGGAACTCTTCGAAAGTATCGCCGGATTTGTAGTCCAGGCTGATCTCGACGAACACCAGCAGACTACCCTTCAGGTGCTGCGGATTGAGCCTGGCGTTGTAGCCCATGATGATCCCTTCGCGCTCCAGACGCCGGACCCGCTCAGTACAGGGCGTGGTCGAGAGCCCGACCTTTTCTCCAAGCTCCGTAAAGGAAATCCGCCCGTCCGCTTGCAGGATCCGCAGGATGTTGCGGTCGATCTTGTCCAGCTCACGTTTGGTCTGAGTGTTGGTACGCATAGGGGATGCGCCTCCGTGAAAAGGGTTTTTGCCGAGAATTGTCGCCAAATATAGGCGCTTATATAGTGAAAAGCACTGGCAGATCTTTTTTACACTGCGCGCATCTAAAGCTCTGAATAACAAACGTCAGCGGTTAGCCGCGATGAGGGATATGAAAATGCGCGTCATGGTCTTGGGTAGCGGCGTCATCGGTACCACCAGTGCTTATTATCTGGCCCGTGCCGGGTTCGAAGTGGTGGTGATCGACCGGCAGCCGGCTGCTGCCATGGAGACCAGTTTCGCCAACGCCGGGCAGGTCTCGCCGGGTTATGCCTCGCCGTGGGCCGCGCCGGGTGTGCCGCTCAAGGCCATCAAATGGCTGTTGCAGCGCCACGCGCCGTTGGCGATCAAGGCCACTGCCGACATCGACCAGTACCTGTGGATGGCACAGATGCTGCGCAACTGCACCGCCAGCCGTTACGCGGTGAACAAGGAGCGCATGGTCCGCCTGTCCGAGTACAGCCGTGACTGCCTCGATGAACTGCGTGCCGAAACCGGCATCGCCTACGAAGGCCGCAGCCTCGGTACTACCCAGTTGTTCCGCACTCAGGCCCAGCTCGACGGCGCGGCGAAAGACATCGCCGTGCTGAAAGAGTCCGGCGTGCCGTTCGAACTGCTCGACCGCGACGGTATTGCCCGCGTCGAGCCAGCGCTGGCCAGCGTCACGGACATCCTCGCCGGTGCCCTGCGCCTGCCGAACGACCAGACTGGCGACTGCCAGATGTTCACCACCAAGCTTGCAGAAATGGCCGCAAACCTCGGTGTGCAATTCCGTTTCGACCAGGACATTCAGCGCCTCGACTTCGCCGGTGATCGCATCAACGGCGTGTGGATCGACGGCAAGCTGGAAACCGCCGACCGCTACGTACTGGCCCTCGGCAGCTACTCGCCGCAACTGCTCAAGCCACTGGGGATCAAGGCGCCGGTGTACCCGCTCAAGGGTTACTCCCTGACCGTGCCGATCACCAACCCGGCGATGGCCCCGACTTCGACCATTCTCGACGAGACCTACAAGGTCGCGATCACCCGTTTCGACAACCGCATCCGCGTTGGCGGCATGGCTGAAATTGCCGGTTTTGACCTGTCGCTGAACCCGCGCCGGCGCGAAACCCTGGAGATGATCGTCAACGACCTTTATCCTCAGGGCGGCAATCTGGCCGAGGCCAGCTTCTGGACCGGCCTGCGTCCGACCACTCCGGACGGCACGCCGATTGTCGGCGGAACAAAGTTCAAGAATCTGTTCCTGAACACTGGTCACGGCACGCTGGGTTGGACCATGGCCTGTGGCTCCGGTCGCTTGCTGGCTGACCTGATGGCGAAGAAAAAGCCACAGATCAGCGCCGAAGGCCTCGATATTTCCCGTTATGACAACAAAACCCAGGAGCCTGCAAAGCATGTCAGTCCAGCGCCAGCTCACCAATGAGCGCATGAGTCAGATCGTCACCCATAACGGCACGGTTTACCTGGCCGGACAGGTCGGCGATGACATGAACGCCGGGATTGAACAGCAGACCCGTGAAGCCCTCGCCAACATTGAGCGTTTGCTCGATCTGGCGGGCACCGACAAGCACAGTCTGTTGTCGGTGACGATTTACCTGAAAGACATCGACGCGCATTTCGAAGGCATGAACGCGGTGTGGGACAAGTGGCTGCCAAAAGGCGTCGCCCCGGCTCGTGCCACGGTTGAATCGAAATTGTGCGAACCGCAAATTCTGGTCGAGCTGTCGGTTGTCGCCGCTCTGCCATAAGCTTTCAGACAGATCCCTCTCCCGGTGCTGCTGGCGGTTCACGCCGTCAGCCAGCGCCGGTTTTTCTTCCCGATAACCCGACCAGAAGTCTGCCGCCATGCGTCCTGCCCGTGCCCTGATCGACCTTCAAGCCCTGCGTCACAACTACCAAATCGCCCGTGAACTCACGGGGGCCAAAGCTCTCGCGGTGATCAAGGCCGATGCCTATGGCCATGGCGCGGTGCGTTGCGCCCAGGCGCTGGAAGCCGAGGCGGACGGGTTTGCCGTGGCCTGCATCGAAGAGGCGTTGGAGCTGCGGGCGGCGGGCATTCGTGCGCCGATCCTGCTGCTGGAAGGTTTTTTCGAAGCCGACGAGCTGGCACTGATCGTCGAGCATGATTTCTGGTGCGTGGTGCATTCGCTGTGGCAACTCGAAGCCATCGAGAAATCGGTGTTGAGCAAGCCGATCACGGTGTGGCTCAAGCTTGACTCGGGCATGCACCGGGTTGGCCTGCATCCGGCGGATTATCAGGCTGCCTATCAACGGCTGCTGGCCAGCGGCAAGGTCGCGAAAGTGGTGTTGATGAGCCACTTTGCGCGTGCCGATGAACTGCACGAGCAATCCAGCGCCGACCAGGTTGCGGTGTTCGAGGCCGCGCGCAATGGCCTGGACGCCGAGATCAGCCTGCGCAATTCGCCGGCGGTGCTCGGTTGGCCGCAGATTCCAAGCGATTGGGTGCGCCCGGGCATCATGCTCTATGGCGCCACGCCCTTCGAAGAAGCCAATGAAGTGGCTGCGCGCCTGCAACCGGTCATGACCCTGGAATCGAAAGTGATCAGCGTGCGTGAACTGCCGGCCGGCGAGCCCGTCGGTTACGGCGCCAGATTCATCACCCCCAAACCGATGCGCATTGGCGTCGTGGCCATGGGGTACGCCGATGGCTACCCGCGTTCGGCACCGACCGGCACGCCGGTGTTGGTGGCTGGTCAGCGTAGCCAGCTGATTGGCCGGGTATCGATGGACATGCTCTGCATCGACCTGACCGATGTGCCGCAGGCCGGCCTCGGTTCGACCGTCGAATTGTGGGGCAAAAACATCCTCGCCAGTGATGTGGCCATGGCTGCCGGCACGATTCCATACCAGATATTCTGCAACCTGCGCCGAGTGCCACTGCTCTATTCCGGGGCTTAGTGCCCGAAGCTCCAGACCGGAAGTCGCCTTGCTGAACAGGATTCAGGTCAAAGTGTTGTAAATACTGAACGCTGTCGCCATGATAACGCTCACTATTCCAACAATTTTGAATCCTGGAGGCGCAAGCTTTGGACGTCGGTGAACGACTGCAATCCATCCGTAGGCTCAAAGGCCTTTCCCAGCGTGAGCTCGCCAAACGGGCAGGGGTCACCAACAGCACGATTTCGATGATCGAAAAGAACAGCGTGAGCCCTTCGATCAGTTCGCTGCGCAAGGTGCTGGGCGGGATTCCCATGTCCATGGTCGAGTTCTTTTCCGAAGAAATCCTGCAGGAAAAACCGACTCAGATCGTCTACAAGGCCAACGAGCTGATCGATATTTCCGATGGCGCGGTGACCATGAAACTGGTCGGGCGTGCCCATCCGAGCCGGGCAATCGCATTCCTCAATGAAATCTATCCGCCAGGCGCCGACACCGGTGACGAGATGCTCACCCATGAGGGTGAGGAAACCGGCATCCTGGTCGAAGGAAGACTGGAACTGGTGGTCGGTCTCGAAACTTTTGTCCTCGAAGCCGGCGATAGCTACTACTTTGAAAGTACCAAGCCACACCGTTTCCGTAATCCGTTCGATGTGCCAGCGCGACTAATCAGCGCAGCCACGCCGGCGAACTTCTAAGAAAAGAGGCGTCTTGCCAGCATCGCAGAGGCGCCCGGGCTGTTTTTCCGTCGCGGCCTAAGACCCCTCCGACCTTGGGGTTGTTTCAGTGCGACGGGCTTACCGCTATACTTGCGCCCGCCTGCGAACCGTGGCCGTAGGCGTGACTAGCCACCATTGAGGGTGAACGCGTGAACCTAATTATGAAAATGCTGGCTGCACCAGCAACCGTACTGGCCCTATGGGCTGTCAGTGTCAGCGCTCAAGCTGCGACCAACGACGAAATCGCCAAACGCCTTGAGCCAGTCGGCCAGGTTTGTGTTCAGGGTAAAGAGTGCAAGGGCATGGAAGTGGCCGCTTCAGCCGGTGGCGGCGGTGGTGCGAAAACCCCGGATGAAGTGATTGCAAAACATTGCAACGCTTGCCACGGTTCAGGCCTGTTGGGCGCGCCGAAAATCGGTGATTCCGCCGCTTGGGGCGAGCGCGCCAAGAAAGAAGGTGGTGTTGACGGCCTGCTCGCCAAGGCGATCTCCGGCATCAATTCGATGCCGCCAAAAGGCACCTGCGCCGATTGTGCAGACGCCGAGCTCAAAGGCGCCATCCAGAAGATGTCCGGCCTGAAATAAGCCTGAGTCTTGCTGCTGAAAAGCCGCTTTCGAGCGGCTTTTTTGTGCCTGCAATCTCGATAAACGCCGCTGATCTCTGTAGGAGCGAGCTTGCTCGCGAAGCATTCAAAGGCGCCGCAGGGTGTCAGGCTTGCCGCGTTATAGTTGACGACCATCGCGAGCAAGCTCGCTCCTACAAGGTTTTTTGTGCCTGCGATTTGACCGCTGTGACTGTTCATTGCGGCAAAGACCCGGCAAGCTCGGACCAACCCCAATCCATGGAACGTGAGGGAGGATCCGATGGTTCAGCTGTGTTCTATCGAGCAGGCGGTCGATGACGTGCTGGCGCGGTTGCCGGTCCACATTCACATGGGCCTGCCCCTGGGCCTGGGTAAACCCAACCACTTCGTCAACGCGTTGTATCGACGTATCGCGCAACTGCCCGAGCGGCGGCTGACGATCTACACCGCGCTGTGCCTGGGCCGTCCGCCCTTGGGCGATGGTTTGCAAAAGCGCTTTCTCGAACCCTTTATCGAGCGCGTGTTCGGCGATTATCCGGAGCTGGAATTTCTCGCCGACCTGCGTCGCGACCAACTGCCGGGCAACATCCACATCCAGCAATTCTTCATGCAGCCCGGCAGTCTGCTCAACAGTGCCGCGGCGCAGCAGGATTACGTCAGCAGCAACTACAGCCATGCGGCGCGGGATATCAACGCCGCCGGGTTGAACCTGGTAGCGCAATTGGTGGCCAGCGATGCCGAGCATCCCGACCGCTTGAGCCTGAGCTGCAACCCGGACATCACCCTCGACCTGCTGCCGATGATCGCCAAGCGGCGCGCCGACGGAGAAACCATCCTGATGGTCGGCCAGGTGCATAACGATCTGCCTTACATGCCCGGGGATGCGGAACTCGGCATCGACACCTTCGACGTGCTGATCGACCAGAAGGACAACACCACGCTGTTCTCCACGCCGAACATGCCGGTGGGGTGTCAGGACCATTTCATCGGCCTGTACGCCAGCACGTTGGTGCGTGACGGCGGCACCCTGCAGATCGGCATCGGCTCAATGGGTGATGCGCTGACGGCGGCGCTGCTCGCGCGGCAGGCCGACAACGACGGATACAGCGCTTTGCTGGCAGACGTAAACCTCGGCCACTGGGCGCAACTGATCGCGCGCGAAGGTGGCATCGAACCCTTTGCCAAAGGCCTGTATGGCTGCAGCGAAATGTTCGTCAACGGCTTGCTGGTGCTGGCCGATGCCGGGATCGTGCGACGCAAGGTTTACCCGGACGTGGCGACCCAGCAGCAGGCGAATGCCGGCACCCTCGACGAGACTGCGCAAACCGATGGCATCTCGGTGCACGGCGGTTTCTTCCTCGGTCCGCGCAGCTACTACGAGCGCTTGCGCGAATTGCTACAAAACAAGCGGCTCGAATTCAACATGACCCGCATCAGCTACATCAACGAGCTGTACGGCCAGGAAGAACTCAAACGCTTGCAGCGCCTCGATGCGAGGTTCATCAACACGGCCTTCACCGTGACGTTGCTGGGGGCCGCCGTGGCGGATCAGCTCGAAGACGGACGTGTGCTCAGCGGCGTAGGCGGGCAGTACAACTTCGTGGTTCAGGGCCATGCGCTGCAAGGCGCGCGATCGGTGTTGCTGCTGCGCAGCTGGCGCGAGTCCGGCGGCGACGTCAGCTCGAACATCGTCTGGGAGTATGGCCACTGCACGATTCCCCGGCACTTGCGGGACATCGTGGTCACCGAATACGGCATCGCCGATCTTCGCGGCAAAACCGACGCGGCAGTGATCGAGGCCTTGCTCAATATCAGCGACTCGCGTTTTCAATCGGGATTGATCGAGCAGGCACAGAAAGTCGACAAATTGCCCAAGGACTTCCGTCTCGATCCTTGCTTTGCCGAGAACACTGCGCAGCGGTTGCAGGAAATTCAGGCGCGGCATCCGCAGCTGTTTCCGGAGTATCCGCTGGGCTGCGATTTCACCGAGGTCGAGCGGGATGTGTTGCGGGCGCTGAACTGGCTCAAGAGCAAGTTCAAGCTGAGCGAGGTGCTGGAATTGGGCAAGGCAGCGCTGGATGCGCCGGAGGCGGCAGCGTTCCCGGAGCATCTGCAACGCATGCAACTGGCCAACCCGGAGGGGATGAAAGAGGACTTGTATCAGCGGTTGCTGCTCACAGGCCTGAAGGCCACTGCACGCGCTCCCTTGTAGGAGCTGGCTTGCCAGCGAAGGCGATGTGACAAACAACAAAGATGTTGGATGTGATGGCCTCTTCGCTGGCAAGCCAGCTCCTACAGGGGGATTGCGGTGTGGGGTTATTCGATGAAGGTCACAAGGCCGCCAGCCAGCGATTTCACGCGGGCCAGGGACTCTACGCGATAACCCTGCGAGTCCAGTTCCGCACGGCCGCCCTGGAACGACTTCTCGATCACGATGCCCAGGCCCGCCACGGTGGCGCCGGCCTGTTTGATGATCGAAATCAGCGCCTGAGACGCCTTACCGTTGGCCAGGAAGTCATCGATGATCAGCACGCGGTCGCTGCTGGTCAGGTGGCGCGGGGAGATCGCGACGGTGCTTTCGGTCTGCTTGGTGAACGAGTACACGGTTGCCGACAGCAGGTTTTCGGTCAGGGTCAGGGACTGGTGCTTGCGCGCGAAAATCACCGGCACGCCGAGGTTCAGGCCGGTCATGATCGCCGGCGCGATGCCCGAGGCTTCAATGGTGACGATCTTGGTGATGCCAGAATCCTTGAACAGCGTGGCGAATTCGTCTCCGATCAGCTTCATCAGGGCCGGGTCGATCTGGTGGTTCAGAAAGGCGTCGACTTTCAGGACCTGGTCGGAAAGCACGATGCCTTCTTCGCGAATTTTCTTGTGCAGGGCTTCCATGAAGCTTTCCTCTACTGGCGCCTGTGCGCCGAAGGTCATAAAAAGTGGTCAATTCTAGCGCTTTAACATCGCGCGTATATCCGCCAATGCGTTGTTGCCGCGCACGGCTTTGACTTCGGTCGGGGTGTCGTCGTTACCTTCCCAGGCCAGATCGTCCGGCGGCAGTTCATCGAGGAAGCGGCTCGGCGCGCAATCGATGATCTCGCCGTACTGCTTGCGCTTGGCGGCGAAGGTGAAGGCCAGGGTCTGGCGCGCGCGGGTAATGCCCACGTAGGCCAGACGACGTTCTTCTTCGATGGTGTCGGCTTCGATGCTGGAGCGGTGCGGGAGGATTTCCTCTTCCATGCCCATGATGAACACGTAGGGGAATTCCAGGCCCTTGGAGGCATGCAAGGTCATCATCTGCACGCCTTCGGCGCCGTCTTCCTCTTCCTGCTGACGCTCCAGCATGTCGCGCAGCACGAGTTTGCCGATGGCGTCCTCGACGGTCATCTCGCCTTCTTCGTCTTTCTCCAGGGTGTTCTTCAACGCTTCGATCAGGAACCAGACGTTACCCATGCGGTAGTCGGCGGCCTTGTCGCTGGAGCTGTTGGTGCGCAGCCAATTCTCGTAGTCGATGTCCATGACCATGCTGCGCAGGGCCGAGATCGGGTCTTCGCCGGCGCACTGCTCGCGCACCCTGTCCATGAAGCGTTTGAAGCGCGATAGACGATCGGTGAAACGCGAGTCCAGATGCTCGCCCAGGCCGATCTCGTCAGTGGCGGCGTACATCGAGACCTTGCGCTCGGTGGCGTAGTTGCCCAGCTTCTCCAGCGTGGTCGAGCCGATCTCGCGGCGCGGCACGTTGATCACCCGCAGGAAGGCGTTATCGTCGTCCGGGTTCACGATCAGGCGGAAGTAGGCCATCAGGTCTTTTACTTCCTGACGTCCGAAAAAGCTGTTGCCGCCAGACAGGCGATATGGCACCTGATGATGCTGCAACTTCAGCTCGATCAGCTTGGCCTGGTAGTTGCCGCGATAGAGGATCGCGAAATCGCTGTACGGGCGGTCGGTGCGCAAGTGCAGGCTGAGGATTTCCATGGCCACGCGCTCGGCCTCGGCGTCCTCGTTGCGGCAGCGGATCACGCGGATCTCGTCGCCGTGGCCCATTTCACTCCACAGCTGCTTTTCGAACTCGTGGGGGTTGTTCGAAATCAGCACGTTGGCGCAGCGCAGGATGCGGCTGGTGGAGCGGTAGTTCTGCTCCAGCATCACCACTTTCAAGGACGGGTAGTCTTCCTTGAGCAGCATCAGGTTTTCCGGGCGGGCACCACGCCAGGCGTAGATCGACTGGTCGTCGTCACCTACCACGGTGAACTGGTTGCGTTTGCCGATGAGCATTTTCACCAGCAGGTACTGGCTGGCGTTGGTGTCCTGGTATTCATCGACCAGCAGGTAGCGCACCTTGTTCTGCCACTTCTCCAGGATGTCGGCGTGCTCTTCGAACAGCTTCACCGGCTGCAGGATCAGGTCGTCGAAGTCCACCGCGTTGAACGCCTTGAGCGTGCGCTGATAGTGGGTGTAGACGATGGCTGCGGTCTGCTCCTTGGGGTTGCGCGCGGTTTCCAGGGCCTGGGGCGGCAAGATCAAATCGTTTTTCCAGGCGCCGATCATGTTCTTGATCTCGTCGACGCCGTCGTCGCCCGAGTATTCCTTCTGCATGATGTCAGTCATCAGGGCTTTGACGTCGGTCTCGTCGAAGATCGAGAAGCCCGGTTTGTAGCCCAGCCGCATGTGTTCCTTGCGGATGATGTTCAGGCCCAGGTTGTGGAACGTGCAGACCGTCAGCCCACGACCTTCACCGGCACGCAGCAGAGTGCCAACCCGTTCCTTCATCTCGCGGGCAGCCTTGTTGGTAAAGGTCATGGCGACGATGTACTGGGCGCGAATGCCGCAGTTCTGGATCAGGTGCGCGATTTTGCGCGTGATCACGCTGGTCTTGCCGGAGCCGGCGCCGGCGAGCACCAAAAGAGGGCCGCCGACGTAGCTCACGGCTTCTTGCTGCCGGGGATTGAGTCGGGACATAGGTAAATTCAGAAGTCAGTCACAAAATGGGCCGGCATTTTAACAGGCTCAGCGAATTGTGCTGCTCTGTCCGACTTGTGACGTACCACGCTATCTGTAATTGCCGGTTTTGTTACTTTCACGCAGGATGCGTAATGAATTTGCGGCTAATGTTCGTAATTCCAGATGCAAAGGGCCCGATTTGATAACTGATGTCATTGTCATTAGTCATCGGAACGGCATAATGCCCGTCGCCTACATCTTTGCAGAGTCTAGGGAGCTAGCTTGTCTACGCCTGTCGAACCCTTGCGTTTGCTGCTACTGGCTGAAGAGCCAGCGTGGGCAGCGTTGTTGCGCGAGTGTCTGGCTCCTATGGGGAACTCGGCCGTGCTCATCAGTGCGCCGAGTTGGGAGTCGGTCAGCAGCCTGTTCGATGACAACCGCAGCGCGGTGTTATTGACTATCCCCCAACTTCAACCGGCGCCGGGCCGTTGCAGCCTGCCGACGGTGTTGCTGCTCGACCATGAGCCGCTGACCCCGCCCGACGGTGTGAGTGACTGGCTGGTGCGCGATCTGCTCGATACCGGCATGTTGCGCCGCTGCCTGCGTCATGTGCGCGAGCGTGGCGTCCTGGAAAACACTCTGCAACGCCTGGCCGAGCAAGATCCGCTCACGGGTATCGCCAATCGCCAGGGCTTCCAGACCCTGCTGACCGCGCGGCTGGCGGAAAACGACGGGCGCGGCCTGGCCCTCGGTCATCTCGACCTCGACAACTTTCGTTATGCCAACGATGCCCTTGGCCATCAGGCCGGTGACCGTTTGATTCTGCAAGTGGTGGCGCGGCTCAAGAACCAGCTCGAGGCCGGCGATCAACTGGCACGCCTGGGCAGCGATGAATTCGCTTTGCTGATCGACACCCGTCGCGCTCCCCAGCGTGCCGAGTGGATGGCCGAACGCATCAGCGAAGCATTGGCCGAGCCTTATTGGGTCGACGGCGAAAGCCTGCTGATCGGTTCCAGCCTGGGCATCGCCTACGCCCGGGCCCAGACCGATGCGGATCCGCTGATGTGGCATGCACATATCGCCATGCAGCAGGCCAAAAGCACCCAGGGCTGCACCTTTCACATTTTCAACGAACGCATCAACCGCAATGCCCGCAGCATCGCCGACCTCGAAACCGAGCTGCGCCGGGCACTGCGCCGCGATGAGCTGGAGCTGCACTACCAGCCACGGCTGAACCTCGCAGACGGGCAAATCGTCGGCCTCGAAGCCCTGGTGCGCTGGCGCCATGCCGAGCGCGGCTTGCTAGCACCGAGCGAATTCGTTCCGCTGGCTGAGCAAAGCGGTCTGATCGTGCCGCTGGGCTACTGGGTGATTTCCCGGGCCTTGCGCGACATGCAGGCGCTGCTTGAGCTGGGTTTGCCGCCGTTGCACATGGCGATCAACCTGTCGTTCCGGCAGTTCCAGGACAGTCAGTTGCTGTCGACCCTGAGTCGCCTGATTGCCGAGCGTGGCGTCGAGGCGCAGTGGCTGGAATTCGAACTGACCGAAACCGCGGTGATGCGCCGCAGCGATCTGGTCAAGCAGACCATGGACGCTCTCGGGCGTCTCGGTGTGCGCTTCTCCCTCGACGACTTCGGCACCGGTTTCTCGTCCTTCGTGCACCTCAACAGCTTGCCGATCACCTTGCTGAAGATCGACAAGAGCTTTGTCGGCGGCATGGAACAGCGTGAGGAAAACCGCAAGCTGGTCCACGCGATGATCAACCTGGCGCACAACCTCAACCTTGAGGTGGTCGCCGAAGGTGTGGAAACGCCGGAGCAACTGGATCTGCTGCGCGGGTTTGAATGCGATCAAGTGCAGGGATATTTGATCAGCAAGCCGTTGCCGTTGGCTGAGCTGGTGGAGTATCTGGCGTTTGGATTCGGCGAGCAGAGCCTCGTCGAGGCCATTTAAAAGATCGCAGCCTGCGGCAGCTCCTACATGAGAGTGTGTTAACCCTGTAGGAGCTGCCGCAGGCTGCGATCTTTTGATCCTAATCCGGCTGAATCACCTGAAAACTGCCTTGTGCCGAAGGCTCCCGTCGAATCATCCGCTTCATCTTCCATTCAAACCCCAGCGTCAGGCTCACCGCCGCGCACGCCAGCCCCAGCGCCAGGCCCCACCAGACACCCGTTGGCCCCCAGTCCAGGTGGAACGCCATCCACCACGCTGCCGGTGCGCCAATCAACCAATAGCAACCCAGGCCGACGAGGAAAGTGGTCTTGGCATCCTTGAGTCCGCGAATGCAACCCATGGCAATGGTTTGCACGCCGTCGAACAGCTCGAACCAGGCGGCCACCGCCAACAGGCTCACGGCAAGGTTGATGACATCGCGAAACGCCGGGTCGTTGTGGTCGAGAAACAAACCGACCAACTGGTTTGGCAGCAACCAGAAGACCATGGCGAAACACAGCATCGCCGCCGCCCCGAACGCAATGCCGACTCGCCCGGCCAGCCGCGCACCCAGCAGTTGCCCGGCGCCGTAGTGCTGGCCGATGCGCATGGTGATGGCATAAGAAATACCCGCCGGGACCATGAACGCCACCGAGACGATTTGCAGGGCGATCTGGTGCGCACCCAGTTGTGTGCTGCCCATGGTGCCCATGCACAACGCGGCGAAGGCAAACAACCCGACTTCCACCGCGTAGGTGCCGCCAATCGGCAGGCCCAGGCGCCACAGTTCCTTCAGGTACTGGCGGTTCAGTCGCGACAGGCCCTGACGCAGCGGATAGGCCTCATAAGCCGGATGCCGCCGAATGTGCCATGCCAGCGCAAGTGCCATCAGGTTGGCGACAATAGCCGTGACCAGGCCAATGCCGACCAGCCCCAGTTTCGGCAGACCAAACATGCCGGTGATCAGCGCGTAATTGAGCACAAAGTTAGCCACCGTCCCGCCCAGGCTAATGACCATCACCGGCGTCGCACGGCCAATGGCGCTGGTGAACCCGCGCAGGGCCATGAAGCTCAGGTAGCCGGGCAGGGCGAACGGCAGGAAGATCAAAAACTGCCCGGCCATCTGGACGTTGCTTTCGGTCTGGCCGAACAGCAGCAGCACTGGTTTGAGGTTCCACAGCAGCAAACCGGCGGCCAGCGCCATCAGCCATGCCAGCCACAACCCGGCCTGGGTCAGCCGGGTAGCCCCGACAATATCGCCGGCACCCTGACGGATCGCCACCAGTGTGCCGACCGCCGCGATCACGCCGATGCAGAAGATCGACACGAACGAATAGGTCGCCGCACCGAGCCCACCACCGGCCAGCGCCTCGGGACTCAGGCGCGCCATCATCAGGGTGTCGGTAAGGACCATCAGCATGTGCGCCAACTGCGAGGCAATCAGCGGCCCCGCCAGCCGCAGGATGGCCCGGAGTTCAGTACGTGCTGGATGCTGCATGATCATCACGCTCGATTGTCAGAGAAAACAGGAAGCGTCGATTCTCGGCGCTCTGCGGGGTTTGCACAAAGGGATAAAAAGGATGGGTGGCATGATTAAAACTCATGTGAGAGAGTTTCCGATAAATTGGAGCAATCGCTCTGTAGGAGCTTTCCTGATGTCCCGTCGTCTTCCTCCCTTGTATGCCCTTCGAGCATTCGAAGCGGCGGCGCGGCATAGCTCGTTTACTCGCGCCGCCGAAGAACTGTCGATCACTCAAAGTGCAGTCAGCCGACACATTCGTACGCTCGAAGAGCATTTTGCCTGCCGCCTGTTTCACCGCAGTGGCCGCAACCTGCAACTGACCGAGTCGGCGCGGCTGATCCTGCCCGGCATACGCGAAGGCTTCACTGCCCTTGAACGGGCCTGCAATACCTTGCGCGCCGAAGACGACATCCTGCGCATGAAAGCCCCGTCCACCCTGACCATGCGTTGGCTGTTGGCGCGGCTCAGTCGTTTCCGGCACCTGCGACCGGGGAACGAAGTGCAATTGACCAGCGCCTGGATGGACATCGATACGGTGGACTTCAACCACGAACCCTTTGACTGCGCTGTCATCCTCAGCAACGGGCATTTTCCACCGGACTGGGAGGCGACTTTCCTGTTCCCCGAAGAGCTGATTCCGGTGGGCGCGCCGAATCTTCTGAAGGATCAACCGTGGGACGTTGCGCGTCTGGCCAGTGCCGAGCTGTTGCATCCGACACCGGACCGCCGTGACTGGCGCAACTGGCTGGAGCGCATGGGCCTGACCGATCGAATCTCGCTCAAGGGCGGGCAAGTGTTCGATACGCTGGAGCTGGGCATGATCGCTGCCGCTCGAGGTTACGGCGTGTCCATGGGCGATTTGCTGATGGTGGCGGAAGATGTTGCGCAGGGACGTCTGAGTTTGCCGTGGCCGACCGCCGTCGCCAGTGGTGAGAGTTATTACCTGGTCTGGCCGAAAACCCGCCCCGGCGGTGAGCGTTTGCGTCGCCTCAGCGATTTCCTCTTGGGTGAGGTTCGGGCCATGGAGTTACCGGCGGTCGAGCATCTGAGCTGAATCGATATAGCATTGAGCTATCTCCCGATTAATTACTCAAGTATTGAACTTGGCCGTGACTGCCAGGGGGCTGGAAAGCCTGGCGGCGGACTTGCGGCATGATGTTGACCGGTTTCGTTGAGGCGCCTCTGAGATAGCCATCGCGAGCAGGCTCGCTCCCACACTGTATTTGTGATCGACACAAACCCTGTGTGAGCGAGCTTGCTCGCGAATGGGGTCACCTCAATTCAGGATCTATCCCAAGCTAATCGCACTTGGCATTGCTGGATACTTCCTTGCTCGCCTGTTTCAACTGGTTACTCAACTCAGCGGCATTGGTGCTGTTGTAAACCCGGCCGCCGGTGTTTTCAGCGATGCAGCGTGACGGGCCGCCAGCACCGATTTTCACCACGTTGACCCGCAGGCGCGGTTGTTCCCTGGCGATTCGACGGGATACCGCGCAAACGTCCTGCCCGCAACCGTCTTCTCCGTCGACGAACATCACGATAACCGCATCGTTATTGCGCCCGTCGACGGAACTCGCCGCGCGGGCCAGGCTGTCGGCCAGCGGTGTGCCGTCGTCGGGAACCAGACCTCGAATCCCGTTGATCAGCCGCGGGCGGTCGCCGAACTTGAACACACCCCGGTCCGGTGTTCTTTCGCAGCCGGCGAAGGTGATCAGGCGTGTGTCGATCTTCGGGTCCAGTCCGTTGATCATGCTGGCCAGCGAGTCCTTGGCGACGTCCATACGGCTGGGTTTGGCGGTGAGCCGCATGGTGCGGTTCGGGTCCAGGAGCTTGTTGAGGTCATTACCGAAGAACCAATCCTCGTCGGCTTTCACCGACTTGATGTTCAAATCCATCGAACCCGAGGTGTCGAGCACCACCACGAATTGCGGGACCTCTGCGTTCGGCGCTGTTTTGCGGCATGCGAAGTTGTCCAGCGTCGGGGCTGGTGGCGGGGCAGCCACTACCGGTTTTGGTGGTGGAACCGGTTTGGGTGGCGGGGTCGGCTTGGGTTCCGGTGCCGGTTTTGGTGGCGGGACCGGCTTGGGTTCCGGTACCCGTTCTGGCGCGGGTTCTGGTACCGGAGCAGGTTTCGGTTCCGGTTCCACGACAGTCTCGGGGACAGGCTCAACCGGTTTCTCAACCGGCGTCACCACAGGCGCCACAGGCGGAACCACGACAACCGGCTCACGGTGCAGGAACCACCAGAGCCAGAGTGCCAGAAGCAGCAACAGCAGCGCGAGCAAAGCCGCCGCGATCCACCAGCCACGACGCGATGGCGGCACCACCGGCAGGACCGGTACGATCGGTTTGGGCGGGCGCTGGTTCCAGCGCACCACCAATGGCTCACCATTGAGGCTGTAGAGTTTGTCCAGCTCAGGCGTGCCGAGCAGGCTGCGCAGGTCATCCGCTACCGTCGGTTGACCGCGTTTTTGCAGTTCATCCGCCAGCAGTCCGAGGGACGTCTGACGTACTTCATAGGTTTCCAGCAAACGTCGTTGCGCGTCCTCGTTGAGGTCCGCATAGGGCTCGGGTTGGCCACCCAGTTCGGTCCACCATTCCAGCACGTCGCCGCTGCCCATCCGCGGGATAGCAAACAGGCTGGCGACGGTCGGCGGAAAGTGTTTCTGGATGAGGGCGACTTTGGCTTGCAACGCACTCATCCCCTCCGATGTGGCTTGCGCATCCCTGATGACCCGCTGCATGACGACGATTCCTGAAAAAGCGCAGGCATCCATCGGGATGCTTGCGGGGTGAAAAGTTACTCTTCGTAGCCGAGGCTGAATTGCAGCTGATTGACCTTCTTCTGCAACGTTTTCAGCTCTTCCTGCTTGGCCGCCAGCGTCGCTGGCGTTGATTTTGGCGTTGGTGCCGCTTGCGAAGCCTTGAGCTGCCGTTCGAGGTCGGCAATCTGCTTCTGCACCTGGGCTTCATTGCCACGCCGGGCCTTGAGCGAGGTCAGCAGTTGCGCCAGCGACTGATTCAGCGCCGCCTGGGATTTCTGCTGGCTGGCCAGATCGGTTTTGGTACTGAGCTGCTGGGCCTGAATGTTCTCGTAAACCTGACGGAACATTGCGTTTTGCTGCCGGGACTCGCTCAGGGCCAGTTCCTTCTGCTTGACCTGATCGCTGTAACTACCGGAGTAGTCGCAGTTCATCTTGGTCAGCATGCTGCTGTCGCGATTGGTCGCATCGCATTCGCCAGGCTTGGCCGCGCAACCGCTCAGGGCCAGGACGGCAGTGATGACCATCAGTTGTCTTAGCGTCATGTGCTTAGCCCAGGGTGATTGCGGAGCGTTGGCTGTACAGAGCGTCGACTTCCTTCTGCAGGGTGACGACTTTCTGGTTCATTTTCTGAATGTTCATGTCCACCTGCTTGATCTCGGCGCTGGTGCCTTGTGTACGCTCGGCGTCTGCCACTTTGCTGTACTCGGTGACTTTGATACGCATGTTGGCAAGGTCTTTACGCAGGCGTGCGATGTCCGAATCGATCCCGGCGATTTGCGCCTGAGCCTTGCTCTTGTCGACTTTCTTGTTGGCGATGTCCTTTTTGATCTGGGCAATTTGCGCCTGGTCATCATCGATCACTTGCTGAGCGGTCGCGGTACGGGCGATCACGTTCTGCGTGTCTTGTTGGACGTCGCTGTTCATCTTCGCCAAACGGGTGGTGGTGTCAGCGTATTCGCTGCGACGTTGATCCAGGTAATAGTTAGCGCCCATGGCCACGCCACATGCGGTAATACCGGCGGCGATGACGCACACGGTTTTGTTGTTGCTGTTGGACAGCGCGCAAGCGAGGATGCCGACACCGGCGCCGACGGCGCAGGCCTGGTATCCGGACTTGCTGAAGAATTCTGCGTCATTGCCCTGGGTCAGGCGCGGGTCGGCACCCTCGCTTTCGCCGAGCATGGAGCTACCGGTGTTGGCGCAACCGGTCATTAGCAGGCTGCCGGCGACAATGAAAGCGATCTGTAGCTTGAAGCGAGTCCAAAGGCTGCGCGACATGGTGAAACTCCTAGGTAACGGTGTTGACGCGTTGTTATTGAGTGACGGTTTTGCAGCTGGTCAGCCAGGCTTCAGTGTCGATTTTCTGCTTTTGCAGGAACGCCTTCTGATTGGCCCAGTGGGTGCGCAAGTAAGGTTTGAGGTCTTGCAGCTGTTTGTTGCGGGTGATGATTTCTTCCATCACCGGGACTTGCGTTTCAAGCAGTGGCTGGCCGTACAAGGTAGCCGATTCCACCAGGCTGCTGGCGTAGTAACGGCTGAGTTTGTGCAGGCGATCCTTTTGCTCGTCGAGCTTGCCTTTACGCATGTCGCAACTGGCATCTTTGTCTGCGCTTTCGCAGTTGAGCTTGTAGTTCTTTTGCAGGAAGTCGACGTACTGGCCGTCGTCGAGCATCTTGGTGCACAGGAATGCACCCAGGTTGAGACTGGCGCGGATCGCCTGGTCGCGGGTTTCTTCCTGCTGCTGGTTGCTGGCGCGCAGCTGGTTTTCCAGGGCCTGGAGTTTTTCCTTGAGCGCTTTGTCTTCGACGCCCGAGGCGAGGCTGTTCAGGGATTGCACGGTGCCTTTGTCGGCGGATTCGGTTTCCTTGCTGCCGGTGCCGAGTTTCTTCCAGCTGCTTTCGATGCTGGCGACCCGCTCGCGAGAGGTGAGGGTCGGGGAGACCAGCACCAGTCGCAGGCCGGTGGTCTTGTTTTTCACCTGGCCTTCGGCGTTGTAATACGGCTCTTCCTTGCGCAATGCCGTACGCAGGTCGGCCTGCGCGGTCAGGTAGTTGCCGCCACGGACGACGTAACCGCCGGCCTGACCGTGCTGGCGGTCGAGTTTGTTCAGGCGAAACGGCTCGAACATCATTTCGTCGACGTTACCGAGCATGTCATGCAGGCCCAGCGGGTTGGGTTTTTGCAGACCGGACAATTGCACTTTGCCGTTGGACGATTGCGCCCCGGCGAACCACTCGTAGGCGTTGATGCCTTCTGGCATCGGGTAGTGCGTGTCGCGGAATTCAGCGGCACCGACTTCCAGCCCGCCGCGCGCGGCGAACTCCCACTCGACTTCGGTCGGCAGGCGCAGGAAACCTTGCGCGCCGTCTTCCTTGGGCAGCTTGCCGGCGGCGTTTTTGCGCAGCCACAGGTTGTACTTGTCGGCGGCTTCGATGGCTTGCACCCAGCTCACCGCCGTTTGTGGCAAGCGCATCTTGGTGGCGGCGGTGGGGCAGGTTGCTTCGGTCAGCGCGGCGTATTGCAACTGACTCATCTCGTACTTGGCCATCAGGTAGTAGCGGGATTTGTCGTTCTTGGCCCCGGTAAAACTGCCGGCGATAAAGGTCGGACGGGTCTGTTCGACGTAGCCGTATTCCGCGCCGTCCTGACCGATGTTGATCGGGTAGTCATCCAGCGGACCGGCGAGCGGAATGAACACCTTGCGAAACACCATCGAGCCTTCGCAGGGCATCGGCAGCACGACGTCGCTAGCCTCGGGCATCGGGTTGTAAAACTTCTCTTCCCAGCCCGCCGCCGAGGCGTCGAGCAAGTAGCCGAGGCTCAGGGGTAACAGCAAGCCAAAACGTTTATAGCTCACGCAGACTCTCCGCAGGTTGGATGTTGATGGCTCGTAAGGCGCCGATCACGGCCACCAGTGCAGCGACCAAAAAGGTCAGGAGCAGGGCGGCCAGGCCATGCCAAACAGTGATGTGGCAAACGAAGGTGCCGGTGGCCTGGCTGCTTCCGAGCAGGTAGTCGAACAAATGACTGCCCACGGCGTAAAAACCCAGCCCGCCAACGTAGCCGGCCAAGCTCAGCAATAGCGCTTGCAGGACCACGAAACCGCCGACGGCCCTGCGTTTGAAACCCAGCAGACGCAGGACCGCCAGGCTTTTGCGTTTGCGATCGATGTTGGCCAGGAACGCGCCGACCATCGACGCCACGCAGCCGATCAGCGCCGCTAAGGCGATCACACTGAAGATCAGCCCCAGCACATGATTGATGGCTTTGACGTTGTCGATGTCGGCCAGTCGGCTCGAGGTTTCGATATGTTGTTCGTTGAGCCAGTGTTCCAGCGGCGCGACCTGATCGATGTCGCGTGCATATACGCGGGCGCGGGCATAGAGCGGTTGTAGATTACCCTGAGGCTTGCCGGTGGTCACACCGAACTCACTGACCTGATAACCGTCGCGAAAGCGCTCCAGATCCAGCAGCAGCGGCGGGGCGACAAACCCGGCAGCGCGACCGAAGCGGGCACCGTCGAGCACGGCCAGTACCGTCAGCGTCATCTCGCCGCGTTCATTGACACCTTCCAGGCGGCGCAAGGCCCGCAGCTGCACGCTGTCGCCGGCCTTGGCCTGCAAGCGTTGCGCTGCGCTGGCGCTGAGGATCACTTGATTGCCGACGGGGTTGAGTGACGCCAGGTTCAGTTGTGGGTCGCCGGGCTCAGTGGCGATGATTTCCGCGCCTTCGACAAACCGTTGCATGCCGATCAGCAGGTCAGCCTGGGTATTGAGCGAGCGGGTCTGGCCGAGGGCAAAACCGGTCTCGGGGCGCAGGCGTAAACGCTCGATCCAGGCCGTGTCGTAGTTGCCGTTGCTGAGCATCTTCACTTCAAGGTTGCGCGGGTCGCGCAGCAGTTCGTCTTGCAGCTGGCTGACCACCCCGTGTTTGAGCCCGAACAGCAACAACAACGGCGCGATCACCGCCACCAGGGAGGCGGCGATACACAGCGAGACCTTGCGGTCGTGCCAGAGGTCTTGCAGTGCCAGTGAGCCCAGCAGGCGCAAGCGATCAGTCCATCGGTTCAAACAGAGTCTCTCCCTGATGGCTGATAGCGCCGAGTCGCGGCAAGCCGAAATCCTTCAGCAAGGCCCAGTCATGGGATACAACGAGTGCACTCAGGCCCATGCTCGACACCAGGCTCAGGAGCAACTCGAACAAACGCCGGGCACTGTGAGGGTCGAGCGCGGCGGTCGGCTCGTCGGCCAACAGCAGCAGCGGTTCATGGGCAACTGCCCGAACGCAGGCAACGCGCTGGCGTTCGCCAATCGACAAGGCTTGAGGTTGTTTATCCAGCAACCCTTGCAGGCGCAACACGTCAACGGCGTGGTCGATGTGATCGCTCTTCGCCGGCATACCGAGCAAACGGCGCGGCAGGCTGATGTTGTCTCGCACGCTCAGGAACGGCAGCAAGCCGCCGCTCTGCAAAATGAATCCCAAATGCCGTGAACGCACCGCTGCAAGAGCAGGCTGGTCGTCAGTGGCCAGCAGTTGGGCGATATCCTGAGCGTGCGTCGGGCCCAGCCGAAAGCGCTCGAGTTCCACCGGTGCGAGCAACAGGCCGATGGCTTCGAGCAACGTGCTTTTGCCGCTGCCGCTCTCACCGGTGATGGCGAGGATTTCTCCAGCGCCGATCCGCAAGTGCGGCAGTCGCACGTGATGAGCCTGTGCGCCTTCACCACGGCGCACCAGCAGGTTCTTGATATCGAGCATGGGCGTCTCGTTAAGGCATCATTTCCAGTGGCACGGGGTAGACGTTGTCCCGTGCATCGCTGTCTTTGGCTAAAGCTACCCAACGGTCGACATCGGCGTTGTAACGCTGGTAATGCCGCAGTTTGGTGTTCAGTGTGCGGATGAATTTTTCTTGTGCCAGACCATCCCAGCTTTTCCAGGTCTCTTCATCCAGGTTCAGCACTTCACTCTGATAGGGCAGGTCTTCGAGGTATTCACCGAGGACGCCCATGTCCGCCAGTTTGGCGTTGCTGTTCTGTTTGAGCTGATTGGGATCGGCGCCCATGGTCGCCGCCACCGAGCGCAGGCGATCGAACATTTCCGTCGGAGAAATCAGGCCTTCGTTGGCGGCATCGAGAATCTGCTTCATCACGTCGCTCAAGTCGCTGAGCTGTGACTTGGTCAGCAGCACCCGCACGTCGGTGGTCGGGATGTTCTGCTTGATCAGGTCGCGGTCGGTGATCCATGCCTTGAACACTGGCGGGGCTTTGCTGTTGGTCTTTTCGCCGAGATAGGCGAGTTGCATGGCGTGACCGATCAGCGCCGCGTCTTCGAGCATTTTTTTCTCGGCCGGGTCCTGCTTGGCGTTCGCCGCACTGCCGATGGCGTCTTCTCCCATGTAGGCGGCTTTGACTTGTGTAGTGATCGCCCCGGCCAGTGCGTCGACCTTGCGCCCGAATTCCTGCACATCGCCAGCGTTCACCGGGTAGTACAGCGAGGTGTTGGTGCCCGGGTAGGTCGACAGGTTCTGGTACTGCGCCTCGGCCTTGGCGTGGTCCTTGGCCCCGGTCGGGGTTTTCAGGTGCAGGGTGTAAATCGCCACCCCCGGGTTGGCGGCTTCGATACGCACCTGCGTGGCGCTCAAACCGGTCTTCGACAGCTTGTCGTCGCCTTCGATGGCGCCCGCATCGGTTATCAGCACCACGTAGCGTGCGCCGAACTGGCTCCAGTCGACTTTGTCGATGCTCTCCATGACGCCGGCAAACGAGTCTTCATCGAAGCTGCTGCTCGACACGGTGGCCTGCTTGAGGTCGGCGATCTTGGCGAAAAAGTCGGCGCTGTCTTTCACCTGCGTCGGGTCGGCGTACATCTTGGTGGTGTATTCCAGCCCCGGCACCGCCTGGGTGTTGGAGCGGAAAGCCACCAGGCCGAACTTGACCTGTTTGCCGAGATTCTGCGCTTCGATCTTCTGGTAAACCTTGCGGATCGCCTCGCGGGTGCGGTCGATGTAGGGGTCCATCGAGATCGTCGAGTCGATGACAAATACCACGGCCGCGCTGAATTCCTTCAGCTGGTTGGCCTTTTTCTCTTCGGCTTCCTTGCCGCTGGCAGCGCTGTTTGCAGCACCACCCTTGGCGTTCTTGTCATCCGGCTTGCTGACGGAGGCGACGTTGAGCAGGCGCGTGCGGAAACCGCTTTCGGTCATGACTTCTTCGCCACTGAGCACCGGCAGCAGGTAGAACTGCTTTTGCAGGTCGACGAAGTATTCAGGTTCTTCAGCCAGTACGCCCGGTGCTTGCTGGCCTTTTTTCAGCGTGGCCCGCAGCGGCGCGACTTTGCTGACCGGGTCCGGTGCATCAAGAATGCCTTCGACGGTGGCACGGTCCTTGAAGAACAGTAGCCGGTCGCGGTTGGCCGGGTTGGTGAAGGCCAGCGTCAGCTGCATCTTCCAGTCGGTGGTGCAGCTGGCAGGCAGCCAGCCAATGGTTTTTCCGTAGCTGTCGGGGCCGACTTTCAGCCACTCGGCGTTGTTTGCTTGCGCGCGCTCGTACACATAAAAGCGGCTGAAGACCGGTTGTGCGTCGCCTGACGCACCGCCCGCCGCCGGGCTGATTTTGCAGCCCGGCGTGGTCAGCACGCGTTGGAACAGGGTCTTTTTACCAGCCTGGATCAGCGGTTTGTCATCGGCCTGGGACAGCGGGCTGATGCACAGCGCCAGTAATGCGGCACCGCTCAGCAGGAATCGACTCATGGGCGAACGCATCACTTCTGCAACTCCTCGAAGCGCTGCTTGGCTTCGGCGTTGTTCGGGTCCTGGGTGAGGATGGTTTCATACCAGTAGGCGGCGGTGGCGTTGTCCGCGGCCGGGAAGCACTCGCTGGCCTTCAGGTATTTAGGGTCGTATTCGCGGGCATAGGCGTTGGCGATCAGAGCGTCACCGGCCTGGGCACGGTTGGCGTACAGGCGCTGGGCGACGCCGCAGTGCTTGCCGGCCTTGGCCTGGTTGATGATCTCCAGCAACCTGGCACTGTCGGGTGCCGCTTTGATGCAGGTCTGGACGAAGGTCAACTCGGGCAGGCTGTTCATGCTGTCGAGGGTGCAGGCTTGAGCGTCGGCGCCGGCGGGTGCGGTGGCAGTGGCTGCAACCGCAGGGGCCGGGGGACGTTTGTAGAACCAGAATCCTGCGCCCGCCGCCAGCAGCAACACCACAATCAACAGACCGATCAAGCCTTTGTTGCTTTTCTTCACCGGTGCGGGAGGCGGCGTATAGGCGGGCTCGGTGAGTACCGACTCCAACTCCACTTCTGGCTCGGCGGTAGACAGGGTCAGTTCAGGCAGCTCCGGGATCTCCGGTGCAGGTACGCTCGGCGCCGTCAGTTCGGTACCGCCGTAAGTCGAGCGTGTCTGGCCGCCTGCCGTGGACGGCAGCAAGCCGACGCCTGGCCGAACCACGCCTTTGTCGGCGTGGCCTTGGCTCTGTTCGCGCAGTTCGATCTGGAATTGCGAGTTGGCGCCGCCTTCCAGCAGCGGGTCGACCACGCCCGGGCCGACCTGCGTTTCCAAAGCTTCGCCGTTGGCCGTGTGGTTGAAACGCGAGACCTTGAACCAGAATGGATTGTTGCTCCAGGCCTTGTGGCCCTGAAGGTAAAAACCGTCCTGGTTGCGCTGAATGGAAAACTCCAGCTGTTCCTCGCCACCCTGCCATTTCTTCACAGTGAGGCGGGCCTGGCCAGGCACATTGGGCTCTAACGCGAGCAGGTCGACACGAATTGGCATTGCTTATCTCGCTGCGAAGGCTGTGAGCACTTGGCCCAGCCGTTCGTTCTGTTCAGGGGTGATTTCACGTCCGGCCCCATGGCCGGCATTGTCCTGCGTGATGTAGGCCAGGCCCGAAAGCCAGTCGCCGAGATACAGCTGTGCCTGATTGGCCGGTTGCGCCGGCAGCATGGGCACTTGTCCCGGGCCAATGTCGGCGTAGAACGAAAATAAAGGCGCCTTGGCTCCGGCGCGGCTGTTCGGGCGCTCGTTCACCGGCTTCTGGAGGTAGCCGAACCAGGACACGAAATCGCGCAGCACACGTTGTACTTCCAATACCTGGCGTTCGACCAGTTGATCGCGCCGCGCGCCACTTTGTGCACGCTTGAGGACGGCGCGGCTCAGTTGCCCCGGCAAGTCCTGGCGATAGCCGGCGGTGATCAGTTCATCGACCACCGCTTCCAGCAAGGCCTTTTCCAGCCCCAGCAGGTTGAGCAGGCTTTGCCGGGTGGTCAGTTCACGCAGGTGCGCGATCCAGGCCTTGAAGGCCGCTTTGGCAAAACGGTGCTCGTTGCTTTGCAGCTCGGGCGCCGGGGTGCCGGTTTTGCTGCTGACTGGCGCGTCGTGGCTCAGGTCATCACTGAAATCGAAATCGAAACCGGCGTCGTTTCCGTAGAGGCTCTGGCTCGGTGTCGGGGCGATCGGTTCGTCGTTCACGGCCGGCTCGTCATCGGTTTCGTATACGCCGCTGAGGTACAGGTCGCGCACCTCTTCGCTCGGCATGTCGAGTTGATCGATCAATTCGCCAAGTACCGCCGGGCGACGGCCCAGGCCCGTCAGAATCATTTGCGCCTTGGTTTTCTTGGCGGCTGCGGCGCCGTCGTCGTCAGCGTGGTACCAGGTGCTCAGACCGTGAGTGGTCAGGCCTTCGAGGCATTCGCTCAATTGCTCGCGGATACGCTGCAATTTGAATTCGATATTGGCCACACCTTTGAAGCTGCCGCTGAAGTGGCTGATGCCACCGTCATCGTTGCGCAGCATTTCTGCCCAGGCGTTGGCCGGACTCTTGATGTGTTTGCACACCAGAGCGTTGCTGGCGAAGCTGTTGCCCAACGCGCTGACACGTTCCTGATAGATGTCATTGAGGCCGGTTTCCGCACCGGTCGCGTCTTGCCCGATGAACGCCGCGTCCATACGCGGTTTGCGCACCAGGTAGGTGTTCTGGAACGGTGTGCCGGCCCAGTCGTTCATCCAGCTCAAGCTGCCGAAGCGCTCCAGCATGGTCAGCTTGACCATGCCGTTCCAGCTCTCGTCGTACTGATCAGGCGTCAGGCTCAGGGAGTTGGTGATGCGCAGGTCGAGCATGGTCAGCGCCCAGATCAGACCAGTGTCGCGTTTGCTGCGAGCTGCCGAGTCGGCGCCCTGGGTCTTTTCGATCCAGCGGGTCAGCACCGGGCCCACGTCGTTGACGTCACTCTGCTTGGTCGAGCCTGTGCAGACCACCAGCGCGTTCATTTCCTGGTTGTCGGTGTAGCGTTCGAACAGGTAGGCGACCTTGCCGCGCAGGATCAGCTGAGAAACGGAGTTGTCCTTGGTGGTGGATTGCGGGTCGTTGGAATCGGCGATCTCGTGCAGCTTCTGGCGCCCGCGATAACCGGGGAAATCCAGCAGGTCGACCTGATTGACGATGTCATCTACCGGCGCTTCGATCAGGCGGAAGGTCATTTCGGCGGTTAGTGCCGCCAGTTGCGCGACCGGAATCGCCTGACTGTTTTGCAGGCGATCGCCAACCAGCGGTCGAACATCGATCGGCAAGTCCAGCGGGCTGCCGAAGCGTTCGAGGATGTCGACATTCATGATGCTGTCGCGCTGGCTGTAGGTGTCGTTTTCGAAACTCACCAAGGCCTTCAACGGTGCGAACACGGTCTCGGGCAGACCCAGCCTGTGCAGCGCACCGGCCAGTTGCTGGTACACGCGCGTCAACTCGCTTTGCTCACCCCAGAGAATCGAAAACAGCTCGGCCCGTTCCTGGAAATTCAGGCGTGGCGCCAATTGCAACGCTTTTGGCCAGTACAGGTGCTCAAGCTTCTTCACCGAGTTGCGGAAGTTGTCGCGCAGGTAATCCCACAGCGACACGAGATCGTCAGCATTGACCCCCGTTTGCAGCGGGCCGGTTTCGCGGCCTTCGAGCGGTTTGAGCACGCGCTGGATGCGCTCTTCGTCGATCTCGTAGGAAATCCGCTCAAGGTCGAAATCCTTGAACCAGGCGTTGGCGAGAATCTTCGCCAGCTCGATTTCCTTGAACAGCGTGAGTTCTACCGGGAAGTCATTGTCCTGACTTTCCGTCGCCCGACGGCTGAAGCGCGTTACCAGGCCGGTAGCTTCCTTGCCACCACCCACCGGGTTGATGTGCTTGATGAAGTCCAGGCGATGGTCGCCGAACTCGGTCTCCAGCTTGCCGTTCTGACCGGCGGCGAGGGCCGAAATCAGGTAGGACTTGCCGGCCTGGGACAAACCGAAAAAGCCAATGGTCATCGGCGTGCAGGCCACGCGACCGAGGCTTTGGGCCAGGTTGCGGGCGCGGTGCAGGCGGATGTTCAGGTTGTCGGCTTCGCTGTCCAGACGCGGCGCATTGCCGCGCGTCTGGCCTATCCAGTCCAGCGCCTGACCGGCGCCTTCATAAACAGCGGCCCAACTGGCAGAGAGCTGAGTTTGATCGGGGGTCAGGTCATTCATTTGCGTTTCACACTTCCACTGTCGAGCCAGTACTTGGTCTCGCTCAGGCCGGCGTCGAGCATGGTGTTGAGCTCCAGCTCGAGGTCGCTGCGCGGGTTGAAGTTGACGTTGTTGCTGTTGGATTCGATGTCGCGGACCGAGAGGCGGTCGCTGACCAGATCCTGCTTGCGCGTGTATTTGTCTGCCGGTTTGACCTCAAACCGCACCTTGAGCAGCGGGGCGCTGCCGTTTTCACCGATTGCGCGGGAAAACTTCTCCCGACCCGCCTTGGTGAACCGCAAGGTATACAGCGGCGAGGCGGCCCAGCGGTCGGCGGCCAACTGGCGGAAACCGAGGCGCAGATCACCGCGCATTTCCAGCTGTGGCGTGTCGGCGGCGTCGCCCGTGCCGATTTCCGGCAGCTTTATTTTGTAGTCTTCGGACTGGATGTCGCGGTACAGCACGTCGGCATCCTTGATCACGTTGTTCAGGTCGATGACGCCGATGTGCTTGACCGTCGAATACGGCTTGAGCGCCGATGCCCGGAAGTAGAAGTTCGGCACGCTGTGGTTGGCGCACAACAGGCAGAGCATGGCGCCGACCGAGGCGGTGCTTTTCGGGTCGTCGATCCGGCCATTCTTGTGAAACGGATACCAGCCGCCGGTGCGGTAGTTTTGCAGCGCCAGAATGCGCCCCGGTGGCAGCGGCAGCACCTTGCGAATGAACGCCTGGATGCCGGGCAGGCGCGAAGGGCGGCCGGTCAGCAGCAAGACATCACACGGGTAATGCGCGACCACTTCACACAGCGCACCAAGGATCTTGGTGATGTTGATCTGGTCGTTGAGGAACGCGGCGTGGAGCTTTTGCAGGTCGAAGCTGATCGGCGCGGCATACAGGTCGAAACCGCTCTGACCGCCGACATCGCGACGCACGGCGGCATTGACGTAGTCGAGCACGGTCTGGCTGATTGCGTTGTCACCGAGCAATTGGCTGTAGCTTTGCGGGGTGACTTCTTGCGGGACCTGCGGATCGTAATGCTCGTACGCCTTGAGTAGTGCCAGGCCCAAAGGGGCGAACACCTGGAGGTTCAATTGCTGACGCAGGATCATGTCCTGGGCGCTGACCGATTCATCGCCACACAGCCGTGACATCAGCGAATCCGCGGCTTTCACGCCAGCGTTCTGCAAGGCTTTTTCGAAACTTGGCAGGACGAAGTCCTGAATCACGTCCAGCAGGATGTCGTCGCCGGCCACTTTGAAGCCATCGCGAAAACGCTGTTCGGGCACGATGTGCACGTTGCTGCCGCTGCCGGTATTACCTGCGCGGTCGAGGCGATAGTCGGTGATCACCAGGTCGGTGGTGCCGCCGCCGATGTCGATGGTCGCGAGGGTGATGCGTTGGCGGTCGGCCTTGTCCGGCCGGGCGATGGTGTCAAAAAACTCCTCCGGGTGACCGGCGAAGTTCTCGTTGACCTCGGTGTACAGGTACACCAACTGGCCGCAGGACGCTTCGTCCCATTCCACGCGGATACTCGGAATCGGCGTGCACGGGCTGACGGCCTGATCCTGATGTGGATCTTCCTCGCCGGCATGCCAGCCGAGGCTTTTCCACACCAGGCCGATGGCTTGCAGCATGCGTTCGTTGAGGATGCTGCGCTCGGCCTGTGGCATGCCCGGCGGCACGGTCAGGGTAATGCTGTTGAGCTGGCGCGGCACGCGGGTGTGACCCTGGCGCGAGCGCTGGGCCGGGCTGTTGATTTGCGACAGCGCCTGGGCCAGCACTTCGGCGAGCATGAAGGTCATTAGCGAGCTGCGTGAATAACGCGGCATGAACACCGGCAGACGATCGTCTTCTTCGAGGCTGTATAGCGCCTCGCCGGTTTCGTTGATCAGATGCGAGAACGGCGTGGCGGTGGCGTACGGCTCGTTGTCGGTCTTTATGTACGAACAGTTGAAACGCCAGCCGTGGCCATAGGCGTTTTCGTCCCACAGATAGCGTTTCGGGCTGGACAGGCCAGTGGAGCCTTCGGTGCCGCGACGACGACTGGCCAGACGACTGGCCTCATTGCCGACACGGGCAATCGTCGCCCATTGGAACGCATCGTGACGACCGCTCTTGACCGAGCAGTGGTCCTTGCCGAAGTACGCTTGGGAGAACTCCACGCGGCTTTCAAACGGCAGGTTATAGGTGTGTTCGGGGGTGATCAGGTCGCGCAGTTCCAGCACGTAGTTCTGCTTCAGCCCGGAGCCGGCCTGACCGTGGTTTTCGATCAGGATGCCGCAGGTGCGCGAGTTGCCGACGTCCAGCACCAGGTCCACCGGAATCGGTTTGACCAGGCCATTGCTGTCGTTGGCGACCACTTTCAGCTCGGGGATTTCAACTTTCGCCCGGGCCTTCGACTGCTGGGCGGCTGACGGCTTGCTCAACAGGCTGAGCAGGTTGAGATAATGCGCCAGGTGATAGTTGGCGCGGATATCGATGTCCAGCTCTGCGCGCGAACGGTGGGCATTGCCCTCGTTGAACACTTCCAGCAGCCACTCGTTGACCCACGGCTGCGCCAAGAACCAGCGGGTTTCGCTGGCTTTGGTCGCCAGTTTGAAAGACACGCCGGAGCTGATGTCTTCTTCGTTGGGCGCCAGGTAGGCGGTGCCATCACGCTTGGGCATCACACGGCTGTCGAACGCCATCGTCAGACGGTGGGTGTTGCCGTCGATGTCGGGTGTCGCCAGTTTTACCAGACGCATGCGCGACCAGTTGGTCGGACCTTCATCGAAGCGATGCGGCGGCATGAAGCGGAAAAACGGGGTCGGCAGCCAGATACCGTCGAGCAATTCGAGGCTGCTTTTCATGTCGACGCTGAACGCAGGTTTGGCTTTTTCGACCTTTTCCGGTTCGGGCTCGTAGAAAAAGAAGTCTTTCTCTTCGTTGTATGCCAGACGGCAGATCAGCCCGCTGATCATCGGTGCGAACTCGCCCGCCGGTTCCTTGCGGGGATCCAGGCGCAGGGCGAAATCCATGAACTGGATGCCGGTGTCGCTGACCAGCGTGACGGTGTCTTCGAATTGAGTGACTTCAGGCAACATGTCGGGTTATTCCGTTTTTATTCGGCCACTTGCCGCATGGACATGGGGAATTGATCTTTTCCGTAACCGCCGGTGCAGTCCGCGACCGTGGTCGCGCCTTGGCGGCAGTTGATCTTGGGCATGTCATAAGTGCTGCCATCGCCGCACACGGCCTGGCCCTGGCTGTCGATCGCCAGGCTGCCGCCCTTCATGGTAGCGCTCACCGGCCCGCTGCATTTCGAGCCGTCGGCCTGATGTACGGTGACTTGGCCCTTACCGTCCTTGAGCTGGTATTCCAGACGCAGCGGTTTGCCGGTTCGGCGGTCCTGTATCCCGGCGCCTGCGCTGTACTGACCGTCGAGAAACTTGGCGGCACCGTCGGCGGCGTCTGGCGGGATGCTCAGGGGAGGGCCGGGTTTTGCGGCGGCGGATTTTTCGGCCTCGGGCGATGTGACATCCGGCGGCGCGGTTTTGTTTTCGGCTGCCGGGTCTTTGGCTGGGTCTTCGGCCAGGTCGGCCGGTGCTGCATCAGCCTTGTTGCCCTCGACTGCCGGCGCCTCCACGTCATGGGTTCCGGTCACGGCGGCACCGGTTACAGTGCTGGAGCCTACAACGGTGCCTGTCACCGGGACGCCATTGAGCATCATGACATTGCCGGTCAGTGGCGGCTCTTCCAGTTGTTTTTCCACAGGCACAAGGCCCTCAGGCAGCAAATCTACCGCTACCAACGGAATCGGGACGCACCCTCGCAGACCGAGCAACAGCCACAAAAGCAGCAGCAGGAACGGCAGCAGCAACAGCCACCACCAGCGACGCCACCATGGACGAGAAACCACCGGCACGACGGGCGCAACAACAGGCGCTTCGACCACGGGTGGCAGCGTGAACGCGGGCGGGATCTGATAGAGGCAGTGCAGGGGATCGCCATTGCCGGTACCGGCATGCTCGAAACCCCAGAAGGTCAGCACCGGTTTGCCTTGCACCAGGTAGACGAAGTTTTCGTCTGGGAAATGAATCACGCGCTTGAGTAGCTTGCCGAACACGACTTTGTCGCCTTGCTGCTGTTCGGCGGAGTCAGTACCCAGGAAACGCTGGCTCAATTCTTCAAGCGCGGACTTCAGAGCTTCAAGCTGGCGGCGGGCGGGGGCGCGTTCTTCTTCGGTCGCGCTGCTCCACGGAATCACATCGCCGTCGAGGGCGCTATACCAATCGATCTGGTTGCCGAGTTCATCGCTTTGAGGGATGGCCAGATGATCGACCAAATCGGGGTTCTTGCGGCGAATGGCTTCGCGCAATTGCAGGGCTGCCCGGTAGACCGGTTGACCTGTTTCGCCGAGAGCAGTGAATGACCCGCTCTTACCGCTGCGTAATAGTGCCCCGCGCATTCAAACTCCATACGATCCGTTGCGCAAAAATGACAGACAAATGTGTCTGTACTTGCTCCTGCATTTAGCGGGCGACCTTAATGTCATAATGATATCGCCGTCAATCTGCCGGAGGTTCAAGCCTTATGAGACTAACGTAAGCGTGCGGAGGTTGCATAAGGTCAATTTTAATTGGCTTGGGAAGGCTCGGGCGTAAGCTTTTTATGCTTGCTGAATCGTTTCATCGGCGCTATAAAAAATGCACAACTCCAAGAAAGGCTTTCCCCATGACCTCGCTCAAACTCCTCGTTGTCCTTGGCGCGCTGTCCGCCTCCCACGCCATGGCTTGGGATTACGTCCTGCTGGACACCGACAAAGCCGCCCAGAACTGGCAGATCACCAGCCAGCAACTCGGCGTAAAAACCGACAAACCCTTCTCCGTGACCCTGCGTACCTTGCATGGCGGTCGGCAGGAAGGCGTCAGCATCGTCGACATCGATAACGGCACGATGAAACTTTCGGTAGTTCCAACTCGCGGCATGAACGTCCTGCAGGCCTCGGTCGGTAACGTGCGCATGGGGTGGGATTCGCCAGTCAAGGAAGTGGTCAATCCGTCCTTCATCGAGCTCAACGGCCGTGGTGGCCTGGGCTGGCTGGAAGGCTTCAATGAACTGGTCACCCGCTGCGGCTACGAATGGGTCGGCCACCCCGGCATCGACAATGGCGAACTGCTGACCCTGCACGGTCGCGCTGCCAATATCCCGGCCAACAAAGTCACCCTGCACATCGATGAAAAACCGCCGTATGCCATCAGCCTGCGCGGCGAGCTGAAAGAGCAGGCTTTCAAGAAAGTCGACTTCTCGGTCGCGACCGAACTGGTCACCGAGCCCGGCAGCGTAGCGTTCGCCCTCAACGACACCCTGACCAACAACGGCGACTATCCGAAGGAATACCAGGCGCTGTATCACAGCAACTTCAGCACCCCATTCCTGGAGCAGGGCGCCCGCTTCGCCGCGCCGGTGAAACAGGTGTCGCCGTTCAACGATAAAGCCAAAAGCGATTTGCCGGACTGGCAAACCTATCGCGCACCGACCAAGGACTACGACGAAACGGTTTACAACGTAGTGCCGTATGCCGATGCCAAGGGCGATACATTGACGGTGCTGCATAACAAGGCCGGCAGCCTGGGCGTCTCGGTCGGTTTCAACACTCAAACACTGCCCGTGTTCTCGCTGTGGAAAAACACCGATACCCAAGGGCAGGGCTATGTCACGGGGCTGGAGCCAGGCACGAGTTTTTCCTACAACCGCCGGTATCAACGGCCACTGAACCTGGTGCCGACGATTGGGCCGAAGGAACACAAGCAGTTCCGCATCAGCTACGGCTTGCTGGCGGATAAGGCGGCGGTGGATAAGGCGTTGAAGCGGGTGAGCGAGATTCAAAGTGGGCGGGAGACTGAGGTGCGGCAGACGCCGTTGGTTGATCTCAGCAAGGGGTGATGTCCCGTTTTGGCGGACGGCTCTGACGGGAGAACGAGTCGGATTGACGGGCAGTTGGCGGCGGGGGAATGCGCAAGCCTCCCAAAAAGCCGCTTGACACTGCCCTACCTGGTTTTCAGCGCATTGGCCAGGCGCAGCATGGCCGCTTCGATTTCATAAGCGGTCAAGGACGAGTAGCCCAATAACCAACCTTGTTTTTTCTCCTGATCGCCGGCGTATAGCCGGCTGAGGCCGGAAAGCTGCACGCCAGCGCTGGCTGCTTGGCGGATGGTTTTCTCTTCCGACCAGCCATCGTGCAGCAGGCAGGGAATTTGCAGTCCGCCTTGGGGGCGCAAGGCGGTGACGATGCCGTCCAGGTGCTTGCCAATGGCGTCGAGCGTGAACGATCGGCGCCCGGCATAGAGCTTGCGCATGGCCCGCACATGGGCGTTGTAATGGCCGTCTTCCATAAAACGCGCCAGGGTCAGTTGCAGGATCTGTGGTGTATGGCCGTCCATCATGCTGCGCGCGTAGGTGAAGGCTTTGATCAGCTCGTAGGGCAGTACCATGTAACCCATTCGCAGACCGGGGTAGAGGGTCTTGCTGAAGGTACCCAGGTAGAGGGTGCGCTGATATTTGTCCAGGCCCTGCACGCAGGCGGTCGGCTGCCCGTCGTAGTGAAACTCGCTGTCATAGTCATCTTCGATGACCCACTTGCCCTTCTCTGCGGCCCAGTTGATCAACTCAAGACGACGTTCCAGCGGCAAGGTCGCGCCGGTGGGGTATTGATGAGACGGCGTGACATAGACGCAATTGGCGCCGCTGCGGTCGGCGTATAGCAGGTCAGTGCGTATGCCCAGTTCATCGACATCGATGGGCAGGACCTTGGTCTCGGCAGTTTCAAAGGCTTTCCGGGCGCCATAGTAACCCGGGTTTTCCAGCAGGATCGGTTTGCCGGCATCCACCAGCAACTGCGCACACAGAAAGAGGGCCTGGCGAGTGCTACTCAGCACCATGATCTGGTCGGGAGAGCATTTGGCCCCGCGCTCGAGGTTCAAGTAGGTGGCAATCGCCTTGCGCAACGGCTCGGCACCTTGCGGGTCGCCGTGCAACAGCACGTTGGCGCGATAGTCCTTCATCACCTGGCGCTGCAGGCGCTCCCAGACATCGGTGGGGAAGGTGCGGGTTTCCGGCAAGCCGGTCGCAAACGCCTTGATCACCTGCTGATCGTTCACGCCGCCACTGTCGAGGATCATCCGCCCGCGCTGGCTCAATCCCGCCCCCGGTGCCGCCTGGCTGCTTTTGACCTCTTGCGCCTTGATGCGTCTGCGCGCTGCGCCGCGCAATTCGGTGCCTAGCGTTTCGCAGACATAACTGCCCGACCCCTCGCGCCGCACGATAAAACCGTCGCGGTGCAGTTGCACGTAGGCGTTCTCCACGGTATCGCGGGCGATCCCGAGTGACTTGGCCAGGCCCCGGGTCGCGGGCAGCTTCAAGCCCGGGTCAAGGGCTCCCTCGAGGATCAATGCACGCAATGCGCGCTGAATCCGTTGGTGCAGATCCAACAGCTGAAACTCAACATCGTTGAGGCGCATTTTCAGCGTTTCCAGCTCGAACGTGTTCGCCATGCGGTCTGCCTGATCTTAATAAATTTGTCTGCAAAGGCAGGCCATCCTATCCGTAGAGTCCGCCGCTCGCCACTGCCTTTGCGCTCGGCGATCACGTGCATTGCGAGCAATTTTGAACAGGGGTTGACCGACTTCATGAAGGGTTTTTCCCGCGTGCATGGCTGAGGCAAGGATCGCTTCAGTCACAGCAAGCGGTCCGGTAAGTGGTCTGGTACTCCGCGAGAAAGTGTAGGGGCTAAACGTACCATTTCAGCGCTATAAATCATCCCTCACCGAAGCCAGCGCCTCGTTTTGCAAGGAGCAAAGCAATCATGTCTTCTACAGCATTCCCATCGCCCCTACGTCCACGCGACCTTCTGCATCCGATTGTCGCCGGGCTGATTTCAGTCATCGTCAATTATGGCGGCACGTTCATCCTGGTCTTTCAGGCTGCCAAGGTCGCTGGGCTCAGCCCCGAGCTGACGGCGTCGTGGGTATGGTCGGTGTCAATTGGCGTGGGTATTACCGGGCTGTTTCTCAGTTGGGTGAGCCGTGAGCCGATCATCACTGCCTGGTCGACACCCGCCGCGGCCTTTCTGGTTGTCGCGCTGTCCACTACGCCCTACGCCGAGGCAGTAGGTGCGTACATCATTTCAGCCGCCGCCTTCGTGCTGCTGGGTTTGTCCGGATGCTTCGAAAAAGTCATCCGCCTGATTCCGCCGGGTGTGGCTGCGGGCCTGCTCGCCGGTATTCTGCTGCAGTTCGGTATTGGCGCGTTTGGTGGCATGAGCCTTGACCCCGTGTTGGTCGGGTTGCTGATTGCCGCTTACGTTGTGCTCAAGCGCTTTACCGCGCGCTACGCGGTGGTGGGCATTCTGATGCTGGGGCTGGCGTTTCTTCTGACGCAGGGCCGTGCAGAACTGTCGGGGCTGGCGCTGCAATTCGCGGCACCGGTATTCACCCAGCCTGAGTTTTCGATCAATGCGCTGCTCAGTGTTGCGCTGCCGCTGTTCCTGATCACCCTCACCGGCCAATACATGCCGGGCATGCTGGTGCTGCGCAACGATGGCTTCAGCACCAGCGCTAATCCCATCCTGACTGTCACGGGGCTGGGCTCCTTGCTGATGGCGCCATTCGGTTGTCATGCCTTCAACATTGCGGCCATCACGGCGGCCATCTGCACCGGCAAAGAAGCCTCGGAGGATCCGTCCAAGCGATGGATCGCAGGGGTTGCCGCAGGCGTGTTCTACATCCTGGTAGGGATTTTCGGGGTGACCCTCGCTGCCGTCTTCATGGCATTACCGGCCACCTTCATTATGACGCTGGCTGGGCTGGCCCTGCTCGGCACTATCGGCGCCAGCCTGGCCAGCGCCATGGCTGACCTCAAAACCCGCGAAGCCTCGCTGATCACCTTTCTGGCATCCGCCGCGAACATCACCTTGCTGGGGATTGGTGGGGCGTTCTGGGGGTTGCTGATCGGTCTGGCGGCCTACGCCTTGCTCAATGGCCGCTTACCGCGTCGTGAGACGGTGGTCATTCCGGCTGCCGACGCTGTTGTGACGACCAAAGGAGGCACCCACTGATGTTCGATCAACTGGAAGAAACCGTCACCCTGCACGATCGACATTACCGTTACCCACAGGCCACCAGCGTCGAGGACTTTCGCCACAACCTGGCAGCCGTGCAGCAGCGAATTACCAATGCCTGTCAGCGGGTCGGACGTGACCCGGCGAGTGTGCGCCTGTTGCCGGTCAGCAAAACCTTTGATGAAGCTCATCTGCGTCTGGCCTACGCCGCCGGCTGCCGGCTACTGGGTGAGAACAAAGTGCAAGAAGCGCAGCGCAAATGGCAGGCCATGGCCGATCTGGCCGACCTGCAATGGTCGGTTATCGGCCACCTGCAAACCAACAAGGCCAAGCAGGTGGCGCGTTTTGCCAGTGAGTTTCAGGCGCTGGACAGCCTGCGAGTGGCCGAGGCCCTGGATCGTCGCCTGCACATCGAGGGGCGCCAACTGGATGTGTTCGTTCAGGTCAATACCTCCGGCGAAGCCAGCAAATATGGCTTGGTGCCCGAAGCCGTCGCGGACTTTTTGTACGCCCTGCCGGCGTTCTCGGCGTTACGGGTGCGTGGGCTGATGACGCTGGCGCTGTTTTCGGCTGATGTGGCCCGTGTCCGCACTTGCTTTGTACGGCTGCGCGAATTGCGCGAGCGTTTGCGCCAGCACACACCGGCGGGCGTCGGGCTGGAGGAACTGTCCATGGGCATGTCCGGTGATTTCGAAGTCGCCATTGAAGAGGGGGCCACTGTGGTGCGTGTCGGTCAGGCCATCTTCGGCGCACGTGCCATGCCGGATGCCTACTACTGGCCAACCGCGGATGCCTGTCCGGGAAGTGATGAGTAGTCGCCGCTGACACCCCCTTAATATCTTTGATCCAGCTCTACAGGAAGCCAATCCGATGTACGACTCAACGCTGACCCTTGAAGCATTCGACGCCGAGCTGTGTGAGGCGATTCATAACGAAGAACATCGTCAGGAAGACCACGTCGAACTGATCGCGTCCGAAAATTACGCCAGCCCTCTGGTGATGAAAATCCAGAGCACCGTGCTCACCAATAAATACGCCGAAGGTTATCCAGGCAAGCGCTACTACAGCGGCTGTGAGTATGTCGATGTGGCCGAACGCCTGGCCATCGAGCGGGTCAAGGCCCTGTTCAACTGCGACTACGCCAACGTACAACCGCATGCAGGTGCGCAGGCGAACGCCGCGGTATTCCTGGCATTGACCAATCCCGGCGACACGGTGATGGGCATGAACCTGGCCCAAGGCGGCCACCTGACCCACGGTAACCCTTCAAACTTCTCGGGCCGTCATTACAAGATCGTTCCTTATGGCCTTGACCCGCAGACGGGCCTTCTCGACTACGACGAGATGGAGCGTATCGCCCTGGAAACCCGGCCGAAGATGCTGATCGGTGGTTTTTCCGCCTACTCCCGGTACAAGGACTGGGCGCGCATGCGAGCCATTGCCGACAAGGTCGGGGCCATTTTCTGGGTCGACATGGCCCACGTCGCAGGGTTGGTCGCCGCGGGAGAATACCCGGACCCATTGCCGCACGCCCATGTGGTCACCAGCACCACGCACAAGACCCTGCGGGGCCCACGGGGTGGCTTGATATTGTCCAAGGGGCAAGATGAAGCGTTCTACAAAAAGCTCGATTCTGCGGTATTCCCGGGTGTCCAGGGCGGCCCATTGATGCACCAGATCGCCGCCAAGGCAGTCGCCTTCAAGGAAGCACTGAGGCCCGAGTTCAAAACTTATCAGACCCAGGTGGTGATCAACGCCCGGGCCATGGCGGCCGTGCTGCAAGGGCGGGGTTACAAGATCGTTTCCGGTGGCACCGATAACCATATGATGCTAATCGATCTGTCCGACAGGACTTATACCGGTAAGGAAGCCGATGCAGCCCTGAGCAATGCCTATATCACCGCTAATAAAAACTCGGTGCCCAATGACCCGCGCTCACCGTTCGTGACCTCCGGACTGCGCATCGGTACCCCAGCCATCACCACCCGTGGTTTCGGCGTGATCGAATGTGAACAATTGGCGGGCTGGTTGTGCGACGTACTGGACGCCCTGGAAAACGGCGACAGCGAGAGGGTCGGGCACCACGTGCGCGAACAAGTGGTGGAGCTCTGCCGCCGTCATCCTGTCTATCGTTAACCCTTTTGCTCTGGGCTATTACCCGGCTGATGTCATCATTGGGTCAGGCGCCCGGGACGACCGGGTGCACTCGATGCCAATCTATTGAGTTTCTAGCTGGATGCGGATGGCCGATATTGCAGTGCTTCGGCTACGTGGCTGCGACCGATAGCATCTACTTGTTCCAGATCCGCCAGGGTACGGGCGACTTTCAGTAGACGGTGAGCAGCACGAAGCGAAAGGGTCAATCGCTCGCAGGCGCTTTCCAGCCAGCCTTCGTCTGCTTTGGACAGCGCGCAATGCCGGCGCAGCCCTGGCAGGTCGAGAAAGGCATTGGCGCAGCCCTGGCGTTGTTGCTGGCGCTCCCTGGCCTGGGCGACCAGGGCAGAAGCGCTGGCTGTATCGTCACCGGTTTTGATCGGATTCAGCGCCGTGCTTTCCCGGGCTACGGTCAGATGCAGGTCGATGCGGTCCAGCAAGGGCCCGGACAATTTGTTGCGATAGCGCTGAACCATGTCCGGTGTACAGGAGCAACGGCCGCTCGGTTCGCCAAGATATCCACAGGGGCAGGGATTCATCGCGGCGACTAGCTGAAAGCGCGCCGGAAAGCGCACGCGGTCCTTGGCGCGGGAAATCACGATGTGGCCGGATTCCAGTGGCTCTCTCAGTACCTCCAGTACCTTGCGATCAAATTCCGGGAGTTCATCGAGGAACAGCACGCCATGGTGAGCGAGGGTGATTTCGCCGGGTTGCGGTTTCGAACCGCCGCCCACCAGTGCCGGTCCAGAGGCGGAATGGTGTGGTTGTCGGAAGGGGCGTTGTGGCCAATGGCTCAGTGGCACACAACTGGCGACGGATTGAATCGCTGCGACTTCCAGTGCTTCGTTCTCGGCCAGGGGTGGCAGCAGCCCTGGCAATCGGCTCGCCAACAGCGTCTTGCCTGTGCCCGGTGGCCCGCTGAACAGGAGGTTATGCGCACCCGCTGCCGCAATCAGCAGTGCGCGTTTGGCCGCCATTTGCCCTTGGACTTCATTCAAGTCGGGATAGGGTTTGCTGGCGTGGAGCAAACCGTTGGAAACGTAAGGCTCGATGGGGGTGTGCCCATTGAAATGCGCCACCGCCTGCAGCAGATGGTCCACTGCGATGACCTTCAACCCTGATGCCAGACAAGCCTCCTCGGCATTCGCCTGCGGCACCATCAACCAGCGTCCGGCCTTGCGCGCCGCCAATGCCGCCGGCAGCACCCCGCGCACCGGTCGCACTGCGCCGGAAAGCGCCAACTCCCCCAGACACTCCACGTCATCCAGTGTCAACGTCGGCACCTGCACACTGGCCGAGAGAATCCCCAGGGCAATCGCCAGATCGAATCGCCCGCCATCCTTGGGCAAATCCGCCGGGGCCAGATTCAAGGTGATGCGTCGCGCCGGAAATTGCAGCCCGGAATTGATGATCGCACTGCGCACCCGGTCCTTGCTTTCCTTCACTGCGGCTTCAGGTAGACCGACCATCGTCAACGACGGCAGGCCGTTGGCCAGATGAACTTCTACGGTTACGGCAGGCGCTTCCACGCCCACCTGGGCGCGGCTGTGGACGATGGAGAGGGACATGGTCGTTCCTTGAGTTAAACGGGGCCGCTTCCTGCGGGTTGTTGAAGGGTAGTCGTGGAGTTTGGCCGGAGAGGAGGGAAACTTTCGCAGAATGTTGCTGAAGCTACGATCTGTAACAGCAGCCAAACGCTGCGTTCGGCTGCGGTGGCAAATCCTCCTCCTGAGCAATCGCACTACTCAACGCTGTTTGCGAGTTGCATAAGGAGTGTCTGCAAAACATATCGCAGGTATTTGATTTTTCGAATTTATTCTGCGTGAAAAATCAAATAATTTATGTTGAGGCAGCTTCTTTGGAAGAGGTTGTGTCGTCAAACAAACTACTGTCACCGTCCAGGATTTTGCTGGCGAAGCGCTCGGTATCCATCTTTTTTTTGCCTTCTGCGATATGCGTAAAATAGTTGAAATCTAAATCTATCCACAACTTAAGTTTGGTTGCGTAGTCATTTGGATACTGTGCTTGCTCCACTGCGGGCAGAACTTTGTAACGATCAAGGGCAATTTGGAAAGAGTTAGTAAGCTTTCCAGTACGGTTGTATTCATCAATTGCCTTGGCCGAAAATTGCTGTCGCCAAGTAGATTCTTGTTTGGCCGATTCTTCCAATGCTGCCCGCCTTTCATTGACAGTAAAGGTGCCGCTGTCATCGTAAGTTATTAAGGTCAGTTGATCCTTGGGCATCCCCGAAAACGGATTTTTGCCGAATCCGTTTGTATACTGTGTCGCACTTTTTGCGCGTGCTAATAATGTGGCATCATCTGTGTCAGGAACTTCAGAGTCGTATTTTGATTTATTGATAGTATAATTAGCACTCTCCAATTCGTTGAATGTGTTTTTAGCCATCGAATCCAGCTCCATTCTAGTTAGGCGTGCATCCCGGGCCTGTGCACGTACTGAGGCTTCGCTCAATTGGCTCGCTAGCGTGGAAACGGTACTGCTATCTCGTGCGTTGCCATACCGGCCCTGGGGGCTACTTTGGTTGATACCTGGGTTTTTGCTGGGAGTCGCTGTCAGTTTTTTAGTTCCAGCCAGCGTTTGGCCGCTGTTAACTGCAGAATTGTTTAGTGAATTAAACATTTTTTGCAACTCCCTGTTTGATGACTAAAATATGATCTATCGCTTGATAATATTGATACTTTGGCAAGATCTTGCAAACCACTTAAGGCCCGCTACATGCTTCACTTCATGGTGATTACTACTGACCAGGCATAGGAGGACGGATTTGTTCTAGTTACCTTGATGGTGCAGGTGGCGCCGCCGCTAGGAGTTGCCGTATTATTCCATTTTGGGATTTTGGTCGCGCCTGGGCCAACAGTCTCCACAAATGTAGCTAAATAAATACATTTCTTTCTACCCATTTGATATCGCAAATTAGCATAGTTGTGGCCAGGAAACATCCGGCTTTGTATGGTGTACGTATCCGAGCCATTTGCAATTACGGACTCTTGTGGAGTAGTTAATGCGTTGGCTTTTGTCGTGGCTTCGTTGTTGGTTGTAGGGGTATACATAGCAGTCTGTGTTCCAAGGTTCTTGAAAGTGACTGTCACAGGCGGCCCGGCGACAGCTGGACTTATGTGAAATGCAGTCAATGCGAAAGCCGCAATTAAAGACTTGGATAGTTTCATGGGTATTGCTCCTTGTGGTGTTATGAACATTCCTTTGGGTGTATCGCACTCGTCATAGTCCATTATTCAAGCTGGACTGAATTTTTTTCCGAGCGAGTGCAGCGCTCGCGCTTTGAGAAGTGAGCTTAGAAAGGGTGGATTTGAGGCGCAATCAGACCGCGGACGAGAACGTTGTAGGGCATTGCCGGGATTACTGCGGGCGGAAAGATCGCAGGCTCGGCAATTCCTACAGGTAAATCTGAAGGTCGTTCTGACTTTATCGAGAGCAGGCTCGCTCCCACGCAGATTTTCGATCTTCACCGGGCAATCGCCTGGAAGCGTTGGAGGGCGGTCGAAAAGGTCGGTACAGCATCCGCATCAACGCTCAATGGCGAATTTGCTTCATTTGGGGTGCTAACGGACCAGAGAATGTCGAAATCGTCGATTATCACTGAGGTGAGTAATGACTAAGAATGGTATGCGCCCGGTTCACCCTGGCGAGATCCTCAAAGAGGAATACCTGGAGCCTCTGAGCCTTACGGCTGCAGCATTGGCCAGAGCATTGAGCGTTTCGACACCCACGGTGAACGATATCGTGCTCCAGCGTCGGGGTGTCAGTGCTGATATGGCTCTTAGGTTATCTATCTGTCTGGACACGACCCCGGAATTTTGGCTGAACTTGCAATCGACTTACGATTTGCGTAAAGCCGAGATTGAACGAGGGGCTGCGATTCGGGATCAGGTTGAGCGACTCGCGCACTGCGCCTGATTGTTGTCCTGGATTTATTGAACCCCACGCCGAAAGCGTGGGGTTTTTTATTCAGAATGCGTGAAGCATCTTCGCGGCTCTTTTCCACCAAGGCGCATTGATAGCGGGCCTGGGAGTAACCTGATCAGGCAATAGCTGCGGCACATCCTGCAATCGAATCCACGGCTGGTTGTTCCAGTGCAGCAAACTCAACGACATTTCCGGCCAGTTGAGCAGGCTCAGTTGCGGGCGTTCGGTTGTGATGGGGTATTGGGCATCTCGCAGGGCAGGAACAACTTCGTGGGTGAGCCATTCACGCAGAGCTCGGTATTCGGGGCAGTAGTGGTAGACCAGTAATGCGTAGACGCCGGATTCGCTGACCAGCAGGGTGTTTTCGATATGTCCGTGGATGAGGGTTTTGGCTGTTTGGTATTGGTCGGGGTCGAGTTTTCGGACTTGGCGGTCGTTGAGGTGGATGCGTAGAAATCGCCCTAGGTCGCGTGCGCTGAACCAGGGTTGGTTTTGTATTAGGAGGGCGTGGAGGTGGAGTTTGTGGCGGGTGAAGACGTGAGGGATTAGATAGCTTTCTTCCATTTTGCAACTCCGGATGCGTATGAAGGAAGCTGCCTCTGTTCGTCGCCAAACGAAAGGGTGGCAGCTGCGCGCGGGTTGGCGAACCGGTGCATCCGGACAAACCGGCAGACCTGAAGGTCTCCCACGCACAGCCGCCATAATTCGAGATGGGATAATTCCCTGAATCGAATGTGGTCGCGGTGCGTCGGATGCTATCCAGGTCGCCAAACCCGGTGCTGAATATTCAGCTGGGGATGAGCTTAGAGATCGGATACTTCGCGGCGCAATCGGACGGCGGTGTGATGTTTGTAGGACGTTGCCGGGATTGTTGCGGGGCTGAAGATCAAAAGATCGTCCGAACGCGGCCCGAACCTTCGGCAGCTCCTACAGGTGAAGTGCAAGGTCGTTCCGACCTTCAATCGCGAGCAGGCTCGCTCCCACAGGGATCGTGGTGTTACTCGGCTGGTGGATTCAGCTTCGCTTCCAGCTCCGCCACCTTCGCCTCAAGGCTCTCCAGCCGCGCCCGGGTGCGTGCCAATACAACCATCTGGCTATCGAATTCTTCCCGGCTCACCAGATCCAGTTTGCTGAAGCCGCTCTGCAGCAACATTTTGAACTGGCTTTCGATTTCAGCTTTCGGCAGAGGCGTGTCGCCGCTGAAGAGGCGGGAGGCGGTGCCGGTGAGGGCGTCGAGGAAGTCTTTTGGCGCGAGCATGGGCAATGTCCTGGAAACAATGCCGGGCAGTGTATCACGCAGTGTCTATAGTCATTTGCGCGGGCAAGGGATGCACGCTTTTCGCGCATGGGGACGGACGGTGTCGCACCGTTGTTGTGCGTATCGCGTCGAGTGTTGTTGCGAAGTAGCAGTCATCTGCGGGTAAAGGCTTGAAAACGATAGCTTTTGTGGAGATGGCAAGCTTTCTGCTTAGACCCTGATGACCCATGCACTGATGCAGTCCCTGTGACGAACGCAGTGCGCCAAGCGAAGCGGGGGAGTGTTTCGTGAGGGGCGTCGGACGGGCAGGTAAGGGCCGACGATGCGTTACAAAGACAGGCACTGCGCTTAGACTTGAGTCGGGTTTGTTTTCCTGGGGCAAGTCCACCAATTCGGGAGAGAGTTTTCATGAAGCTAGTCACTGCCATCATCAAGCCGTTCAAGCTGGACGACGTACGCGAGTCGCTGTCCGAGATCGGCGTGCAGGGCATTACCGTCACTGAAGTCAAAGGCTTTGGTCGGCAGAAGGGTCACACCGAGCTGTATCGCGGCGCGGAATACGTGGTCGATTTCCTGCCCAAGGTGAAGATCGACGTCGCCATCGACGACAAGGATCTCGACCGGGTAATCGAGGCCATCACCAAGGCTGCCAACACCGGCAAGATCGGTGACGGCAAGATCTTCGTGGTCAATCTGGAACAGGCGATTCGCATCCGTACCGGCGAAACCGATACCGACGCTATCTAAGCCGCCACAAACCCAACGCCCCAGGAGAAAACAATATGACTCTGCGTAAATTCGCAGGGCTAGGAGCCCTGTTGTCCATCGTAATGCCCAGCCTTGCCTTGGCGGCAGACGAAGTGGCGGCACCTGTCCTCAACTCCGGCGATACCGCCTGGATGATGACCTCTACAGCCTTGGTGCTGTTCATGACCATTCCCGGCCTCGCGCTGTTCTACGGCGGCATGGTTCGGTCGAAAAACATTCTTTCCGTGATGATGCAGTGCTTCGCCATTACCGGTCTGATCAGCGTCCTGTGGGTCATTTATGGCTACAGCATCGCGTTCGACACCACGGGCATGGAGCAGGGCGTCGTCAACTTCAACTCGTTCTTCGGCGGCATGGGCAAGGCATTCCTCGCCGGCATCACGCCAGCCAGCCTGACCGGGCCTGCGGCGCTGTTCCCTGAGGCGGTGTTCGTCACCTTCCAGATGACTTTCGCGATCATCACCCCGGCGTTGATCGTCGGCGCTTTCGCCGAGCGGATGAAGTTCTCCGCGATGCTGGTTTTCATGGGCGTGTGGTTCACCCTGGTTTACGCGCCGATTGCGCACATGGTCTGGTCCGGTAACGGCGGCCTGTTGTGGGACTGGGGTGTTCTGGACTTCGCCGGTGGCACGGTGGTGCACATCAACGCCGGTGTGGCCGGTCTGGTTGCCTGCCTGGTGCTGGGCAAGCGCAAAGGCTTCCCGACCACGCCGATGGCGCCGCACAACCTCGGTTACACCTTGATGGGCGCGGCCATGCTGTGGGTCGGCTGGTTCGGTTTCAACGCCGGTTCCGCCGCTGCGGCCAACGGCACCGCCGGTATGGCGATGCTGGTGACCCAGATCGCAACCGCCGCTGCGGCATTGGGCTGGATGTTCGCCGAGTGGATCACCCACGGCAAACCTAGCGCACTGGGTATCGCATCTGGCGTGGTTGCCGGTCTGGTGGCAATCACCCCGGCTGCCGGCACCGTTGGCCCGATGGGCGCGCTGGTCATCGGTCTGGCGGCTGGCGTGGTGTGCTTCTTCTGCGCGACCACCCTCAAGCGCAAGCTCGGCTATGACGACTCCCTGGACGCCTTTGGCGTACACGGTATCGGCGGTATCCTCGGCGCAATCCTGACTGGTGTGTTCGCTGCGCCGTCCCTGGGCGGCTTCGGCACTGTCACCGACATCGCCGCACAAGTGTGGATTCAGTGCAAAGGCGTGGGCTTCACGGTGATCTACACCGCGATCGCCACATTCATCATCCTCAAGGTGCTGGATGCGGTCATGGGCCTGCGCATCAACGAAGAAGAAGAAGCGGTCGGCATCGATCTGGCGCTTCACAACGAGCGCGGCTACAACTTGTAAGCACGCCCGTAAAAAACTTGCCCGGCTTGCCGGGCATTTTTTTGTCTGGAATTTGTCATTGAGAGCTGAGCTGAAAGGTTTTTTCCTACAGGTTTTGCGATGTTTGCACCGGGTGTTTTTGTGCGGTCGAAGGCTTACAGGATTGAAGGAGTATTAGGGCCTTTGTTTTTTCCCAGAGCGCGCTAGAATGCGCCCCGAACGTGCGGAGAACTGTATGTGGCAACAGACTCTGATTACCTTGCGGGCGAGGCCCCGGGGCTTTCATCTGGTAACGGACGAGTTACTCGCCGGCTTGCCTGAACTCAAGGCGTGTCGGGTCGGTCTGTTGCATTTGTGGCTGCAGCATACCTCGGCGTCGTTGACCATCAACGAGAACGCCGATCCGGCGGTACGTCGCGACTTCGAACGATTTTTCAATCGTCTGATCCCACAAGGAACAGGCGACTATGAGCATAACGACGAAGGCCTGGACGACCTCCCGGCGCACTTCAAGGCCAGCGTGCTTGGCTGTCAGCTCAGTTTGCCGATTTCGGCGGGCCGGCTGGCGTTGGGGACCTGGCAAGGCGTTTACCTGGGCGAGCACCGTGATCATGGCGGTGCCCGTAAAGTCCTCGCCACCGTGCACGGTGAAGAGGCATAACCGCTGGTCAGCAGCGGTTGTTGATTTTTTTCCGGCAGCCTTCGACAGAGGGCAAAGCTGGGCTATAACTAATCTGCTTTTCGCAAGTCATGAGGTAGAACATGAGCGACGATGATCTGGAAAACGACGACCTCGAAGTAGGCGACGACGAAACCGAAGAAGGTCTGGAAGCAGCGGCGGAAGACGTCGCTGAAGACGACGGCGGTGATGCGCCGGTTCCGACCGCCAAAGGCAAGGCCAAGGCAGCGGTATCGGTCGATGAACTACCGAGTGTCGAAGCCAAGAACAAGGAACGCGATGCTCTCGCGCGGGCCATGGAGGAGTTTTTGGCCAAGGGTGGCAAGGTGCAGGAAGTGGAGGCCAATGTGGTCGCCGATCCGCCCAAGAAGCCTGACAACAAGTACGGCAGCCGGCCTATCTGAGCCTGCTACCCGCTTGCTGAAAAAGCCCGCCGTCGCCGCGGGCTTTTTCATGCCTCATGGAAAAGCAAAAGATCGCAGCCTTCGGCAGCTCCTACAGGTATACGCAAACTTCTGTAGGAGCTGCCGAAGGCTGCGATCTTTGTGAAATCACCTCGAAACTAAAGGGTATTCCAACTCGCCAGCAATGCCGGCAAATCAGTCAGGCTGCGAATCTCCGCATCCGGCAAGCGATCGGCTTCCCAGACCTTGCCCGCCGGGTTGAACCAGATCGCCCGCATTCCCGCCTGTTGCGCACCGGCAATGTCATCGCCCGGATGATCGCCAATGTGCACCGCCGTTTCAGCGGTCGCGCCACCACGCTGCAACGCCTCATGAAACAGTCGCGCATCGGGTTTGGCGATGCCGATGTCTTCGGCACACAACGCAAACTTGAAGTAGTCCGCCAGCCCCAGCCGACGCACATCGGCGTTGCCATTGGTGACCACGCCGAGGGCGTAATGATTGGCGAGGATTTCCAGGGTCGGTTCGACCTCCGGAAACACATCGATCTGATGGCGAGCGTGCAGAAACACTTCAAAACTCTTGTCCGCCAGATCCGACGCCTCGTCATGCCCGTAACCGGACTCTTCCAGCGCATGGAACAGCACCCGTCGACGCAGGGCGCTGATGCGGTGCTTGAGGCTTGGCTCGTTGCTCAATATACGCTCGCGAATAGCCCACAGATGCTCCACCGGCACTGCCCCAAGGTTGGGCGCGTGCTCGGTCAGCCATTCACGCAAAACGGTTTCGGCGCTGGCGATCACGGGGGCGGTGTCCCACAGGGTGTCGTCGAGGTCGAAGGTGATCAATTGAATACTCATGAATCGTCGCCTTTCATGCGTTTGGCCCGTGGGTGGGCGCTGTCGTAGACCGCTGCAAGATGCTGGAAGTCCAGGTGGGTGTAGATCTGCGTGGTCTTGATGTCCGAGTGTCCGAGCAGTTCCTGCACCGCGCGCAGGTCCTGGGAGGACTCCAGTAAATGGCTGGCGAAGGAGTGCCGCAGCATGTGCGGATGCAGGTTTTGCCCCAATTCGCGTTCTCCGGCAGCCTTGACCCGCACCTGGATCGCCCGCGGACCGAGACGGCGACCTTGTTGGCTGACAAACACCGCATCGTCCGCCGGGTTGGCCATGGCCCGCAGTGGCAGCCACTGTTCCAGGGCTTCGCGGGCCTTTCTTCCTACCGGCAGCAGACGAGTCTTGCTGCCTTTGCCGAGTACCTGGACCATACCGTCAGCCAGGTCGAGCTGGTCGAGATTGAGTCCCGTCAACTCCGACAACCGCAGCCCGGAGGAATAGAACAGCTCCAGAATCGCCTGGTCCCGACGTGCCAGAAAGTCATCTTCAACCCCGCCTTCAAGCAGTTGCAGGGCGCGGTCGGTGTCGAGGGTTTTCGGCAGGCGGCGTTCGCCTTTCGGCGGCGCAAGACCATTGGCCGGATCGTGGTCGCACAGACCTTCGCGGTTCAGGTAATGATAGAGCCCGCGAACGGCAGACAGCAATCGCGCCAGGCTGCGGGACGATTGGCCCTGGGCGTGCAAGCGGGCAATCAGGCTGCGCAGGCGCTGGATGTCCAGCGCCGCCCAGCTGCCGATGTTCTGTTTGACGCACCAGCCCAGCACTTTATCGAGGTCGCGGCGGTAGGCCGATAGCGTGTGCGGCGACACCTGCCGCTCACTGCGCAGGTGTTCGCAGTAAGCGTCCAGTTGCCGTTCCATGTTCAGCGTACCGAGCGCAGGGAGTTGTTGACCCGTGGCAGTACGCGACCCATGACTTCAGCGATGTAGCTCAGGAACAGGGTGCCCACCGAGCTTTTGTAGTGCTGCGGATCACGGCTGGCGATGGCCAGGATGCCGTGGATGCCTTGGTGGCTGATGACAACGACCGCGGTGGAGCCAATCTGCTTGCGCTGTTCTTCACCGAACAGGAAGTCCAGTTCGTGCTCGCGCAGGCTGCCGCTGACGCTTTTGTCTTCCGAGAGTAAACCACCGATGGCCACTTGTGCTTCGGCGTGGGTGACCCAGCGGCCCACCGACATGGCGTTGTCGCCGAGCAGGATGAGGCTGACGAAGGGCACCTGGAACTCCTGACGCAGGCTGTCTTCGACGCACATCACCACGTCTTCCAGGCTGGCGGCATCCATCAACGCCAGGATCAGGCGACGGGTCTTGTCGAACAGCCGGTCGTTGTCCCGGGCCACGTCCATCAAATGCGACAGGCGATGACGCAGTTCAATGTTGCGGTCGCGCAGTATCGTCATCTGACGTTCCACCAGCGACACGGTATCGCCGCGTCGATGGGGAATACGCAGGGACGGGAGCAGTTCTTCGTGCTCGACGAAGAAGTCCGGATGAGCCTCCAGGTACGCGGCAACAGCCGCCGCCTCCAGGCTTTCGGACGGTGATTCGTCAGCTTGTCGTGCGGGTACCTGGGGCTTGTCGGTCATGGATTTCGCTCACTCAAAGACGCACTTGTCCTTCATATACGCGCACTGCCGGGCCGGTCATCATCACCGGTTGGCCAGGGCCTGCCCATTCGATGGACAAGCGCCCGCCAGGCAGATCGATCAATAGCGGCGAATCCATCCACCCCTGGCTGATCGCGGCCACTGCGGCGGCACAGGCGCCGGTTCCGCAGGCCTGGGTTTCCCCGGCTCCACGCTCCCAGACGCGCAACTGCGCGCGGCTCCGGTCGATGACCTGGAGAAAACCGACATTGACCCGTGCCGGGAAGCGCGGGTGATGTTCGATTTTCGGCCCCAGTTCATGCACCGGCGCATTGTTGATATCGCTGACCCGCAGCACGGCATGGGGGTTGCCCATGGACACGGCAGCCAGATCGACCGGGGTGCCGTCGACATCGACCTGATAACTCTTGGCCTGCTCCGGCGCCTGGAACGGAATATCCGCCGGCACCAGGCGCGGGGCGCCCATGTTGACACTGATCTGGCCGTCGTTTCGCACGTCCAGTTCGATGACGCCGCTTTTGGTCTCGACGCGGATCTGCCGTTTTGCGGTCAGGCGCTTGTCCAGTACGAAGCGAGCGAAGCAGCGCGCACCGTTACCGCACTGTTCCACTTCGGAACCGTCGGAGTTGAAGATCCGATAGCGGAAGTCCACGTCCGGGTTACTCGGCGCCTCGACGATCAGCAACTGGTCGAAACCGATGCCGGTGTGCCGGTCACCCCATTGTTTGGCGTGCTTGGGCAGAATATGTGCGTGCTGGCTGACCAGGTCGAGGACCATGAAGTCATTGCCCAGGCCGTGCATCTTGGTAAAACGCAGCAGCATGGTTTTACTCCGGCAGCAGGCTTTCGCCAGCAAACAACTCGGCTACCGTCTCACGGCGACGCACTTCAAATGCCTGATCACCGTCCACCAACACTTCAGCGGTACGGCCGCGGGTGTTGTAGTTGGAGCTCATGACAAACCCATAGGCACCGGCCGAATGCACGGCCAGCAGGTCGCCTTCTTCCAGTGCAAGTTGACGATCCTTGGCCAGGAAGTCGCCGGTCTCGCAGATCGGGCCGACGATGTCGTAGGCGCGAGCAGCAGAGGCGCGCGGGCGCACGGCAGTGACGTCCATCCAGGCTTGATACAGCGCCGGGCGGATCAGGTCGTTCATGGCGGCGTCGACGATGGCGAAGTCTTTGTGCTCGGTGTGCTTGAGGTACTCGACCTGGGTCAGCAGCACGCCAGCGTTGGCCACGATGAAGCGGCCCGGCTCGAACACCAGCGCCAGGTCACGACCGTCGAGACGCTCGCGCACGGCCTTGATGTAGTCGGCAGCCAGTGGCGGCTCCTCGTCCTTGTATCGCACGCCCAGGCCACCACCGAGATCGATGTGGCGCAGGTAGATGCCACAATCGCCGAGGCGGTCGACCAGGCCCAACAGGCGGTCGAGAGCGTCGATGAACGGAGGCAGGGTGGTCAGTTGCGAGCCGATGTGGCAATCGACGCCGACCACTTCCAGGTTCGGCAGTTGCGCGGCACGCACGTACACGTCTTCGGCGTCGGCGATGGCGATGCCGAACTTGTTCTCTTTGAGACCGGTGGAAATGTACGGGTGGGTGCCGGCATCTACGTCCGGGTTCACGCGCAGCGAAATCGGCGCGCGAACGCCCAGTTCGGCGGCGACCACTTGCAGGCGTTCCAGCTCGTCGGTGGATTCGACGTTGAAGCAGTGCACGCCGACTTCCAGGGCGCGACGCATGTCGTCACGGGTCTTGCCGACACCGGAGAACACGATCTTGTCGGCGCTGCCGCCAGCGGCCAGTACGCGTTCCAGCTCGCCACGGGAGACGATGTCGAAACCGGCGCCCAGACGCGCCAGGACATTCAGTACGCCCAGGTTGGAGTTGGCCTTTACAGCAAAGCACACCAGGTGCGGCATGCCGGCCAGTGCATCGGCGTAAGCCAGGTATTGGGCTTCGATGTGTGCACGGGAGTAAACGTAGGTCGGTGTACCAAAGCGCTCGGCGATGGCAGACAGGGCAACACCTTCCGCGAACAGTTCACCGTCACGGTAGTTAAAAGCGTCCATGAGGTTCCCTTATTGGTAGACGTCGTGCTTGTGTGCTTTCGAGGCAGGCTGTTGTTGCGACGATATGGCCTGCTCGGCAGGGTCCTGATTTTCGTCAGGCAGGTACAGCGGGCCTTTTTGACCACAGGCCGACACAAGGCAGGCAACCGCGACGATCGCAGCAAGGGAAGAGATCAGGCGCTTCATGGCGAAATCCTTGAAAATGCATTAATTGCGCCGGAGTATACCGGCCACCCGGCAGCTTGCCTATGCAACGGGGCTCCCGTCCGGCGGGGCTTGGGCCGTGGCCAGCCGGTATCACGCAATCCCTGAGGGAGCGGCGGTGCGGCGATCCGACTTGCTCCGGGCGGCGATCCGACGAAAGCGGTGTGTCAGCCAACGAACAGGTTGAATGTACCTGCCATTCGCGAGCAAGCTCGCTCCCTCAGGTCGTTATCCTTTGCAATCGACAGGGCTCGGTCGTATCTTGCGGCGCTTGAGCCTGATCAGACACTTTTTGAGGTTGCCGTAATGAGTTTGTCCGAAGCGCGTTTCCATGACCTGGTCGATACCACCCAGCAAACCCTGGAGGACATCTTTGACGACAGCGACCTGGACATTGACCTCGAAAGCTCGGCCGGTGTGCTGACCGTCAAGTTCGAGAACGGCAGCCAGTTGATCTTCAGTCGCCAGGAGCCGCTGCGTCAACTGTGGCTGGCAGCGGTTTCCGGCGGTTTCCACTTCGACTACGACGAAGAAAGCGAGCGCTGGATGTGCGACAAGAGTGAAGAGCAGTTGGGTGAAATGCTCGAGCGTATCGTCCAGCAGCAGGCTGGTGTCGAGCTCGATTTCGAAGGCCTGTGAGATCGTGACCCAGGCTGCGCCTGTCCGTGCGCCCAAGCCGCTCTACAGCAATGTCAGCCCGGCGGTGCCGTCGCCGTGCAGCGGAGTTTGCCGGCTGGATGAGCAGAAAGTCTGTCTGGGCTGCTTCCGCCATGTCGAAGATATACGTGAGTGGCGTTCGGCCGATGACGATCGTCGGCGCGTGATTTGCGCGCAGGCTTCGAATCGCAAGGCTGGCGCTCTGTAGGAGCTGCCGAAGGCTGCGATCTTTTGGCAGCTCTGTAGATTGCTGAAGAACAAGATCAACAGATCGCAGCCTGCGGCAGCTCCTACGCCGCCGTGTGGCGGCTTGTATATTTTTTGAGCTGTGATAGTGTCCGGAAACGCCTCAACCCACCGAGGCTTGTGAAAACCCCGCCTTTTTCTGGCGGGGTTTTGCTTTTTTCGTGCAGAAGAAAGGAGTCTGCCCAGATCATGACCGCACCTTCCATCACTCTTACCCGTTTGGACGTCCAGCGTCTGGAGCGTCTGATCGATAGCCTGGACGAGACACTGCCGGGCGTTATTGCGCTGCAAACCGAACTGGATCGCGCCGATACCGTGGTCGGCCACGATGAAGTGCCGGCGGATGTCGTGACCATGAATTCCCGTGTGCATTGCCGTGAAGAAGGCAGTGGCAAGGACTACCACCTGACCCTGGTGTACCCCAAGGATGCGAATGCCGACGAAGGCAAGGTCTCGATCCTGGCACCGGTGGGCAGCGCACTGCTCGGCTTGAAGGTTGGTCAGCATATCGATTGGCCGGCTCCGGGCGGCAAGACCCTGAAGCTGACGCTGCTGGAAGTCGAATCGCAGCCGGCCAATGGCGGCGCGTTCCCCGAGTGACACCCCTCAGACCTGATCGAGCGCCTCGTTCAACGCGTGCTCCAGGTCAGCCTTGTAGCGCAGGTACAGATGAGTGGAACTCTGCCCTTCGCCGAGCAGGCCTGACAGGTCGAGGTCAGTGATGTAGCAGCGATAACGTTCGGTCTCCCGGCGCTGCCCGACGATTTCCCGGGCGACCACGCTGAACAGCTGGTCGCCATGTTCCAACTCGGAAAACTCCCGTTGATTGCAATACAGCGTGACCTGCACCTGACCCGGTGCGGCTTTGCCGATGATCGCCTGCACGTCGTAGAACGGCTTGTTCACCGGTGTCTGCGGTGCCGGCCGGGCTTCGAAGCGGCGCGCCCGGCCAGGGCCTGACGGCAGCAACTGGCAATACAGGGTGTCGAGGTTCAAGGGGTGGGCAGCATCCATTGGCAACAGGGTATCGCGACGGTGCTGGATCGATTGCAGGAAACGCTGCAGCGGCACCAGCAGGCTTTGCTCGTCGTGCCAGGGCAGGTGTTGCTGCCACAGGGCATTGAGCTCATCGAGCACGTACAGATCGGCCTGATTTTCGTTGACCCGATAGAACACTTGTATGCAGTCCGGCTGGCCCGTCGGCAGGAACAGCGCGAGGTCGTGGTCTTCCAGTGCCTTCGGATCCAGGTGCAACGGGCTGTAGCCGGCCATTTCCTCGCCCAGGTAATCGACCAGCGCCGGTAGAGTGGCCAGCGCGACGTGCTGGACCTGGCCCGACACCAACTCCAGTACGTGGTAGTGCTGCTGGACCTGGATCAGGTAGCGATGATTGAGCCGGCTCAACAGCAGGTTCTGCGCGGTATCGAGGAGTTCTTCCACTCGTTGGGCGATGAACTGCGCGCGGTTATGGCAGAAGCAACGTACCCGCAGTTTCGGCTGATGTGGCCCGGCCGGCAGGTTGTTGAGGTAATCGCGGATGCACTCGAGCAGGGCGTGGGGGCCGTCGTAGCGACCGACCAGCACTTCATTCCAGCTGTTGAGCGTGACCTGGTCCAGGGTCAGCACCAGGTTTTCCCGGACACCGGCGTAGCTCAGGGAATCGGTGCGCTCGGTGGTCATCAGGATGTTCAGATCGCGATGGTGCTTGAGCGGATCGATGCCGACATTCACCAGAATCAGCACTTCACTTGGCACGCTGGCGCGCAGCAGAGGTTCTTCGGCGACGGTGGGCAAGGGCAGGGCGATGGTCTGTTGCAGGCTGCCGAGCAAGTTGAACAGTTCGAATTCGCTCAAGTCGCTGGTGCCGGGGTGCAGGGCCAGGCGGGTACTGCTGTCGATCACTCCGTTACGGTGACACCAGGTCAGCAGTTCCAGCAAGTGGCGGCTGCGTTTGATCGGCGCGAAATGTTCCCACTCCAGCGCCGTCAGGTTGCTGTTGTACAGGCGCCACTGGCTTTGCCCCGGTTCTTTCCTGTTCGGTGCGTGCACCAGCGTCAGGGTGTCTTCAGCCAGGTCCGGGGCGATACCGGGGTTGATGAGCTCGACTTTGCCGGCCTTGCGCTCGAACGCGGCGTACAGGCGACGGCCGAGGACACTCAGGTCGCGTTTGTTGATGCGGCTGACCGTTTGTTCGTGACGGGCAAACTGGGTGAGGAAGCGGTAGCTGTAGTTCAGCTCATTGACCAGCGCCCGCCGCTCGGAGCTGACCTGGCGGATTTTCCACTGACTGCGGCTATCGAGCAGGGCCAGTTGGCGCTGGTCCCAGTGCCATTCGCGGGCCAGGCGCTCGAGCAAAGAGCGTTGCCAGCTCTGGGTGCGGCTGCTGCCGGTGAGTTTGCGATTGACCTTCAGGTACAGCGCGCGACGCACCAGCTCCAGCCGTTCCGGTTCGTTGCGGGCGACCAGGTATTCCTCGATGCGCCGGTACACCACGACATACGGGTCCAGTTCGTCGAGGTCGAGCCGGTTGGCGAATACCGCTTGTTTGAAGCGCAGGCTCAGGCAATGAACCCTTGGGTGTTCACTGGCGTAAACCTCAGTCAGCAACAGCTTGAGTACCGACTTGTAGGGTGACTCGATGCCCTTGAACAACTGCCAGAGCCCGGCGCCGATAAATTCACCGGGCGGGATGAAGGCCAGATTGCCGAGGTCGAGGGTTTCATCGGTGCGGATGAAGCGTTTGGAGATCAAGGTATGGGTGTAGCGGTCGTAGCTCGACTCTTCGTAGACCGGCACCAGCCACCAGATCGGTGTACGTCCGGCCAGCCAGATCGCAGTGCGGTAAAACTCGTCCAGCAACAGGTAGTGCTGGGTGGTGCCACAATCTTCCGAACTCAGCTGGGTATCGCGCTCGCCCCGGACGAAACGGGTCGGGTCGATCAGAAAGAAGTGCGCCTCGGCACCCTGGCTGGCGGCCCAGATTTCCAGCAACTGGCATTTTTTGTGCAGTTCGGCGAGTTCGTTCTCGGTCAGGTCCGGCCCATGGCAGACCCACACATCCATGTCGCTCTGGTCGGCCTGAGCCAGGGTGCCGAGGCTGCCCATCAGGAACAGTCCGTGAATCGGCCGGGGCGGGTTGCTGCCGTGGCGCGGTTTGTAGGAAAACGATCGGGTCAGGCGCTGGGCTTCAGCGAGGACATTGGCATCCGGTTCGAAATTCGACAGCCCGGCCGGCGTACTGCCGGATACGTAGCCGGGTAACAGCGGATGGTTCACGTGGAAAAACAGCGGCAGCAAGGTCAGGACCCCTTGCTGGCGGGTCGACAACCCTTCCATGGCGCGAGCCATGCGTCCTTCGTTGAGTTTCAGAAAGCGTGCGCGCAACTGGCTGAGAACCTTGCGGTCGATTCCCTCGTCCAGATCGGGGCGGATTTCATGGTTGCGCGTCATGTCAGCTCAAACCGGCTCGCAGGGCTCGGACGTGGGGCTCTTCGGATGAGGGGCAGTTTAGCGCCTTGAGGCGAGGACCTTTAAGCGGATTTTTTCTGGCGTCAGATTTCTATCGGCTGGAGACGGAAATCAGGGGAGTGTGCCCGCGGAAATCCCTGGGTCGGGGTCTCCGTGGGCGATGCGGCAGAATTCAGGCTGTTACTTCGGCGTTAAGAATTGTCAGCACGGATTGCACATTTTGCGCGGCGTCACGACCCAGGCTGGTCAGGTAACCGCCATCAGGCTGGTCGGTCAGTTCTTTTTCAAAGAGGCGTTTGGCGGCGGCAATGTGTTTCGGGGCAGCGGTCTGATGAATTTTCAGACCTTCCTGGGAACTGTCCAGGTTGAAGAGTGCGAGGACTTCCAGTTCGGCAACCAACTCAGGGGTAAGCGACATAAGGACTCCAGACTTTCTAGGAATTGGACGACAGCGCCCCTAAGGTGAACCCGCTTGTCCGGCATGTCCAGTGCCCGCGACAGGGTTTTTTCTCTGTAGGAGCAGCCGGTCGACGCTCGATTGCTCGCGAAGGTCGTCAACGATGACGCTGGAAACCTGACACCCCGCGGCGCTCTCGGGTTTTCGCGAGCAATCGAGCGTCGACCGGCTGCTCCTACAGGGAGTATGTGGGCTTACTGCTTTTCCGGCGGCAACTCAGGCAATGCGCGCAGCGCGGCTTCGTACCATTCGGTGTTGAACGGGCGGTCTTCTTCGAGGATCGCGTCGATTTCTACCGCCAGAACGTGAGCCATCAAGTTGAGGATTTCTTCCCGCTCGTAGCCCACCAGCGTCAGCTTGTTGAGCGTCGCCTTGGCCGCTGGCGGGTTGTCGCTTTCGATCTGGTTTTCGATGGCCTGGATCAGGGTGCTTTCGGCGAACTCTTCTTCGTCGTTGTCGTTGTCGATATCGGTTGGCTCGCTCACGGCAGGCTCCTCAGGGAAAGGTGGTCAGTTTACCCGCATTCAGCCGCATGATGCTTCTGGCAAGAATCCCGGCAACGTTCTATAAACACGCACTGCCCACCCCGCACGGCCTGGAGGCTATGTGATGTTTAAACTTTATGGATTTTGTGTCAGCAACTATTACAACATGGTCAAGCTGGCGTTGCTGGAAAAAGGCCTGCCGTTCGAGGAGGTCATGTTCGTCCCGACCCAGACCCCGGAGTCATTGGCGATCAGCCCGCGGGGCAAGGTCCCGGTACTGGGCGTCGAGCAGGGCTACATCAATGAAACCAGTGTGATTCTCGAGTACATCGAACAAGCCCAAAAGGGCAAGCCGCTGCTACCGAATGAGCCGTTCGAGCGCGCGCAGGTGCTGGCGTTGGCCAAGGAAATCGAGCTGTACATCGAACTGCCGGCGCGAGCCTGCTTCCCGGAGGCATTTTTTGGCATGACGGTGCCGGAGGCGATTAAGGAAAAGAGCAAGGCTGAGTTGCTACAGGGGTTTGCCTCCCTGGCCTGGCACGGCAAATTCGCCCCTTATGTGGCTGGAGAAAGCTTGAGCATTGCCGATCTGTACTTCCAGTACAGCGTGTCACTGGCCAGTGCGGTCGGGCAGAAGGTGTTCGGGATTGATCTGCTGGCAGAAATGCCGGCGGCCAAGGCGTTGCTGGAGCGTCTGGGACAGAACCCCAACGTTCAGCGAATTGCGGCGGACAGAGAGGCGGCGATGCCGGCGTTCATGGCGATGGTCGCCAGCAAGAAGTAGGTTTTGTAGCGTTCTTGCGAATGTCATCGCGGGCAAGTCGGATCGCCGCTCCGACTTACCTGCGATGTTTTTAGCTTTTAGCGGCTGGCGAGCAACGCCTGACCGCGAACCACGGCAGCCTTCACCTGCGCCGGCGCAGTACCGCCGATGTGGTTACGGGCATTGACCGAGCCTTCGAGGGTCAGCACGGCGAACACGTCCTGATCGATCTGGTCGCTGAACTTGCGCAGCTCTTCCAGGCTCATTTCCGCCAGGTCCTTGCCGCTGTCCACACCGTACTTCACGGCATGACCGACGATTTCGTGGCAGTCACGGAATGGCAGGCCGCGACGCACCAGGTAGTCGGCCAGGTCGGTGGCTGTGGAAAACCCGCGCAGCGCGGCTTCGCGCATCATCGCGTGCTTGGGCTTGATCGCCGGCACCATGTCGGCAAAGGCCCGCAGCGAGTCGCGCAGGGTGTCGGCGGCGTCGAACAGCGGTTCCTTGTCTTCCTGGTTGTCCTTGTTATAGGCCAGAGGCTGGCCTTTCATCAGGGTCAGCAGGCCCATCAGCGCACCGAATACGCGACCGGTCTTGCCACGCACGAGCTCCGGCACGTCCGGGTTTTTCTTTTGCGGCATGATCGAGCTGCCAGTGCAGAAACGATCGGGCAGATCGATGAACTGGAACTGCGCGCTAGTCCACAGCACCAGCTCTTCGGAGAAGCGCGACAGGTGCATCATCGCGATGCTGGCGGCTGAACAGAATTCGATGGCGAAATCGCGATCGGAGACGTTATCCAGCGAATTGCCGCCAACCGCGTCGAAACCCAGCAGTTGGGCAGTGTACTCACGATCGATCGGGTAGGTGGTGCCGGCCAGTGCGGCGCTGCCCAGCGGCATGCGGTTGGTGCGCTTGCGGCAGTCGACCAGGCGTTCGTAGTCGCGGCTGAGCATCTCGAACCAGGCCAGCATGTGGTGCCCGAACGTCACTGGCTGTGCAGTCTGCAGGTGGGTGAACCCCGGCATGATGCTGGCGGCTTCGCGCTCGGCCTGCTCCAGCAGGCCTTTTTGCAGGCGGGTGATTTCGGCCAGGATCAGGTCGATCTCGTCACGCAGCCACAGACGGATGTCGGTGGCGACCTGATCGTTACGGCTGCGGCCGGTGTGCAGTTTTTTTCCGGTCACGCCGATGCGGTCGGTCAGCCGCGCCTCGATGTTCATATGGACGTCTTCGAGGTCGATGCGCCAGTCGAACTGGCCGGCCTCGATTTCACCCTGGATGGTCTTCAGGCCATCGATGATGCTGTCGCGCTCGGCATCGGTCAGCACGCCGACCTTGGCCAGCATGGTGGCGTGGGCAACCGAGCCCATGATGTCGTGGCGATACAGGCGCTGGTCGAAGGTGACGGAGGCGGTGAAGCGGGCGACGAAGGCGTCGACGGGTTCACTGAAGCGGCCGCCCCAGGACTGATTGGTCTTGTCAGTGCTCATGAATTCGCTCGTATCGGCTTGAAGTAGGAAGGCGTGGAACGCTGGTGCGGATAATAACAGGGTTGCCAATCCTGTCGCTGACACTGGTCGACAGGATTTTTTTGGGGGGACGAGTCCAGGCTAGGGTAAGCCCCGCGCATTTTTGCGGAACGATATTTTCCAATTGAGCTATATCGTCCCGGCAACCGTCTACAGTTGGACGTAGGATCAGCGCACTTTTCGTTGCAGCCGCTGATTATAAAAAGAGGGAGTGTTCAGATTGCGTAACAGCAAACCCTGTGGCGATGTGTCGCCAATGCGGGCCTGGGCCGCCAATCGCCCGGCAGATGAAAATTTAGCCGCCGGACCAACGGCACTTTTTGACGCTCGCGCTAGTCTTAGCGTGGATCGCGGTGACGGACGTCACTTCACCTGTCTACGCTATCCTTGTGCGAGACTCACGCAGGAATCCAGCGCAATATGAATGTCCTGATCGTTGATGACGAACCCTTGGCCCGCGAGCGCCTGAGCCGAATGGTTGGCGAACTCGAGGGATACAGTGTCATGGAGCCTAGTGCCACGAATGGCGAAGAGGCGTTGGCACTGATCGACAGCCACAAACCGGATATCGTGCTGCTTGATATCCGCATGCCCGGCCTCGATGGCCTGCAAGTGGCTGCGCGATTGTGCGAACGTGAAACCCCTCCCGCCGTAGTGTTCTGCGCCGGGCCCGATGAATTTACCGTGGAAGCCTTACAGGCCAGCGCCGTAGGCTATCTGGTGAAACCTGTGAGAACTGAACAATTACATGACGCATTAAAGAGAGCTGAGCGCCCCAATCGTTCCCAACTCTCCGCCCTGACCCGTCCTGCTGCCGAAAGCGGCAGCGGCCCGCGTAGCCATATCAGCGCCCGGACCCGTAAAGGGATTGAGCTGATTCCGCTGGATCAGGTGGTGTACTTCATTGCCGACCACAAATACGTGACCTTGCGCCACGAAGGCGGCGAAGTGCTGCTCGATGAGCCGCTCAAGGCCCTCGAGGACGAATTCGGTGACCGCTTCGTGCGCATCCATCGCAATGCACTGGTCGCCCGCGAGCGTATCGAGCGACTGCAGCGCACCCCCTTGGGACATTTTCAGCTGTTTCTCAAAGGTCTCAACGGTGATGCGCTGATCGTCAGTCGACGCCATGTGGCTGGCGTGCGCAAAATGATGCAACAGCTTTAAACAGCTGTTCGCAGGCGAATTTCACACCCGATTGCCGGACATCCGGGGCCAGGGAGGCCGAGTAGTATCTGATACAAGTCAAAGTGGATTTGGCTGAGATGTTATTATCCGCCGTATCTATTCAGTACGGATTGATCCATGTCCTCTCGTCAGATCCGCATCGCCACCCGCAAAAGCGCTCTCGCCCTGTGGCAGGCCGAATACGTCAAAGCCCGTCTTGAAGCGGCCCATCCGGGCCTGCTGGTCACTCTCGTCCCCATGGTCAGTCGTGGTGACAAGCTGCTTGACTCACCGCTGTCGAAAATCGGTGGCAAGGGCCTGTTCGTCAAGGAGCTCGAAACCGCGCTGCTGGACAATGAAGCCGACATCGCCGTGCACTCCATGAAGGACGTGCCGATGGACTTCCCCGAAGGCCTTGGTCTGTTCTGCATCTGCGAGCGGGAAGACCCGCGCGATGCGTTCGTTTCCAACACCTATGCCAGCCTGGATGAGTTGCCCCAGGGCAGCATCGTCGGCACCTCCAGCCTGCGCCGCCAGGCTCAATTGCTGACCCGTCGCCCGGACCTGGAAATCCGTTTCCTGCGCGGCAACGTCAATACGCGCCTGGCCAAGCTCGATGCCGGCGAATACGACGCCATCATCCTCGCCGCTGCCGGCCTGATACGCCTGGGATTTGAAGATCGCATTACCTCGGCCATCAGTGTCGACGACAGCCTTCCAGCCGGTGGTCAAGGCGCGGTGGGTATCGAATGCCGCAGCGCCGACCGTGAAATCCATGCTCTGCTGGCGCCCCTGCATCATCAGGACACCGCCACCCGCGTGACCGCCGAACGTTCTCTCAACAAGCACCTCAATGGCGGCTGCCAGGTGCCGATTGCCTGCTACGCCGTACTGGAAGGTGAGCAGCTGTGGTTGCGCGGTCTGGTGGGCGATCCAAAGGGTGGTCTGCTGCTCAGCGCAGAGGCCCGGGCTCCTCGCGGCGATGCCGAAGCGCTGGGGGTGCGGGTGGCCGAAGACCTTCTCAGCCAGGGTGCCGACGCCATACTCAAAGCGGTCTATGGCGAGGCTGGTCACGAGTGATCGGCTGGCGCTTGCTGCTGACGCGTCCCGCCGATGAGTCGGCGGCGCTGAGCAGTCTTTTGGCTGAGCAGGGGATATTCAGTAACAGTCTGCCGCTTTTGGACATCATGCCGATTGCGGTCACTGACACAATGCGCCAGGTGATTCTGACGCTGGATCAGTTCTGCGCGGTCATTGTGGTCAGCAAGCCGGCCGCCCGGATCGGCGTCGATCTGCTCGAGCGGTACTGGCCAACGCCGCCCGGTGTGAAGTGGTTCAGCGTCGGCGCGGCGACTGCGCAGATCCTCGAGGATCACGGATTGGACGTGAGCTTCCCGGCAGAAGGCGATGACAGTGAAGCCTTGCTCGAATTACCCCGACTACGCGAGGCTATCGCACATCCCGATGCACGAGTGTTGATCCTGCGCGGGGAGGGCGGGCGCGAGTTGCTGGCGGAGCGTTTGCGTGAGCTTGGTGCTAGTGTCGAGTATCTGGAACTGTACCGCCGGGCATTGCCGATTTACCCTCCGACAGCGCTGCCGGAGCGGATCCAGGCGGAACGCCTGAACGGGCTGGTGGTCAGCAGTGGACAAGGTTTTGAGCACCTGCATCAACTGGCCGGCGACGCCTGGCCGCAGTTGGCGCAGTTGCCATTGTTTGTACCAAGCCCCAGGGTTGCCGAGCTGGCGCGTGCCGCCGGGGCCAAAACAGTTGTGGATTGTCGCGGCGCGAGTGCCGCGGCCTTGCTGACGGCGTTACGGGAGCATCCCGTACCCGTTTTCTAATGCAAAGGATGGATACGTGAGCGAAACAGCCTTGCCTAAAGATGACTCGCGACGGGTGCTCGATGCACCTGTTGATGCTCCTGTTGATGAAATGCCGACGCCACCGCCGCCACCTGCTGCCGGGCAGCGTCGAGGCAATGGTCTGGCAATCATTGCGCTGCTGTTGGGTGCGGCCGGTGTCGCGGTGGGCGGTTGGGGTGTCTGGCAGGTGCGTCACCTGCAAGCCAATAATCAGCAGCAACTGAGCCAGATGCAGGCGCTGAATGATCAGGCGCAAAACCTCAAGCTCAATGAGGAGCGCCTGAGTGCACGCCTGGCGCAATTACCTCCCGCCGATGAACTGGAAGCACGTAGCCGTCTGGTCATTCAGTTGCAAGGTGATCAGCAGCGGTTGAACCAGCGCCTGGAAACCATACTCGGCGCCAGTCGCAAGGATTGGCGTTTGGCCGAGGCCGAGCACCTCCTGCGTCTGGCCAGTCTGCGACTGTCTGCCTTGCAGGACATCAGCAGCGCCCAGGCACTGGTCCAGGGTGCCGACGAGATTCTGCGCGAGCAGAACGACCCAGGCGCCTTTGCTGCTCGCGAGCAGGTGGCCAGGACCCTGATTGCCTTGCGCAGTACCGAGCAACCGGATCGCACCGGGCTGTTTCTGCGTCTGGGCGCGCTGCGCGATCAAGTGGCCAGTCTCACCGAGCTGGCGCCGGAGTACAAGGACCGCGGGGATTCGTTGCTGGGCCTGACCGCCGATGGCGACGGTGCCAGTCGCTGGGCGCAATGGTGGGATCAGATTTCGCGCTACATCCGTATCGATTTCAATGCTGACAAAAACGTTCGTCCATTGCTGGCCGGCCAGAGCCTGAGTCAGGTACGCCTGGCCCTGAGCCTGGCGCTAGAGCAAGCGCAGTGGGCCGCACTCAATGGCCAGGCGGCGGTTTACTCCCAAGTGCTGGACGAAGCGAAGGACATCCTCAGGGGCAACTTCAACCCGGACAACGCACAAAGCAAAGTGATGCTTGAGCAGGTGGCCGAGTTGAGCAAGCAACCTGTCACTGTAGTCACGCCAGATATGACCGGCACCCTGAGCGCGGTGCAGGGGTATCTGGAACGGCGCAATGTCAACGCCGAGGATTCGGTCAAGCCAATGGCCAGGCCTGCCGCGAACGCCGCGCCGGAGGCTACGCCATGAGACGCCTCTATGTGATCGTGTTTCTCGTGATCGCCGCTGCCGCTGCGCTTGGGCTGGCGATTGCCGAACACTCCGGCTATGTGCTGATTGCCTACAAGACCTTCCGCTATGAGTCGAGCCTGTGGGCTACCTTGGCGCTGGTGGCTGTGCTCTGGCTGGTGATCTGGGGCATCAAGTCGCTGGTCGAACTGGTGATGGCTTCCAGTGGCGTGGTCAATCCGTGGTCGCGGCGTAACCGCAGTCGTCGGGTGCAGGTGGCGATCGAACACGGTCAACTGGACCTGGCCGAGGGTCGCTGGGCAAGTGCGCAACGTCACTTGCATCGGGCCGCTGAAGCCGAGCGCCAGCCGCTGCTTTACTACCTCGGTGCGGCCCGTGCCGCGAACGAACAAGGCAATTACGAAGAAAGCGACAACTTGCTGGAGCGCGCCCTGGAGCGTCAGCCTCAGGCCGAGTTGGCTATCGCCTTGAGCCACGCTCAGTTGCAGACCGATCGCGGTGATACCGACGGTGCCCTCGCCACCCTGCAAGCCATGCGTGAACGCCATCCTCATAACGCACAGACCCTGCGGCAGTTGCAGCGTTTGCTGCAGCAGCGTGGTGACTGGTCGGCAGTGATTCGCCTGCTACCGGAGCTGCGCAAAGATAAAATCCTGCCGGCGGCCGAGCTCGCCGAGCTGGAGCATCGGGCCTGGGGGGCGAACTTGTCCCTGGCAGCGCAACGGGAAGAAGACGGAACGGTGGGGCAGCAATCGCTTGAACGTGCCTGGCAACAACTGACCTCGGCACAGCGTCAGGAGCCGCAACTGGTGCTCGCGTATGCCGAACAACTGCGGCAATTGGGGGCTCAGGTCGAGGCCGAAGAAGTGCTGCGTACTGCCCTAAAACGCAGCTACGACAGTCATCTGGCACGACTCTACGGACTGGTTCGCGGCAATGATCCGGCCCGCCAGTTGCAGGCCGCCGAAGGCTGGCTCAAGGACCATCCGGCCGATCCTGGCCTGCTACTGACACTGGGTCGTCTATGTCTGCAAAACAGCTTGTGGGGCAAGGCCCGCGACTATCTGGAAAGCAGCCTGCGTGTACAACGCAATCCGGAAGCCTGTGCGGAACTGGCACGCTTGCTGGCGCAGATGGGCGATACCGAGCGCAGCAACCAGCTGTTTCAGGAAGGCCTGGGGTTATTGGATGAACGCTTGCTCGCGGCCCCTCTGCCAGTGCCAGTCCGCGCTTGACCCGTTCGCTGGCGCCAGGTTCCGGCGTCTGAGCGATGACCTGCGGCGAAGGAGTGATCGCCCTCGCCGCAGTGCGATGATGAGTTGAAATTCAGTTGCCGCATCTCGTCGCAGGAAAAGTCCTACAGAGGACTACATTTTTTCCTCTCGCCTGCGTCGGGATTTCCCTACACCTGTGCTGAAGTCTCTGTGGGCACTTGCCTTGTAAGGCTGTCGCGCTTTCCTCTACCGTAATGGTCTGTCACTACTTTTACGGAAAAGCCATGTCTTTGGCCTGCTCACGCTCCTTGTTTTTCATGGCTTTCATTGCGGGCGCTCTGGCGATGGGCGTTTCCTACCACCTGGAATATGCAGTCGGCCTGCGGCCTTGTGGATTGTGTCTGTTGCAACGTTTTTGCATGGCGCTCTTTGCCGGTGTCTGCCTGTTGGCTTCGGTCCATGGCCCCGGTCGCATTGGAAACGTTCTGTATTGGCTGCTCAGTCTTTGTTGCAGTTTCGCCGGCACTGTCACGGCGTGGCGACAGGTCCTGCTGCAAAGCCTTCCGACGGAACAGGCAGCGACGTGCTCGACCGATCTGGCGGACGTATTGGCCAGTTCTCCGTGGCTATCCGTCGTACAACAAATGTTCAAGGGTGCTGCCGATTGTGTGGAAATTTCCTGGACACTGTTCGATCTGAGTCTCACCGAGTGGAGCCTGCTGTTCTTCGTCGCGATGATGATTCTGGCCGTTTACCAGTCGTTGCGACTGGTCTGGACCCGCTATCAGCGACCACTCAGCGGCGAGTCGTCGCACCGGGCCTTCGCGGGCGATTAAACACTTGTATGAACTTTATCGCCTGCGTACCTTGAAGCCAGTGTCGTGCGGGCATAATCTGGCCCGCACGTGTCATTGGAATTATGTTGCTCGATGACGCTCTGCCTGAAATCGCCCCCGACGTAACAAGAGGGCGACGGGCATTGAGCAGCTGACCCACAAGGGAAGAGAGATCACCATGCTCGAAAGTTGTCAGAATGCTCAGGAACGCTGGGGTGGAGTGCACCTGCTGATCGATCGCTGGTTGCAGGAGCGCAAAGAGCTGATCGATGCATACGACAAGCTCGGTGCCGATCCAGAGGCACTGTCCACGAATCGCAAGCCATTGCAGGAGTTCTGCGGCGTGCTGGTCGATTACGTGTCAGCCGGCCACTTTGAGATCTACGAACAACTTACCGGGGAAGCCAAGGCTTTCAACGACAAGCGTGGTCTTGAACTCGCCGAGACGATCTACCCGCGCATCGACGTAATTACCGAGAAGCTGCTGGCGTTCAATGACCTGTGCGATGAAGGCAAATGTGTCGCCGAGAAGTTCAAGGAACTGGGTGGCCTGTTGCACGAACGCTTCGAACTGGAAGACTGCCTGATCGAAGTGCTGCACACAGCCCACAAGGAAGTCGATTCGGTTCAGGCCTGAAGCACCTCCTGCAAGACCCCGAAACGGCGTGCCAAGGCACGCCGTTTTTCATTTCCGCTGTCAGTTGGTTGTGCCACGCAATTCAACTTCGAATACCAATGGGGTGAACGGTGCGATCACGTCGCCGGCACCGTCGGCGCCATAGGCTTGGGCCGATGGAATCACCAGTCGCCATTTCGCCCCGACCGGCATGTTTTGCAATGCGCTGCGCCATCCGGCGATCACGCTGTCGAGACTGAACCATTGTGGCTGGCTGTTCTGATCGAACACTGTGCCGTCTGGCAAGCGACCGATGTACAGCACCTGCACTTTGCCGTTCGGTCCGGCCTTGGCGCCAGTGCCAGGCGTCAACTCCTCCAGCAACACGCCATCAGCCAGTTCGCGCACGCCGGGCCTGGCCTTTTCTGTGGCGAGAAAACGCTGTTCCTTTTCCAGCGCCATTTCGCTTTGCGGCTCGGCTGACTGCATGGCGATCCGGGCTTCGTGCTCGTTCAGTATCTGCTGGATCTGCTCGTCCTTCAGCGCCAGTGCTTTGCCCTGATAGGCCTGCTGCAATCCTTCGACCAGTGCCTGGAGCTGCAGGTCGGGAGCCTCCTGGCGCAAGCGTTCGCCAAGGCTTGCGCCCAGGCTGTAAGCGAGATCGTGGGCTTCATTTTCCTGCGTTTTTTCGGCGGCCTGGGCCACCGAAAAAAACACGCACAGCGATAAAAAAAGGTAGCGCGACATGGGCACTCTCCGACCTGAATTGCGGGCGATTATGCCAGTGAGAATGCACGCAACGGTGAGCTGCTTTTGCGTCGAGGCAGAAGTTTTTCGATCCTTTGCAACGCGGGGCTTTCGATAGTGTCAACATGCCCTAGCGGCGGTTGCAGCAGAGGTCTAGTATGAGCCGCACTCACTTCAGCCAGGAGGTAAACCATGTCGGCCACCAAGAAGCCAGTAAAAACTCCATTGCACCTGCTCCAACAACTATCGCGCAGCCTGCTCGAGCATCTGGAAACCGCTTGTTCCGAAGCCTTGGCTGATGCTGAAAAACTGCTCGCCAAACTGGAAAAGCAGCGCGGACAAGCGCAAGAAAAACTGCACAAATCCCGCACCAAATTGCAGGACGCTGCGGCGGCCGGAAAAGCCAAGGCACAAGCCAAGGCCAAGGGCGCAGTGGCCGATCTTGAGGAGCTGCTCGATACCCTCAAAAATCGTCAATCGGAAACCCGCAGCTACATTCTGCAACTCAAGCGCGATGCTCAGGAAAGCCTGAAACTGGCCCAGGGCGTCGGTCGTGTACAAGAGGCTGTCGGCAAGGCGTTGTCCCTGCGTGCAGCCAAACCTGCTGCGGTACCTGCGAAGAAAGCCGCTGCCAAACCGGCTGCTGCAAAAGCACCGGCCAAGCCTGCTGCCGCAAAACCGGCAGTTGCCAAACCAGTAGCGAAAACTGCCGCAGCCAAACCTGCTGCAAAACCGGCTGCGAGAAAACCAGCTGCTGCCAGCGCCGCAAAACCTGCGGCTAAAACCACGGCTGCCAAACCTGCCGCTGCACGACCTGCCGCTGCAAAAGCCGCTGCTGCCAAACCTGCCGTGGCTAGAACCGCCGCCGCTAAAGCGGCTGCCAAACCAGCTGCCAAACCGGCCGCTAAACCCGCTGCCCGTACCGCTGCTGCGAAACCTGCTGCCAAGCCGGCTGCAAAACCTGTTGCTGCAAAACCAGCAGCCAAAACAGCAGTCAAGCCAGCGGCAAAACCTGCGGTAAAAGCGGCTGCCAAACCAGCCGCAAAACCAGCCGCTGCCAAACCGGCTGCTGCAAAACCAGCGGCCAAACCTGCGGTGAAAAAACCGGTTGCCGCGAAGCCAGCCACAGCATCGGTTGCCAAGCCAGTCGCTCCGGCTGCTCCAGCAGCACCTGCAGCAACTCCCTCGACAGCCGCGCCAGCGCCAACGCCTACCGCAACTTCGAGCGCTGTAACCACCCCAACCAGCGCTTCCTAAGTGCCGGTTACCGCGACGCGCAGCTGATGCAGCGCGTCGCGGTGCAGGTGGGCGGCCTCCGCCGCCGCACCTTCCAGCCAGGCCGATAGATCGGTCTCGGCATTTTGCGGCCAACTCTGCGCCGCTCTCTCCAGCCGCAACAACAGATGCCGTTCGGCTTCCAGCTCCAGTGCCTTCACTTGTTCACGCAGGGTATGCAAACCGGCGTCTTCCGAGGCTGCGGTTTTCCATTGCGTACGCAAGGCCCGTAGCGGCCGCACGACATCGGCTTCCCAGGCGACGGCCACGCTACGCAGTTGCTGCAAGCTCTGTTCATCGCAGGCCACACCTCGCTGTCCCAGCCACGCACAGCACAGCAACAGGCACACATTGACTCCCGCCGACTGCAATTGCAGGCATGCCTGCTCAACGCCCGGGCGGGCGTAAATGGTCAGGGAAAAGCTCCACAGGTCAGAGGACATAGTGCTACTCGCGCCAGTTGCGAGCGAAGCTGGTAGACTCCGCCGCCATTATGATTCGACTTCAGAACCTGACTTTACAGCGTGGCCCGCAACGTCTGCTAGAAGACGCCGAGCTGACCCTGCACGCCGGCCAGAAAGCCGGTCTCATCGGTGCCAATGGCGCCGGCAAATCGAGCCTGTTCGCCTTACTTCGGGGCGAACTGCACCCGGACTCGGGTGATTGCTTCCTGCCGGCCGACTGGCGTATCGCCCACATGCGCCAGGAGGTCGACACCCTCGAACGCCTGGCGGTCGACTACGTGCTCGATGGCGACCTGCGCCTGCGCCAGGTGCAATGCGACCTGGCGGCAGCCGAAGCAGCCCATGACGGTGCCGCACAGGCCCGCCTGCACTCCGAACTCGACAGCGCCGACGGTTACACCGCCGACGCCCGGGCGCGCAAGTTGCTGGCCGGTCTCGGGTTCACTAACGAGCAGATGGATCGTCAGGTCGGGGATTTCTCCGGTGGCTGGCGGATGCGCCTGAACCTGGCGCAGGCCCTGATGTGCCCATCGGACCTGCTGCTGCTCGACGAACCGACCAACCACCTGGATCTCGACGCCATCATCTGGCTTGAGGAATGGCTCAAGAGCTATCCGGGCACCCTGATGCTGATCTCCCACGACCGGGACTTCCTCGATGCCGTGGTCGATCACGTGGCCCACGTCGATCAGCGCAAGATCACCCTGTACCGCGGTGGCTACAGCGCCTTCGAGCGCGCCCGTGCCGAACGCCTGGCCCAGCAACAGCAGGCCTACGAGAAGCAGCAGGTGCAACGTGCGCACATGGAAAGCTACATCGCCCGCTTCAAGGCCCAGGCCACCAAGGCCCGTCAGGCCCAGAGCCGGATCAAGGCACTGGAGCGGATGGAAGAGCTGACCGCGGCCCACGTCGACTCGCCGTTCGATTTTGTCTTCCGTGAATCGCAGAAAATCTCCAGCCCGCTGATCGACCTGTCCGATGCCCGCCTGGGTTACGGCGACAAAGCCGTGCTGGAGAAGGTCAAGCTGCAACTGACCCCGGGTGCGCGAATCGGTTTGCTCGGCCCTAACGGCGCCGGCAAATCGACCCTGATCAAGAACCTCGCGGGTGAGCTCTCGCCATTGGCCGGCCGCTTGACCCGTGGCGAGAACACCGTGGTCGGTTACTTCGCCCAGCATCAACTCGATTCTCTGGATTCCAAGGCCAGCCCGTTGCTGCACCTGCAGCGTCTGGCGCCGACCGAGCGCGAACAGACCCTGCGCGACTTCCTCGGCGGCTTCGACTTCCGTGGTGCGCGAATCGACGAGCCGGTGTTGAATTTCTCTGGTGGCGAGAAGGCGCGTCTGGCTTTGGCGTTGATTGCCTGGGATCGGCCGAACTTGCTGCTGCTCGACGAACCGACCAACCATCTGGACCTGGAAATGCGCCTGGCGCTGACCATGGCCCTGCAGGAATTCAGTGGTGCGGTACTGGTGGTCTCCCACGACCGGCATTTGCTCAAAAGCACCACCGACAATTTCTATCTGGTGGCGGACGGCAAGGTCGAGGAATTCGACGGCGACCTGGAGGACTACACCCGTTGGCTGGTGGAGTATCGCCAGCGCAATGCCCCGGTCAGTAACACGCCGGTCAACCCGGACAAGACTGACAAGAAAGCCCAGCGTCAGGCCGCTGCTGCGTTGCGTCAGCAACTGGCGCCGCACAAGCGTGAAGCTGACAAGCTTGAAACCGAGCTGGGCAAGCTCCACGAAAAGCTGGCGAAAATCGATGCCAGCCTCGGCGACAGTGACATCTACGAACCGGCACGCAAGAACGACTTGCGTGATCTGCTGGCTGAACAGGCCAAGTTGAAGGTGCGTGAGGCGCAACTGGAAGAAGCGTGGATGGAAGCCCTGGAATTGCTGGAAAGCATGCAGGCGGAGCTGGAGGCGCTGTCCTGATGGACGCCTTCAAGCTGCCGTTGCCGGCGGTGTGGGTCGAGCCGATCTGGCTTGGCGTGCAAATCCTGCTGATCCTGTTCGCCGGTTACATCGCCCAGCGCTTTGTTGCCAAATGCCTGACTCGTCTCGGTGAGCGCTACCCGTTTCCGCCGCAGTTGCTGATGCCGCTGCGCGGGGGCCTGCGCTGGCTGATCATGGGCAGTGCGTTGATTTTCGTGCTGGAGCGCCTCGGGGTTTCGGCCACGGTGCTCTGGACCGCGCTATCCGGTTTTGTCGCGGTCGCGGCGGTGGCGTTTTTCGCCATGTGGAGCGTGCTGTCGAACCTGCTGTGCGCGATCCTGATCTTTACCGTCGGCCCGTTCCGCATCGGCGACGTGGTCGAGTTGGTGGACACCACCGACAAGCCTGGCGTCAAAGGTCGGGTGGTGGCGATCAATCTCCTCTACACCACGCTGGTCGAGGCCGAAGAACTCGGCACTGGCAGCGCCATGGTGCAAGTGCCCAACAGTTTGTTCTTCCAGCGTTCGGTGCGGCGCTGGCGCGGGACGGATGGTTTCCCTTCAAGCGGGTTTGAGAAGTAAGCCAGCTCAAGATCTAAAGAACGCAGCCTTCGGCAGCTCCTGCATTGGAATGCGTTTCCCTGTAGGAGCTGCCGAAGGCTGCGTTCTTTGCTTTTTGGCTGTTAGCAGTCGCCATGTCCTGTAAAAAATCGGTAGTCATCCAATCAAAGCCGCATTAGCTTAGACATCTGTCACGAGTCTGAGTCGAGGTGTGAAATGGAGCTTCAAACATGGCTGGCGTTTTTTGCCGCCTGCTGGGTGATCAGCCTGTCCCCCGGTGCCGGTGCCATTGCGTCGATGTCCAGCGGTCTGCAATACGGATTCTGGCGCGGCTACTGGAATGCCCTGGGTCTGCAATTGGGCCTTGCAGTGCAGATCGCCATTGTCGGCGCCGGTGTGGGCGCGATTCTGACGGCGTCGGCCACAGCCTTCTATGCGATCAAATGGTTCGGCGTGGCGTACCTGGTCTACCTCGCGATCAAGCAATGGCGTGCGCTGCCCAGCGATATGAGCGATGACGCGGCGGTGCGTCAGATCGGCAAGCCTCTGGCCCTGGTGTTCCGTGGTTTCCTGGTGAACATCAGTAACCCCAAGGCCCTGGTGTTCATGCTGGCGGTGTTGCCGCAGTTCATCGACCCCCATGCCCCACTACTGATTCAGTATCTGGTGATCGGCGTGACCATGATCTGCGTCGACTTGATCGTCATGGCTGGCTACACCGGTCTGGCGTCCAGGGTGCTGCGTCTGCTGCGCACACCGAAACAGCAAAAACGCATGAATCGGACCTTTGCCGGACTGTTCATCGGTGCGGCAGCATTCATGGCGACGCTGCGCAAAGCTGCGGTCTAAACCCGCGAAAATCCAGGAAGGCGACCCATGAGGTCGCCTTTTTCATTGGTGTATCAATACCTTGGAGAGCCCGTGATTTCACCGGAAGTCCCGACAATGCTTGAGCGAAACCCGTTGGGCGTTAACAATATGTAACTTCGTTTTTCCAACTGAGATTCATTCATGATTGCCCCCTCCCGTTTGCTGGCCTGGTTGCTGCTGCCGTTGTTCGCGGCGTGCAGCGTTAAACTGCTGGCCGCCCCCGCCGAAGGTGCGCCGCAGGCGCTGCACTTGCTCGATTACATCGGCGCGGATTACCCGGATACGGTGCAGGCGGGCAGCATCACGGACCAGGCCGGATTTCGCGCGCAGCAAGAGTCGGTCAAGACGCTGGGAAGTCTGATGGCGGCCATGCCGGCCAAACCGGAAAAAGCCGCGCTGGAGCAAAGCCTGACCGCGCTGGGAAATTCCATCGGCGCCCGTCAGGACGGTGCTGATGTCTCTCGCCAGGCCCGGCAACTCGGTGCAAAGCTGGCCGTGGCCTATGAAGTCAGCCAGGCCCCGCTCATTACGCCGGACCCGGCGCGTGGCGCGCCGCTGTACGCTCAGCATTGCTCGGTCTGCCATGGCGATACAGGGGCAGGCGACGGCCCGGCAGGTGTCGGCATGACGCCACCGCCATCCAATCTGCGTGACACCACACGACTGGATCGACTGAGCCTCTACGCGATCTACAGCACCTTGGGCTTGGGCGTCGAAGGGACTGACATGCCGGCCTTTGCCGATCAACTGGATGATCGTCAGCGTTGGGACCTGGCCACCTATATCGCCAGTTTCAGTGTCGACTCGGCGACGGCCAAGGCTGAAAAGACCTACAACATCGCCGACCTCGCTCGTCAGATCCCGGCCGAAGTGCTGGCCGCCGAAGGCCCGCAAGCCGCCGCGACCTTCCGTGCCCAGCGAGCACAACCGCCGCAGGTCAAGCGTGGCCCGGCACAACTGCTCGACTACACCGCAGCCACTCTGGACAAGAGCATCGCGGCGTATCGTGCTGGTGAGCATGATCAGGCTTATGACTTATCCGTAGCGGCGTATCTGGAAGGCTTCGAGCTGGTTGAGAGCTCGCTGGATAACATTGACGCCAACGTGCGTAAAGACACTGAAAAATCCCTGATGGCCTACCGTCAGTCGTTGCAGGATGGCCTGCCGGTGAGCGAGGTCGAGCAGCGTCTGGACGTGGCCAAGGCCAAGTTGAAGGCATCGGCTGGCCTGTTGGGCAACGAGGGTTTGAGCTGGTCGCTGAGTTACATTTCCGGCCTGCTGATTCTGCTGCGTGAAGGTCTGGAAGCGATTCTGGTGCTGGCGGCGATCCTGGCTTTCCTGCGCAACACGGGTCAACAGGCGGCGGTGCGCAGCGTCAACGCCGGTTGGGGGTTGGCGTTTCTGGCGGGGCTGGGTACCTGGGCGCTGGCAGCCTATGTGATCGATGTCAGCGGTTCGCAGCGCGAATTGCTGGAAGGCGCGACAGCCTTGTTTGCCAGTGTCATGGTGTTGTGGCTGGGCGTGTGGATGCATGACCGTCGTCACGCGGCGGCCTGGCAGGATTACATCAAGACCAGCCTGGTGGGTGGCGGTGGGCGTTTCGGCTTTGCGACCCTGGCGTTTTTCTCGGTGTATCGCGAACTGTTCGAAGTGATTCTGTTCTACGAAACCCTGTGGTTGCAGGCAGGTCCGGCTGGGCACAACGCGGTGCTGGCCGGAGGGGCCACGGCGCTGGTGCTGCTGGTCGGCCTGGCCTGGGTGATTTTGCGCGGTTCGGCGAAGCTGCCGCTGGCGCTGTTCTTCAGCATCAACGCAGGTCTTTTGTGCGCCTTGTCGGTAGTGTTTGCCGGGCATGGCGTGAAAGCGCTGCAAGAAGCCGGGATCTTCGGCACTCGACCGGTGCTGTTCTTTGACTTTGAATGGTTGGGGATCCATGCCGATGCGTATTCGCTGAGTGCCCAGGTTGTGGCGATCATTGCGATTGTCGTGTTGTACGGTCGTAGCCGGGTGGTTGAGAGGCAGCGGGTGCAGGTTTCTTAAACGGCATTCGCTTCGCTCACTTTCGCGGGCAAGCCACGCTCCCACAGGTTTAGCGTTAACCTGTGGGAGCGTGGCTTGCCCCGGGCGGCGTTCCGACGATGCTTTTCAACAGAGGAAAATTCAATGCGTGTGTGGATCGATGCCGATGCCTGTCCGCGGGCAGCCAAGGATCTGGTGGTGAAGTTCGCCCTCAAGCGCCAGTTCGAAGTGGTGCTGGTGGCCGGGCAGCCGCAGACCAAACCGGGGCTGGCGCTGGTCAAGTTGATCGTGGTGCCGAGCGGTCCGGATGCGGCGGACGATTATCTGGTGGAGCACGCGGTGCCCGGTGAGCTGGTGATTTGCAGCGATGTGCCGCTGGCCGACCGTCTGGTGAAGAAGGGCGTGGCGGCGCTCGACCCCCGGGGCAAGGAGTTTGATGCGCAGAACATGGGAGAGCGGCTGGCGGTGCGCAACCTGTTCACCGATTTGCGCGAACAGGGGCAAATGGGTGGGGGGCCAGCGCCGTTCGGCGACCGTGAGAAGCAGGCGTTTGCCAATGCGCTGGACCGGATCCTCACCCGGCTGGCCGGCAAACTGTAGGAGCGAGCTTGCTCCGGGCGGCGCTCCGACGATGGACGTCAACGATGACGAGTGCTGGCTGGATGAACGCGGCGCTCTCACGTCTTTCGCGAGCAAGCTCGCTCCTACAGTCCTGAACAATGTCAGGCGTCGTTTTCGTGTGTCAGTTCGAGCACGCGGTCCACGAGTTTGTTGATGCCGGACGCTGCCTCACTGATCGATTGCGCCAGCATGTAAGCCGGTGTGCTCACCAGTTTGCGTGCCTTGTCCTCGACGATGTCACTGACCGCGCAATCGGCATGGGTGGCGCCCATCTTGTTCATCGCGGCAGCGGTGTCGGTGTCATTGCCGATGGTGCAGGTGACGCCGGGGCCGTAGATCTTTGCCGCCAGGGCAGGGGAGATACACATCAACCCCACGGGCTTGCCGGCCTCGGCAAAGGCTTCGGTCAGTGCCAGGACATCCGGTTGAACGGTGCAGCCAGCGCCTTCGATGGCGAAGTTGGACAGGTTCTTGGCCGAGCCGAAGCCGCCGGGCACGATCAGCGCATCGAACTCATCGACGTTCGCGTCACGGATATCCTTGATGTTGCCCCGGGCTATCCGTGCCGACTCCACCAGCACGTTGCGCGATTCAGGCATTTCTTCGCCGGTCAGGTGATTGATCACCTGCAACTGCGCGATGTTCGGTGCGAAACACTGCACCTGAGCACCGCGCTGGTCCAGACGCAGCAGGGTGATGACGCTCTCGTGGAGCTCGGCGCCGTCGTACACGCCACAACCGGAAAGGATCACTGCAACTTTTTTGCTCATGGGCTTTTCTCCAGATTCATGGCGTTAAATGTCCACTAATTTGTCACTCGTTGCCATAGGGTTAATTCACGGCTACACATAGCATCTGTCCTCAAGATTCCGGTCAGGGCGTGTCATGGACTTCATTCTGTATGCGGTGCCGTTTTTCTTTGTGCTGATCGCCGTCGAACTGCTGGCCGACCGCTGGCGCGGGGTCAGTAATTATCGGGTGGCGGACGCGATCAACAGCATCAGCACCGGTGTGCTGTCGACCACCACGGGACTGCTGACCAAAGGCGTGGGGCTGGTGACCTACGCGTTCGCCCTCAAGTACCTGGCGCTGTTCGAACTGTCGGTCGACAGTGTGTGGGTCTGGGTGTTCGCTTTTGTCTTCTATGACTTCTGCTACTACTGGCTGCACCGCATGGGCCACGAGCGCAACATCCTCTGGGCCGCCCATTCGGTGCATCACCAGAGTGAGGACTACAACCTGTCCACGGCGTTGCGCCAGACCAGTACCGGATTCCTGCTGAGCTGGATCTTCTATCTGCCTATGGCCGTGTTCGGCGTGCCGCTGCTGATGTTCGTCAGCGTCGCGGCGCTGAACCTGCTCTACCAGTTCTGGGTGCACACCCGGCACATTCCCAAGCTCGGCTGGTTCGAATGGTTCTTTGTCACGCCGTCCAATCATCGGGCTCACCATGCACAGAATGCTCTCTACATGGATCGCAACTACGGCGGCGTGTTCATTATTTGGGACCGTCTGTTCGGCTCGTTCCAGGAAGAAGACGACAACGAGCCAGTGATCTTCGGTGTGACCACGCCGCTGGCGAGCTGGAATCCTGTGTGGGCAAACGTGCAGTTCTACGCGCAGTTGTGGGCAGATGCGCGGCGTACCGAAAGCACCTGGGACAAGCTGCGGATCTGGTTCATGCGCACCGGCTGGCGGCCGGCGGACGTGGCGGCCAAATACCCGATGAACAAGCCGGACCTGAGCCAGTTTCGCAAATTCGAGGTGCCGCTGGACGGGCGCCAGCAGCTCTACGTCTTGTTGCAGTTCTGCGCCTACATCGCGCTGGGCAGCTACTTGATGAATTTTGAGCCGAAGCTGCCGGTCGTCGCCCTGGTGTTGGGTTGGGTTGGGGGGCGGTGGCGTTCGGTCTGTTTGTGCTGGGCGTGGCCCTGGAGAATCGCCCGTGGGCGTTGAAGCTGGAGTGGGTGCGGCTGGCGTCGAATCTGCCATTGGTATGGCTGGCCCCGATGGTGGGGTTGTGGCCGGCCAGCGCGGTGGGCTGGGTCGGCCTGCTCAGTTACAGCCTGTTGAGTGGCATCGGTCTCTACTGTTGCAGGAACCGCATCACTCGGTTGGCGTCGTAGGGCCTTCGATGTTGGTCCGCGCAGCTTTCAGGGCTTGTTCGTCGGCGTAGACCTGCTTGGCCAGGCGGGCATTCTTGAAGCGCCGGCGCAGCCATAGCACGAAGCCCAGTACCAGCAGGGCGCCGAGTACCCAGAGTTCGTACTTCTTCACGCTGCCAAGCATGCCTTCGAGCACGGCGCCGAAATGGTACGCGGCCGCCGCCAATGCGGCGGCCCAGATCGCCGCGCCAATACCGTTGAGCAGCAGGTAACGGCCCGGCGGATAACCTGACAACCCGATGGCCACCGGCATGACCGTGCGCAAGCCGTAGACGAAGCGAAAGCTCAATACCCAGATGTCCGGGTGCCTGCGAATGTGTTCCAGCGCCCGGTCACCCATCATCTGCCAGCGCGGTTTGCGCGCCAGCAGCTTGCGGCCGTGCTTGCGTCCCAGGAAATACCACAGCTGGTCGCCGGCATAGCTACCGAAGAAGGCCACGACCACCACCAGGTTGATGTCCATGTATCCACGGAACGCGAGGAAGCCCGCGAGTACCAGAATGGTTTCGCCTTCGAAGAACGTGCCTAGAAAAAGGGCAAAGTAGCCGAAGTCATGCAGAAATTGTTGGAGCATTGTCTGGGTGCTGGCGAAATGAACGCGCAGCCTAACCCTTCGGACACATTCAGGAAAGTGTCCAAATGTGTCTCGACGTGAACATTTCCTACAACGACAATGGAATGCGGCTACCTGTCGCAGCGTGCGCATAACTGTAATACGTTCGTCATAATGGCCGCTTATAACTGTCACGCTCGCACGTCTGCGGGCTCAGGAGTCTGCCGTGAGCTTTACCCCCGCCAATCGTTTGTTCCCCGCAACCCGCCTGCGCCGCAACCGTCGTGACGACTTCTCGCGTCGTCTGGTCCGTGAAAATGTCCTGACCGTCGATGACCTGATCCTGCCGGTATTCGTGCTGGACGGTGAAAACCGTCGCGAAGCGGTGGCCTCGATGCCGGGTGTCGAACGCCTGACCATTGACCTGTTACTGGAAGAGGCGGCCAAGTGGGTCGAACTGGGGATTCCGGCGCTGGCGCTGTTCCCGGTAACACCCTCGCAGCTCAAGTCGCTGGACGCCGCCGAAGCGTGGAACCCGCAAGGTATCGCCCAACGCGCGACCCGTGCGCTGCGTGCGCAATTCCCTGAGCTGGGCGTGATCACCGATGTCGCCCTGGACCCGTTCACCACCCACGGCCAGGACGGCATTCTTGATGAAGAAGGCTACGTGCAGAACGACATCACCGTCGACGCACTGGTCAGGCAAGCCCTGTCCCACGCCGAAGCCGGCGCCCAGGTCGTGGCGCCATCGGACATGATGGACGGCCGCATCCAGGCGATCCGCGAAGCCCTCGAGGTGGCCGGTCACGTCAACGTGCGGATCATGGCCTACTCGGCCAAGTACGCCAGCGCCTATTACGGCCCGTTCCGCGATGCGGTCGGTTCGGCGCTGAACCTGGGCAAGGCCAACAAGGCCTCCTATCAGATGGACCCGGCCAACAGCAACGAAGCCCTGCACGAAGTGGCGGCGGACTTGTCAGAAGGTGCAGACATGGTCATGGTCAAGCCAGGCATGCCGTACCTGGACATCCTGTGCCGGGTAAAAGAAGAATTCAAAGTGCCGACGTTTGTTTATCAAGTCAGCGGCGAATACGCCATGCACATGGCGGCGATCCAGAATGGCTGGTTGAGCGAAGGGGTTATCCTCGAGTCCCTGACCGCTTTCAAACGTGCAGGGGCAGATGGCATCCTGACGTACTTTGCCGTTCGTGCCGCTCAATTGTTACGAGAGCAAAAATAGCCCTCCCAGGAACATTCGATGAATACCGAAGTGCTCACTGAAGTTGCCGTAAAAGACGCTCAACCTGTGGTGGAGCAAGTCGACGAGACCCCGCCGGAGCTGGAGCCAGCTCCGCCCGCAGCGGTCGTCGAAACCGCTGCACCAGCGCCAGCGCCGGCGGTGGCCATTCCCGGTCTGGATGACAGCAGCCTGTACATCCACCGCGAGCTCTCGCAACTGCAGTTCAATATCCGCGTGCTGGAGCAGGCGCTGGACGAGTCCTACCCGTTGCTGGAGCGGCTGAAGTTTCTGTTGATCTTCTCCAGCAACCTGGACGAGTTCTTCGAAATTCGTGTCGCCGGCCTGAAGAAGCAGATCACCTTCGCCCGTGAACAGGCTGGCGCCGATGGTCTGCAGCCGCACCAGGCCCTGGCTCGCATCAGTGAGCTGGTTCACGGTCACGTCGATCGTCAGTACGCAATCCTCAATGACATTCTGTTGCCGGAGCTGGAAAAGCATCAGGTCCGCTTCATCCGTCGCCGCAATTGGACGACCAAGCTCAAAACCTGGGTCCGCCGCTATTTCCGCGACGAGATCGCCCCGATCATCACCCCGATCGGCCTCGACCCGACGCACCCGTTCCCGTTGCTGGTGAACAAGAGCCTGAACTTCATCGTCGAACTCGAAGGTATCGATGCGTTCGGTCGTGACTCCGGCCTTGCGATCATCCCGGCACCGCGTCTGCTGCCGCGCATCATCAAGGTGCCGGAAGAAGTCGGCGGCGCTGGCGACAACTATGTGTTCCTGTCGTCGATGATCCACGCCCACGCCGATGACCTGTTCCAGGGCATGAAGGTCAAGGGCTGTTACCAGTTCCGCCTGACCCGGAACGCCGACCTGGCGCTGGACTCCGAAGATGTAGAAGACCTGGCCCGCGCCTTGCGTGGCGAGCTGTTCTCCCGTCGTTATGGCGATGCGGTACGTCTGGAAGTGGCTGATACCTGTCCGAAACACCTGTCCGACTACCTGCTCAAGCAATTCAACCTGAGCGAGTCGGAGTTGTATCAGGTCAACGGTCCGGTGAACCTGACGCGGCTGTTCAGCATCACCGGCCTCGACAGCCAGCGCGAGCTGCAATACCTGCCGTTCACCCCGCAGATTCCGAAACTGCTGCAGAACAGCGAGAACATTTTCAGCGTGATCAGCAAGCAGGACATCCTGCTGCTGCACCCGTTCGAGTCGTTCACCCCGGTGGTCGACCTGCTGCGTCAGGCTGCCAAGGATCCGCACGTGTTGGCGGTGCGCCAGACGCTGTATCGCTCCGGCGCCAACTCGGAAATCGTCGATGCGCTGGTGGATGCTGCGCGTAACGGCAAGGAAGTCACCGCGGTGATCGAACTGCGTGCGCGGTTCGACGAAGAGTCCAACCTGCAACTGGCCAGCCGTCTGCAAGCGGCCGGTGCGGTAGTGATCTATGGCGTGGTCGGCTTCAAGACACACGCCAAGATGATGCTGATCCTGCGTCGCGAGGCGGGTGAAATCGTGCGTTACGCGCACCTCGGTACGGGCAACTACCACGCCGGCAACGCCCGCCTGTACACCGACTACAGCCTGCTGACTTCCGACGACGCTTTGTGCGAAGACGTCGGCAAACTGTTCAGTCAGTTGATCGGCATGGGCAAGACGCTGCGCATGAAGAAATTGCTGCACGCGCCGTTTACCCTGAAAAAGGGCATGCTCGACATGATTGCCCGCGAAACCCAGTTCGCCCTCGACGGCAAACCGGCGCACATCATCGCCAAATTCAACTCGCTGACCGATCCGAAGATCATCCGTGCGCTGTACAAGGCCAGCCAGTCAGGCGTGCGCATCGATCTGGTGGTGCGTGGCATGTGCTGCCTGCGGCCGGGCATCACTGGGGTCTCCCACAACATCCACGTGCGTTCGATCATTGGCCGCTTCCTGGAACACACCCGGGTCTTCTACTTCCTCAACGGCGGCGACGAGCAGATGTTCCTGTCCAGTGCCGACTGGATGGAGCGCAACCTCGACAAGCGCGTCGAGACTTGCTTCCCGGTGGAAGGCAAGAAGCTGATCATGCGGGTCAAGAAAGAGCTGGAGATGTATCTGACCGATAACACCCACAGCTGGAGCCTGCAGTCGGACGGTCGTTACGTGCGTAATACACCGACCGGAAACCAGAACCCGCGCAGTGCCCAGGCGACATTGCTGGAGCGTTTGGGCAGCCCGATACTGACGGTGCGGTAACGCGGATCAGGCAGACAAAAAGGGCGATCCAAATGGATCGCCCTTTTTCATTCTGCACTGCCCACTGTAGGAGCGAGCTTGCTCGCGATGGGCGTGAACGATTATGCGTACAGCCTGGATAAACGCGTTGCCCTCAGGTTTTTCGCGAGCAAGCTCGCTCCTACAGGGGCTCTAGCGAGCGCTCAACACGATATCGACCCGGGTCAGCCATTGCGCTTCGATTTCGAAGTCGGCCTGGGTCAGCTGGTTTTCGTCCAGCCAGTTCTCCGGGAACACCACTTCCAGGCTATTGCCATAGGCGTTCAGTTCCACCTGGGGCATTTGCTGGGTGCCACGGATGTGGTGGAACAGGATCGCAAAGCGCAGCAGCACGCACAGACGAATCAGCTTGATGCCGTCGTCGCCGAAATCGGCGAACTTGTCCTTGGGAATATTGCGGCGGTGGCCGCGCACCAGTAGCGCGAGCATCAACTGGTCTTCGCGGGAGAACCCGGCGAGGTCGGAGTGCTCGATCAGGTAGGCGCCGTGCTTGTGGTACTGATAGTGAGCAATGTCCAGGCCCACTTCATGGACCTTGGCCGCCCAGCCGAGCAGTTCACGCCAGACGCCGTCTTCCAGATCCCAGTCCGCGGCCACCTGATCGAACGCATGCAGCGCCTTGCGCTCGACCCGTACCGCTTGCTCTTGATCGACGTGGTAGCGCTCCATCAGTGAAGTGAGGGTGCGCTCGCGCACGTCTTCGTGATGATGGCGGCCCAGCAGGTCATAGAGTACGCCTTCGCGCAGGGCGCCTTCGCAGTGATCCATGCGTTGCAGTTCGAGGGCGTCGAAGATCGCTTCGAGGATCGCCAGGCCGGCGGGGAAAATCGCCCGGCGATCCGGTTTGATTCCTTCGAAATCGATTTTCTCGACATCGCCCAGCTTGATCAGTTTGCGCTTGAGCCAGGCCAGGCCTTCGGCATTGACCTCGCCGGTGCCGTGACCGCCAGCCTTCAACGCCAGACCGATGGCGCGGATGGTGCCCGAGGAACCGATGGCTTCATCCCAGGTCAGGCGGTGCAGGGCATGCTCGATGCTCATGATCTCCAGCCGCGCCGCGGTGTACGCCTGGGCGTAACGGGCCGGGGTGATCTTGCCGTCCTTGAAATAGCGCTGGGTGTAGCTGACGCAACCCATCTGCAGGCTTTCGCGCAGCAGCGGTTCGAAGCGCTGGCCAATGATGAATTCGGTACTGCCGCCGCCGATGTCGGCCACCAGGCGCTTGCCCGGGGTATCGGCGAGGGTGTGGGACACGCCGAGGTAGATCAGGCGCGCTTCTTCACGACCGGAAATGACTTCCACCGGGTGGCCGAGGATTTCTTCGGCGCGACGGATGAATTCGGCGCGGTTGCGGGCTTCACGCAAGGCGTTGGTGCCGACGATGCGAACGGCGCCGGTGGGCATACCGCTGATCAGTTGGGCGAAGCGCTTGAGGCAGTCGAGCCCGCGCTGCATCGATTCTTCGTTGAGATGGCGCTCTTCGTCGATGCCGGCGGCCAGCTGAACCTTCTCCCCGAGACGCTCGAGAATACGGATCTCGCCGTTCTGGGCCTTGGCCACGACCATGTGAAAGCTGTTGGAGCCCAGGTCGATTGCGGCGATCAGGGACAGATTCTTGGCTTGGGATTGCGGCATGGTCAGGGGTCTCGGTCGATAACCTCGACATCGTGCCACGATCAAAGGCTGCCGCCAACGCGTAGGTGACCGCTTCGCGGTCAATCGCGAGCAGGCTCGCTCCCACAGGGTCCCATGTTGCCTCTAATCCCACGACCGACACACAACCAATGTGGGAGCGAGCCTGCTCGCGATGACGGCCTGAGCGGCGCCGAAAATCTTTCAGGCCACAGCCTCAACCGTCCCGATGAAATTCGCCAGCTCTGCCGTCTGCGGGTTGGCGAACAGTACTTTCGGATCCCCAACCTCATGCACCTTGCCCTGGTGCATGAACACCAACTTGTCCCCAACCTCCCGTGCGAAGCGCATTTCGTGGGTGACCATGATCAGCGTCATGCCTTCCTTCGCCAGTTGCCGAACCACGCTCAGCACTTCATTGACCAGCTCCGGGTCCAGGGCCGAGGTGATTTCATCGCACAGCAGCACTTTCGGCGACATCGCCAGGGCACGGGCAATCGCCACCCGCTGTTGCTGCCCGCCGGACAGTCGATCCGGGAAGGCATCGAATTTTTCCCCCAACCCGACCCGCTCCAGCATCTGCCGCGCCAGTTCGGCGGCCTTGGCTTTTGGTGCTTTCTGCACCACTTGCGGCGCGAGCATCACGTTCTCACCCACGGTCAGGTGCGGGAACAGGTTGAACTGTTGGAACACCATGCCGACTTTCTGCCGCAGGCTGCGCAGGTCGGCGCGGGCGGCGTCGAGGTATTCGCCGTCGACTTCGATCACACCGTCGTTGATCGACTCCAGGCCGTTGAGGGTACGCAGCAGAGTGGACTTGCCCGAGCCGCTGCGGCCGATGATCGCCACCACCTGGCCTTCCTCGACACTCAGGTCGATGCCTTTGAGCACATGGTGATCGCCATAGTATTTATGCAGGGCGGAAATTCTAAGCAGAGGCATGCAGTCTCCTTTCCAGGTAGCGCGCACTGAGCGACAAGGGATAACAGAGCAGGAAATAGCCGAGGGCGACGAGGCCGTAGACCATGAAAGGTTCGAAGGTGGCGTTGGCGAGCATGCCGCCAGTCTTGGTCAGCTCGGTGAAACCGATGATCGAGGTGACGGCGGTGCCTTTGACCACTTGCACGGAGAAGCCCACAGTCGGCGCCACGGCGATACGCAGGGCTTGTGGCAGGATCACGTAGCGCAGTTGCTCCAGCGGGTTCAGCGCCAGGCTCGACGAGGCTTCCCACTGGCCGTTGGGAATCGACTCGACGCAACCGCGCCAGATCTCCGCCAGGTAAGCGCTGGTGAACAGCGTCAGCGCGATCGCCGCCGCCATCCACGGCGAAATCTCCACCCCGGCCAGCGCCACGCCAAAAAACACCAGGAACAGCTGCATCAACAGCGGCGTGCCCTGGAACAGTTCGATGTAAGTGCGAGCGAAACTGCGCGGCAGGGATTTATCCGAGATGCGCATGACCATGATCAGCAAACCGATCAATCCGCCGCCAATGAACGCCACCAGCGACAGCGCCAGCGTCCATTGCAGGCCGGTGAGCAGGTTGCGCACGATGTCCCAGAAGGTGAAATCGCTCATTGGTTGTTCCTCGCGATAAACCGATGCCCGATCCAGTTCAGCAATTGGCGGATCAGCAGCGCCATGCACAGATAGAGCAGCGTGGTCAGGGCATAGGTTTCAAAGGCTCGGAAGTTGCGCGATTGAATGAAGTTGGCCGCGAAGCTCAGCTCTTCAGTGGCAATCTGTGAACACACCGCCGAGCCGAGCATCACGATGATGATCTGGCTGCTCAGGGCTGGCCAAACCTTACCCAGCGCCGGCAGCAGCACCACGTGACGAAAGGCTTCGAAACGTGTCATCGCCAACGCCGCCGCGGCTTCCAGCTGGCCGCGGGGGATCGCCTGGATGCCAGCGCGGATAATCTCGGTCGAATAGGCGCCGAGGTTGATGACCATCGCCAGCACCGCCGCCTGCCATTCGGAAATCTGCACACCCAGGGACGGCAAACCGAAGAAGATGAAAAACAACTGCACTAGAAATGGTGTGTTGCGGATCGATTCGACATAGACCGCGAAAATCCCCGCGAAAGGCCGGATGTTCCACGCTCGCACCAGCGCCCCGGCGATGCCCAGGCCCACCCCAAGCACCGCGCCAATGGCTGTCAGCTCAAGGGTGAACAATGCACCGCGCAGCAACAGGTCGGTGTTGTTCACCACCGGCAGGAAATCGAACTGATAAGCCATAAAACGTCTCCAGCGCGCCGAATCAGAGATCGGCCGGCAGCGGTTCTTTCAGCCAGGTGAGGGCGTTTTTCTCCAGTGCGCCGTCGCTCTTGGCGGTGACGAGGATCTGGTTGACCTTATCCAGCAGCGCCGGCTCGTTCTTGTTAACACCGATGTAGACCGGCGAATCCTTGAGCTTCACTTTCAGCGCTGGCACGCGTTTCGGACTTTTCTCGCTGATCGCCACCATCACCACGTTGCCGCTGGCGATCAGGTCGACCTGGCCCGCCAGATACGCGGCGATGGTCGAGTTGTTGTCTTCGAAGCGCTTGATGGTCACACCTTCGGGGGCGACCTTGGTCAGCTCGATGTCTTCGATGGCGCCGCGGGTCACGCTGATGGTCTTGCCCTTGAGATCGTCCAGACCGTTGATGCTGGCGTCTGGCGGACCGAATACAGCGAGGTAAAACGGCGCGTAGGCGCGGGAGAAGTCGATGACTTTTTCGCGTTCCGGGTTCTTGCCGAGGCTGGAGATCACCAGGTCGACCTTGCCGGTGGTGAGGAACGGGATGCGGTTGGTGCTGTTGACCGGCGTCAGTTCGAGTTTGACCTTGAGCTGGTTGGCCAGCAGTTTCGCGGTGTCGATGTCGAGTCCCCGGGGTTGCATGTCCGGGCCGACCGAGCCGAAGGGCGGGAAGTCCTGGGGCACGGCGACCTTGAGGACTCCGCGCTTGACCACATCGTCCAGACCGTCGGCGTGGGCGGGGACCTGGCTCAGCAGCAGGCTGGCAAACAGGGCAGCGAGGAGGGCGCGGTAACGCTGGGTCATGGCAAATCTCCGGATCGGCGAGGAGTGATTTCTGCGGATCGACAGAGCATGGGCCATGCCAACTTGGGGTTTTGAGGGCGCCAGGGCGCGGTTTTGCTGGTGTCGAACGGTCTTACTGGTCTGAACAGTCAGGTTGTATTTCGCACCCCGATAGCGCAGCCAGGAAAATTGCCGAACCCCCATGGGGCACGACTTGCCGGGCGTCGTGAATAGCTTTACAACTGGGCGCACATTGTCCTGGTTCGTTTGGAAAACCATGAATTCGATCTCCCGTGCCGTACCTGAAGTGGCGCTGCAGGCCATCCGCAAACTGATTACCGAGCAGGGCTTCGGACCGGGGGATGCATTGCCCTCGCAACGGGAACTGGCGGTGCAATTGGGGGTTAGTCGGGCATCGTTGCGCGAGGCGTTGTCATCGTTGAGTGCGCTGGGCGTGATCAGCATCCAGCCGGGCAAAGGCGTGTTCGTGCAGGCGCCGGTGGAGCTGCCGCGAGGCGAGGCAGCGCCAGGCTGGCCGTTCGCGGCGCAGGCTTCGCCGCTGGATATCTTCCAGTTGCGCTACGCGCTGGAGGGGTTTGCCGCGGGGCTGGCGGCCGTGACCTTGAGCATCGATGAGCTCGATGCGCTGCAAGACAATGTCGCCGCCATGCGCAACGAACTGAAAGCCGCCGATTTCGAAGCGGCGGCGCGGCTGGACTTTGAATTCCACCGACGCATCCTGCTGGCCAGCGGCAATCAGGCGATGCTGAGTATCCTGACTGCCAGTGCCGACATCTTCCTGGAGAGTCAGAAGCTACCGTTCATCCGGGCCGAGCGGGCCATGGAAACCTGGCAGGAACACCGCAAGATCCTTCGCGCGCTGGCTCGCCGAGCCTCTGGCGCCGCACAGAAAGCCATGTGTGAGCATGTGCGTAACGCGGCGTTGCGCACTGGAATCGCCTTCGTCGCTCCCGCCACGGCGTGACCTGGGCTATACCCAAACTCATGGAACACCATAGCGAGACTCAATCAACTGCACCTTCCTGAACGAGGTAAGGACCGCTATGATGGGCCACGTTTTTTTGCTTACAACCCTGGAGAATTCCATGAGCAGCGATCTTATCAAACACGTTAGCGACGCTAGCTTCGAGGCTGACGTACTCAAGGCTGAAGGCGCTGTACTGGTCGATTACTGGGCTGAATGGTGCGGCCCTTGCAAAATGATCGCTCCTGTTCTGGACGAAATTGCCGAGACCTACAAAGGCAAGCTGACCGTTGCCAAGCTGAACATCGACGAAAACCAGGAAACCCCGGCCAAGCATGGCGTGCGTGGTATCCCGACCCTGATGCTGTTCAAGAACGGCAACGTTGAAGCGACCAAGGTCGGCGCACTGTCGAAGTCGCAACTGGCTGCCTTCCTCGACGCCAACATCTAAGCGTCGTTGCAAAGTGTTCTGAAAAAGCCCCGCAAATAGCGGGGCTTTTTGCGTATTCAGGGCTAGACGCTCCTAAACTCAGGTGGTACATTCGGCCCCGCACTGGTTTCTCCATTGCCCCCTGCTAGCCGTCGCCGACGCACTCCTTTTCGAATAAGTACGCGATCCTGTCGCCTTCTCCGCGGCGCGGCCTCATTAAGCCAAAAGCTTAATTTCCCCCCTCCATAAATGATTACGTCATTCCTATATGAATCTGACTGAACTCAAGCAAAAGCCGATTACCGAACTGCTCGAATTGGCCGAACAGATGGGCATAGAAAATATGGCCCGTTCGCGCAAGCAGGACGTGATTTTCTCCCTGCTCAAGAAGCACGCGAAAAGCGGTGAGGAAATCTCCGGTGATGGCGTGCTGGAGATTCTCCAGGACGGCTTCGGCTTCCTGCGCTCCGCTGACGCTTCCTATCTCGCAGGTCCAGACGATATCTATGTCTCGCCGAGCCAGATCCGTCGTTTCAACTTGCGCACCGGTGACACCATCGTTGGCAAGATCCGCCCTCCAAAGGAAGGCGAGCGTTATTTCGCGCTGCTCAAGGTCGACACCATCAACTTCGACCGTCCGGAAAACGCGAAAAACAAGATTCTCTTCGAGAACCTGACCCCGCTGTTCCCGACCGTGCGCATGAAGATGGAAGCCGGCAACGGTTCCACCGAAGACTTGACCGGTCGTGTCATCGACCTGTGCGCCCCGATCGGCAAAGGCCAGCGCGGTCTGATCGTTGCACCGCCGAAAGCCGGCAAGACGATCATGCTGCAGAACATTGCCGCGAACATCGCGCGTAACAATCCTGAAGTTCATCTGATCGTGCTGCTGATCGATGAGCGTCCGGAAGAAGTAACCGAAATGCAGCGCACCGTGCGCGGCGAAGTGGTTGCCTCGACGTTCGACGAGCCGCCAACCCGCCACGTGCAGGTTGCCGAAATGGTGATCGAGAAGGCCAAGCGCCTGGTCGAGCACAAGAAGGACGTGGTGATCCTGCTCGACTCCATCACTCGTCTGGCTCGCGCCTACAACACCGTGATCCCGAGCTCCGGCAAAGTGCTCACCGGTGGTGTCGATGCCCACGCCCTGGAGAAACCGAAACGTTTCTTCGGCGCTGCGCGGAACATCGAAGAAGGCGGCTCGCTGACCATTATCGCCACCGCGCTGGTAGAAACCGGCTCGAAGATGGACGAAGTGATCTACGAAGAATTCAAAGGCACCGGCAACATGGAACTGCCGCTGGATCGTCGTATCGCTGAAAAGCGCGTGTTCCCGGCCATCAACATCAACCGTTCCGGCACCCGCCGCGAAGAGTTGCTGACCGCCGACGACGAGCTGCAGCGCATGTGGATTCTGCGCAAGCTACTGCATCCGATGGATGAGATCGCAGCCATCGAGTTCCTGGTCGACAAGCTGAAAACGACCAAGACCAACGATGAGTTCTTCCTGTCGATGAAGCGCAAGTAAGTCGAGCAGGCACAAAAAGCCGGGGAAACCCGGCTTTTTGCTATCCGATTTTTGATCAGGTGGCAGTTCGTGGTTCTGAACCGAAGGGTTCGGCGCTAAACTGCCTGCCCCGAACGCCACGGCCAACACGAGGCTCACGCATGCAGTATCGCGACTTGCGCGACTTTATCAGCGGCCTGGAACAGCGCGGTGAACTCAAGCGCATCCAGGTTCCGGTGTCCCCAGTACTGGAAATGACCGAGGTCTGTGACCGTACCCTGCGCGCCAAAGGCCCGGCCCTGCTATTCGAAAAGCCTACGGGTTACGACATTCCCGTGCTCGGCAACCTGTTTGGCACCCCCGAGCGCGTGGCGCTGGGCATGGGCGCCGAGGCGGTCAGCGAATTGCGCGAAATCGGCAAGTTGCTGGCGTTCCTCAAAGAACCCGAGCCACCGAAAGGCTTGAAGGATGCCTGGTCCAAGCTGCCGATCTTCCGCAAGATCATTTCGATGGCGCCGAAAGTCGTCAAGGACGCGGTGTGCCAGGAAGTGGTCATCGAAGGCGACGACGTCGACCTGGCCATGTTGCCGGTGCAGACCTGCTGGCCGGGCGACGTTGGCCCGTTGATCACCTGGGGCCTGACCGTCACCAAAGGCCCGAACAAGGATCGCCAGAACCTCGGCATCTATCGTCAGCAAGTGATCGGTCGCAACAAGGTCATCATGCGCTGGCTGAGCCACCGTGGCGGCGCGCTGGATTACCGCGAATGGTGCGAGAAGCATCCCGGCCAGCCGTTCCCGGTATCTGTGGCATTGGGCGCGGACCCGGCGACCATCCTTGGTGCCGTGACCCCGGTTCCCGACAGCCTTTCCGAATACGCTTTCGCCGGCCTGTTGCGCGGCAACCGCACCGAGCTGGTGAAATGCCGCGGCAATGACCTGCAAGTGCCGGCCACCGCCGAAATCATCCTCGAAGGCGTGATCCATCCGGGCGAAATGGCCGATGAAGGCCCGTACGGCGACCACACCGGTTACTACAACGAAGTCGACAGCTTCCCGGTATTTACTGTCGAACGCATCACCCACCGGATCAAACCGATCTACCACAGCACCTACACCGGCCGTCCACCGGATGAACCGGCGATTCTCGGCGTTGCGCTGAACGAAGTGTTCGTGCCGATCCTGCAGAAGCAGTTCCCGGAGATCACCGATTTCTACTTGCCGCCCGAAGGCTGCTCGTACCGCATGGCCATCGTGACCATGAAGAAGTCGTATCCGGGCCACGCCAAGCGGGTAATGCTGGGTGTCTGGTCGTTTTTGCGACAGTTCATGTACACCAAGTTCGTTATCGTCACCGACGACGATATCAACGCCCGGGACTGGAACGACGTGATCTGGGCCATCACCACGCGCATGGACCCCAAGCGCGACACGGTGATGATCGACAACACGCCGATCGACTACCTGGACTTCGCTTCGCCGGTGTCCGGCCTGGGTTCGAAAATGGGCCTCGATGCCACACATAAATGGCCGGGCGAAACCACCCGCGAGTGGGGCCGGGTCATCGTCAAGGACGATGCCGTGACCCAGCGGATCGATGCCATCTGGAATCAGTTAGGAATAGATTGATGCGTGTAACCTTGCAGCCCTCCGGAGCAGTGCTTGAGATATTGCCCGGCGAGCGGATTCTCGATGGCGCACGCCGTCTGGGCTACGAATGCCCGCAAAGCTGCCGCAACGGCAATTGCCACGTGTGCGCCGCGCTGCTGGTGGAAGGGCGGGTCGAGCAGGCCGGCAATGTGCGTGATCATGGCGAGTTCTACACTTGCATAGCGGAGCCGCTGGAAGACTGCATCGTGCTGTGGGATGGCGTGCTCGCCTTGGGAGAACTGCCGGTGCGCAGCCTGTCGTGTCAGGTCATTGAGTGCAAGGACGTGGGCGGCGACACCTGGCGCGTGCGTCTGCGGGCTCCGGCCGGCAAACCGCCGCGCTACCATGCCGGTCAGTACCTGATGATCGAACGCGAGAGCGGCGAAAAATCCGCCTTCTCCCTCGCCTCGGCACCGCATGCGGGACGCGACCTGGAAATCCACGTACTGGCGCGTGAATCCAGTGCGCTGGGTCTGATCGAACAGCTTCAGCGCAACAGCATGGTGCGGGTCGAGTTACCGTTTGGCGATACCCACCTGGAAGAGTTACCGGACGGTCCTCTTGTGCTGATCGCCGCTGGCACCGGCATGGGCCAGATCCACGGCCTGATCGAACATTGCCGGGCCTCGGGTTTCAAGCATCCAGTGCACCTGTATTGGGGCGTGCGTCGCCCAGAAGACTTTTATCAAGTCGAGCATTGGGACGAATGGCTGAAGCTGCCCAATCTGTTCCTGCACAAGGTCGTCAGCGATCAATGCAACTGGGAAGGGCGTTGCGGCATGTTGCATGAAGCGGTCTGTGAAGACTTCCCTGACCTCAAGCCGCTGCACGTGTACGCCAGCGGCTCTCCGGCCATGGTCTACGGCACGCTGGATGCGCTGGTGGAAGCGGGAATGGATGCGCATCAGATGCGTGCCGACGTTTTTGCCTACGCGCCACGCTCGTAGGTCAGCGTGGGATCAGAAGCGCACGCCAGTGGTCACCATGGCGGCGTTGAAGCCGAGCAACACCAGCTCGGCTGCCACTGGACCGTAATGTGCGCCCAGTGAGGGGATGATCACCGGTGCGACCCCGAAGTGATTCAGGGGGATCTTGTCCTTATGTTTGCCACGGTAGCCTTCCAGCAGGCCGCCCGTGAATTTGATGTACACGGGATAGGAGGCGTTGTCGTAGCGTTTACCCGCGTAGACATAATGTGAGCGCTGACTGTACGAATTGCGAAAAGTGGCAGCGCCAAACAGCCAGTCGGACGCGTCGATACGTTCAAGACCAATCAGATCCTGATTGTTGTTGTGCCTGGGGTCGGGCGAATAGTGCTTCGTATAAACACTGGTCTGCAAATACCAGGAGCCGGTGTCGTTTGAGCTTGCATGCTGTGCCAGCGCCAATGGCGCCAAGACCATCGACAGCACTGCGTAAAACCATGGTTTTTTCATTGGCGGCCCCTGTAAAGGCAGTCTGGCTTGCGCCTGTGTGGCCGTTATACGCGACGCCCGATGGGGGCCAGAAGGCGGCAAATCTGAAGGGGGAGTAGGACGTTTCTGATAAGCGGCTTTATTCCCGGAAGGACTCAATGCTTATGCATATTTCATTCTGGTATTTAAGATATTTGCATAATGACATTAGGGTATATAAACAGTCAGGCAAACGTCCTTTATCACATTTCGTTTTACCTTTACTGCTATATGTTCTATTACATTAATAGTACTTACATTTTGTAATGCTTGCGGGGCCGAACAACTTTTGCCATGAGCGCCATTGAATCTGCTTTCTTGAATCTGGCTTACCCTCCGCGGCTCGATCTGGGGCCGCAGCTCACTCACGAACAACTGCTCAGCTCGATGCAATCGACCATGGCGCGCCACAAGGGCGGGCCGGTCTGGCTGTTTGCGTATGGTTCGCTGATCTGGCGCCCAGAATGCACGGCGGTTGAGCGGGTTCGCGGCCGGGTGCATGGCTACCATCGCGGGTTGTACCTGTGGTCCCACGAACATCGCGGCACACCGGAAATGCCCGGCCTGGTGTTTGGCCTGGATCGCGGCGGTTCTTGCAGCGGTTTCGCCTATCGCTTGCCCGAAGAGCAACTCGAAGCATCGCTTTACGCACTTTGGCAGCGCGAGATGCCATTCCCTTCCTATCGCCCGCACTGGCTCAACTGCCGTCTCGAAGATGGCAGTCAGGTACAGGCATTGGGCTTTGTGCTGGAGCGACACCTGCCCAGCTATGCAGGCAACTTGCCGGACCATGTGCTGAGCCATGTGTTTGAAAACGCCTGCGGGCGCTACGGCAGCACTCGCGATTATGTCGAGCAGACCGCGCACGCCCTGCGCAGTCATGCCATGCCAGACCGGAATCTGGAGGCGCGGCTCAAGCGCTGTAAATCGAAGTCTGACCAGACGAATGTCGCGCGGCCCTGACTGGAAACTGGTTCGCAACACATGAGCTTTTTGCCTGAAGATCTTCGCCAGTTGCTTTGATTTACGTGCCAATTAAAAGCGATCTGAATGACGTCTTTCGAAGTTCAGATCGCTTGCCTCGCTCAGCGAACCTGCACAACAACCTTCCCGACCGCTTTACGCTGACCAAGATCATTGATGGCCTGCGCCGCATTGCCCAGCGGATAAACCTGTGACACCAGCGGCTTCAATTTGCCTTCGGCAAACCAGCCAAACAGTTGCTGGAAGTTCGCGGCGTTGTCCTGTGGCTGACGTTGGGCGAAGGAGCCCCAGAACACACCGAGCACCGCTGCGCCTTTGAGCAGTGCAAGGTTCACCGGCAATTCGGGAATGCGCCCGCTGGCGAAGCCGACCACCAGCAGGCGGCCGTTCCAGGCGATGGCGCGGATGGCCTGGTCGAACAGGTCGCCGCCGACCGGATCGTAGATCACGTCAGCGCCCTGGCCATCGGTCAGGCGCTTGATTTCGTCCTTCAGGCTGGTTTCGCTGTAGTTGATCAGTTCGTCGGCGCCGGCGGCCTTGGCCACGGCGAGTTTCTCTGAACTGCTGGCCGCGGCAATCACCCGGGCGCCCATGGCTTTGCCGATTTCCACCGCCGCCAGGCCAACACCGCCGGAGGCACCAAGCACCAGAAGGGTTTCGCCTTGTTGCAGGTTGCCGCGCTGCTTCAGGGCATGCATCGAGGTGCCGTAGGTCATGCTGAAGGCGGCGGCGGTGTTGAAGTCCATGGACGGCGGGATCGGCAACACGTTGTAGCCCGGCACGGCGACCTGTTCGGCAAAGCTGCCCCAGCCGGTCAGGGCCATGACCCGGTCACCGACTTTCAAGTGGCTGACCTTTTCGCCCACAGCGCTGACCACGCCGGACGCTTCGCCACCCGGAGAGAACGGGAAGGGCGGCTTGAACTGGTATTTGCCCTCGATGATCAACGTGTCGGGGAAGTTGACCCCGGCGGCGTGCACGTCCAGCAGGATTTCATTCTTCTTCACGACAGGACTGGCGACGTCTTCCAGCACCAGCGATTCGGCAGGGCCGAAGGCTTTGCACAGCACGGCTTTCATCAGGGCTATTCCTTTGGGAGTGATGGCCGATAAGTGTAGGTGTGTGAGTTGATGGGTCAACGAGCATGCCTGGCCCTGATAGTCAGCCATAAGCTTGTGCCTGCGTGACGGGTCGTTATGCCAGGCCGTAAACCGGATAAGGAGCGAATTTTGAAAGCGTGGATCATGTTGATGCTGGCCCTGTCTCTGCCTGTGACAGCGGTGGCCGAAGAGGCCAAAGAGGATGCAGCTCCGAAGGTCAGTTACATCACCCTGAGCCCGCCGTTCGTGGGTAACTACGGGCTGGACGGCACGCCGAAACTCAAGGTCTACAAGGCCGATGTGGCGTTGCGGGTGACCGGTGACGAGGCGGCCAAAGCGGTGAAGGCCAATGAGCCGTTGATCCGCAATCAATTGGTCGCGCTGTTTGCCCAGCAGACTACCGAGACGATGAACAACGTCGAGGCCAAGGAAAAGCTGCGTCAGGAAGCCCTCAAGCAGACCCAGCAGATCATGAATGATGAAACCGGTAAGCCGGTGGTTGAGGACTTATTGTTCAACAACCTGATCATCCAGTAATGCTGGATTCTGTAGGAGCTGGCTTGTCGGGTCGCCGCATCGCAGCGATAGCGCCCTCAAGACCGCCATCGCCGGCAAGCCGGCTCCTACAGAGGCATCTCAACGCAGTGCAATCACCGCCGCCCACTGCTCCGGCGTCACCGGCATCACCGACAACCGCGAGCCTTTCTGCACCAGCGGCAACTCGGCCAGCGCCGTCTGCTGCTTCAGGTAATCCAGTTTCAGCACCCGGGCAAAGGTCTCGACATGCGCGACATCGATCGCGCTCCAGGCATTTTTGTCCGGGGTGGCCTTCGGGTCAAAATAATGGCTCTGCGGCTCCAGTGCCGTCGGGTCCGGATACGCGGCTTCGACAATTTTGCCGATTCCGGCAATACCAGGCTCGGGGCAGCTGGAATGATAGAAAAAGAACTCGTCCCCCACGGCCATAGCCCGCAGGAAATTGCGTGCCTGATAGTTGCGAACCCCGTCCCAGTGCGCTTTGCCGAGTTTTTCCAGTCCTTTGATCGAGAGTTCGTCGGGCTCGGATTTCATCAGCCAGTAGGCCATGTCTGTTGCTCCTTGCGAGGTGATTGAGCAGCTTGTCGGCGATTTTATGACAAACCGACAGTCGGTTGACGTCAGCATTTGCGCAGCGGTTCACGTTGTCGCAAAATGCCGGCCTTTAAAGCTTGACGCTGCTGCACGGCCTACAAACGGAAACCGCTGCTGTCATCGTGTAGATATGCCTTTGGGGGGTAATCGATGAAACGCAAACCGGATTTACTATGGATTCTGGTCATTTTGTTTGGCCTTGGCGTCGTGACCACTGGCTATGCCCAAAGCCTGTGGGCCAGCAAGACCGACGCACCAGTCGAGCTCGCCCAATTGCAGCAACAGTCGACAGCCTTCAAGCGCTGATCCTGTTGCCTCGGCGTCGCTGATCGAAGTGGCGCCTACCCTGCGTAATACCAGGCCTTGTCCGTCACCGTTCCTTGCAGCGGCACATCCCAGCTTGCCTGAGCCAATCGCTCCACCTTCTGACATTCATGGGCAAGCCCCAACAGCGTCGGCTTGCGCCAGTCGTTTCGTCGCGCCAGGTAAGCCAGGCTCCGATCATAGAAACCACCGCCCATCCCCAGGCGTCCGCCGACATCGTCAAACCCCACCAAGGGCAACAACACCAGGTCCAGCGCCCAGATCTTGCGTTGCCGGGCGAGGTTGGCCCGTGGCTCGAGAATGCGGAAGCGGTTGGGTTTGAGCTTTTCTCCGGGCCGGATACGCTGGAACACCATTTTGGTTCGCGGCCAGGCGCTCAGCACCGGTAGATAGGTGGCTTTGCCCCGGCGTTGTGCGGCGCGCAGCAACAGGCGCGGATCGATTTCTCCGTCGGTCGGCAGGTAGAGCGAGATGTGTCTGGCGCGGCGGAACAGCGGTTGCTGGGCCAATTGCCGGTATAGCCCGCGAGCGGCCTGGCGCTGCTGGCTGGGGGTCAGTGCGCGGCGGGCCTTGCGCAGCATGCGTCGAAGTTGCGGGCGAGGGAGCAGCGCAGGTTCGGTCATGTATTCGGGCTTCAGCAATGCGGATACGTGAAGCGTACCCGTAAAAACGCCAAAGCCGGTATCAAAACCGGCATTGGACTGAAATCAGGCTCCCCGAATGTGCCGCTGTCGACTTAGCCCTTGAACCCGAAAGTTCAAGGTGGAAGATGCAGTAGGCTTTAAGGCTTTCCGTCTAGCGGACATGCACACCAGCCCAACGTGCAACCTCCAGGGTATAGCAAATCGGCTCAGGGACATCGCCAACTGGCAAGCACCCCAGGGAGTGAGGGGATTATACCGCAAGCGGCGGCGCGAATCAGCCCTTGGTGACGTCCGGATCGGTGGCGAGCACCAGATCGACGCGATCGAGCAGGTCGCGCACCTGTTCGCGGGTCGAGCCGCTGGCCTGGATATCCGGGCGTTCTTCCTTGTGCAACAGGTCGTGGGTGATGTTCAGCGCTGCCATCACGGCGATACGGTCGGCGCCGATGACTTTGCCGCTGCTGCGGATCTCGCGCATCTTGCCGTCCAGATAACGGGCAGCGCTGATCAGATTGCTGCGCTCTTCCTGAGGGCAGATGATCGAATACTCTTTGTCGAGGATCTGCACGGTGACGCTATTGCTTGAACTCATGAGTCTTGCTCCAGGGCCTTGAGGCGCGAAATCATCGATTCGACCTTACGCCGGGCGATTTCGTTTTTTTCAATGAGATGCGCGCGTTCCTCGCGCCAGGTTTTTTCCTGAGCTAGTAAGAGTCCGTTTTGACTCTTAAGTTGCTCGACTCGGGTAATCAACAGTTCGAGTCTGGACATCAGCGCTTGCAGATCGGTGTCTTCCATTGTCTTCACTGTCTGATGGGTGTTGGACTGTAAGACTGTTAAGAGCGAGCTTGCTCGCGATGAATTTGAAAACGCCACGGGGTGTCAGGTACCCAGCGTTATCGTTAATGACCATCGCGAGCGAGCTCGCTCCTACAGGGGTAGTCGATGTAGGATACAAGGCCTTCATTCTAGACATAGCGCCGTCTGGCGCCTAGCTGCCCATGACCATTCAGAATTCCCCGTACCAAGCCTTCGCCACCCTGCTGACTTCCAGCGGTCACAACGTCTCGCCTGCCGAATTGCACGGCCTGTTGCTCGGCCGCAGCTGCGCCGGCGCCGGTTTCGACGCCGAAGGCTGGCTGATCGACGCCGCCGAACTGCTCGAAACCGAGCCGCAGGACAACGTTCGCAACGCCCTGATCGGCCTGCAAGAGATGGTCAAGGGTGAGCTCACCGGCGATGACGTGACCGTCGTTCTGCTGTTGCCGACCGACGACGCCCCGCTCACCGAGCGTGCCGCCGCACTGGGCCAATGGTGCCAAGGCTTCCTCAGCGGTTTCGGCCTGAACTGCCGTGACAGCAGCTCCCTGAGCACCGAGGCCTCCGAAGTGCTGCAGGATCTGGCGGCCATTTCCCAGGTGCAAGACGCGCTGGAAGAGTCCGAAGACGGCGAAACCGACTATATGGAAGTCATGGAGTACCTGCGCGTCGCACCGCTGCTGCTGTTCTCCGAGACCAAAAAAGACGTGCCGGCCGCCGCCAAACCGTCTCTGCATTAATCGTTTGCCAGGGAACGCCATCTGCCCATGATCCACATCCCGAAATCGGAATACAGCCGTCGCCGCAAGGCCCTGATGGCGCAGATGGAACCCAACAGCATCGCCATCCTGCCCGCCGCCGCGGTGGCCATTCGTAACCGCGACGTCGAGCACGTCTACCGCCAGGACAGCGACTTCCAGTACCTCAGCGGTTTTTCCGAACCCCAGGCCGTACTGGTGTTGATGCCGGGGCGTGTGCATGGCGAATACATTCTGTTCTGCCGTGAACGCAACGCCGAGCGCGAGCTGTGGGATGGCCTGCGTGCCGGGCAAGAGGGCGCGATACGCGACTTCGGCGCCGACGACGCCTTTCCCATCACCGATATCGACGACATCCTGCCGGGTCTGATCGAAGGCCGTGACCGGGTGTATTCGGCCATGGGCAGCAACCCCGAATTCGACCGCCACCTGATGGAGTGGATCAACGTGATCCGCTCCAAGGCCAACCTCGGTGCCCAGCCGCCGAACGAATTCGTTGCCCTGGATCATCTGCTGCACGACATGCGCCTGTATAAATCGGCGGCAGAAGTGAAAGTGATGCGCGAGGCGGCGCGGATTTCCACCCAGGCGCACGTACGGGCAATGCAGGCCTGTCGCGCCGGGTTGCACGAATTCAGCCTCGAAGCCGAGCTCGATTACGAGTTCCGCAAGGGTGGGGCGAAGATGCCGGCCTACGGGTCGATCGTTGCGGCGGGGCGCAACAGTTGCATCCTGCATTACCAGCAGAATGACGCGCTGCTCAAGGACGGTGATCTGGTGCTGATCGACGCCGGTTGCGAGATCGACTGCTACGCCAGCGACATCACCCGGACCTTTCCGGTCAGCGGCAAGTATTCAGCGGAACAGACAGCGATTTACGAATTGGTGCTGGCCGCCCAGGAGGCTGCCTTTGCCGAAATCGCCCCGAACAAACACTGGAATCAGGCGCATGAGGCCACGGTCCGGGTCATCACGGCCGGGCTGGTCAAGCTGGGGTTGCTGCGGGGCGACGTCGACGAATTGATCGCCAGCGAAGCCTACAAAGCGTTTTACATGCACCGCGCCGGCCATTGGCTGGGCCTGGATGTACATGACGTCGGCGAATACAAGGTCGGCGGCGAATGGCGCGTGCTGGAAGTCGGCATGGCGCTGACCGTGGAGCCGGGGATCTATATCGCTGCGGACAACCAGAGCGTGGCGAAGAAATGGCGCGGCATTGGCGTGCGCATCGAGGACGATGTAGTGGTCACCAAAACCGGCTGTGAAATATTGACGAACGGCGTGCCGAAAACCGTCGCCGAGATCGAGGCCCTGATGGCCGCCGCGCGGACACAAGCGGCATGAGTCGACTCAATCTGGCAATCATCGGTGGCGGGCTGGTCGGTGCGAGTCTGGCGCTGGCCTTGCAAGCTGGAGCCAAGGCCCGGGGCTGGAAGATCGTGCTGATCGAACCGTTCGCCCCCGGCGACACGTATCAACCGAGTTACGACGCCCGTTCTTCGGCGTTGTCCTTCGGCTCCCGGCAAATTTATCAACGCCTGGGCGTCTGGCAGGAAGTCTCCCGTCGCGCCGAGCCGATCAAGCAGATTCATGTTTCCGACCGTGGGCGTTTCTCGACGGCGCGGTTGTCGGCGATGGAAGAGGGCGTTCCTGCGCTGGGTTATGTCGTTGAAAACGCCTGGCTCGGCCAATGCCTGTGGCAAGGCCTGGACAAGGACGTGATCAGTTGGCGCTGCCCGGCGGAAGTCACCCGCATGGAGCCGCTGACCGACGGCTACCGCCTGACCCTCAATGATGAAACCACCCTGGAATGCGACCTCGCGGTGCTCGCCGATGGCGGCCGCTCCGGCCTGCGCGAGCAATTGGGGATCGGCATCCGCAAGCGTCCGTACAACCAGAGCGCGCTGATCGCCAACATCACCCCGAGCGAAGCCCACAACGGCATGGCTTTCGAGCGTTTCACCGACGAAGGCCCGATGGCGTTGCTGCCGCTGCCGGAAAACCGCTGCGCACTGGTCTGGACCCGCCTGGGCATGGACGCGCAACGCCTGGCGGCCCTCGATGAGCGCAGCTTCCTCAGTGAATTGCAGGGTGTATTCGGTTATCGCCTCGGCGCGTTGAAGCAGGTCGGTGCGCGGCATCTGTATCCGCTGACACTGGTCGAGGCTGAAGAACAGGTGCGCTCGCATTTGGCGATTCTCGGCAACGCGGCACACAGCCTGCATCCGATTGCCGGCCAAGGGTTCAATCTGTCCTTGCGCGATGCCCAGGCCCTGGCCGATGCCTTGCTCGCCAGCGAAAAACCATTGGGCGACTTCGCCACGTTGCAGGCCTATCGTGAACGCCAGCGTCTCGATCAGGACCTCACCGTGGGTTTCTCCGATCAGGTCACGCGCCTGTTCGGCAGTACCCAGCCGCTGGTATCCCTGGGGCGCAACATCGGACTGCTCGGCCTCGACCTGTTGCCACCGGCCAAACGCTGGTTTGCCCGACAGGCGATGGGTCTGGGTACGCGTCCAGATGCGTAACGGGTCGATCCGCCGGTTCGGCAAGGCACGATTGATAAAAATACCTGCCGCAATTGCAGGTCGACATTCATGACGGCGCCGGCCACTTGTTGGCGCGAGTCGGGAAAACCCTTTACGTGCGGCTCAAGCCGCAAGAGAGACAGGCTTAAAGCATGGAAATGCGCGCAGATCTGCTGATTGTCGGGGCCGGAATGGTCGGCAGCGCCCTGGCGCTGGCGTTGCAGAACAGTGGGCTGGAAGTCCTGCTGCTGGACGGCAGCCCCATGAGTGTCAAACCGTTCAACGCTCAGGCCGCGTTTGAACCGCGAGTCAGCGCCCTGTCGGCCGCCAGCCAGCGGATTCTCGAACGCCTGGGCGTCTGGGATGGCATCGCCGGGCGGCGCAGCAGCCCCTACACCGACATGCAGGTCTGGGATGGCAGCGGCACCGGGCAACTCCATTTTTCGGCGGCCAGCGTGCATGCCGAGGTGTTGGGGCATATCGTCGAAAACCGCGTGGTCCAGGATGCCTTGCTTGACCGCCTGCACGACTGCGACCTGGGGTTGCTGGCCAATGCGCGACTGGAACAGATGCGCCACTCCGGCGATGACTGGCTGCTGACCCTGGCCGATGGCCGCACCCTGCGCGCGCCACTGGTGATCGCAGCGGATGGCGCCAACTCGGCGGTGCGGCGCCTGGCGGGGGTCGCAACCCGCGAATGGGATTATCTGCACCATGCCATCGTCACCAGCGTGCGTTGCGCCAAACCGCATCAAATGACGGCCTGGCAGCGCTTCACCGATAACGGTCCGTTGGCGTTTCTGCCCCTTGAGCGCGATGGCCAGCAGGATTGGTGTTCGATCGTCTGGTCGACCACACCTGGCGAGGCCGAACGCCTGATGGCGATGGATGACCAGGGTTTCTGCAAGGAACTGGAGCGCGCCTTTGAAGGTCGACTCGGCGAAGTACTGAGCGCCGACCCGCGCCTGTGTGTGCCCCTGCGCCAGCGACATGCCAAGCGTTATGTGGCGCAAGGCCTGGCGTTGATCGGCGACGCGGCGCACACCATTCACCCGTTGGCCGGGCAGGGAGTGAATCTCGGATTCCTCGATGCCGCCGTGCTGGCCGAAGTGTTGCTGCAAGCGGCAACACGTGGCGAACGTCTGGCAGATGTGAAAGTCCTCAGTCGTTACGAGCGTCGGCGCATGCCTCACAACCTGGCGCTGATGGCGGCGATGGAAGGCTTCGAGCGCTTGTTCCAGGCCGATCCGTTGCCGGTGCGCTGGTTACGTAATACCGGGTTGAAATTGGTTGAGAAGATGCCCGAGGCCAAGGCGTTGTTCGTGCGGGAAGCGCTGGGGTTGACCGGAGATTTGCCGGCGCTCGCCAAGGCCTGATTTTTGTTGAGGCTGCCGGCGAGGTTCCCGTGTAGGAGCTGCCGCAGGCTGCGATCTTTTGATCTTGCTCTTCAACATCAAAAGATCGCAGCCTGCGGCAGCTCCTACATGGAATGCGGTAAATTTTAACGCCTGTGCAACATCCGGTAACTCCTCCACAGCCAGGTTCGATTGAGAAGCTAAATGTGAGTCCTTATCATTTGCCCTCATTATCAATCGAGGGACCGCTCCCATGTTGGCACCAAAGCGTCTACTGACCGCACTGGCCCTGACCCTGATCGGCAGCACCGCCGCCCAGGCTGCTGACGAGGTGGTGGTCTACTCCTCGCGTATCGACGAGCTGATCAAGCCAGTCTTCGATGCCTACACCGCCAAGACCGGCGTGAAGGTGAAGTTCATCACTGACAAGGAAGCGCCACTGATGCAGCGGCTCAAGGCCGAGGGCGCGAATACGCCGGCCGACCTGCTGCTGACCGTCGATGCCGGCAACCTCTGGCAAGCCGAGCAGATGGGCATCCTCCAGCCGTTCACCTCGAAAACCATCGACACCAACATTCCGCTGCAATACCGGGCCGCCTCTCATGCCTGGACTGGCCTGAGCCTGCGAGCGCGGACCATCGCCTACTCCACTGACCGGGTGAAGCCGGGCGAACTGACCACCTACGAAGCGCTGGCTGACAAGCAATGGGAAGGCCGCCTGTGCCTGCGCACGGCGAAGAAGGTCTACAACCAGTCCCTCACCGCGACCATGATCGAAGTGCACGGCGCCGAGAAGACCGAGGAAATCCTCAAGGGCTGGGTCAGGAACCTGTCCACTGACGTGTTCTCCGACGACACCGCCGTGCTGGAAGCGATCAACGCCGGTCAGTGCGACGTTGGTATCGTCAACACCTACTACTACGGCCGCCTGCACAAGCAGAAGCCAGATCTGCCGGTGAAACTGTTCTGGCCGAACCAGGCTGACCGTGGCGTACACGTCAACCTGTCGGGTATCGGCCTGACACAACACGCGCCGCACCCGGAAGCGGCCAAGGCCCTGGTGGAGTGGATGACCACCCCTGAAGCGCAGAAAATCTTTGCCGACGTGAACCAGGAGTTCCCGGCGAACCCGGCGGTTGCTCCTTCTGAGGAAGTGGCGGCCTGGGGCAAGTTCATTGCCGATACCTTGCCGGTGGAAATTGCTGGCAAGCGCCAGGCTGAGGCGATTCGCATGATGGATCGGGCTGGCTGGAACTGAGCCTGCTGTTTTAAAGGTCAAAAGATCGCGGCCTTCGACAGCTCCTACAGGTTGATCACCAACCCAATGTAGGAGCTGCCGAAGGCTGCGATCTTTTTGTGCTTTCTCTACACTTCAAAATTTCGCGAGAGCTTTTCCTTGGCCCATCCCGCCCAACGCCGCTGGTATCCCGTCGTCTTCGCCATTGCTGCGCTGGTCCTGTTGCCCCTGAGCGTCCTGCTGCTTTCCTGGCAAACCATCGACACTCAAATCTGGTCCCACCTGTGGGACACGCAGATGCCGCGCCTGCTGGGCAATACCCTGACGCTGGTGCTCGGTGTCGGTGCGGGTGTCACCCTGCTGGGCGTCAGCCTCGCCTGGCTGACCAGCCTCTGTGAATTCCCCGGCAGGCGCTGGCTCGATTGGGCGCTGATGCTGCCCTTCGCGATACCGGCCTACGTGCTGGCGTTCGTGTTTGTCGGCCTGCTGGATTTCGCCGGGCCCGTACAAAGCCTGCTGCGCGAGTGGTTTGGTAGTGGCCTGCGGCTGCCGCGCGTGCGCTCCACGGGCGGGGTGATTGTGGTGCTGGTGCTGGTTTTCTATCCCTATGTATATCTGCTGGCCCGCACGGCCTTCCTCGCCCAGGGCAAAGGCCTGATGGAAGCCGCGCGGGTCCTTGGCCAATCGCCCTGGCAAGCGTTCTGGCGGGTGGCAATGCCCATGGCGCGGCCGGCCATCGGTGCGGGCGTGGCATTGGCATTGATGGAAACCCTGGCGGACTTCGGCGCAGTGTCGGTGTTCAACTTCGATACCTTCACCACCGCCATCTACAAGACCTGGTACGGTTTCTTCAGCCTGTCTTCCGCCGCGCAACTGGCCAGCCTGTTGCTGCTGGTGGTGATGCTAGTGCTGTATGGCGAACGGCGTGCTCGCGGGGCCAACCGGGCGAGCAACGAGCGACCACGGGTCAAGGCGCTGTATCACCTGCGAGGCTTCAAGGCGCTGGCAGCCATGACATGGTGCGGGCTGGTATTTGCCTGCGCCTTTGTCATTCCAATGCTGCAACTGATGGTGTGGTTCTGGCTACGCGGGCGCTTCGATCTCGACGAGCGTTACACCGGGTTGATTGTCCATACTTTGTACCTGGGGGCGATGGCGGCGTTGATCACCGTCAGCGTTGCCTTGTTACTGGCATTTGCCCGACGACTGGCGCCCACCCGGGTCATTCGTTCCGGGGTCAGTCTGGCCAACCTGGGTTACGCCTTGCCCGGTTCGGTGCTGGCGGTGTCGATCATGCTGGCGTTCAGTTACCTGGATCGCGAACTGGTGATCCCGCTTTCGAGCTGGCTCGGTGGTGCGGGCAAGCCGCTGCTGCTGGGCAGTCTGTCAGCGTTGTTGCTGGCCTATTTGGTGCGCTTCATTGCGGTGGCCTACGGGCCACTGGAAAGCAGCCTGGCGCGTATACGGCCATCTTTGCCCGAAGCGGCACGTAGTCTGGGCGTCAGTGGGCCACAACTGTTTTTCAAAGTGTATCTACCGTTGTTGTTACCCGGCACGTTGAGCGCCGCGCTGCTGGTGTTCGTCGATGTGCTCAAGGAAATGCCCGCAACCTTGCTGATGCGCCCGTTTGGCTGGGACACGCTGGCGGTGCGAATCTTCGAAATGACCAGCGAAGGCGAATGGGCGCGGGCGTCTTTGCCGGCATTGACCCTGGTGCTGGTCGGGCTGTTACCGGTCATCGGATTGATTCGGCGTTCAGCACATCGAAACAGCTAGGTGTCAGTCCTACACCTTGCGGCTACAATGCGCGGCATTCGGTGCGGTCCGTCTGACAGACCAGGCAGCTGAAATCGGCTGAAGGCCCTTGTTTCAAGGCATTCAGTCCGTGCAGCACCTGCCCGCACCTTCGCCACGCCCGGAAGGAGAAACCCATGGGACAGCGTACGCCTCTGTATGACCTTCATCTCGCACTTGGCGCGAAGATGGTCGATTTTGGCGGTTGGGACATGCCTCTGCATTATGGATCGCAGGTCGAGGAGCACCACCAGGTACGCCGCGATTGCGGTGTCTTCGATGTATCCCACATGACCGTGATCGACGTCGGCGGCGCCCAGGCCAAAGCCTGGCTCCAGCATTTGCTGGCCAATGATGTCGAACGCCTGCACAGCCCCGGCCGTGCGTTGTACAGCACCATGCTCAACGAACAGGGCGGGATCGTCGACGACATGATCGTCTACCGTCTCGATGCGGGTTATCGCCTGGTGGTCAACGCCTCCACCCGCGATCAGGACAAGGCGTGGATGCAAGCGCATCTCGATGGTTTCGATGTGCAACTTCGCGAGCGTTCCGAGTTGGCGATGCTGGCCATCCAGGGCCCTCACGCCCGGCAGAAAATCGCCGAACTGGTCAGCCAGCCCCGCGGCAACCTGATCCAGCTCCTCAAGCCCTTCGAAGGCCTGTCCGATGGTGACTGGTTCATCGCGCGCACCGGTTATACCGGCGAAGACGGTCTGGAAATCATTCTGCCGGCCGATCAGGCGCCAGGCTTTTTCAACGATCTGGTCGGTGCCGGGATTTCTCCCATCGGCCTTGGCGCGCGGGATACCTTGCGGGTCGAAGCCGGTATGAACCTATACGGTCAGGACATCCAGCAAGATGTTTCACCATTGGCCTCCAATATGACCTGGACCATCGCCTGGGAGCCTGCCACTCGGCAGTTCATCGGGCGCAAGGCCCTGGAAGCCGAAAAGGCCGCCGGTGTGCAGCACAAACTGGTCGGTCTGGTCCTTGAGGAGCGCGGGGTTTTGCGTGCTCATCAGGTGGTCCGTATCGCCGATGTTGGCGAAGGGGAGATCACCAGTGGTAGTTTCTCTCCTACGCTAAGCAAGTCGATTGCACTGGCGCGCGTGCCGATGGCTACTGCCGACCGCGCTGAAGTGGAAATCCGTGGCAAGTGGTACCCGGTCCGAGTGGTCAAACCGACCTTCGTACGTCACGGCAAAACCTTGATCTAACCTTTTCTGGCGGGCATGCCCGCCGACCCTTTTCCTGAGGACACAGAACATGAGCGATATCCCTGCCGAACTGCGTTTTGCCGAAAGTCACGAATGGGCACGTCTGGAAGCCGATGGCACCGTCACCGTAGGCATCAGCGATCACGCGCAGGAAGCGCTGGGTGATGTGGTGTTCGTCGAGCTGACTGAAGTCGGCAACGTGTTTGCTGCCGGTGATCAGTCGGGTGTCGTTGAATCGGTCAAAGCCGCTTCCGACATCTACTCCCCGATTGCCGGTGAAGTGATCGCGGTCAACGAAGAATTGAGCGCTTCGCCGGAACTGCTCAACAGCGACCCGTACGGCGCGTGGATCTTCAAGCTCAAGCCAGGCAACGCTGCAGACCTGGAAAAACTGCTGGATGCCGCCGGCTACAAGGCTGCCATCGGCGAGTAATGCTCGCCCCGTAGGAGCTGCCGAAGGCTGCGATCTTTTGATCTTGTTTTTAAAATCAAAAGATCGCAGCCTTCGGCAGCTCCTACAAAGGCCGAATCAAGGTTGAGTCAAGGCCGCAAGACGGCCTTCACGGCCGCCACCGAACGCTCGACATCGGCTTTGCTCATCGCCGTGAACATCGGCAGCGAGACAATCAGCCGACCGACCCGCTCGGCGACCGGGAACATGCCTTCCTTGAATCCGCGCTCGCGGTAAAGGCTCAACAGGTGAATCGGCGGGTAGTGATAGCCGATCCCGACACCCAATGCCTGCATCTGCTCCATGAAAGTCGCTCGCGCCGGTTTGCCGTCCGTACGCTCCGGTAATACCAGCTGGAACAAATGCCAGTTGCTGTGGGTGAAATCCGCCGGAGGCAATTGCGCACCGTACTGCGCTTCGAAATCCTCGCCAAAGCAGGCGAAATAGTGCCGGGCCAGGTCACGGCGATGAGCGGTAATGGTTTCGATATGAGCAAATTGCCCCAGGCCAATGGCCGCGGCGACGTCGGTCATGTTGAACTTGCCACCCAGCACGTCAACATCCAGTCCATCGAAACCGTTGCGGGTAACGCCCTGCAGCCGGTACTTCTCTGCCAGTCGTACTTCTTCGGCCGTATTCAGCACCAGGCAACCGCCCTCGGAAGAGGTGACGTTTTTGTTCGCCTGGAAACTGAAGGACACGAAATCCCCCGTCGAGCCAATGCGCTGGCCGTTCCAGCTGGAGCCGAGTGCCTGGGCCGCATCTTCGACGATCCGCAGGCCGTGCTTTTTCGCCAAGGCGTACAACCGCGTCATGTCCACCGGCAACCCGGCGAGGTACACCGGGATGATGGCTTTGGTGCGGGGGGTAATCGCCGCTTCCAGTTGATCCAGATCGATGTTGCGGGTCACCGGGTCGATGTCGGCAAACACCGGGGTGGCGCCGACTTCCAGGATGACGTTGGCGGTGGCCACCCAGGAAATCGGCGTAGTGATCACTTCATCTCCCGGCCCGACCCCGGCAATGCGCAAGGCGATTTCCATGGTGCAGGTGCCGGAATTGAAGGTGCGTACCGGGCGCCCGCCGAAATACTCCGACAGTTGTGCTTCGAAGGCCTGGACCTTGGGGCCGCTGGTGATCCAGCCTGAGCGCAATACGTCGCCGACAGCGGCAATCGTGGCTTCATCGATGGTGGGTTTGGAAAACGGCAGGAAAGGCAGTTGGCTCATGGATACAGTCACCCGATCAGCGGACATTAGGTAGGCGTCGGACATGATGATCCGGATTGGCTGACGGCGCCACGTCATCCACGCGGATATCGACTGCTATGCTGGTTTGACCGTGTTGCATCGACGTTGAGCGCCAGTCAAGAGAGAGCCCGTCATGTCCAAGATGCCGTCCCTGAGCCAGTTACGCGACCCCAATACCTTTCTGCGCCGCCACCTCGGACCTGATGCCGCCGAGCAACAGGCAATGCTCGACAGCCTCGGTCTGGGCAGCCGGGTTGAATTGATCGAGCAAACGGTGCCGCCGGGCATCCGCCTCAACCGGGCGCTGGACCTGCCCCCGGCACTCGACGAAGAGGCCGCACTGGCCAAGCTGCGAGGTTATGCCGAGCAGAATCAGATCTGGACCAGCCTGATCGGCATGGGCTACCACGGCACCCTCACACCGGCGGTCATCGTACGTAACGTGCTGGAAAATCCCGGCTGGTACACCGCGTACACACCCTATCAACCGGAGATCGCCCAAGGGCGGCTTGAAGCGCTGCTGAACTTCCAGCAACTGACCATCGATCTGACCGGTCTGGAACTGGCCAACGCCTCGCTGCTCGATGAGGCCACTGCCGCGGCGGAGGCCATGGCCCTGGCCAAGCGGGTCGCCAAGTCCAAAAGTAACCTGTTCTTTGTCGACGAAAACTGCCACCCGCAAACCATTTCCGTGGTGCAGACCCGCGCAGAAGGTTTCGGCTTCGAGCTGATCGTCGACGCTGTGGATAACTTGAAGCAGCACCAGGTGTTCGGCGCGCTGCTGCAATACCCCGACACCCACGGTGAAATCCACGACCTGCGGCCGCTGATCGATCACCTGCACGCACAACAGGCTCTGGCCTGTGTCGCCACGGATTTGCTGAGCCTGTTGTTGCTGACTCCGCCAGGTGAACTGGGCGCCGATGTGGTGTTCGGCTCGTCCCAGCGATTTGGCGTGCCTATGGGTTACGGCGGGCCGCACGCGGCATTTTTTGCCAGCCGCGATGAATACAAGCGGGCGATTCCCGGGCGGATCATCGGTGTTTCAAAAGATACGCGGGGCAACACTGCCCTGCGCATGGCCCTGCAAACCCGCGAGCAACACATCCGTCGGGAGAAGGCCAACTCCAATATCTGCACGGCCCAGGTGCTGCTGGCCAATATCGCCAGTTTCTATGCGGTCTACCACGGCCCGGAAGGGCTCAAGCGGATCGCCCAGCGGGTTCATCGGCTGACCTGCATCCTTGCCGCCGGGCTTGAGCGCAACGGTATCACCCGGGTCAACCGGCACTATTTCGACACCCTGACACTGGAGGTCGGCGGAGCCCAGACCGCGATCATCGAAAGTGCCCGGGCCGCACAGATCAACCTGCGCATTCTCGGGCGCGGCCAACTGGGCTTGAGCCTCGACGAGGCCTGCGACGAAGGCACCGTGGCGAAGCTGTTCGACGTGTTCCTGGGGGCCGATCACGGGCTCAGCATCGAGGACCTGGATGCCGAAGTCTTGCCTGGCGGAATTCCCGAAGGGCTGGCGCGAACCTCGCCTTATCTGCGCCATCCGGTGTTCAGCGCCCATCACAGCGAAACCGAGATGCTGCGCTACCTCAAGCAACTGGAAAACAAGGACCTGGCGCTCAACCAATCGATGATCCCGCTGGGCTCCTGCACCATGAAGCTCAACGCTACCAGCGAGATGATCCCGATCACCTGGCCGCAGTTCGCCAACCTGCACCCGTTCGTGCCCAAGGAACAGGCCGCCGGTTACGGGCTGATGATCGAAGAACTGGAACGCTGGCTGTGCGCGATCACCGGTTTCGATGCGGTCTGCATGCAGCCCAATTCCGGTGCCCAGGGCGAATACGCCGGGCTGCTGGCGATCCGTAGATACCATGAGAGCCGGCAACAGGGTGACCGCGACATTTGCCTGATTCCTTCGTCGGCTCACGGCACCAATCCTGCGTCGGCGCAAATGGCCGGGATGCGCGTGGTGATCGTCGAGTGTGACGAGGCGGGCAACGTCGACCTCGATGATCTCAAGGAAAAAGCTGCGCAGGCCGCAGACAAACTCGCCTGCCTGATGGCGACTTACCCTTCGACCCATGGCGTGTATGAGGAAGGCATCAGCGAAATCTGTGAAGTGATCCACCAGCACGGCGGTCAGGTGTACATGGATGGCGCCAACCTCAACGCCCAGGTCGGGCTGGCGCGGCCGGCCGATATTGGCGCCGATGTCTCGCACATGAACCTGCACAAGACCTTCTGCATTCCCCATGGTGGCGGTGGGCCGGGAATGGGACCGATCGGGGTGCGGGCGCATCTGGCGCCGTTCGTGGCCAACCATCCGGTGGTGCCGATCGACGGGCCGCACCCGAAAAATGGCGCCGTCAGCGCAGCGCCCTGGGGCAGCGCAAGCATTCTGCCGATCAGTTGGATGTACATCGCCATGATGGGGCCGCAATTGGCGGACGCCAGCGAAGTGGCGATCCTGGCTGCGAATTACCTGGCGCGGCATTTGTCCGGTGCCTTCCCGGTGCTCTACACCGGGCGCAACGAGCGAGTGGCGCACGAATGCATCCTCGACCTGCGGCCGCTCAAGGTGTTGACAGGTATCACCGAAGAGGACGTCGCCAAGCGCCTGATGGACTACGGCTTCCATGCCCCGACCATGTCGTTTCCGGTACCGGGGACGCTGATGGTCGAGCCGACCGAAAGTGAATCGAAGGCGGAACTGGACCGGTTCATCGGGGCGATGCTGAGCATCCGCGCGGAAATCAACGAGGTGCAGAACGGTAACTGGCCGGCTGAAGAAAACCCGTTGAAAGGTGCGCCGCATACGTTGGCCGATATCACTGGCGTGTGGGAGCGGCCGTACAGCATTGTGCAGGCGGTCACGCCGGACGCGCACACCAAGGCTCACAAGTATTGGCCGGTAGTGAACCGGGTGGACAATGTATATGGGGACCGGAACCTGTTTTGCGCGTGTGTGCCGGTGGATGAATACCGTTGACATTTCAGGGTGCACATAACCCCTGTGGGAGCGAGCAAGCTCGCTCCCACAGGGGGGGCGGTGAACATGGGATTTGTGTTCGCAGGGCAAAAAAATGCCGCTCAATTGAGCGGCATTTTTCATTCGCAACGCTTACTTCGAGGCGATGGTATTCTTCGCCAGGATCGCGTTCGCCAGTTCCATGTCCGTCGCTTGCAGGCCAGGGTTTTCAGCGCGGACTTTTTGCATGGCGGCTTCCAGGTACGGACCGCGGATACCGCCATCACTGGCAACGAAGCTGCTGGCATCGTCCTGGGCCGCGACGACCAGCTTGTTATCCTTGGATGTCAGATAGCTCGAACCGGTGGTTGCACCGGACGTAAGAACGTTACGCCAAAAAGTATCGGCCATCGCCGAACCGACAGGCAGGGACAGCAGCGCGACGGTAGCGACAGCAAGTTTGAAACGCATGACAGGGTGACTCCACTGGGTTAACTACGCCCTTGGATTGCCAACCCCCTATCGAGTTCCGTGGCTGCCTATTCCGCTGCTTCGACCAGCAGGATCGCGCCTTGCTGGCCGACCACCCGCACGCGGCTGCCAATGGCAGTGTCCGGCCCGCGGGCCATCCACACGCCGTCGGCCACCTTGATTTTACCGCGACCGTTGATAATCGCTTCATGCACCACGAAGGTTTTGCCGATCAGTTCCTGGCCGCGCAGATTCAGGTGCGGCTGATCGCTCGGGCGTGCCGCCGTGCGCTGACGCCGCCACCAGTAAGACGCGGTGGCGATCGACAGCAGGCCGAACAATAGAAACTGCCATTCCCAGGGCAGGCCCGGCAGGAAGAAGGTCAAGACGCCCACGGTCGCTGCCGCCATGCCGATCCACAACAGGTAGCCGCCGGCGCCGAACACTTCGAGAATCAACAGTATCGTGCCCAGCGCCAACCAGTCCCAGAACGAAAGATGCTGCAAAAATGCCCACATGGTGCGCCTCAGGCTTTCTTGTTATCGAACGTGGCTTTGACGATTTCGCCAATGCCGCCCACCGCACCGATCATCGAACTGGCCTCTAGCGGCATCAGGATCACTTTGCTGTTGTTGGCCGATGACAACTTGCCCAGTGCATCGATGTACTTCTGCGCCACGAAATAGTTGATCGCCTGCACGTTGCCGCTGGCGATGGCTTCGGACACCACTTTGGTCGCTTGGGCTTCTGCTGCGGCTTGCCGCTCGCGGGCTTCGGCCTCCAGGAAGGCGGCCTGGCGACTGCCTTCGGCTTCGAGGATCTGCGCCTGCTTCTTGCCTTCGGCGGTCAGGATCGCTGCGGCGCGCAGGCCTTCGGCCTCGAGGATCTGTGCGCGCTTGATCCGTTCGGCTTTCATCTGCCCCGACATCGCCGCCATCAGGTCGGCGGGCGGGCTGATGTCCTTGATCTCGATCCGGGTGATCTTGATGCCCCACGGCGCGGTCGCTTCATCGACGGTGCGCAGCAGTTTTTCGTTGATGCCGTCACGCTGGCTGAGCATGGCGTCGAGTTCCATCGAGCCGAGCACCGTACGGATGTTGGTTTGCAGCAGGTTGCGGATCGCATGTTCGAGGTTGTTCACCTCGTAGGCCGCCTGGGCCGTGTTGACCACTTGGAAGAAACATACGGCGTCGATTTGCACCGTGGCATTATCGGAGGTGATGACTTCCTGCGGCGGAATATCCAGCACGCTTTCCATCACATTCATCTTGCGGCCGATGCGGTCCATGACCGGAATGATGACGTTCAGCCCCGGCTTGAGTGTGTTGGTGTAGCGCCCGAAGCGCTCGACGGTCCATTCAAAGCCCTGGGGCACGACCTTGAAACCCATGAACAGAATGGCGACCACCAGGCCGACAAAAAGCAAAAGCACACTACCGATCTGCATAACTATTCCTTGTTGATGTGTGGATCTGTGGAGTTGCAATGGCTGGAGTGTAGCGGTGCCAATGCCGGATAAGTACAGTCGGGCTCAGCTCTGCTCGCTCTGGGGTGTCACGCGCAGAACCTCCTCGATGGTCGTCAGCCCGGCGGCGACCTTTTGCGCCCCCGACAAGCGCAGGCTGCGCATGCCTTCCTTGAACGCCTGGCGCCGAACGGCCAGCAGATCGGTGTCGGGACTGATCAGCGCTTTGAGGCTGTCGCTGAGCTGCATGATTTCGTAGACCCCGGCGCGACCGTGATAACCGGTATCGCGGCATTCCACGCAACCGATGGCACGCTGGGCATTGACCGGCAACGGTGCTTGCCAGGGCCGGGTCAGGGTTTGCCAGTCATCTTCGCCCAGCGTCAGCGGCGCCTTGCAGTGCGGGCAAAGGGTCCGCACCAGTCGCTGGGCCATGACGCCGAGCACCGTGGCCTTGATCAGGTAGTGCGGCACGCCGAGCTCCAGCAGGCGGCTGATGGCGCTGGGCGCATCGTTTGTGTGCAGGGTCGACAGCACCAGGTGCCCGGTGAGTGCAGCCTGGATCGCCATCTCCGCGGTTTCGAGGTCGCGGATCTCGCCAATCATGATGATGTCCGGGTCTTGCCGCATCAGCGCGCGCACGCCGGCGGCGAAGGTCAGGTCGATGTTGTGCTGGACCTGCATCTGGTTGAACGCCGGCTCGACCATTTCAATCGGGTCTTCGATGGTGCAGAGGTTGACCTCCGGCGTCGCCAGTTTTTTCAGGGTGGTGTAGAGGGTAGTGGTCTTGCCCGAACCCGTCGGCCCGGTGACAAGGATGATGCCGTGGGGCTGGCGGGTCATGCCCTGCCAGCGGCGCAGGTCGTCGGCGGAAAAACCAAGCTGGTCGAAGTCCTTGAGCAAGACTTCCGGGTCGAAGATTCGCATGACCATTTTTTCGCCGAAGGCCGTGGGCAGTGTCGACAAACGCAGTTCGACTTCGCCGCCGTCCGGGGTCTTGGTTTTCACCCGGCCGTCCTGGGGTTTGCGTTTCTCCGCGACGTTCATGCGCCCCAGGGTTTTCAGGCGACTGACGATGGCCACGGTGACCTGGGGCGGGAATTGATAGACGTTGTGCAGCACGCCGTCGATGCGAAAGCGCACCGTGCCTTGCTCGCGCCGGGGCTCGATGTGGATGTCGCTGGCGCGCTGCTGGAACGCGTACTGGAACAGCCAGTCGACGATATTGACGATGTGCGCGTCGTTGGCGTCCGGCTCCTGGTCGCTGGCGCCGAGGTTGAGCAACTGTTCGAAATTGCCCAGGTTGCTGACCTGGGGATCGGCGCTGTTCGCCCCGGTGACCGATTTGGCCAGGCGGAAGAATTCGACGCTCAAGCGCTGGATGTCCACCGGGTTGGCCACCACGCGCTTGATCGGCAATTTGAGCACGTGGGTCAAGTCAGCCTCCCAGCCGCTGACATAAGGCTGGGCGCTGGCCACGGTCACCGCATCGCGGTCGATCGCTACCGCGAGGATCTTGTGGCGCTGGGCGAAGGCATAGGACATCAGCGGGGTCACGGCCGCGACGTTGATTTTCAACGGATCGATGCGCAGGTAAGGTTGGCCGGCCTGCCGGGACAGCCACAGGGTCAGGCTTTCGAGGTCCAGCGGTTTACCGGGGCGGCTGAGATCGTCCAGCTGTTGGCTGGCGATGAACTCCAGCGGATGCATCTGGCCATGGGTGGCGTTGCGACGGCGGGCATTGAGCGCGTGTTCGGCCGAATCCTGGCTGATAAAGCCTTGGGCGACGAGTTCGCGCAGCACATCATTGAGATCCAGCCAGCGGTCCTGAAGGGCGATATGTACGGACATGCGGGCTCCTTTTGAACGACAGTGCGCAAAGGATAGCCGTGGCCCGGCTGACCGCTGGGCCACTACCCGACGAAGCCGTTTCGGAGTTTTTCAGCCCGCCGCTTGAGCCGCTTCGGCCCATGGGGCATCAGCTTCTTGTAGCTCCACCGAGCAGACGCTGATCAGGTTACGAAGTTTTTCCGCAATCACTTGAGCGCGGTGCCAGCTCAAACCGTCGATGACGATCTCGATGGTCAGCCAGTCGTCCTGGCGCTGCGCGTTGACCTGTTCCGGGGTGAGCAATTGCAAGGCGAACAGATTGAGGGCGCGACACAGCAGGTCGGGTTCTGCCTCGGCCAGCATTTGATAGTGAACACGGCAATGGGCGTTGCCGACGTTCCAGACATCGGCGCGGGCAGGTGGGGTGTTCACGGCTTCGAGATACGGCATGGTCTGGCTCCAAAATCATTGGAGAAATGTTTACATCCTGTGCCGGGTATTTCTTCTCTATGATTGGCTACATTGCAAAAATATAGAATTAATCAATTCGATAATTATTCAGTTGAGGGTTTTTTTATGCAAAGCGAACTGGACAGCTACGACCGCAAGATCCTCGCCTTGCTGCAAGAGGATGCCTCGCTTTCCAGCGCACAGATCGCCGAGCAAGTGGGGCTCTCGCAGTCGCCGTGCTGGCGGCGGATTCAGCGGATGAAAGAGGAGGGCATCATTCGCGGCCAGGTGACCTTGCTCGACCGCAAGAAAATCGGCCTGAACACGCAGATCTTCGCGCAGGTGAAACTCAATGCCCACGGGCGTTCGAACTTCACCGAATTCACCGAGGCGATTCGCGGCTTTCCGCAGGTGCTGGAGTGTCATGTGCTGATGGGGGCAGTGGATTTCTTGCTGCGGATTGTCACGGCGGACATCGAGGCCTACGAGCGCTTCTTCTTCGAGAAGCTGTCGATGGTGCCGGGGATTCAGGAGGTCAATTCGATCGTGGCGTTGTCGGAGATTAAGTCGACGACCAGTTTGCCGGTGGTGCGCTGATGATGCTTGAGGGACTTTGTGGCGAGGGGGCTTGCCCCCGTTGGACTGCACAGCAGGCCCATTTTTGGGGTCGCTGCGCAACCCAACGGGGGCAAGCCCCCTCGCCACAGGTATTGGCTGTTACAGGCGCAGCAACATCTTCCAGGCACGGTTCTGATACACCGCAATCGCCTGCTGCTTGCGCGCATCCAGGACTTCGTCGGTGATCGATTCGTTGGCCAGTTGCGCCAGTTTGTTCAGCTCACCGTACAGGCGATCCATTTCCGGGATCTCCAGCACGTTACGCGCATGGTGCAGCCAGACCTGGATGCGTTCGATGCGCGGCAGTTGTTCGGCCAGGTCTTCCGGTTGTTGCTGGTAGCGTTGCAATTGCAGCGAATTGGCTTCTTCACCCAGCAGGCGCGGCAACCAGCTGCCCAGTTGCGCAGCGCCCTGGCGATTGCCACGGGTGTTGCGGTCGGCGGCCCAGGTACGGGCCAGCAGCCAGCGCGAGGTGGTCAGGGAGAACAGGCCCCAGCGTGGGTCTTCGAGTTCTTCGAGGAACTGCTCGGGCGCGGCTTTGCGCACGTCTTCATCTTCCAGGCCGGCCTGGACCAGCGGGCGCCAGTCTTCCAGCAAGGCATCGAGGGCGATACGCAGGTCGTGGGTCGACTGACGCGGAGCGGCCTGGCCCAGGCTGCTGATCAGCGCGCGCATTTCCGCGAGATTTTCGACCCAGTCCTGCAACAGGCGCCAGTGACCATTGAAGCGATACTGTTCGGCCAGACGCTGGCTGCTGCTCAGCAAATGCCAGCTCAGCGCGGCGAACGCGTCGTCCAGCGGCGTTTCGGCGGTGATCTGCGGCGCCGGCAGGCTCAACGAGTAACTGTGGGCGTCGTACAGGCGATAACCGCGCTCGGCCTTGCTGATGTCGCACGGCATCAAAGCCAGTTTCTCGGCCAGCTCGGCAGCCAGCTCCAGCAACGCGGCCGGCTCGCCTTCGCGCAGTTCCAGTTCCAGCTCGCAGATTTCTTCTTTCTGCTTGCCGACCACCACGTGGCCCAGGTCCAGCGCGGCCTCGATGACCACTTTGGTCTTGCCGCGGCCCCAGGCGATTTCCGCACGTTCGCGGACGAAATCGGTGGTGAAGATCGGCTTCAGGGTTTTCTTGTCAAGCGTGGCCAATTCCTCGGGCCAGCATTCGCCGTCGAGTTTCTTCAGGTCGAGCTTGGCTTTGGGCAGGTTCCAGTCGTACTCGTTACGCACGGACAAACCGGCGACGCTATGGCCGCGGGTCTTGAGGGTCTGAATCACGTCGTCGCCATCCTTGCGCAGGCGCAGGGCGACTTTGGCCTGGGCCAGGTCACGCTCGGGCGTGTCGAAGTACTGGTTCATCAACTCACGGCGTTCCCAGCCACTTTTGTTGCGTTTTTTCAGTAACGGGTGCTCGCGCAGGGCGGCGAGGGTTTCGCGGCTGACGCGGAGTTTGATTTCGGTTTCTTTCTGCATGGCCGGAAAATCCAGAATCGGGAGCGCAGCCGGGGGAATGTGTGGCTGCCAAGGTCGTGCAGTGTACAGGACTCAAGGTTAGTGCGCGCCGAGACGGTTTATTCCTGTCATCGGTTGGTTCTATGATGGACCTCAATTCGGGTGCCGGGAGTCAGCGATGCCATTGCCGTCGATGAAAGAACAATTCGCTGCGTTGATCGCTGCACCGTCGGTCAGTTGTACCCAGCCCAGTCTCGATCAAACCAACCGCCCGGTCATCGATCTGCTGGCGACGTGGCTCGGTGAGCTGGGTTTTACCTGCGAGATCCAGCAAGTCAGCCTCGGCAAGTTCAACCTGCTGGCCAGTTTCGGTTCCGGTCCCGGCGGCCTGGTGCTGGCCGGGCACAGCGACACCGTGCCGTTCGACGGTGCGCTATGGCAAACCGACCCGTTGAAGCTGACTGAAGTCGACGGTCGCTGGGTCGGCCTGGGCAGTTGCGACATGAAGGGTTTTTTCGCCCTGGCGATCGAAGCGGTCAAACCGCTGCTCGACCAACCGTTCAAACAGCCGTTGCTGATTCTCGCCACCTGCGATGAAGAAAGCTCGATGTCCGGCGCCCGCGCGCTGGCCGAAGCGGGGCGACCGCTGGGGCGGGCGGCGGTGATTGGCGAGCCGACCGGGCTCAAGCCGATCCGCATGCACAAAGGCATCATGATGGAGCGCATCGACATCCTCGGGCAGAGCGGTCATTCCTCGGACCCGCGCCTGGGCCATAGCGCCCTGGAAGCCATGCACGATGCCATCGGTGAATTGCGTGGCCTGCGCTTGTTATGGCAGCGCGAATTCCGCAATCCTCAATTCGGCGTGCCGACACCAACGATGAATTTCGGCTGTATCCATGGCGGCGACAACCCCAACCGCATCTGCGGCCAGTGTTCGCTGGAATTCGATTTGCGGCCGCTACCCGGCATGGACCCCAAAGTCCTGCGCGCCGAGATCCTGCAGAAGCTCAAGCCGGTTGCCGAGCGGCATCAGGTCAAGATCGATTACGCGCCGCTGTTCCCCGAAGTGCCGCCGTTCGAGCAGGCCGAGGACGCCGAGCTGGTGCGCCTTGCCGAAAAGCTCACCGGTCACAGCGCCGAAGCAGTGGCGTTCGGCACCGAAGCACCTTATCTTCAGCGCCTTGGCTGTGAAACGCTGGTGCTTGGCCCGGGTGATATCGCCTGCGCCCATCAGCCGGGGGAATACCTCGAAATGTCACGTTTGCAGCCTACGGTGCATCTATTAAGGCAACTGATCGAACACTATTGCCTGACACCGGCCCAAACTGCGGAAGACCTGTAGGAGCGAGCTTGGTCGCGATGGACTTCAACGACTACGCGATCTTTCTGAATGGACGCGTCGTCCTTGCGTTCATCGCGAGCAAGCTCGCTCCTACACAGGGTCTGTGATTTGCCTGACAAGCCGTATAAATTGCCGGTACCCAAACCCGTATTCATGAGGAGAGCGCGCGTGTTGCCAAGCCTGTTCCGACGATAACCATCAGCCCGCTGTGCGTTTTCAGTTTCGCCCTTTTTTCGGCTGCTATTTATTACAGGCCCAGGTTCATGCCCGAATACGTCAATTGGCTTCGTCACGCTTCGCCTTACATCAACGCCCACCGCGATTGCACCTTTGTCGTCATGCTGCCCGGCGACGGCGTTGAACACCCGAACTTCGGCAATATCGTCCACGACCTGGTGCTGTTGCACAGCCTGGGTGTGCGTCTGGTGCTGGTTCACGGTTCCCGGCCGCAAATCGAAGCGCGCCTCGCTGCCCGTGGCCTGACCCCGCATTACCACCACGGCCTGCGCATCACCGATGCGGCGACCCTGGAGTGCGTGATCGACGCGGTCGGCCAGTTGCGCATTGCCATTGAGGCTCGCCTGTCGATGGACATGGCTTCGTCACCGATGCAGGGCTCACGCCTGCGGGTGGCCAGCGGCAACCTGGTGACGGCACGCCCGATCGGCGTGCTCGAAGGCGTCGACTATCACCACACCGGCGAAGTGCGCCGGGTCGACCGCAAGGGCATCAACCGTCTGCTGGACGAGCGCTCCATCGTGTTGCTGTCGCCGCTGGGCTATTCGCCGACCGGGGAGATTTTCAATCTCGCTTGCGAAGACGTCGCCACGCGCGCGGCCATCGATCTGGGAGCAGACAAGCTACTGCTGTTCGGCGCTGACCTGGGCCTGATCGACGAACACGGGCGCCTGGTGCGCGAACTGCGTCCGCAGCAAGTGCCAGCGCATCTGCAACGGCTGGGCAGCAACTATCAGGCAGAATTGCTCGATGCCGCGGCCGAAGCTTGCCGTGGCGGCGTGGCTCGCAGCCATATCGTCAGTTACGCCGAAGACGGTGCACTTTTGACCGAGCTGTTCACCCGCGACGGTGGCGGTACCCTGGTCGCCCAGGAACAGTTCGAAGTGGTGCGCGAAGCGGCTATTGAAGACGTCGGTGGTTTGCTGGACTTGATCAGTCCGCTGGAAGAGCAGGGCATCCTGGTGCGCCGTTCCCGTGAGGTGCTGGAGCGCGAAATCGAGCAGTTCAGTGTGGTTGAACGCGAAGGCATGATCATCGCCTGTGCGGCGCTGTACCAAATCGCCGATTCGGACGCGGGCGAGCTGGCGTGCCTGGCGGTGAATCCGGAGTACCGCCATGGCGGCCGCGGCGATGAGCTGCTGGAACGCATTGAAAACCGCGCGCGGGCTCAGGGGTTGAAAACCTTGTTCGTCCTCACCACCCGCACCGCGCACTGGTTCCGCGAACGTGGTTTCGAACCCAGCAGCGTCGACCGACTACCGTCGGCACGGGCGTCGCTATACAACTATCAGCGTAATTCGAAAATCTTCGAAAAAGCCCTGTAACCCAGCAGCTTTTCGTGGCGAGGGAGCTTGTCGGACCGCCGCACCGTCCCGCTGGAGGCCGAAGGACTCCCAATTGGGGCCGCTGTTCGGCCCAGCGGGAGCAAGCTCCCTCGCCACAGAGTTTGCGTTACTCCTGCACAAACTTCGCGCTGACATACGGCGAATAATCCGGCAACACCGTCTCGACCTTCCTTTGTTCCTTCAAGAATTTCGCTGTCTCGCCAATCGCCTTGGCCGTGCCGCCATCCAGCAGCGCAGCGCTCTGTTGCGCCCTGGCATCCGGAAAAGCGGAACCGGCCACGACCTGCGGATGTTTTTCGGCGTAATCCTTGCGCGTCACCCAGACCTCAAAGTGAAAGAAAACGCGAACGATACACAAACTGTAACAATTGATCCGGATAGTGCGCGTTTGGACGTCATGGGACCGCCTTTCGGTAAAGGATTTGTTTCCAAATTACGTCAGAAACTAATCGATCTAAAAAAGCGAAAATAAATACCGATTATGAATTAGCTTATGAGCCAAACCGTCTATTCTGGGATGGTTAGGGCGTGGGGAGCTGAATTCCTAAACGGTATTGGAAAAGAATCGGGTAATTCTTTTCAGGGGAATGACGAATTCATGACCCTGCAGGGACCAGAAAACCGGGGATTAGACTATGGTCGTAGACACACATGGTTACGATTGACTTGTGGGTCACGCTCTGGCGCTAATCGCGCATCTTAGGATTTCGGGCGTCGACTCGAGACCAGGAACACAAGAATTAGAATCGAGAGGAGCTACACAATGAACAAGTCCACCTTGGCTCTGGCCGTGACCGTTGGGGTATTGGCGCAGCAGGCAGGCGCCGCCGGTTTCCTGGAAGACAGCAAGGCTTCCATCAGCTCTCGCACCATGTATTACGACGCCGATATGCGTGAAGGTGCGAGCACTCCTGCCAACCGTCAGCGCGAAACCGCTGAGGGTCTGAAGTTCGATTACCTGTCCGGTTTCACCCAGGGTACCGTAGGTTTTGGTATCGACGCCCAGGCTCTGGTTGGTATCCACCTGGATGGTGGCAAGGGTCATCACCCGACCGGTAACAGCAACTCATTCTTCCCTAGCGATGGCAATGAGGCGGCCGACGAGTGGAGCCGTCTGGATGGCAACGTCAAGGCGCGCTTCTCGAAGACCGAAGCCCACCTGGGTGGCGCTCTGGCACCTAATCTGCCGATCCTGATCGCGAACGACAGCCGTCTGCTGCCGCAGACCTTTGAAGGTGGCACCATCACCTCCAAAGAAATCGACAATGTGACCTTTAACTTTGGTCAGCTGGAGCACGCGTCGGGTCGTGCCTCCTCGAACTCCACTGGCCTGTCTGTGGCTGGCGCTAGTCAGGACAGCAACAAATTCCTCTACGGCGGTGCTGACTGGAAGGTCACCAAAGACCTCTTGCTGCAGTACTACTATGCGAACCTGGAAGACTTCTACAAGCAGAACTTCCTCGGTCTGGTGCACGTCTACCCGATCGCGGCCAATCAGTCGTTCAAGACCGATATCCGTTATTTCGACAGTAGCTCCGACGGCAAGAACGGCGATCCGGGCTTCCAGTTCAACAACAACAATGGCTTCGCCAAGAACCCGGGGGAGGTCGATAACAAGACCTGGAGCGCCATGTTCACCTATACCCTGGGTGGCAACGCATTCCTGATCGGGCATCAGCGTGTCAACGATGACGGCGGCTTCGTTTTCTTGAACCAAGGCAACCTTGTCGATAGCAACGGTAATCCTGAAGGTGCCGGCGGCGCGAGCTTCTACTCGTTTACCGACGCTACGGTTGGCAGCTTTATCCGTGCCGGTGAAAACACCACGTTCGGTCAGTATTCCTATGACTTCGCCTCCCTGGGTGTACCGGGCTTGAAAGCTTCGATTGCTTACTTGAATGGCCAGGACATCAAGGCTACCAACGGTGTTGGTAAAGACCTGAGTGAGCACGAGACCGACGCGCGTATTGATTACGTGATTCAAACGGGCGCACTGAAAGGGTTTGGTACGACGCTGCGTCACGGCACCTACCGTGGCAACACCAGCACCCTTGACCAAGACCAGACCCGTCTGATCTTCAACTACACCTACAGCTTCATGTAATAGCCGTAAGAAAAGAGCCCCGTCGATTGGCGGGGTTTTTTTCGCGTCGAATTTTATATTCCATAAACAAAGGTGTTATTTCTTTTTTATTCTTTTTGGTTTTTTAATCCGCGCTTTAAAGTGCACCTGTCCGACACTCATCCATGAGCTCGGATTTGGCATTTTCCTCCCTCGACAATTGATCAGCTACAGGAATTGGCCTCGCTGCCGATACCTCGGATCTGTTGTGGGAAGTCATATTCCAAAATGGAATTAAAAAATATTAAAAACTCTTATTTGCTTTAAAGCCATGTATCCCGCGGCCCGCAAAATGACCGGTCTAGACGGTTTACCGCGAATTTATGCATTCAGGATCCCGGGCAATCGATTCGGGACCAGGAACATCAGAATTAGAAACGAGAGGAGCGAAACATGAACAAGTCCACCCTGGCCATGGCTGTGGCCGTCGGGGCATTGGCCCAGCAGGCAAACGCCGCGGGTTTTATCGAAGACAGCAAGGCAACATTGGGGTTGCGTAACTTCTACATCAACACTGATTACCGTGACGGCACTGGCCCGAACAAAAACGAAGAATGGGGCCAAGGCTTCGATCTGCGTTTCATTTCCGGTTACACCCAAGGCACCGTCGGCTTCGGTATCGATGCGATCGGCCTGTTGGGCGTCAAGCTGGATTCGGGCGGCGGTACCAACGGCGCCACGGCGACCTCTTACGGCGGTACGGTTTTCCCGAGCAAATCCAACGGCGAGGCAGTTGATGATTTCTCCAGCCTGGGCCTGACCGCCAAAGCCAAGGTTTCCCAGACCGAACTGAAGCTGGGCACCCTGCAGCCGAAAAATCCGGTGATCGTGACCAACGATGGTCGTTTGCTGCCGCAAACCTGGCAGGGTGGCCAGATCACTTCCGCCGAGATCAAGGACCTGTCGCTGATCGGTGGTCAGATCGAAGCCGTCAAAGGCCGTAACTCCAGCAACAATGAGCAGATGTCGATTTCGGGCGCGAACACTCGCGGCACCAAATTCCGCGACAGCAACAAGTTCATCTATGCCGGCGGCGACTACAAGATCACCAAAGACCTGACTGCCCAGTACTACTACGGCAATCTGGAAGAGTTCTACAAACAACACTTCCTGGGTCTGGCGCACAACTGGGCTATCGGCCCTGGCGTGTTGAAGTCGGACTTGCGTTACTTCAACAGTTCCGACGACGGTGCCAACGGCCACGACCCTCTGTTCTTCACCACTGGTAACTACAGCGGTGCAGCCAACGGTAAAGGCAAGGTCGACAACAACCTGTACAGCGGCTTGTTCCTGTACTCCGTTGCCGGCCACACCTTCGGCGCCGGTTACCAAGTCAGCAACGGCAGTAGCGACTTCCCTTGGCTGAACCAGGGTGACGGTTCGTCGAACTACACCATCACCGATTCGCAAATCCAGAAGTTCGCCCGTGCCGGCGAGAAAACCTGGCTAGCACGCTACTCGTTCGACTTCGCCAGGGTCGGGGTACCTGGCTTGACGGCGGGCCTGGTGTATCTGCATGGCGACAACATCGATACCGTTAACGCCAAGGGTGGCGAGGCGGCCAATGGTGCTTCCGAGTGGGAGCGCGATCTGAACGTGGCTTACGTCGTTCAGGAAGGTCCGCTGAAAAACCTGGGCCTGGCATGGAAAAACGCTACCTGGCGCACTGACCTGCCGAACACGCGTTCGCAGGACGAAAACCGCGTGATCCTCAGCTACTCGATCCCGCTGTTGTAATAGCGCTCGCGTAACCGAGACAAAAAAAGCCCCGCCCGGTATTGCACCGGGCGGGGCTTTTACTTTTTCAAGACGGGTTCACCCCCGTAATCCCGCCTTGAAGTTCCCTCTTTGCAGCAACTCAAGGCCTTCTCGAACCTTGTGGGCGATGTTCGGCGGGTTGGGCGTGCACGTCCAGTGAACAGATATTTAATATTTCTTTATGATATAAGCAAGTTACATTTTATTCCTTTTAATGGATAAAAAACACAGGCACTGTTGAGCCCATCAAGCACTCACAAGGAGCAGCACCATGGGCCTCAGACTTGGCGATATCGCCCCCGATTTCGAACAGAACTCCAGCGCCGGCATCATCCGTTTCCATCAGTGGCTGGGCGATAGCTGGGGCGTGCTGTTTTCCCATCCGGCGGATTTCACTCCAGTGTGCACCACCGAGCTGGGCTTCACCGCCAGGCTCAAGGATGAATTCGCCCAGCGTGGCGTCAAGGCCATCGCCTTGTCGGTGGATCCGGTGGAGTCGCATCACAAGTGGATCGAGGACATCAACGAGACGCAGAACACGGTGGTCAACTTTCCGATCCTGGATGATGCCGACCGCAAGGTCTCGGACCTCTACGACCTGATCCATCCCAACGCCAACGACACCCTGACCGTACGCTCGCTGTTCGTGATCGACCCGAGCAAAAAGGTCCGGTTGACCATCACCTACCCGGCGAGCACCGGGCGCAATTTCAATGAAATCCTGCGGGTGATCGACTCGTTGCAACTCACCGACAACTACAAGGTGGCCACGCCGGCCAACTGGCAGGACGGTGATGAGGTAGTGATCGTGCCGTCGCTCAAGAATGAGGAAGAAATCAAACAGCGCTTTCCCAAGGGCTATCGGGTGGTCAAGCCTTACTTGCGCCTGACGCCGCAGCCGAACCGTTGAAGGTCAGAAAATCGCAGCCTGCGGCAGCTCCTACGTGCATACGCCGATCCCTGTAGGAGCTGCCGCAGGCTGCGATCTTTTCAAGGCACCCACAAAGCAGGGGATTTCAGGCCGTTCCGACGGCCTGTTTTTTTGTCTGGAAGAAACCGAATTACATATCTCTTTAATGCATAACCAAATGAATAAATATGATTTATGGATATATAAATCAGCTGTTAAGGTCACTCCATCGAAGCGAGATCGCAAACCGCGAATCGCCAACACCGTGCAAGGAATCGTCTGAATGTTGGTTGTCTCACTCGGTGGCAGTCCCAGCCAGCGCTCTCGTTCCGGGGTGCTGCTGGATCGCTCCCGGCAATGGTTACAAGAGCAGGGTGTGGAAGTGGTGAGTTATCAGGTACGGGACTTCCCGGCCGAAGACCTGCTGCACGCACGCTTCGACAGCCCCAAGGTGATCGACCTGCTGCAACAGATTGAAAACGCCGATGGCCTGCTGATTGCCACACCGGTTTACAAGGCATCGTTTTCCGGTGCGCTGAAAGTCGTGCTGGACCTGCTGCCCGAACGCGCCTTGAGCCACAAGGTGGTTTTGCCAATGGCCACTGGCGGCAGCATCGCCCACATGCTGGCGGTGGATTACGCGCTCAAGCCGGTGCTGTCGGCCTTGAAGGCCCAGGAAATGCTGCAGGGGATTTTCGCCGTCGATAGCCAGATCGCTTACGGCGAAGGCAGCGCCCTGGCGCAACTGGCGCCGGAGCTGGAGCAACGTTTGTATGAAGCGCTGGAGCAATTTTCCGGAGCCATGGCGCGACGGCCCAGGCCGCTCGATCCAGGCCTGTTGAATGAACGTTTGTTGAGTGCTCGCTGGAGCATTTAAGCCTCACCGAAACAACTGAAGTACTGGCCTTACTCGCCCGCCAACGGGCAAGCAGGTGCAGCCAAAACCCAACTGCAAAAAGGAGAGCGCCATGCGCCCTGTCATTTTGCGTCGTGGTCTGGTCGCTCTGTTTGCTGCGGCTGTCACCTTCGGCGCCATTACTCAAGCTCAGGCCCTTTCTACCCATGAAAGCGTCCTGCGAATCGGCTATCAGAAATACGGCACCCTGGTGCTGCTCAAAGCCAAAGGCACCCTGGAAAAACGCCTCGCCGCCCAAGGCGTGGACGTGCAATGGACTGAATTCCCCGGTGGCCCGCAGTTGCTCGAAGGCCTGAACGTCGGTTCCATCGATTTCGGCGTGACCGGCGAAACGCCTCCGGTGTTTGCCCAGGCAGCGGGTGCCGATCTGCTCTACGTCGCCTATGAACCGCCAGCGCCGCGCAGTGAGGCGATCCTGGTGCCGAAGGACTCGCCGGTCAAATCGGTGGCGGACCTCAAAGGCAAGAAAGTCGTGCTCAACAAGGGCTCCAACGTGCATTACCTGCTGGTGCGTGCACTGGAAGACGCCGGCCTCAAATACACCGACATCCAGACCGTATTCCTGCCGCCGGCCGATGCCCGCGCCGCGTTCGAGCGTGGCAGCGTCGACGCCTGGGTCATCTGGGATCCGTACCAGGCCGCCGCCGAACAACAGCTGCAAGCGCGCACCCTGCGCGATGGCCAGGGCATCGTCGACAACCATCAGTTCTACCTGGCGACCAAGCCTTATGCGCAGAAGAATCCCGAGGTGATCAAGACCCTGGTGGAAGAAGTGCGCGCGGTGGGCGAGTGGTCCAAGGCTAACCCGCAAGAGGTGACCCAACAGGTTTCACCGTTGCTCGGCCTGCCAGCGGACATCACCCTGACCTCGGTGAAACGCCAGGGCTATGGCGCGCTGTTCCTCACCCCGGAAGTGGTCGCGGCGCAACAGAAAATTGCCGACAGCTTCTACCAGCTCAAGCTGATTCCCAAGCCGTTGAGCATCAAAGACGTGATCTGGACGCCGCCGGCCGTCGTGGCCCAAAGCTCGGTAACCAAAGCCCAATAATTCGATTCCCCAAGGAGACCACTCCATGAGCCTCAATATTTTCTGGTTCCTGCCTACCCACGGCGACGGCCATTACCTTGGCACCGCTGAAGGCGCACGTGCCGTCGATCACGGTTACCTGCAACAAGTCGCACAGGCAGCGGATCGCCTGGGGTTCGGCGGGGTACTGATCCCTACCGGCCGCTCGTGCGAAGACTCGTGGCTGGTGGCGGCATCGCTGATTCCGGTGACCCAGCGCTTGAAGTTCCTTGTCGCCCTGCGCCCCGGGATCATTTCCCCGACGGTTGCGGCGCGTCAGGCGGCGACCCTGGATCGACTGTCCGGCGGTCGTGCGTTGTTCAACCTGGTGACCGGCGGTGATCCGGAAGAATTGGCGGGCGATGGTCTGTTCCTTAGCCACGAAGAACGCTATCAGGCCTCGGTGGAATTCACCCGCATCTGGCGTCGGGTGCTGGAAGGCGAAACCGTCGATTACGATGGTCAGCACATCAGCGTGAAAGGCGCGAAATTGCTCTATCCACCGATCCAGCAGCCACGTCCGCCACTGTACTTCGGTGGCTCTTCGGATGCCGCGCAAGACCTGGCCGCCGAACAGGTGGAAATGGTCTTGACCTGGGGCGAGCCACCGGCCGCCGTGGCGGAAAAGATCGAACAGGTCCGCGCCAAGGCCGCCAAGCTTGGACGCACTGTGCGCTTCGGCATTCGCCTGCATGTGATCGTGCGTGAAACCAACGATGAAGCCTGGAAAGCCGCGGATCGACTGATCTCCCATCTCGACGACGAGACTATCGCTCGTGCCCAGGCTTCGCTGGCGCGTTTCGATTCGGTCGGTCAGCAACGCATGGCCGCATTGCATGGCGGCAACCGCGACAACCTGGAAGTCAGCCCTAACCTGTGGGCCGGCGTCGGCCTGGTGCGCGGCGGTGCCGGTACGGCGCTGGTAGGCGATGGTCCGACCGTGGCGGCTCGTGTGAAGGAGTACGCGGACCTGGGCATCGACACCTTTATTTTTTCCGGATACCCACACCTGGAAGAGTCGTACCGGGTGGCCGAGTTGCTGTTTCCGCACCTCGATGTCGAGCGTCCAGAACTGCCGAAAAGTGCCGGCTACGTCAGCCCGTTCGGCGAGATGGTCGCCAACGACATTCTGCCCAAAGCCGCGTCCCAGAGCTGAGGCGCGGTCATGAAGAAAATCATCCATAGCCTGGCGCCTTGGGCGTTGCCGGTGTTGCTGCTGGCGGTCTGGCAGTTGAGTGTGTCGGCGGGCTGGTTGTCGACACGGATTCTGCCGGCGCCGATCGCCGTCATCGAAGCCGGCGTGAGCCTGGTGCGCAGTGGCGAAATCTGGACGCACCTGGCCATTAGCGGCTGGCGTGCCGCGCTGGGTTTCACCATTGGCGGCGGCATCGGTTTGACCCTGGGCTTTATCACCGGCCTGTCGAAGTGGGGCGAGCGTCTGCTCGACAGTTCGGTGCAGATGATCCGCAATGTGCCGCACCTGGCGCTGATTCCGCTGGTGATCCTGTGGTTCGGTATCGACGAGTCGGCGAAGATTTTCCTGGTAGCGCTGGGCACGTTGTTCCCGATCTACCTCAATACCTATCACGGCATCCGCAACGTCGACCCGGCGCTGGTGGAGATGTCGCGCAGTTATGGCTTGTCCGGTTTCGGTCTGTTCTGGCAGGTGATTCTGCCGGGGGCGCTGCCTTCGATTCTGGTCGGTGTGCGCTTCGCCCTGGGCTTCATGTGGCTGACGTTGATCGTGGCGGAAACCATCTCCGCGAGTTCTGGCATCGGCTATCTGGCCATGAATGCCCGGGAATTCTTGCAGACTGACGTGGTGGTGCTGGCGATTCTGTTGTACGCGGTGCTCGGCAAACTGGCCGACCTCGCGGCCCGTGGACTTGAGCGTGTGTGGCTGCGCTGGCACCCGGCGTATCAGATTGCCAAGGGAGGTGCGGCATGATTGCGGAGCAACCTCCACGCCTGCTGCGCGGTATTCCGCTGGCGGTGCGCAAGCTGCAAAAAACCTTTGGCTCGCGGCAGGTGCTGCGTGAGATCGACCTGCACATTCCGGCAGGCCAGTTTGTCGCCGTGGTCGGTCGCAGCGGCTGCGGAAAAAGTACCTTGCTGCGCTTGCTCGCCGGTCTCGATCAACCAACCGGCGGCGAGTTGCTCGCCGGCGCCGCGCCATTGAGCGACGCGCGGGAGGACACGCGGCTAATGTTCCAGGAGGCGCGTTTGCTGCCCTGGAAAAAGATCATCGACAACGTCGGTCTGGGCCTCAAGGGCAACTGGCGGCCGCAAGCGCTAGAAGCTTTGGATGCGGTGGGCCTGGCCGATCGCGCCAGTGAGTGGCCGGCAGCGTTGTCCGGTGGGCAGAAGCAACGCGTGGCTTTGGCCCGTGCGTTGATTCATCAGCCGCGCCTGCTGCTGCTCGACGAACCTTTGGGGGCGCTGGATGCCCTGACCCGAATTGAAATGCAGCAACTGATCGAACGGCTCTGGCAGCAGCACGGCTTCACGGTGTTGCTGGTGACCCATGACGTCAGCGAAGCCGTGGCGATTGCCGATCGGGTGATCCTGATCGAAGACGGTGAAGTCGGCCTCGACTTGCACGTGGACCTGCCGCGCCCCCGGGTCCGTGGCTCCCATCGGCTGGCGGCGCTGGAAACCGAAGTCCTCAATCGCGTGCTGGCGCTGCCCGGCCAGCCGCCGGAACCCGAACCTGTTTCACCCTTGCCCACGCAATTGCGCTGGGCTCAATAACTCAAGTTTTATCCAACGACAGGAATCAACATCATGACAATCAAGGCCATCAACGTTCGCAACCAGTTCAAAGGCTCCATCAAGGAAATCGTCCTCGGTGACGTACTGTCGGAAATCGACGTGCAGACCGCGTCCGGCATCGTCACTTCGGTGATCACCACGCGTTCGGTCAAAGAGCTGGAACTGGCGGTCGGCAGTGAAGTGATCGCGTTTGTGAAATCCACCGAGGTGTCGATCGCCAAGTTGTAAGCCGTATGCGTAAACAACAACCCCGGAGGGTTTTAGCCCTTCGGGGTTTTTGTTGGCCTTGCTGGCGGTGGTAGAGTCCGGTGTGGATTTTTTTCGCAGCAAGGTTTGGCGACAAGGAGATCAAAGATGACAGTCAGGATTTCGGATTACATTCATGGTATGGCCCTCTCGAAGCTTGCCCGATGGGCCGACCTGACGCCCTGGGAGCTGGTGAGCAATGCCCCCGAGCGTGTGCGCGAGCTACTCAAGCAGTTGCCGGATGATGATTACCTGGTATTGGATGATATTGCCGTCCACCGCACAGCGCAGGTCGAAGAGGGCGCCATTCTCAAGGCGCCGCTGATCATTGGCGCTGGCTGTTTTATCGCCGCCGGTGCTTATCTGCGTGGTGGTTGTTGGCTGGATGAGCATTGCATCATCGGCCCCGGCGCCGAGCTCAAGTCTTCCTTCGTGTTCGGCGGCAGCAAACTGGCGCACTTCAATTTTGTCGGTGATTCGGTATTGGGTGCCGGAGTCAATCTGGAAGCGGGCAGCATCGTTGCCAACTATCGCAACGAGCGTACTGACAAAACTGTGAATGTGCGGGTCGATGATGTGCTGGTGCCGACCGGTTGCGACAAGTTTGGCGCGCTGCTGGGCGACGAATCGCGGCTCGGAGCCAACGCGGTCGTCGCACCAGGCGGGTTGTTGCGACCAGGAACAGTGATTCGACGCCTGGCACTATACGATTGCGAAGTGATTTAGAGCATCAGTTGCCGAGGGTGCGCTTGGGCAGGTAAGGCGGCAGGTACAACCCCAGGTAAGCATCAAAAACCCGCATTCCTTCCTCGGCCATGCGCGGCGTGATCTGCCCGTGCTGTTGCACCGAGCGCGCATACACCCGGTCACCCAGTTCCATGGCCAGGGCAAACACATCGACATCGTCGGGAAGCTTCGGCAGCTCGAAGTGATGATCGAAGAGTTTGTGCATCAGGTCGCCCAGTTCGATGTCGTGCTGGCGGTCGGCCTGGGTGACTTCGGTCAGGCCATGTTGGGTCAGAATAAGTTGGCGAGCGGCGGCGTCCTCTGCGTAGATGTCGAGCATGCGTTGTTCCACCAGTCGCGACAGATCGCGCCAGCCATTCAAGGCCAGGTGATCGATGGGGGCTTGCAGGCAGGCGCGGAAGGCCGCATGGACGTCGGCGGTCAAGGCTTCGAGCAGGGCAGGCACGCTGGCGAAGAAGTGGTAGACCGAGGAGGGCGGGATCTCCGCGCGCTCGGCGACGCTGTAGATCGACAGACTGGCCACGCCCTCGGTGGCCAACAGCGTGCGGGCCGCATCGAGAATCGAATCGATCCGGGCCTGGCTGCGTGCGCGGGGTTTGCGGGGGGTGGCTACGCGTGTCATCGGGGTCTCCTGCGGGGCAGCGGGCATTGTACGAGTCGACCCGCCCCTTGTCTGTATTGACTCACCGCCTCGCTTGGTCGTCCCGATGACTCAGTTACCAACCACCACGCTACGATTGTTCAAGGGTTGGATTGGGCGAGCATTCATTGGATATATCGCTCGAAAAGCCTCCAGTTGTGCCTGGGACAATTGCACCGCAGTCGTCAGCACGTTCCACCGTACACCTTCAGTGCACGGTGGCTCTGTAAGTGAACCCATGAAGGCATAGGCGTTGTGGTTTTCAGGCAATAAATCGGCAATGTTCGCTTTGTTCAAGGTGACCCTGCCACCCGCATTCCTGGGCATGGCGGCGAAGATCGGTTCCAGTGCCGTGTTGTGTGCGCCCTCTTCATACATCAAGGCAATAATCGCCAGTTCGCCTGCGTCATTGCGGTGAACCAGATGCACGCCCAATGGATAAGTGCGGCCCTGAATCTTTTCTTCAGCAGGTGTATGGAAGTGTATTTGCACGAGAGAGAACGTACCGGAGGGCAGGGAGACACTACCTGAATTTGGCGCAGACACCTGAATCGTATGGCCGTTGTTCAGTACGGTAACTTTGTTTGGGCGATAGTTGAAGGACACCGGTTTGAATGGGTACTTGAACGCGTTTTGAATGTCGATCGGTGACTGTTCTTGCCCAGCCTTGCAAAGGCTGTATTCGCTTTTCAGTTTGCCCCAGTTTTCAGGGCCAGAGGGGCTTGCGTAACTCCATGGGGCGGTATTGGGGGCTTTGGCCCAGGCAGTGGCGCACAAACCAGCGGCGATCAAGGTAATGGCTGTACCTAATAGAATTTTAGTCATAAATGCAAAACTCAACACTTGGAGGGGCAACCGGATCAAATCTCGGGACCCTGAAGTTTGATCTTGCTGGGAGGCAATCGATGTAATCACTGTCTGATGGTTATGTAGGAGTTGTCCCGAAAATGCCAGTCATCATTCAGCTGGAATGAACCCATAAAAAAACGCCGCAGGCTGTGAGGCCGGCGGCGTTTTTTTACAACGGCAACTGATTACACAGTATGCAGATACCAGTTGTACTCGAGGTCGGAGATGGAGTGTTCGAACTCCTCCAGCTCGCTCTCTTTACAGGCCACGAAAATATCGATGTATTTCGGATCAATGTACTTGGCCATGACTTCGCTGTCGTCCAGCTCGCGCAGTGCATCGCGCAGGTTGTTCGGCAGGCTCTGCTCGTTCTGCTCGTAGCTGTTGCCTTCCACCGGGGCGCCCGGTTCGATCTTGTTGACCAGACCGTGGTGCACGCCTGCCAGGACCGACGCCATCAGCAGGTACGGGTTGGCATCGGCGCCGGCTACACGGTGTTCGATGCGCACCGAGTCTGGCGAACCGGTCGGTACGCGAATCGCCACGGTACGGTTATCCAGGCCCCAGCACGGCGAGTTCGGCACGTAGAACTGTGCGCCGAAACGGCGGTACGAGTTGACGTTCGGGCAGAGGAAGGCCATCTGCGCCGGTAGGGTCTCGAGCACACCGCCGATCGCGTGACGCAGTGCGGCGTTCTGCTCGGGATCCTCACTGGCAAAAATATTCTTGCCGTCTTTGTCGAGAATCGAGATGTGGACGTGCAGACCATTACCCGCCTGGCCCGGATACGGCTTGGCCATGAAGGTGGTGTCCATTTCATGGTCGTAGGCGATGTTCTTGATCAGGCGCTTGAGCAGGACCGCGTAGTCACAGGCCTTGATCGGGTCGGCCACGTGGTGCAGGTTCACTTCGAACTGCGCCGGGGCACTTTCCTTGACGATGGCGTCGGCCGGGATGCCTTGCTCCTTGGCACCTTCGAGGATGTCCTGGAGGCAGTCGACGTATTCGTCGAGGTCGTCGATCAGGTAGACCTGTGTCGAGTGCGGACGTTTGCCGGAAACCGGCGAGCGAGGGGGTTGCGGACGACCGTTCACGTTCTCCTGGTCGATCAGGTAGAACTCCAGTTCGAACGCGGCGCAGATGGTCAGGCCCATTTCGTCGAACTTGCGTACCACATTGGCCAGCACTTCACGCGGGTCGGCGAAGAATGGCTCGCCTTCGAGTTCGTGCATGGTCATCAGCAGTTGCGCGGTCGGGCGCTTCTGCCATGGCTCGTTGCATAGGGTATCGGGGATTGGATAGCAGATTCGGTCAGCATCACCGATGTCCAGGCCCAGACCGGTGCTTTCCACCGTCGAGCCATTGATATCCAGAGCAAATAGAGAGGCCGGCAGGTTGATGCCTTTCTCGTAAACCTTGTGGAGGCTGGTGCGTTCGATGCGCTTGCCGCGCACCACACCATTCATATCCGCAATCAGAAGGTCAACGTACAGAACCTCAGGATGTTCCTTAAGGAACGCGTTCGCTTCGTTAAGCTGAACGGCACGCGGGGGTACCGACATGATGCAACACCTTTGTTGTTAAAAATATCAATCATTGATCTTTTCAGATTCCAGTCAACCCGAACGGCATGCCGAAGTCAAGCGAGGCCTTTTTTGCCCTAAAAAAGCGCTCGTGTGGCTTTTTTGAGGCGATTTGGGGCGTTTTTATGCCCTTGGCCCCTGTGGCGCCCGCAGGCTTGAGCGGGCCGTGTTGTATTTTTTACGGGGGTGTTGTGTAAAAAAATGAACAAGGCTAAGCTCGAATCAAACCCATAACAGCAATAATACCGGGGTGCTTCATGTCTCGCCTGCCGATAATCGGCGTCACTGACTGCTCAAGACAGGTCGGTCGGCATGTTTATCACATCAGTGATGACACGCCCGTCCGTTCCGTGGCCTCAGCGGTTCCGGTGATCCTTGCGTCCCTGATGGTTCGACCGTCCCCGTCCGATATTCTGGACGGTCGCGATGGCACCCCCATTACGGTTACTCCATTCAATATAGAACCGATTCACAATAGCGGCCTGACCATCGTACAGGGCACCGCTCGCGATTCTGCACGCCCGCCTTCTGCAGCCGTGTCGGCAAGCACGATAATCTTCCGCGCAAACGCTCTACAACGCGACGCCGATGCGTCAAACAATGCCTGACCTTAAAAGGGTCAGACAACTCAAGCCTAGAGGCATTTATGAGTAACAACCTCGACCAGCTCACCGATTGGTTGAAAAACCACAAGATCACAGAAGTCGAATGCATGATCGCCGACTTGACCGGCATTACCCGGGGCAAGATTTCGCCGACCAACAAATTCATCGCCGAAAAAGGCATGCGCCTGCCAGAAAGCGTGCTGTTGCAGACAGTGACCGGCGATTACGTCGAAGACGACATCTATTACGAACTGCTCGACCCGGCCGACATCGACATGATCTGCCGTCCCGACCAGAACGCGGTGTACCTGGTGCCGTGGGCCATCGAGCCGACCGCCATCGTCATCCACGATACCTACGACAAGCAAGGCAACCCGATCGAGCTGTCGCCACGCAACGTGCTCAAGAAAGTCCTGAAACTCTATACCGACAAAGGCTGGCAGCCGATCGTGGCGCCGGAAATGGAGTTTTACCTGACCAAGCGCAGTGACGACCCGGATTACCCGCTGCAACCGCCGATCGGCCGCTCCGGTCGCCCGGAAACCGGTCGTCAGTCGTTCTCCATCGAAGCAGCGAACGAATTCGATCCGCTGTTCGAAGACGTCTACGACTGGTGTGAACTCCAGGACCTGGACCTCGACACGCTGATCCACGAGGACGGCACGGCACAGATGGAAATCAACTTCCGTCACGGCGATGCCTTGTCCCTAGCCGACCAGATCCTGGTGTTCAAGCGCACCATGCGCGAGGCCGCGCTCAAGCACAACGTCGCAGCGACCTTCATGGCCAAGCCGATGACCGGCGAGCCGGGCAGTGCCATGCACTTGCACCAGAGCATCATCGACATCGAGACGGGCAAGAACATCTTCTCTAATGAAGACGGGACCATGAGCCAGCTGTTCCTGCACCACATCGGTGGTCTGCAGAAACTCATCCCCGAGCTGTTGCCGCTGTTCGCACCCAACGTCAACTCGTTCCGCCGTTTCCTGCCGGACACTTCGGCGCCAGTGAACGTGGAGTGGGGCGAAGAGAACCGCACCGTGGGCCTGCGGGTGCCGGATGCCGGGCCACAGAACCGTCGGGTGGAAAACCGCCTGCCGGGCGCCGATGCCAACCCGTACCTGGCGATTGCCGCGAGCCTGCTCTGCGGTTACATCGGCATGGTCGAAGGCCTGAATCCGAGTGCGCCGGTGGTGGGTCGTGGTTATGAACGCCGCAACCTGCGCCTGCCGCTGACCATCGAAGACGCGCTGGAACGCATGGAAAACAGCGCGATCATCGAGCGTTACCTGGGCAAAAATTTCATCACTGGCTACGTCGCGGTCAAGCGGGCCGAGCATGAAAACTTCAAGCGCGTGATCAGTTCGTGGGAAAGGGAATTCCTGCTCTTTGCCGTCTGATACGCCGGGCGCCGCCGCTGCCTGGCGGCGCCTTCACCTGATTGTTTTAGGAGATCCGTATGACCAGCAACAATCCGCAAACCCGTGAATGGCAAATCCTGAGCAATGATCACCACCTGGCTCCGTTCAGCGACTTCAAGCAGCTGAAAGAGAAAGGCCCGCGGATCATCACCAACGCCAAGGGCGTTTACCTCTGGGACAGCGAAGGCAACAAGATCCTCGACGGCATGGCCGGCCTGTGGTGTGTTGCGATTGGTTATGGTCGCGATGAACTGGCCGATGCCGCCAGTAAACAGATGCGCGAACTGCCTTACTACAACCTGTTCTTCCAGACCGCGCACCCGCCGGTACTGGAACTGGCCAAGGCTATCGCCGACATCGCGCCAGAGGGTATGAACCATGTGTTCTTCACCGGTTCCGGCTCTGAAGGCAACGACACCATGCTGCGTATGGTTCGTCACTACTGGGCGATCAAGGGCCAGCCGAAAAAGAAAGTCATCATCAGCCGCAAGAACGGCTACCACGGTTCCACTGTGGCTGGCGCGAGCCTGGGTGGCATGACGTACATGCACGAACAGGGCGACTTGCCGATCCCGGGCATCGTCCACATTGCCCAGCCGTACTGGTTCGCCGAAGGCGGCGACATGACTCCGGAAGAATTCGGTATCTGGGCGGCCAACCAGCTGGAAGAAAAGATTCTGGAAGTCGGCGTCGACAACGTCGGTGCCTTTATTGCCGAGCCGATCCAGGGTGCCGGTGGCGTGATCATTCCGCCAGCGACCTATTGGCCGCGCATCAAGGAAATCCTCGCCAAATACGACATCCTGTTCGTGGCGGACGAAGTGATTTGCGGTTTCGGTCGTACTGGCGAGTGGTTCGGCAGCGATTTCTACGGCCTCAAGCCAGACATGATGACCATCGCCAAGGGCCTGACCTCGGGCTACATCCCGATGGGCGGCCTGATCGTGCGAGACGAAGTGGTGGACGTGCTCAACGAGGGCGGTGACTTCAACCACGGTTTCACCTACTCCGGGCACCCGGTGGCGGCGGCTGTGGGGCTGGAAAACATCCGTATCCTGCGCGACGAAAAAATTGTCGAGCGCGTGAAGTCAGAAACGGCACCGTATTTGCAAAAGCGTCTGCGGGAACTGAACGATCACCCGCTGGTGGGTGAAGTTCGTGGGGTCGGGTTGTTGGGGGCCATCGAACTGGTCCAGGACAAGGCCACTCGCAAGCGTTACGAGGGCAAGGGCGTCGGCATGATCTGCCGTCAGTTCTGCTTCGACAACGGCCTGATCATGCGCGCAGTCGGCGACACCATGATCATCGCTCCGCCACTGGTGATCACGCCGGCGGAAATCGATGAACTGGTAACCAAGGCTCGCAAGTGCCTTGACCTGACCCTGAGTGCATTGCAGGGCTAAGTGCTAGGCTCTGAGCGAGGGAGCTGCGGCGCTCTCGCTCAAAGCTGTCACAAAGGCCGGTCTTTTCTTGAAAGACCGCCTCGGATCTTGCCAGACTAGCCGCAGTTCCAGTTGTCAGGGTTCGGCCGCTGAACAAAGTGGTTCAAAAAAGAAAAATTTGGAGCATGACGCATGAAGGCATTAGGTAAAAAGCTTGCTGGCAAGACACTTCTCGCCCTGTCCGTCGCGGGCATGATGGCGGGTGCGGTTCAGGCGGACGACAAGGTGTTGCACGTCTACAACTGGTCGGACTATATCGCTCCGGACACCATCGCGAACTTCGAGAAAGAGTCGGGGATCAAGGTCGTTTACGACGTATTCGACAGCAACGAGACCCTGGAAGCCAAACTGCTGGCGGGCAAGTCCGGCTACGACGTGGTCGTGCCATCGAACAACTTCCTGGCCAAGCAGATCAAGGCCGGCGTATATCAGGAGCTGGACCAGTCCAAGCTGCCTAACTGGAAAAACCTGAACCAGGATCTGCTCAAGGCCGTTTCGGTCAGTGACCCTGGCAACAAGCACGCCTTCCCGTACATGTGGGGCTCGATCGGCATCGGTTACAACCCAGAGAAGGTCAAGGCCGCGTTGGGCGTCGATACCATCGACTCCTGGGACGTGCTGCTCAAACCGGAAAACATTGCCAAGCTCAAGGGTTGCGGTGTGAGTTTCCTCGATTCGCCGACCGAAATGATCCCGGTCGCGCTGCACTACCTGGGCCTGCCAACCGACAGCCAGAAGAAAGAAGACATCAAGAAAGCCGAGGATCTGTTCCTCAAGATTCGTCCTTCGATCACCTACTTCCACTCGTCCAAGTACATCTCGGACCTGGCTAACGGCAACATCTGCGTAGCGGTTGGCTACTCGGGTGACGTTCAGCAGGCCAAGTCCCGTGCCGCAGAGGCGGGTGACAAGGTCAAAGTCAGCTACGCCATTCCGAAAGAAGGCGCTGGCACCTTCTACGACATGGTCGCGATTCCCAAGGATGCCGAGAACGTTCAGGGCGCCTACAAGTTCATGACCTTCCTGCAGAAGCCTGAAGTCATGGCCGGTATCACCAACGCCGTACGCTTCCCGAACGGTAACGCCGCTGCAACGGCTCTGGTCGACAAAGACATCACCAGCGATCCAGGCATCTACCCGCCAGCCGATGTGCTGGCCAAGTTGTATGCCATCGCCGACCTGCCAGCGGCGACTCAGCGGGAATTGACCCGCAGCTGGACCAAGATCAAATCCGGTAAATAATAAGTAAACCTTGTAGGAGCAGCCGGTCGACGTTCGATTGCTCGCGAAAAAAACCGAAACGCCGCGGGGTGTCAGGCACAACGCGTTATCGTTGACGGCCATCGCGAGCAAGCTCGCTCCTACAAGGGTCGTGGTATCTGCATAAAAGTTTTGCTGGAACGGTTTTTCGAGGGTAAGTTGCGCGCCGGTTTTGTTGCCGGGCAACCACGGTTGTCATGTAGCGCGGGGCAACTTGGGCCCAACTAATTTCAGAGGACCTCCACTTGCCTGTTTTTTCTTTCTTGCGCAAAGCCATGCTGGTCGGCGCCGGGCTGACGATTGCTGTCAGTGTCCAGGCCGCCGGCACCGTGCATATTTATAACTGGTCGGACTACATCGGTGAGACCACCCTGGCCGACTTCCAGAAAGAGACCGGTATCAAGCCGGTTTATGACGTCTTCGATTCCAACGAAACCCTGGAAGGCAAGTTGCTGGCCGGGCGTACCGGTTATGACGTGGTCGTGCCGTCGAACCACTTCCTCGGCAAACAGATCAAGGCCGGGGCATTCCAGAAGCTCGACAGGTCGCAGCTGCCGAATTATTCGAACCTCGACCCGGTGTTGCTCAAGCGCCTGGAACAGAACGATCCGGGCAACCTGTACGCCGTGCCGTACCTGTGGGGCACCAATGGCATTGGCTACAACGTCGACAAGGTCAAGGCTGTGCTGGGCGTCGACACGATCGATTCCTGGGGCGTGCTGTTCGAGCCGCAGAATATCAAGAAGCTGCAAAGCTGTGGTGTAGCCTTCCTCGACTCCGCCGATGAAATGATGCCGACAGTGCTCAACTACATGGGCCTGAATGCCAACAGCACCGATCCCAAGGACTACGAAAAGGCCACCGCCAAGTTGCTTGCAGTGCGACCTTACGTGACCTACTTCCACTCTTCGAAATACATCGCGGATCTGGCCAACGGCGACATCTGCGTGGCGATCGGCTTCTCTGGCGACATCTTCCAGGCGAAGAATCGCGCCGAAGAAGCCAAGAAAGGCGTGAACATCGCCTACTCGATCCCGAAAGAGGGCGGCGCGCTCTGGTTCGACATGCTGGCGATTCCGAAGGACTCGGCCAACGTGAAGCAGGCCAATGCCTTCATCAACTATTTGCTCAAGCCTGAGGTGATTGCCCAGGTCAGTGATTACGTCGGCTATGCCAACCCAAACCCTAAGTCGGACAAACTGATGGAACAGTCCATTCGCACCGACGAAGCGGTTTATCCACCGCAAGCGGTGCTCGACAAGACTTATGTGTCCATCGAGCTGCCGCCGAATATTCAACGTTTGATGACCCGCAGCTGGACCAAGGTCAAGTCGGGTAAATAGTTTCAAGGCTCACCTTGAGCGAACTGAAAATTTTGTTGGGAGTTTCGTAAATGGCAGTTGCCTCCGGCGCCTATAAGAAAGCCCTCGAGGGCGACCAGTCACCTAAACAGGTGCTGGTCAAAATCGACCGGGTCACGAAGAAGTTCGACGAGACGATTGCCGTGGACGATGTGTCCCTGGAAATCAAGAAAGGCGAAATATTCGCCCTGCTCGGCGGCTCGGGATCGGGCAAGTCCACGTTGCTGCGCATGCTCGCAGGTTTCGAACGGCCCACGGAGGGGCGCATTTTCCTCGATGGCGTAGACATCACTGACATGCCGCCCTACGAGCGGCCGATCAACATGATGTTCCAGTCCTACGCCTTGTTCCCGCACATGACCGTGGCGCAGAACATCGCCTTCGGCCTCAAGCAGGACAAGCTGCCCGCCGCTGAAGTCGATGCGCGGGTGGCCGACATGCTCAAGCTGGTACAGATGAGCCAGTACGCCAAGCGCAAGCCGCATCAGTTGTCCGGCGGCCAGCGTCAGCGCGTGGCCCTGGCCCGTTCCCTGGCCAAGCGTCCGAAATTGCTGCTGCTCGACGAACCGATGGGCGCACTGGACAAGAAGCTGCGTTCGCAAATGCAGCTGGAGCTGGTGGAAATCATCGAGCGCGTCGGCGTGACCTGCGTGATGGTGACCCACGACCAGGAAGAGGCCATGACCATGGCCGAGCGCATCGCGATCATGCACCTGGGCTGGATCGCCCAGATCGGCAGCCCGATCGACATCTACGAAACCCCGACCAGCCGCCTGGTCTGCGAATTCATCGGCAACGTGAACATCTTCGAAGGCGAAGTGATCGACGACGCCGAAGGCCACGCGATCATTACCTGCAAGGACCTGGATCGTCAGATCTATGTCGGCCACGGCATCAGCACTTCGGTGCAGGACAAGTCGGTTACCTACGCGATACGTCCGGAAAAACTGCTGGTCACCGCCAACATGCCGACCTGCCAGTACAACTGGTCCAGCGGCAAGGTGCACGACATCGCCTACCTCGGCGGCCATTCGGTGTTCTATGTCGAACTGCCAAGCGGCAAGCTGGTGCAGTCGTTCGTGGCCAACGCCGAGCGTCGCGGGCAGCGTCCAACCTGGGGTGATCAAGTCTACGTGTACTGGGAAGACGACAGCGGCGTGGTACTTCGCTCATGAACATGCGCAAACTCAAACGCCGTCTCAATCGAATAATTCCCGGTGGCCGTCAGATGGTCATCGGAGTTCCTTTCATCTGGCTGTTCCTGTTCTTCATGCTGCCGTTCTTCATCGTTCTGAAGATCAGCTTCGCCGAAGCGGACGTCGCCATTCCGCCGTACACTGAAATCTACAGCTACGCCGAGCAGAAGCTGCAGTTGCTGCTTAACCTGGGCAACTACGCGATGCTGGCCGGTGACGAGCTGTACATCGCCGCTTACCTCGGCTCGTTGAAGATGGCGCTTTTCAGCACCATCCTCTGCCTGCTGATCGGCTACCCGATGGCCTACGGCATCTCCGTTGCCCGCAAGGAAGTGCAGACGGTGCTGGTGCTGCTGATCATGATGCCGACCTGGACCGCGATCCTGATCCGCGTTTATGCGTGGATGGGCATTCTCAGCAACAACGGCCTGCTCAATGGTTTCCTGATGAGCATGGGCTGGATCGACGAACCGCTGCAGATCCTCAACACCAACCTGGCGGTCTACATCGGCGTGGTCTATTCCTACCTGCCGTTCATGATCCTGCCGCTGTACGCCAACCTGGTGAAGCACGACCAGAGCCTGCTGGAAGCCGCGTCGGACCTGGGTTCGAGCACCTTCAACAGCTTCTGGAAAATCACCGTGCCGCTGTCGAAAAACGGCATCATCGCAGGCTGCATGCTGGTGTTCATCCCGGTGGTGGGCGAATTCGTGATCCCGGAACTGCTGGGCGGTCCGGAAACCCTGATGATCGGTAAAGTGCTCTGGCAGGAGTTCTTCAACAACCGTGACTGGCCGGTGGCGTCTGCCCTGGCGGTGGTGATGCTGGCGATCCTGATTGTTCCGATCATTCTGTTCAACCGTAGTCAGGCCAAAGAAATGGAGGGCAAGGAATGAAGCGCTTCCGTTTCTCAAGTTTCATGCTGATAGCGGGTTTGCTATTCATCTACGCGCCGATGCTGATCCTGGTGATCTACTCGTTCAACGCCTCCAAACTGGTGACGGTGTGGGGCGGCTGGTCGATCAAGTGGTACGTCGGCCTGCTCGACAACAGCCAGTTGATGGGCTCGGTGGTGCGCTCGCTGGAAATCGCCTGCTACACGGCGGTGGCGGCGGTGGCACTGGGTACATTGGCGGCGTTCGTCCTGACGCGCATTACGCGCTTCAAGGGCCGCACCCTGTTCGGTGGCCTGGTCACCGCGCCACTGGTCATGCCTGAGGTGATCACCGGTCTGTCGCTGTTGCTGCTGTTCGTGGCCATGGCGCAGTTGATCGGCTGGCCGCAGGAACGCGGCATCGTCACCATCTGGATCGCCCACACCACGTTCTGTGCGGCCTATGTGGCGGTGGTGGTCTCGGCGCGTTTGCGCGAGCTGGACCTGTCCATCGAGGAGGCGGCCATGGACCTGGGCGCGAAGCCGTGGAAGGTGTTCTTCCTGATCACCATCCCGATGATCGCCCCATCGCTGGCAGCGGGCGGCATGATGTCCTTCGCCCTGTCGCTGGATGACCTGGTGCTGGCGAGCTTCGTGTCGGGTCCGGGTTCCACGACCCTGCCGATGGAAGTGTTCTCGGCGGTGCGTTTGGGCGTGAAGCCCGAGATCAACGCCGTGGCCAGCCTGATCCTGTTGGCGGTGTCGATCGTGACCTTCATGGTCTGGTTCTTCAGCCGTCGTGCCGAAGAAAGCCGCAAGCGTGCGATCCAGCAAGCGATCGAAGAAGCGGCAGCCGATTCATGGAAGCAACCGGACGTGCGTCGCGCACAGGCACCGGAAGCGGCTTGAGCCTGAAGTCGGGTTGGCCCTTGTGGCCAACCCGATCCCTCTGTAGGAGCGAGCTTGCTCGCGAAGGTGTGTCAGTCACCTTGCCTCGGCTGACACACCTTCGCGAGCAAGCTCGCTCCTACACGGTTTTTATGCAGTCCAGGGGGATTTGCGGATGACCTCGACGAAGTTCATCGGCTTGAACCCCGGCTCCTGATCCACCAGCACATCGGTCTTCACATTACCGAATGTAGTCTGCGGACGATGGCGCAAACCGTCGGCAAACGCGCAGATGATGCACTCCTTGAATCCCTCGCCCCGTGGATGCGCATGCACCACTGCTTCGCGCTGCACGCTGGAGAACGCGGCGTAGTCCATGCCCAGCACGTCCATCTCGACGCCCGCCGTGACCAGCGCCACGGTGGGCCGCAAGTGCTGAGGCACGCCCGGTGTGGTGTGCAGGGCAATCGATAGCCAGACCTGTTCGATGTCGTCATCGCTCAATCCGTACGGCTTGAGAAATGCGGCTGCCGCATTGGCTCCATCGACTTCGAAGCGTTCGTTTTCACTGCGATGACCTTGCACCAGGCCCAGGTCATGGAACATCGCGCCGACGTACAGCAACTCCGGGTTGTAGGCCAATCGCTTGCGCTTACCGCTCAGTGCACCGAACAGGAAGACCCGGCGCGAGTGGTGGTAGAGCAGGTCGGACTCGATGTCGCGGATGTATTCGGTGGTGGCCTTGGCCAGTGCGCTGTCGGGGATCTTGATGCCGGCGATGGTGGTGCTCATGGAGTTCTCCTCTTCGTGATGAGGGTTTCAGTCTGTTCCGGCCCCCGAAACCGGACAATCGATCCATGGCTGCGATCCCGGCCAATGAGCGTGCATATCGCGCCAACCTCGCTTGTTGCTTGTGGATTGGCTAGGGTGCACGCAGTCTCTGTAGGAGCGAGCTTGCTCGCGATGGACGTCAACGATGGCGGGGGCTGCCTGGATGAGCGCGGCACTCTTGTGTACATCGCGAGCAAGCTCGCTCCTACAGGAGATGGTGCAATCAGATCCCTGGAGGGCGATTCACGTCATGAGTAAAACCGTAGCTATCGTGGTGTTCGCCGGCGTCCAGTCACTGGATGTCACCGGGCCCATGGATGTGTTTTCCGAGGCCAATCGTTTCCTTGCCCCGCAGGATCACTATCGTCTTGAGGTGATCGGCGTCGAGCGCGGAATGATGGCGTGCTCCAACGGTTTGGCACTCAATGCCCATCGACATTTCAGCGAAGCGCTGGAGCCGTATGACCTGTTGCTGGTGGCTGGCGGGCCGCAGTTGCCGTTCATGAGTTTCGGTGTGGCATTCGACACCTGGTTGCGCGATGCCTGCGCGCGGGCCAAGCGCTTTGGCTCGATCTGCAATGGCGCGTTCATTCTCGCCAGGGCCGGGTTGCTGGAGGGGCGCACGGTCACCACGCATTGGCAGGACGCATCGGATCTGGCGGTGTTGTGTCCCTCGTCGCGGGTGGAGGCGGATCGACTGTATGTTGAGGACGGGGAGCTGTTCACCTCGGCCGGGGTCACTGCGGGCATCGATCTGTCCCTGTACCTGCTGGGCCAGGATCACGGGCCGGAAGTGGCGCTGAATGTCGCCAAGCGGTTGGTGGTGTTCACCCAGCGTTCGGGCGGGCAATCGCAATTCAGCCCGTTCCTTGTGCCTCACGCCGAACCGGATTCGGCGGTGGCGATGGTCCAGCATTACGTGCTGGCCAACCTGACGGGAGATTTGACCATCGCCGACCTGGCCAATGCCGCCAATATGAGTGCACGCAACTTCTCCCGGGTGTTCGCCAGGGAAGCGAAAATCACCCCGGCCGAGTTTGTCGAGCGTGCACGGGTCGATGCGGCGCGGGTGATGCTCGAAAGCACCCGCGCGCCGCTCAAGACTGTGGCCTATCAGTGCGGCTTCCGCGATGCCCAGCACATGCGCAGTGTGTTCAATCGCAGGCTGGGGGTGACGCCGCAGCAGTTTCGGTTGAATTTTGCGGCGATGGTTTGAGGAGACATTGTTGTTGTCTGTCAGGTCCCCATCGCGAGCAGGCTCGCTCCTACAGGGATCGCTGTCGAACACAAATTTTGTGAACACCAGAAAAACCTGTAGGAGCGAGCCTGCTCGCGATGGGGCCGGCCCGGCCAGCAAAAATCTATGGCACAGCCCGCGCCGGCAACAGCTTCAAGGTACTGCGGGTATTGGCCGTGACTTCTTCGTCATTGAGATGCGCCTGGAAGTACATCCCCTCGATGTAGGCCTCGGCCTGATCATCATAGTGACTGTCGAACAGTACGCCGCTCTGGCCGACCGGGTTGACGGTCAGGCTGTGGGCTGGGTCGGCGAAGTCGATCAGGCGCCGGGTCGAAGGGCCGTAGGTGACGGGCCACGGAGCCGGGCCTATCTTCGCCGAGAGGTTGTTCGGCACTTCATGGGTGCCGGGTGCGGCGAAGGGGCCGACGTTGAAGATCAGGTCCAGCGGCTTTTGCTGCCCCAGCGGATGGCCATGGGTCAATGTGTGCGCCTTGCCCCACTGCCATTGCGCGGAGTCTGCGCCTAGGATGGTCTTGAGGTGCGCGATGCTGGCTTGCCAGGCGGCCTTCACTATGTCGGCACGGGTTTCCTTGTCGAGGGTGGTGCGGTTGTCCCACCACGGCGAATCTGCGCTGGCGGCCAGGCGGGGTAACGCGGCGTCGATCACCCGGGTCGAGAGCAGCGTTTCGAAGAAGTCGTTACCCAGCTCATCGTGCATCGTCGCGTCAGTCAGGTTGAACAGAAACTGGTTGAACAGCGTGGCGCTGATCGAGTCGAGCGGGTAATCGCCTTTCCACTGGGCCAGTTGCTCCACCAGTTTGAGTTCGGCGGGATCGCTCAGCACTTCGCGCAACACCGGCAACAGCGGTGCCAACAGGCGCGGGCCATAGGCGGTGGTGGTGCCCAGTTGCAGCTGCTGGCTGTTTTCCAGGTTCCATTTGAGCGCTTTGTCGCTGAGCTGACGATTGAGTTGCTGGCCACGATCGGCAAGGTTGTAGTAACCGGGAATCTCCATGCCGGTCGGTGATACCGGCTGAAAGTTGGCCGAGACAATGTAGCCCCGCGCCGGGTTTTCTTCCTGGGGGTTGGCGCTGAACGGGTAGAAGCCATCCTTGTCCGCCTCGGCGGTGCTGCCGTCGAGGATGAACCACGGGCGAACCCCCACCGGGCGCTTGGGCAATTGCGCCGCTGCCCACCAGCCGATGTCACCCTTGGCATTCGCCCAGACAACGTTCAGGCCCGGAGCCTGGATTTTTGCCGCGGCACCGCGGGCCTTGGCCAGGGTGTCGGCGCGATTGAGCTGATAGAAACCCTCGAGTATCGGGTTCTGGCTTTCGAGAAACGCCCACCACATCGCAATCGGTGTCTTGCCGCCGCCGCTGCCCAGGGCATCGTTGACGATCGGGCCGTGGGGCGATTGACGCAACACCAGGGTGACTGGCGCCTGGCCCTTGACCGCGATCTGCTGCTCGCTGGTCGTCATGTCTACCCACTTGCCGCGATACCAGACCTGATTGGGGTTGTCCGGGTTGACCTTCTCGGCGATCAGGTCGAGGTCATCGTTCTGGAACATGGTGATGCTCCAGCCGAAGTCGTGGTTCATGCCCAGGGAGGCGAACGGCATCAGGGCCTGATAGTGGCCGTAGAGTTCAAAGCCCGGCGCCGAGAGCTGCGCTTCGTACCACACCGACGGCGCAGAAAAACGGATATGCGGATCGCCCGCCAGCAGCGGCTTGCCGCTTTGGGTCCGGCTGCCCGCGACGACCCAGGCGTTGCTGCCCTCGAACTGTGGCAGGCCGTTGTCAGCCAAGGCTTGTTCGCTCAGGCGGGCGAGGGCGTTGAGGTCTTTCCAGTCGGCGCTGGCCAATGAGGGGGCGGTCCCGTTGAGCATGCCTTTTGGCTGCCAGTCGAGATCGAAGATGTTCAGGTATTCAGGCCCCAGTTGATCGCGCACGAATGTCAGCAAGGGTTCGGTACGAAATGCCGCGGCAAAACTGTAGGCCATGTACCCGGCGATGCTGATGGTGTCCTGGGCCGTGAATGGGCGTTTTGGAATACCCAGCACGTCGAACTCCAGGGGTTTTGCGTGACTGTCCTGATACTGGTTGATGCCGTCCAGATAGGCTTGCATGGCGATGAAGGAGGGCGACTGCTTGTCGAGGTTCGCGAAGTAGGTTTCGGCGCGTTCGCGAATGCGCAGGCTGCGCATCAGTTTGTCGGTGTCGAGCAGTTTCGGCCCGAGCACTTCAGCCAGTTCGCCACGGGCCAGGCGACGCAAGACCTCCATCTGGAACAGGCGGTCCTGGGCATGGACGTAGCCGAGGGCACGGTACAGGTCGGTTTCGTTGTCGGCACGGATATGCGGAACACCACGCTCGTCGTAGCGCACGGTGACGGAGCCTTGCAGATGTTGCAGTTCCACCATGCCCTGGCGTGACGGCTGCTTGCTGTAGAGGTACCCGCCGGCCCCGGCGGTCAGCACGACGATCAGCAGAGCGAGAGCGGTCAGGCTGCGTTTCATGGTGACTCCTTGTTATTGTGATTCCTGGCGCCACTGTGTAACACGGCGCGCCGATATGGCGCATCGCCCGTAGGAGGGATTCGTATTACCAGGTCTTTGCCTACTTCGCGGGATCGACAGGCCACGGGCAGTAACACCCCACAGCCAATGTATGCGTGGCACTCACCGCACGACCTTCATCGAGCGCCTGCAGAATCGGCTCGATAAAGCTGTTGCTGGAATTACAGGTCAGGCCTTCGCTGTACGGGCCGAAGTACGCCAGTTTGCCGCTGCGATCCCAGATCGCCACGGCCGGGCTGGCGGGGACCTGTTCGGAGCCGGGCAGGATGTCGATGGATTTGAGGCTGCTCAAGGTGCCCGGCAATTGGCCGTGGCTACCGGGTTTTTGCACGACATAGAATTCCACGCCATGGGGTACATAGCGCTCGACCAGTTCGGTCAGGTGTTGTTGATTGCCGACATTGCACGGGCAGGCCGGGTCCCAGAAATGCACCAGGCGGATGGCGCCAGGGCCGGCGAGGGATTCGGGAAGGCGCAGCGGATCCCCCGAAAACATCGCCGTGTGCTCGCTGAACGTGCGCAGGTAACGCCCCTGGAACCAGTCGTAGGCCGCCCACAACACGCCGGCACACACCACGGCGAGCAGGCAGGCAAACAGGGTGGCGCGAAAGGGCGGACGCATCGGTTCAATCCTCGAAGGTCGGCTAGCTTGCCATGCTTGCCGCGACAGATGAATATCGCAGGCCTATAAAGTCCGTTTCACGTTCTGGAATCGTCCATGCCGGCTACTTTCGACCCTGATCTTCTACGCGCCAGCTTGCTGCCTCTGGCAGCCGGGCAGCCGTTGTCAGCACAGGCGCAGGCTTACCAGCGATTCTACGGGCTGGATTTTGCGCAGCGTCAGGTGCGCAGTGGCCTTGGGCGGTTCGAGGTCGATGGTTATGAGCTGGTCAGCCAGGTCTGGTGGCCCGAGCGGGCGAAGGCGACGCTGTTTGTCATCCACGGTTTCTACGATCACATCGGGCTCTACCGGCATGTGATCGAGTGGGCGCTGGACCAGGGCTTTGCGGTGATTGCCTGCGACTTGCCGGGGCACGGCTTGTCCAGTGGCGAACGGGCGAGCATCAAGGATTTCGCCGAATATCAGGACGCGTTGCAGGGCTTGTTCCGCGAGGCGCAATCCCTCGACTTGCCGCAACCGTGGCACTTGTGCGGGCAGAGTACCGGCGGGGCGATCGTGATCGATCATGTGTTGAATGCGGGGGCGAACAGCCCGGCCCAGGGTCAGGTGATTCTGCTGTCGCCGTTGGTGCGGCCGCGGGCGTGGGGTTGGTCACAACTGAGTTACTACCTGCTCAAGCCTTTCGTCAAAGCCATCGCCCGGCGTTTCAGCGAGAACTCCAACGACCCGGCGTTTTTGCCATTCCTGCAAGCAGATCCGTTGCAGCCGCTTCGCCTGCCGACAGCCTGGGTGGGCGCATTGGCACGCTGGATCAAGCGTATCGAAGCCGCACCCACGAGCACGCGGCGGCCGCTGATCGTGCAGGGCCAGGCCGACATGACAGTGGATTGGGAGCACAACCTGGACGTTTTGCGGGGCAAGTTTGATCGGCCGCAGGTGCTGATGCTGCCCGAGGCACGGCATCATCTGGCGAATGAAACGTTGGTGATGCGGCAGGAGTATTTCGGGTTTTTGACCAGGCGGATGAGCCGGCAATATCGATGAGTCAAAATCGAAAGATCGCAGCCTTCGGCAGCTCCTACAGAGCGTTTGTAGGAGCTGCCGAAGGCTGCGATCTTTTTTACTGGGTCAGGTTCGAATTGCTCTGCCCCACCGCCAACCCCGCCCGAATCGCAGCCAATGCGGCCTGATAATAAGCCTGGCCTTCCGCCGATTCGGCAAAGGTTGCGAACTCTTCCAGCTCGTCGTCCGACAGGTCGCGATAGACATACAACAGCGTGTTGTTGAGGTCGCTGCCGATCTGGTCCATCAGGCGCTGACGTTGTCCGTTCAGCATGCCCTGTGCCTGACCGGCACCGAGCAGCCCGGGAATCATCGAGCTCAAGCTATCAGCGGCGACGCCGGCAATCGCCAGGCTGACTTCCGCGCCGGCCTCGCGTGCGGGCAGGGCTTGTGCCAAATGGCCGATGATCAGCAGGCGGCTGTCGCTGGCCTGCATTTTCGGCAGACCCTTGGCGTTTTTGGCCAGTTGGTCGCGACGGGTCGCCAGCAGCTCGGCGGCGACGATTTTCTTGCCCAGGGGCGATTGGAAAAACGTCAGCGCGGGTTTGGGATTGGCGAGCTTATTGCGCAATTGCGCTTCGGCACGCTGGTCCACGGCCTGGGCGGAAAAACGCTGATTGCTGTTATTGACCAGTGCCTGAAACACCGCTGGAGGCAGGCTGCCCTGGTAGCGTTGCTGAGCAGCCGAGAGGGCGTCGTTGAAATGCGCGCGTTGTTCCGGCCAGCCGGCGACCTTGTACAACTGGTCGTGGCCGTCTGCCCAGGCGGGCAATACGCAGAATATCAGCAGTGATAAAAGCAAACGGCGCATAGGGACTCCAGTCAGCAGGCGACTATTCTCCGTGCGGCATCCGTACTTGTCGAGAATTCGTATCAGCCCGCTGCGCGGCTCTGTCGGATTTCCGGGTACAGGAATACTATGCGCGGCATGCAAATATCCTCTGATCACCCACTGCTGTTACGAATCGTCGACGATCTGGCCGAGCACGGTTGGTCGCAGCAGAATATTTTCCTGCCTCTGGATCTGACCCAGGCGCTGGCGGCCGAGTGTCGCAAGCGTGCTGTCGAGGGTGAGCTGGCTCCGGCTGCCGTGGGGCGTGGGCCGTCATCGGAGATCCGCGAAGGGATTCGTGGCGACCATATCCAGTGGATCGACCCCGGCCAGGCTGAGGCTTGCGACAGCTACCTGAGATTGATGGGCAGCCTGCGCGAGGCGATCAATCGCGGTCTGTTTCTTGGCCTGGAGGATTTCGAAAGCCATTTTGCGATGTACCCGCCCGGTGCCTTTTACTTGAAGCATGTCGACCGCTTTCGCGATGACGACCGGCGCATGGTTTCGGCGGTGGTTTACCTCAATGACGGCTGGCTTCCCGAGCACGGCGGCCAATTGCGCATGTACCTCGACAATGATCGTGTCCAAGACGTGCAACCTATCGGCGGCTGCCTGGTGGTGTTTCTCTCCGCAGAGGTTCCCCACGAAGTCCTGCCCGCGACCCGGGATCGCCTGTCGCTGACCGGCTGGTTCCGCCGGCGTGGTAACGAGCCGTTCTGATCATGCAGAAAATTCTCGTCAGCCGCTGCCTGTTGGGCCACCGGGTTCGTTACGACGGCGGGGCCAGCGGGCCGTTCGATCAGCTTGCGCAGTGGCTTGATGAAGGTCGGGTCGTACCCTTGTGCCCAGAGGTCGCCGGCGGCTTGCCGACGCCACGGGCGGCGGCGGAAATTCCGGGCGGGCAGGGCGCGCAAGTTCTCGACGGCCAGGCGCTGGTGATCACTACCGAGGGCGAGGATGTCAGTGCGCAGTTTTTGTCGGGGGCGTATCAGGCACTTGAGCTGATCCGCAAGCATGGCATCCGCATCGCCATCCTCAAGGCCAACAGCCCGTCCTGCGGCAATCTGCTGACCTATGACGGGACATTCAGTGGTGTGAAGGTCAGTGGCGAGGGCGTGACGGCGGCGTTGCTCAGTCGCCATGGGGTGCAGGTGTTCAGCGAGCTGGAGTTGGCGGAGGCGACGCAGGCGTTGGCAACACTCGATTAACGAGCAACACAAGACACTGTAGGAGCGAGCCTGCTCGCGATGAGGCCAGTCCAGTCAACATTGATGTTGAATGTCAGGCCGCCATCGCGAGCAGGCTCGCTCCTACGGGGTTTGCATGCAGTGGCTCAAGGCTTCGGCACCACACCCGCATCTGCCCCCAACCACTTCTGCTCCAGCGCTTGCAGTCGCCCATCATCCTTGATCCGCTGCAGCGCGTTTTCCAGGCTGGCATGGAACGCCGGATTACCCTTTTGAAACGGAATCGCCAGGCTCACGGCCGGGTTGGTTTTAGGCTTCTCTTCTGTCAGCGACTGCACCAGCAGAATGGAGCGCGGCTGTTCTTTTTGCGCGATCAATTGCGCATGTGTTTGAACGTAAGGTTCGCTGAAATCGAAACGATCCTGGAGGTCCGGGGTCGCTGCTATGTGGTTGATGGCGATGTCGTATTTGCCACTTTCGACGCCAGTCAGCAGATCGCTGCCGTCGGTGACGACAAAGTCGGCCCGGACATCGAGTTCACTTGCCAGCAGTTGGCCCAGCTCGACTTCGAAACCGGTGAGTTTGTCGTCATCCTTGAAATTGAATGGAGGGGTGTTGGCTTCAACGGCAATACGCAATTCGCCCCGGTCGTTGATGTCATCAATCAGTTCGGCGTGAGCCAAGGGGCTCAAAAGGGGTAGCAGGCAGATCAGGCCAGGCAGAAAGCGCATGGTCACTCCTTTGAATTTTTTATCGCGACCCTCTGATTCAGGCTCGCTTTGCTATGGTTGTCGAGTGCCTTCGACAACAAATGGCCATGAAGTTGTCATGACCACGCGAATTTTACGGAAAAACTGGAGAAGAGAATGAAAACCTTTATGTCACGTGCTGCTTTGGCTGGCCTGTTGATGGGTGTTTCGGTGCTGGCTAGTGCTGCAACGCCGGCTCCGAAAGGCGCCGAAGTGTCCATTGTTTCTCCCGAGGACGGTGCGACGATTCCACAGACCGTCGTCGTCAAGTTCGCGGTCGAGAACATTGCCTTGGCACCGGCGGGCGATACCACCAAGAACACCGGTCATCATCACGTGCTGATCGACGTCGATAAGCTGCCAGCCGCCGGTACGCCGATCCCCAAGGATGCCAACCACCTGCATTTCGGCGGTGCGCAGACCCAGGCTGAAATAACGCTCACGCCGGGCAAACACACCCTGCAGCTTGAACTGGGCGATAGCAACCACATACCGTTCGAGCCGCCGATCGTTTCCGAGAAGATCACCGTCAATGTGAAATAAAAAAAGGGAGCCCCTTCGCAGGGGCTCCCTTTTTATTACACGCAAGCTCGCCGCTGTTCTTTAGAACAGCACGCGGCTACGGATGGTGCCGTTGACGTGTTGCAGCTTCTCTTGCGCCAGGTCCGAGTACTCGGCGTCGACGTCGATCACCACGTAGCCGACCTTCTCGTTGGTCTGCAGGAACTGACCGGAGATGTTGATGCCGTTTTCGGCGAAGACCTTGTTGATCTCGCTCATCACGCCCGGGATGTTCTCGTGGATGTGCAGCAGGCGGTGCTTGCCAGGGTGAGCCGGCAGGGCCACTTCCGGGAAGTTCACGGACGATACCGAAGTACCGTTGTCGCTGTACTTGACCAGTTTTTCCGCCACTTCCAGACCGATGTTGGCCTGGGCTTCAGCGGTGGAACCACCGATGTGCGGGGTCAGGATCACGTTGTCCAGGCCACGCAGCGGGCTTTCGAACTCTTCTTCGTTGGAGCGTGGCTCCACCGGGAATACGTCGATGGCTGCGCCGATCAGGTGCTTGTCCTTGATCGCGTCCGCAAGGGCGTCCAGTTCGACCACGGTGCCGCGGGCGGCGTTGATCAGGATGCCGCCTTTCTTGATGGCGCGGATTTCTTTCTCGCCCATCATCCACTGGGTGGCGGCGGTTTCCGGTACGTGCAGCGAAACGATGTCGGACATCGCCAGCAGCTCGTGCAGCTTGCCTACCTGAGTAGCGTTACCCAATGGCAGCTTGGTGATGGTGTCGTAGAAGTACACCTGCATCCCCAGGCCTTCAGCCAGGACCGACAGTTGAGTACCGATCGAACCATAACCGACGATGCCCAGCTTCTTGCCGCGGATCTCGAAGGAGTTGGCCGCGCTCTTGATCCAGCCGCCACGGTGGCAGGAAGCGTTCTTCTCGGGGATGCCGCGCAACAGCAGGATCGCTTCGGCCAGCACCAGCTCCGCTACGGAACGGGTGTTGGAGTACGGCGCGTTGAACACGGCGATACCGCGCTCACGGGCCGCGTCCAGGTCGACCTGGTTGGTGCCGATGCAGAAACACCCTACAGCCACGAGCTTCTTCGCGTGATCGAAGATCTCTTCGGTCAGTTGAGTGCGGGAGCGAATGCCGATGAAGTGAGCATCAGCGATCTTTTCCTTGAGCTGGGCTTCCGGCAGAGAACCGGTGAGGTACTCGATGCTGGTGTAGCCCGCCGCCTTGAGGACGTCGACAGCCGATTGGTGGACGCCTTCGAGAAGAAGGAACTTGATCTTGCTCTTATCGAGAGAAGTCTTGCTCATCTGCGTAAACCTGTATCCCGGAGAAAAATGGCAGGAGATAGCCAGCAGACGCTGACCCGGACGGCACGACAGCCGTCACCGCAGAACAGCCCTTGGGCACTATCCTGCGGGGGCGGTATGCTAGCATATGCGCCCCGCTAAACACTCATTCCTGCGACGTGAAGCGTTCTCAGGATGACCATGAATTGTTCGAGAGTTCTGTCGATGACCAATCCTGCCCTGATTGATGAGCTGAAGACACTGGTTGAGCCTGGCAAGGTGCTGACCGATGCCGACTCCCTGAATGCTTACGGAAAGGATTGGACCAAGCATTTCGCCCCGGCCCCGACCGCCATCGTGTTCCCCAAGACCACCGAGCAGGTCCAGGCCATTGTCCTGTGGGCCAATAAACACAAGGTGGCACTGGTGCCGTCCGGCGGTCGTACCGGGTTGTCCGCTGCTGCCGTGGCGGCCAATGGCGAAGTGGTCGTGTCGTTCGACTATATGAACCAGATCCTCGACGTGAACCTCACGGACCGCACCGCGGTTTGTCAGCCGGGCGTGGTCACCGAGCATCTGCAGAACGTGGCCGAAGAAAAAGGCCTGTACTACCCGGTGGACTTCGCTTCGGCAGGATCGAGCCAGATTGGCGGCAATATCGGCACCAATGCCGGCGGGATCAAGGTGATTCGCTACGGCATGACCCGTAACTGGGTCGCGGGCATGAAAGTGGTCACCGGCAAGGGCGACGTGCTGGAACTGAACCGCGACCTGATCAAGAACGCTACCGGCTACGACATGCGTCAGCTGTTCATCGGCGCCGAAGGCACCCTCGGCTTCGTGGTCGAAGCGACCATGCGCCTGGATCGCGCGCCGAAAAACCTCACCGCAATGGTCCTCGGTGCCGCCGATTTCGACTCGATCATGCCGGTGCTGCACGCCTTCCAGAGCAAGCTTGACCTGACCGCCTTCGAATTCTTCTCCGACAAGGCCCTGGCCAAAGTCATGGGTCGTGGCGATGTCCCGGCGCCGTTCGAAACCGACTGCCCGTTCTACGCGCTGCTGGAATTCGAAGCGACCACCGAAGATGTAGCCAACCACGCCCTGGAAACCTTCGAGCACTGCGTCGAGCAGGGCTGGGTACTGGACGGCGTGATGAGCCAGAGCGAAACCCAGCTGCAAAACCTGTGGAAGCTGCGCGAATACATCTCCGAAACCATTTCCCACTGGACGCCGTACAAGAACGACATCTCGGTCACCGTGTCGAAAGTCCCGGCGTTCCTGAAGGAAATCGACGCGATCGTCGGCGAACACTACCCGGACTTCGAAATCGTCTGGTTCGGCCACATCGGCGACGGCAACCTGCACTTGAACATCCTCAAGCCGGATAACCTGAGCAAGGACGAGTTCTTCGCCAAGTGCGCCACCGTCAACAAGTGGGTGTTCGAAACCGTCGAGAAGTACAACGGTTCGATTTCCGCCGAGCATGGCGTGGGCATGACCAAGCGTGACTACTTGACCTACAGCCGCTCCCCGGTCGAGATCGAGTACATGAAAGCGGTCAAGGCAGTGTTCGACCCGAACGGCATCATGAACCCGGGCAAGATCTTCGCGGTTTGATCGGCAATCTTTAAGCATCCATGAAGGCAGGAGTCGGTAATGAGCTATCAGCACCAGTATGTCGACGGTACGCGTATTCATTTCCCGCTGGGGAAAGTGGTGTGCATCGGCCGTAACTACGCCGAACACGCCAAGGAACTGGATAACCCGGTACCGACCGAGCCACTGCTGTTCATCAAGCCGGGCAGTTGTGTTGTGCCGCTGGAAGGCGGTTTCAGCATTCCGACCGAGCGCGGTTCGGTGCATTACGAAGCGGAAATCGCGGTCTTGATCGGCAAGCCGTTGTCGACCAGGCCGAGCCGCGAAGAAGTGCTCGACGCCATCTCCGGTTTCGCCCCGGCCCTGGACCTGACCCTGCGCGACAAGCAGGCCGAGCTGAAATCCAAGGGTTTGCCCTGGGAAATCGCCAAGTGCTTCGACGGTGCGGCGGTGATTGCTCCGTTTGTGTCCGGCAGCACGTTTGCCGATCTGACCGACATTGGTATCCGCCTGACCATCAACGGTGAGGTGCGCCAGGACGGCAACAGCAGTGCAATGCTCAATCCGATCGTGCCAATGATCCAGCACATGGCCGGCTGCTTCTCGCTGCAGGCCGGCGATGTGATTCTGACTGGCACACCAGTGGGTGTCGGTCCGCTGAATGTCGGTGACGAGATCGTTCTGGAACTGCCGGGCGCGAGCCGCTTCACCAGCAGCGTTCGCTAATCACGCCACGCCCAATGTAGGAGCTGGCTTGCCAGCGATGAGGCCGCGACATTCAACATCCATGTTGTTTGTTACACCGCTTTCGCTGGCAAGCCAGCTCCTACAGCAATTACCCCTAGCCTGAATTTCTGGAACGTATCCCTGATGGCCACTTCTCCGCTTTCCACGCTTGAACCTGCCCGCCGCTCACGCTTCGCCCTGCGTTGGCAAATCTGGCTACTGCTGGTGGTCGTTGTCGCCTACGGCGTTGCGTTTGCCATGCACTGGGATGCGCGGGGCGTGCTCTGGGTGAAAGAGCAATTCAAGAGCCCGGCCGAGCGTCAGGCCAGTATCTGGCTTCCCGACTATCGGGCGGTGATCGATGCCAAGCCGTTGCCGGGCATGGAGAAGGACGAAGCATCGGACCTGGCCTACGCCCCCCAGACCAAGACCCTGTTTTCGGTCATGGGCAAGAACCCGTTTCTGATTGAATTGAACTTGCAGGGCGATGTGCTGCGCAAAATGCCGTTGGTCGGCTGGAGCAACCCTGAGGGCGTCACCGTGCTGGGCGACGGCCGACTGGCTATTGTCGATGAGCGCGACCACCTGATCGCCATCGTCAAGGTCGATGCCGACACCCGCGAACTGAACATCGCCGATTTCCCGACATACGACCTGGGTCCTTCCAAAGACCAGAACAAGGCTTTCGAGGGTGTCACCTGGGATCCGCGCAATCAGCAGCTGCTGCTGGGCGAAGAGCGCCCGCCGGCATTGTTTGCCTGGAAAGGTGACAGCAAAGTCCTTACCGGCGACAAGCTGAAGCTGGCCAGTCATGCGCTGGACATGCGTAACCTGTCGGCACTGGCCATCGACCCGCGGACTGGCCACATGCTGGTGCTGTCCGCCGACTCGCACCTGTTGCTGGAGCTGGACAATAAGGGTGAGCAGGTCAGTTTCATTACTTTGCTGCGTGGCTTCAACGGCCTGAAAAATACCATTCCGCGTGCCGAAGGCGTGACCATGGATGAAGCGGGCACGCTGTATATGGTGAGTGAGCCGAACCTGTTCTATCGCTTCGAAAAACAGAGGTAGTGCCTCTGTGCAGGAGCTGCCGAAGGCTGCGATCTCTTGACTCTGGCATCAACCAGAACGCTAAAGATCGCAGCCTGCGACAGCTCCTACGCTGATTGCGTATGCGTAAAAGGCTCACGGCCATTAAGCTGCAGTTCAGGCGGGCGTGATATTTCATCCGCCTGTATTGACCCTGAGCCCACCCGAATGCGTCGATTTACCCGCCTCAAATCCCTGATTCTGATCCTGTCGGCGGTCTCGCTGATCGCGTTGATCGGGATCGCCCAGCACATGCGCCTGTTCGAGCGCGCCTGGTTCAATCTGCATACGCTGTGGCAGCCGGTGAGTTCCAGGTCCATCGGCCTGGACCAATATCAGGTCGTGACCGAAGCGCAGGTGATCGATGGCCAGGTTGACAACGTTTCAGCATTGACCTACGACCCGGTGCGCAAAAGTCTGTTCACCGTTACCAACAAGCGAAGCGAGTTGATCGAGTTGTCCCTCGACGGCAGGATCTTGCGCCGTGTGGCACTGGTCGGTTTCGGCGATCCGGAGGCAGTGGAGTTCATCAGCGAGAACACCTACGTGGTCACTGACGAAAGCCAGCAGCGGCTGATCAAGATTCGTCTGGAGCAGGGCACCACCTTCGTCGATGCGGCAGACGCCGAGCAGATGACCGTTGGCGTAAACATGGGCGACAACAAGGGCTTCGAAGGCTTGGCTTACGATTCGGTGGGCAAGCGCCTGTTCGTCGCCAAGGAGCGCGACCCGATGCTGATCTACGAGGTGTACGGTTTTCCGCGATTCAATCCTGAAGAATCCTGGTCGGTGCACGTGGTCAACGACCCCAAGCGTGATGCCGGGTTGTTTGTGCGGGACCTGTCGGGTTTGCAATACGACGAGCGCAGCGGGCATTTGCTGGCGCTATCGGATGAGTCGCGATTGATTCTGGAGCTGGATGTGGATGGGCGTCCGCTGAGCACAATGTCATTGAGCAAGTGGCAGCACGGCCTGCAGAAAAACGTACCGCAAGCGGAAGGGGTTGCCATGGACGACGACGGTACGCTGTACCTCGTCAGTGAGCCAAACCTGTTTTACGTTTTCAAGAAACCAGGACAGCCCTGAAGCTTGCCCGGCTCGTGTAGGAGCTGGCTTGCCAGCGAAAGCGATGTAACGGCCAACATTGATGTTGAATGTTACGGCCTCTTCGCTGGCAAGCCAGCTCCTACAGAGTGCAACGGTGGTATGTGACTTACTGCGCGCGCAGGGTTTTTACACCTTCGCTGGTACCCAGCAGCAGCAGATCCGCCGGGCGCGCCGCGAACAAACCATTGGTGACCACGCCGACGATCTGATTGATCTGCGTCTCCAGCTCCACCGGATTGGTGATCTGCATGTTGAACACGTCGAGGATGATGTTGCCGTTGTCGGTCAGTACGCCTTCGCGGTAAACCGGGTCGCCGCCGAGCTTCACCAGCTCGCGGGCCACGTGGCTGCGGGCCATCGGGATCACTTCCACCGGCAGTGGGAAAGCACCGAGGACCGGCACCAGTTTGCTGGCGTCGGCGATGCAAATGAAGGTCTTGGCCACGGCCGCGACAATCTTCTCGCGGGTCAGGGCGGCGCCACCGCCCTTGATCAGGTTCAGGTGTTCGTCGCTTTCATCGGCGCCGTCGACGTAGAACTCCAGGTCGCTGACGGTGTTCAGTTCGTACACCGGAATCCCGTGGCCCTTGAGGCGCGCGGCGGTGGCTTCGGAACTGGCGACGGCGCCGTCGAACGCACCTTTGTGCTGGGCCAGGGCATCGATGAAGCAGTTGGCGGTGGAGCCGGTGCCGACCCCGACGATGCTCTTGTCGTCGAGTTTCGGAAGGATGAAGTCGACGGCGGCCTGAGCCACAGCCTGTTTGAGTTGATCCTGGTTCATGCGGGCTCCGGGGTGCCGAGGAGGGAACGAAAGGCCGGCATTATAGGCTCCGGGGCGGGGAAGGTCATTGCCCGATTGGCAGGTGCGACGGTATGCCTGGGCAAACAGGGCTTTGTGGCGAGGGAGCTTGCTCCCGCTGGAGTGCGAAGCGCTCCCCTGCTTTCTTCTGGATGTACCGTATGCACAGGTTTTGCGGCCGCTTCGCAGCCGAGCGGGAGCAAGCTCCCTCGCCACAATGGTTTCATGGTTCCTAAAACCACCGGTTTAGTGTGGTCGTGCGGCCAAAAGCCGGGTTAGACTCCGTGGTCCTGCCCAACCCGCTCAGTGATGCTTTCCGATGCTTGAACAGTACGTCAAAAAGATCCTCACCTCGCGCGTTTATGACGTTGCCGTAGAAACCCCGCTGCAGTCTGCCCGCCAGCTCTCCGAGCGGCTGGGTAACAGCATTTGGCTCAAGCGCGAAGACTTGCAGCCGGTGTTCTCGTTCAAGATTCGCGGCGCCTACAACAAGTTGACCCAGTTGAGCGAAGAAGAACGCGCTCGCGGTGTGGTCACCGCGTCGGCGGGCAACCATGCCCAAGGCCTGGCCCTGGCGGCGAAGGTGTTGGGCGTGAAAGCGACCATCGTCATGCCCAAGACCACCCCGGAGATCAAGGTCGAAGGCGTGCGCTCCCGTGGCGGCAAGGTGGTGCTGCACGGCGATTCGTTCCCGGAAGCCCTGGCTTACTCGCTGAAACTGGTCGACGAAAAAGGCTATGTCTACATTCACCCTTACGACGATCCCCACACCATTGCCGGGCAGGGCACCGTGGCAATGGAAATTCTGCGCCAGCACCCGCAGCCACTGGACGCGATTTTCGTCCCGGTGGGCGGCGGCGGCCTGATCGCCGGTATCGCGGCGTACGTGAAGTATCTGCGCCCGGACATCAAGATCATCGGCGTCGAGCCGGATGACTCCAATTGCCTGCAAGCGGCCATGGCGGCCGGCGAGCGTGTGGTATTGCCGACCGTGGGCCTTTTCGCCGACGGTGTTGCTGTGGCCCAGATCGGTCAGCACACCTTTGACATCTGCAAAGACCATGTCGACGAAGTGATCACCGTCAGTACCGATGAAATCTGCGCTGCCATCAAGGATATCTACGACGATACCCGCTCGATCACCGAACCTGCCGGCGCTTTGGGCGTGGCCGGGATCAAGAAATATGTCGAGCAGTGCGGCGTCAGCGGCCAGACCTTCGTGGCCATCGACTCCGGGGCCAACGTCAACTTCGACCGCCTGCGCCACGTTGCCGAGCGTGCGGAGCTGGGCGAGGGCCGCGAAGCCATCATCGCCGTGACCATTCCCGAAAAGCCGGGCAGCTTCAAGGCGTTCTGCGAGGCTATCGGCAAGCGCCAGATCACCGAATTCAACTACCGCTACAACACCGGCAGCGAAGCGCACATCTTTGTCGGTGTGCAGACGCACCCGGAAAGCGACCCGCGCAGCGCGTTGCTCGCCAGCCTTGGCGAGCAGGGTTTTCCGGTGCTGGACCTGACCGACAACGAACTGGCCAAGCTGCACATCCGCCACATGGTCGGTGGGCGTGCGGCGCATGTGGTCGATGAAGTGATTCTGCGCTTCGAATTCCCGGAGCGTCCGGGCGCGCTGTTCAACTTCCTCAACAAGCTTGGCGGGCGCTGGAACATCTCGATGTTCCACTACCGCAACCATGGCGCGGCGGATGGCCGGGTCGTCGCAGGCCTGCAAGTGCCCCACGACGAGCGCCACCTGGTGCCGGCGGCGCTGGAAGCAATCGGTTACCCGTACTGGGACGAAAGCGACAATCCGGCCTATCAGCTGTTTCTTGGCTGAACGGCTACGCTGACGGGCAGGTAATAAGGAAATCTGACAATGGAAACGTTAACTGCCCTGAAAATGGCGCACATGGTGGCAACGGTTGTACTGCTGGCTTGTGCGCTGGGTCTGGGTATCTGGGTTTTGCTTGCGCGGCGCAAGGGTGATGCGACGGCGGGAAGCCGCACCCTGCAACGGCCACGTGTATTTGTCTGGCTGTTGATGGGGTTGGCGCTGCTGAGCATGCCGTTTACCGGCTGGTGGATGGTGCATCTGGTGGGCTGGCCTCTGGGTCAGACCTGGTTGCTGGCCTCCAGCGTGCTGTACACCGTGGCGGCGCTGGCTTGGTTCTGGTTGCTGGTGCGGCTGAACAAGCTGCGCAAGACGCCGGGTGGCGTGGGGAAACTCACCTTTGCCTTGGCGTTGTTCAGTTTTGTCTGTCTTGTGGCCATTGCCGGGTTGATGGGGGCCAAGCCTGTTTGACCCAAAAAGATCGCAGCCTTCGGCAGCTCCTACAGGTGTGCGCGGTACCCTGTAGGAGCTGCCGAAGGCTGCGATCTTTTGCTTTATCAGTCGCGCAACGATATCACCGGCCAACCCCGCTTCTCGGCCTCGGCCCGCAGATTCGGGTCCGGATCGACCGCCACCGGATGGGCCACCTGCTCCAGCAACGGAAAATCATTCATCGAGTCGCTGTAGAAGTAGCTGTCTTCCAGCGTATACCCGGTTTCTTCCAGCCACCGATTCAAGCGCGTCACCTTGCCTTCGCGAAAGCACGGCACATCGGTGCTGCGCCCGGTGTAGCGGCCGTCGACCATTTCGCATTCGGTGGCGATCAGGGTTTCGACGCCCAGGCGCACGGCAATCGGCCCGGTGACGAAGCGGTTGGTCGCAGTGATGATCACCAGTTTGTCGCCGGCTGCGCGGTGTTTGGCCAAAAGGTCGATGGCCTTGGGCAGCACGATCGGTTCGATGCAGTCACGCATGTAATCGCTGTGCCACTGATCCAGCGTGGCCATTTCGGTGCGGCCGAGGACTTCCAGGCAGAAGTTCAGGTAAGCGGCATTATCGAGTTTGCCGGCCAGGTAATCCTGGTAGAACGCATCGTTGCGAGCCTTGTAGGCGACGGCGTCAAGAAAGCCGCGCTCGCACAGGTAATCGCCCCAAGCGTGATCGCTGTCACCGCCCAGAAGGGTGTTGTCCAAATCGAATAAAGCCAGGCGCATTGCAGTTACCCGCTGAAAAGTCAGTAAAAAGGCGACAAGAATACGGTCTTTTCACAAGAGTGCACATAAGGTAGGAACCTTCGTTGCCGCCTTCACAACCTTTGTGGAACAATGCGGCGACATGCGTTTGCGAGGTTGTTGCCGTGATCGACCCCGATGGTTTTCGCCCCAATGTCGGGATCATTCTGACGAATGACGCCGGCCAGGTGCTATGGGCTCGCCGAATCAATCAAGATGCCTGGCAATTTCCGCAGGGGGGAATCAACCCCGAAGAGACGCCGGAAGACGCCTTGTACCGCGAGCTGAACGAAGAAGTTGGCCTTGAGCGCGAAGATGTTGAAATTCTTGCCTGCACCCGGGGCTGGTTGCGCTATCGTTTGCCGCAACGTCTGGTGCGTACCCACAGCCAACCGCTGTGCATCGGCCAGAAACAGAAATGGTTTCTCCTGCGCCTGATCTCCAACGAGCAGCGGGTGCGGATGGATTTGACCGGTAAACCGGAATTCGATGGCTGGCGCTGGGTCAGCTATTGGTATCCGTTAGGCCAGGTGGTGACATTCAAGCGCGAGGTGTATCGACGCGCTCTCAAAGAGCTTGCCCCGCGCCTTTTAGCGCGCGACTGACGACGGAGTTCGACCCCGAGCCATGCTCAATACGCTGCGCAAGATCGTCCAGGAAGTTAACTCCGCCAAGGATCTCAAGGCGGCGTTGGGGATTATTGTGTTGCGCGTCAAAGAGGCCATGGGCAGCCAGGTCTGCTCGGTCTACCTGCTTGACCCCGAGACCAACCGCTTCGTGCTGATGGCCACCGAAGGCTTGAACAAGCGCTCGATCGGTAAAGTCAGCATGGCACCCAACGAAGGTCTGGTTGGCCTGGTCGGTACGCGCGAAGAACCCCTGAACCTCGAAAACGCTGCGGATCACCCGCGCTACCGCTACTTCGCCGAGACCGGTGAAGAGCGCTTCGCCTCATTCCTCGGGGCACCTATCATTCACCACCGCCGCGTTGTCGGCGTGTTGGTCATCCAGCAAAAAGAACGTCGCCAGTTCGATGAAGGTGAAGAAGCCTTCCTCGTGACCATGAGTGCGCAGCTCGCCGGTGTTATCGCCCACGCCGAGGCCACCGGTTCGATCCGCGGCCTGGGCCGTCAGGGGAAAGGCATTCAGGAGGCCAAGTTCATCGGTGTTCCGGGGTCGCCGGGTGCGGCAGTCGGTACGGCGGTGGTCATGCTGCCGCCCGCCGATCTGGACGTGGTGCCGGACAAGAACATCACCGACATCGACGCCGAACTCGGTTTGTTCAAGACCGCCATCGAAGGCGTGCGCGCCGACATGCGCACCTTGTCCACCAAACTCGCCACGCAGCTGCGCCCGGAAGAGCGGGCCTTGTTCGACGTCTACCTGATGATGCTCGACGATGCGGCGCTGGGCAGCGAAGTCACCACTGTGATCAAGACCGGGCAGTGGGCCCAGGGCGCTTTGCGCCAGGTGGTCACCGATCACGTCAACCGTTTCGAATTGATGGACGATGCCTATCTGCGCGAGCGGGCCTCGGACGTCAAGGACCTTGGTCGGCGATTGCTGGCTTACTTGCAGGAAGAGCGTCAGCAAACTCTGGTCTACCCCGACAACACCATTCTGGTCAGCGAAGAACTGACGCCGGCGATGCTCGGCGAGGTGCCGGAAGGCAAGCTGGTCGGCCTGGTGTCGGTACTCGGTTCCGGCAACTCCCACGTCGCCATCCTGGCCCGCGCCATGGGCATTCCGACCGTGATGGGCCTGGTCGACCTGCCGTACTCGAAGGTCGACGGCATCCAGATGATCGTCGATGGCTTCCACGGCGAGGTCTACACCAACCCGAGTGAAGTGCTGCGCAAGCAGTTTGCCGAGGTGGTCGAGGAAGAGAAACAACTGGCCCTCGGGCTGGATGCGCTGCGCGATCTGCCGTGCGTGACGGTCGATGGCCACCGCATGCCGCTGTGGGTCAATACCGGCCTGCTGGCGGATGTGGCGCGCGCGCAGAAACGCGGTGCCGAAGGCGTGGGCCTGTATCGCACCGAAGTGCCGTTCATGATCAACCAGCGCTTCCCGAGCGAAAAGGAACAACTGGCGATCTACCGCGAGCAGCTCGCCGCGTTTCATCCGCAACCGGTGACCATGCGCACCCTGGACATCGGTGGCGATAAGTCACTGTCATACTTCCCGATCAAGGAAGACAACCCGTTCCTCGGCTGGCGCGGCATTCGCGTCACCCTCGACCACCCGGAAATCTTCCTGGTGCAGACCCGCGCCATGCTCAAGGCCAGCGAAGGCCTGAACAACCTGCGCATCCTGCTGCCGATGATCTCCGGCACTCACGAGCTGGAAGAGGCCTTGCACCTGATCCATCGCGCCTGGGGCGAAGTCCGCGACGAAGGCTGCGACGTGCCGATGCCGCCGGTTGGCGTGATGATCGAGATTCCGGCCGCTGTTTATCAGACCAAGGAACTGGCGCGGCAAGTGGACTTCCTGTCAGTCGGTTCCAACGACCTGACCCAGTACCTGCTGGCCGTGGACCGCAACAACCCGCGCGTGGCCGATCTTTACGACTACCTGCACCCGGCAGTGCTGCAAGCCCTGCAAACCGTAGTGCGCGACGCCCATGCCGAAGGCAAGCCGGTGAGCATCTGCGGCGAAATGGCCGGTGACCCGGCGGCGGCGGTGCTATTGATGGCGATGGGTTTCGACAGCCTGTCGATGAACGCCACCAACTTGCCAAAAGTGAAGTGGATGCTGCGCCAGATCAACCTGAGCAAGGCCAAGGAGTTGCTGGCCGAGCTGATGACCATCGACAACCCGCAAGTGATTCACAGCTCGTTGCAACTGGCGCTGAAGAACCTCGGGCTGGCGCGGATGATCAATCCGGCGGCGATCAAGCCTCTCTAAAGGGCGGATGGCCTCTTCGCTGGCAAGCCAGCTCCTACAAAATTGAGTCGTTCGCGTATTTTGTGAGCGCTACGAAAACTGTAGGAGTGGGCTTGCCCGCGAAGAGGCCGGTCCTGACGACAAATATCTAAAGCCTGATCTCCACTTCCCCAAGATGCCCGCCATACGGCCCGAAACTGCGTTCGACCATATGCAGCGTCCCATCCGCCCGCACAATCAACGCCGTACTCGCCCGCGTTCCATAACTCTGACTGGCAATGAACACACTCGACAGCAACGTCTCGGTGGCCAGTCCCACGCCGGTATCCGGCAACTCGGCAAGCGGCGCGGTCTGCGCATCGCTCAATAAAGCCAACAACGCCTGAGGCTGCGGATCATCCAGCACCTCGCTCAACGCCGCCTTGGCTTTGAGCAGTTTCGGCCACGGCGTATCCAGCCCGGCATTGGATAACCCGTAGACCCCCGGGGCCAGCATCAGCGCTTGCGATTCCCGTTGATTGAAGTGCCAGAGCTCATTGGTATTGCCGATCAGCAGGTTAAATCCACCATATTCCAGCGAACGGTCGACAACGTCGGCTAAATAGTTGCCAATTGACATTTCCCCGGTGAGAAATTGCGCCACCAGCTCCCCACGAGACTTGCGCCCTGGCGGTCGATTGGGGTCTCGGATATTGGTCAGCGCCGCAAAACGTCCGTTGGCACCGATACCGAGCCAGGTGCCACCGGCCTCGAGGTCACGCCCCGCATGTACGTGCGGCGCTTCGGGCCATGGCGCCAGAGGCAGGCTGGGGCGGGCGTAGAACTCATCGCGATTGGCTGCCACGACCAGCGGCTGGGCATGACCCGGGCGCCAGGCAAAAACAATCAGGCACATAAGGCTGTCCTTGTGTGTTTTTTGCTCACTCTACGCAGACATCGCTCATCGATCCATCGCCTTGCGCAGTGGAGCTTGAGGCCATGCATCCGTTACCATGCCGCTCCGGTTTTGGGGATGCGGGCGAGACGATCATGGAATTTCTGCTCTATCTGGCGCTCGGCGCCTGTGCAGGTGTACTCGCCGGGCTGTTTGGCGTGGGCGGCGGGATCATCATCGTCCCGGTGCTGGTGTTCAGCTTCAAGGCCCAAGGGTTCGATCCATCGATCCTCACGCACCTGGCAGTGGGTACCTCCCTGGCGACGATCATCTTTACCTCGGTCAACGCGGTACGAGAGCATCACCGCCGTGGTGCCGTGCGTTGGCCGATCTTCATGTGGATGACCGTCGGCATTCTGGTCGGTGCCGGATTCGGCGCGCTGACGGCGGAAGCGATTTCCGGCCCTAACCTGCAAAAACTCATTGGTGTATTTGCCCTGGTGATCGCCGCTCAACTGGCGCTGGAGGTCAAACCCAAGGCCAGCCGAACCGTGCCGGGCAAACTCGGTCTGACCGTGGCCGGCAGCGCAATTGGCTGGGCTTCGGCGATTTTCGGCATCGGTGGCGGTTCGCTGACCGTGCCATTCCTGACCTGGCGCAGCGTGCCGATGCAGCAAGCCGTGGCTACTTCCTCGGCCTGCGGTCTGCCGATTGCCCTGGCCAGTGCATTAAGTTTCATGATTCTGGGCTGGCACGATCCGTTGCTCCCGGCCCATAGTCTCGGTTTCATTTATTTGCCGGCGTTGCTGGGCATTGCCCTGACCAGCATGGTGTTCGCCCGCTTGGGCGCGCGATTGGCCCACAGGTTGTCACCGAAGTTGCTGAAAAGGCTGTTTGCCGCGTTGCTGTTCTGCGTCGGCCTGAACTTCCTGCTCTGACCGGCAGCGCAATCCTGGCTTAATCCTGAGGTGGCAGCGTCGCCCGGGAATTTTTAAGATTTGAACTCTAACGAGGAGTCGCAATGCTGCCTTACCCGCAGATCGACCCGGTGGCCCTGGCCATCGGTCCGCTGAAAATCCACTGGTACGGTCTGATGTACCTGATCGGCATCGGCGGCGCCTGGCTGCTGGCGTCCCGTCGCTTGAACCGCTTCGACCCGACCTGGACCAGGGAGAAACTCTCCGACATGGTGTTCTGGATGTCGATGGGGGTGATCGTCGGCGGGCGACTGGGTTACGTGCTGTTCTACGATCTGAGCGCTTATCTGGCCAACCCGACGCTGATTTTCGAAGTGTGGAAGGGCGGAATGTCATTCCACGGCGGTTTCATCGGTGTGATGCTGGCGGCGTTGTGGTTCGGTAAAAAGAACAACAAATCGTTCTTCCAGCTGATGGATTTCGTTGCGCCGATGGTGCCGATTGGCCTGGGTGCCGGTCGTATCGGCAACTTCATCAATGCCGAGCTGTGGGGCAAGGCGACTGACGTGCCTTGGGCGATGATCTTCCCTACCGATCCGGCGCAACTGGCGCGTCACCCGTCGCAGCTGTACCAGTTCGCGCTGGAAGGCGTGGCACTGTTCGCCATCCTCTGGCTGTTCTCGCGCAAGCCGCGGCCGACCATGGCGGTATCGGGGATGTTCGCGCTGTTCTATGGCATCTTCCGTTTCATCGTCGAGTTCGTCCGTGTACCGGACGCGCAACTGGGCTATTTGGCCTGGAACTGGCTGACCATGGGCCAGGTGCTGTGCGTGCCGATGATCGTCGGCGGGTTGTTCCTGATCTGGCTGGCCTATCACCGCACTCCGGCGACTCCAGCGGCAGCAGTATAAAATCGAACCCCGGGGCTTCGGTCCCGGGTTCAAGGACACAGGTAACTCATGAAGCAATATCTCGAACTGGTCGCCCACGTCATCAAGAACGGCACCAAGCAGGCCAACCGTACCGGCGTGAACACCATCAGTTTTCCCGGTGCGATGCTGCGTTATGACCTGCAGGAAGGCTTCCCGGCGATCACCACGCGCAAGATGGCCTTCAAATCGGCCATCGGCGAAATGTGCGGATTCCTGCGTGGCGTGAACAACGCTGCCGAGTTCCGTGCCCTGGGTTGCAAGGTCTGGGACCAGAACGCCAACGAAAACGCCCAGTGGCTGGCCAACCCGTTCCGTCAGGGTGAAGACGACCTTGGCGAAATCTACGGCGTGCAATGGCGCAAGTGGCCGGCGTACAAGCAGATTCCGGTCAGCAACCCGGCCGCCATCAAGCAGACTCTGAGCCAAGGCTATCGTCAGATCGCCGAAGGCGAAGAGGATGGCCAGGCTTATGTGGTGCTGTACAAGGCGATTGACCAGGTCCGCCAGTGCGTCGACACCATCATTAAGGACCCGGGCAGCCGCCGTATCCTGTTCCACGGCTGGAACTGCGCCCAGCTCGATGAAATGGCTTTGCCACCGTGCCACCTGCTGTACCAGTTCCATCCGAATGTCGAGACCAGGGAGATTTCCTTGACCCTCTACATCCGCTCCAACGACCTGGGCCTGGGCACACCGTTCAACCTCACCGAAGGCGCCGCGCTGCTGAGCCTGATCGGTCGCCTGACCGGGTACACGCCGCGCTGGTTCACCTATTTCATCGGTGATGCCCACGTCTACGAAAACCACCTGGACATGCTCAACGAACAGCTCAAGCGCGAGCCGTTCCCGATGCCGAAACTGGTGATTTCCGAGCGTGTGCCGGAGTTTGCCAAGACTGGTGAGTATCAGCCGGAGTGGCTGGAACTGGTGGAACCGGGCGATTTCTCTCTGGAAGGCTACGAGCACCACGCACCGATGACCGCGCCGATGGCGGTCTGAAGCCTCACGCAGCCCCCCTGTAGGAGCGAGCTTGCTCGCGATGGACGTGAACGATGACGCGTATTGTCTGAAAAAATGCGTCGTCCTTGAGTTCATCGCGAGCAGGCTCGCTCCTACAGGGGTAGGTGGTGTGCTTAGTGGCCGTGACTGCGGCCGACATGAGAATGCTCCACCTCCGTCGTCACAACCCCGCCATTCACTTCCAGCCGCTGCAAAATCCCGCATTGATCGATATCCGGCCCCTCGTCGCAGCGTTGGCGCAGGTCGAGCAGTTGTGTCTGCAAGGCCAGCAAGCCGTCGATCCGCGCCCTGACGTGATGGATGTGCTCGTCGATCAGCGCGTTGACGCTTTCGCACTGGTCCTGCGGACTGTCGCGAAAGGCCAGCAGACTGCGGATTTCCTCAAGCGTCATGTCCAGGGTGCGACAGTTACGGATGAAGGTCAGGCGCTCGGCGTGGGCCTGGGTGTAGAGGCGATAATTGCCATCACTGCGAGCCGGTTCCGGCAGAAGGCTCTCGCGCTCGTAGTAGCGGATCGTTTCCACGGCGCAGTCCGTGAGTTTCGCCAATTCTCCAATTTTCATGACGCCAATCTCCAAAACTCCAGAAAGGGTGCTTGACCCTATAGTGGCTACAGGGTCTTTACTTGGCAACAGGCACTCTTATGGACGCAACCAATGAGCGATTCCCTGCATTCACACAAACCCGGGCCTGAACACGGGCACAACCACAAGCTCAAGCCCGTGCAAAAACATGACCACGGCGGTCACGGCGATTCCTGCTGTTCCTCCAGGGCGACGGCGCCCGCGTTGATAAGACTGAGCGAATCGTCGACGCCCGGAGCCCGACTGAGCAGTTTTCGCATCGAGGCGATGGACTGTCCAACCGAACAGACGCTTATCCAGAACAAGCTAAGCAAACTGACCGGTGTGCAGCAGCTGGAGTTCAATCTGATTAATCGGGTGCTTGGCGTGACCCACGATTTGCCTGGTATCGAGCCGATCGTCGAAGCCATCAAATCCTTGGGAATGCAGGCCGAGCCGATGGACCAGGGTGCTGAAACCCCGACACCGGTGCCCCGGCAAAAGCCATGGTGGCCCTTGACACTGTCCGGTGTTGGTGCATTGCTGGCAGAAGTTATCCACTTCACCGGTTCCGCACCGAACTGGGTGGTGGCGGTTATTGCGCTTGTTTCGATCCTCAGCGGTGGTCTCGGTACCTACAAAAAAGGCTGGATCGCCCTTAAAAACCGCAACCTGAACATCAACGCGCTGATGAGCATTGCCGTGACCGGCGCGGTGCTGATCGGCCAGTGGCCGGAAGCGGCAATGGTGATGTTCCTGTTCACTGTGGCCGAGTTGATCGAAGCCAGGTCCCTCGACCGCGCGCGCAATGCCATCGGTGGCCTGATGCAGATGACCCCGGACACGGCAACGGTGTTGCAGGCTGACGGGAGCTGGCTTGAGCAGGATGTCAAATCCATTGGGCTCGGCGCGCGGGTGCGGGTCCGCCCCGGTGAGCGCATCGGCCTGGACGGCGAAGTGCTGTCCGGTCGCTCGACCATCGATCAGGCGCCAATCACTGGTGAAAGCATGCCGGTGGAGAAAACCGTCGACGACAAGGTATTCGCCGGCACCATCAATCAGGCCGGATCCCTGGAATATGAAGTAACCGCGGCGGCCGACAACTCGACCCTGGCCCGTATCATCCACGCGGTTGAACAAGCGCAGGGCGCGCGGGCGCCGACCCAGCGTTTCGTCGACAGTTTCTCGAAAATCTACACCCCGGCGGTGTTCGTTCTGGCTCTGGTCGTGGCGGTGATCCCGCCATTGTTCATGGGCGCGTTGTGGTTCGACTGGATTTATCGGGCGCTGGTGCTGCTGGTGGTGGCCTGCCCCTGTGCGCTGGTGATTTCCACGCCGGTGACCATCGTCAGTGGCCTCGCGGCGGCAGCGCGCAAAGGCATCCTGGTCAAGGGCGGCGTCTATCTGGAGGGCGGTTACAAGCTCGACTACCTGGCCCTGGACAAGACTGGCACCATCACCCACGGCAAACCGGTGCAGACCGACTACCTGTCGCTGGATTCGACCGCCGCCGATTCAGCGCCTGCCATTGCCACCGCGCTGGCCAGGCGCTCGGATCACCCGGTTTCCCAGGCCATTGCCAAAGCGGCTGTGGATAACCCAACCGCGACGCTGATTGTGGATAACTTCGAAGCGCTGGGCGGGCGCGGTGTGCGCGGCGAAATCAACGGCCAGCTCTACCACCTGGGCAACCATCGACTGGTGGAGGATCTGGGGCTGTGCTCGCCGGCGCTGGAAGAGAAACTGTTCGCCCTGGAAAAACAGGGCAAGTCGGTGGTGCTGTTGCTTGATCAGTCCGGGCCATTGGCGCTGTTCGCCGTCGCCGATACGGTAAAAGCGTCCAGCCGCGAGGCCATCCGGCAACTGCATGACCTGGGCATCAAAACCCTGATGCTCACGGGCGATAACGTCCACACCGCGCAAGCCATTGCCGCGCAAGTCGGCATCGACGAGGCCAGGGGCGACCTGTTGCCGGGTGACAAATTGCAGGCTATCGATGCCCTTTATGCCCAAGGACATCGGGTCGGTATGGTCGGCGATGGCATCAATGACGCTCCGGCACTGGCGCGTTCCGAGATCGGTTTCGCCATGGCCGCCGCAGGCACCGATACCGCGATCGAAACCGCCGATGTCGCCTTGATGGACGACGATCTGCGCAAAGTCCCGGCATTCATTCGCCTATCGCGCCAGACATCGAGCATCCTCAAACAGAACATCGCCCTGGCTTTGGTCATCAAGGCGATCTTTCTTGGGGTAACCTTCGCCGGGCTCGCTACCATGTGGATGGCGGTGTTCGCCGACATGGGCGTGAGTCTGCTGGTGGTGTTCAACGGTTTGCGCCTGCTGCGCAAGTAAAGGATGAGGGACGGTTGTGCTGAGTGCGGAGCTGAAGGCGTTTTACATGGTGGCCCGCCTGGGCAGCATTACCCAGGCCGCCAAAAAGCTCGGCCTGAGCCAGCCGACGGTGACGACGCAGATCCGCAACCTCGAAAGTCAGTATTCGGTCGAGCTGTTCTACCGTGGTGGCCGGCGTCTCAGTGTCAGCGAAGAGGGCGCGCGGCTGCTACCGATGGTCAAGGTGCTGACGCAACAGGCGGCCGACATCGAGTTTTTCCTGCGTAACTGCGGCCAGGTCCATGGCTCATTGCGCATTGCCGCCACGGCACCGTATTACATCCTCGACCTGGTGAAAACATTCCGCGAACGTCTGCCGCAAGTGGAGGTGTCGGTGGAAATCGGCAACTCCCAGCAGGTGCTTGAAGCGCTGGAGGATTATCGGGTCGATGTCGCGGCGTCGTCGCAGTTGCTCGATGACGCGCGGCTGATTCGCCGGGTGCTCGGCAGCGATCCGCTGGTGCTGGCGGTGCATCGCAATCATCCGCTGGCGGTTCACGATCACGTTTCGCTCAGTGCATTGGCCGGGCATACCTTGCTGATGCGCGAACCGGGTTCGACCACCCGTCGTTTGACCGAAGCGTTGCTGGCCAGCGCGGGAGTGAATTTCGGGCCGTTGCTGGAGATTGGCAGCCGCGAATCGATCCGCGAAGCGGTACTGCGCAATATCGGTATCAGCATCATTGCCCGCCAGGAAGTGCCCCATGATCCGCAGCTGCGGGTGCTGACCATCGAGAATGCGCCGCAAATTCCCGAGTATCTGTACTGCCTCAAGGAGCGCAAAGGCGCGCGGCTACCGGCGGCGTTTCTGGGGTTGGCGCAGGAAATGGCGCCGGCCTAAAGGTCTTTATCGCCTGTCCCGGCCTCATCGCGAGCAGGCTCGCTCCTACAGTTGACCGCATTCCCCTGTAGGAGCGAGCCTGCTCGCGATGGCGGTAGATCAGCCAGCACAGGAATAACCAAAAATCCTGAATACCACTATCAGCGGTTTTTGCCTTACTGCCACATGACGGACTCATTACAACCCTAGGATGGCCCCATCTGCCAGATGAGCTCCGTCCATGAACAACCCGATCGCAACTGCCCTGACCAACCCCGGCGCACCGATGAAAGTGCGCGGCGTACAGAAGCGTTTTGGCGCCTTCACGGCGCTGGATAATGTTTCCCTCGACGTGGCGGCCGGTGAGCTGGTGTGTCTGCTCGGCCCTTCGGGCTGTGGCAAAACCACCTTGCTGCGCTGCATCGCCGGTCTGGAAAAACAGGACAGCGGCGAGTTGTACTTGGGTGATCGCGACGTTTCCCACCTGGCACCCCAGGCGCGGGACTACGGCATTCTGTTCCAGTCCTACGCGTTGTTTCCCAATCTCACCGTCGAAGCGAACATTGCCTACGGCCTCGCCGGCAATGGTCGCGACCAGATTCGCCAACGTGTCGGTCAGATGCTGGAACTGGTTGGCCTGACCGGCAGCGAGAAAAAATACCCGGGTCAGTTGTCTGGCGGTCAGCAGCAACGTGTGGCACTGGCCCGCGCGCTGGCGCCTGCGCCTTCGTTGTTGTTGCTGGACGAACCGATGTCGGCCCTCGATGCCCGGGTGCGCGAGCATCTGTGCACCGAATTGCGCCAGCTGCAAAGCAACCTCGGCATCACCACCCTGATGGTCACCCACAATCAGGACGAGGCCATGCTGATGGCCGACCGTATCGCCGTGATGAACAACGGCAAGGTCGAGCAGTACGCCACGCCGCAGGAAATCTACAATCGCCCGGCCACGCCATTCGTGGCGGGGTTCGTCGGCCAGGGTAACTGGTTGCCGTTCCAGCGCAGCAGCGACAGCCACGCTCAGGTCGGTGCAATGAGCATGCGACTGGCCGATGGCGGCGCCAAGGCCGCGTCGGGCCGTTTGTTCTGCCGTCCGGAAGCGATCAACGTCAACCCGCTGGTGCATGAGGAAAACCTGTTCCCGGCCAAGGTTCGTGAAATCACCTTCCTCGGCAACCGCTGCCGCATGAGCTTCGAACTCGATCAATTGCCGGGCCACGCGCTGTTGGCGGAACTGGCGCCGGAAGCCATGCCGCGCCTTGGCGCCCAGCAGATCATGGTCGCCTTGCCGCCGCGCAGCCTGCAGGTGTTTGCCTGATGAGCGCGAACATCGCGCTGCCGCTGCCACACAAGCAGGTTCGGCAGACCACCCGCGCCGAGATCGGTGACCGGTTGTTCGTGGTCGGTGGAAAGGTCCTCTTGCTGGTGTTGCTCGGCGTTGCCGTATTGATGCCGTTGCTGGCGATCTTCTGGCGTGGTTTCAACGCCGAGGCCGGGCAGGGCGGTGGCTGGGTCGCCGCGAAAGAGCTGGTGACCAGTGAGAACTTCCACTGGCTCCTGGGCAATAGCCTGAAAGTTTCCCTCAGCGTCGCAGCCATCGTCGTACCGCTGGCCTACCTGTTTGCCTACGCCTTGCAACGCACCTTGATTCCGGCCAAAGGCATCTGGCGTGGCATTTCGCTGCTGCCATTGATGGCACCATCGATGTTGCCCGGCATCGCGCTGGTTTATCTGTTAGGCAACCAGGGCATGCTGCGTGGCCTGCTCTCGGACAACATCTACGGCTTCTGGGGCATTGTGCTCGGCGAAGTCATCTATACCTTCCCCCACGCCTTGATGATTCTGCTGTCGGCCTTGTCCCTGGCCGATGCGCGGCTGTTCGATGCCGCCTCCAGCATGGGCGCGAGTCCCGCCAAAGCGTTCCGCAGCATCACCTGGCCGGCGACCCGTCAGGCTGTGTTCGCTGCGTTCTGCCTCGTGTTCACCCTGACCATCACCGATTTCGGTGTACCGGTGGTAGTCGGTGGCGACTATCAAGTGCTGGCGCTGGAAGCCTACAAAGCCGTGGTCGGCCAGCAGCAGTTCGGTCGTGGTGCGTTGATCGGCCTGGTGTTGCTGCTGCCGGCGCTGTTCAGTTTCGGCGTCGATGCCTGGTTGCGTCGACATCTCGGAGACTCCATGAGCGGTCGTGCCCAGGTATTCAAACCTGCTCCATCGAAGCTGCGCGACGGCTGTTACCTGGCCATCGTCCTGCTGATCTGCACCGCATTGCTGCTGGTATTCGGCATGGCGGTGTTCTCGTCCCTGGTGAAGTTCTGGCCGTACAACCTGTCGCTGTCGCTCAACCATTACCAGTTCAATGAAACCGCCGGCGGTGGCTGGCTGGCCTATGGCAACAGCCTGAAGATGGCCTTGGGCACCGCGTTTATCGGCTCCATGCTGATCTTCACTGGCGCCTACCTGATGGAAAAAACCAGGGGTCAGCGCGGTCTTAACCTGACCTTGCGCATGCTCAGTTTCGTACCGATGGCGGTGCCGGGCCTAGTGTTGGGGTTGGGTTACGTCTTCTTCTTCAACCTGACCGGCAATCCGCTGCACGTGCTCTACGGCAGCATGACGCTGCTGATCGTCTGCACCATTGCGCACTATTTGACCACCGCGCAAATGACCGCCACCACCGCGCTGCGTCAACTCGATGCCGAGTTCGAAGCCGCCGCGCTCTCGCTCAAGGCGCCGCTGTACCGCCACTACCTGCGAGTCACCGTGCCGATCTGCCTACCGGCGTTGCTGGACATCGTGCGCTACCTGTTCGTCTCGGCCATGACCACCGTTTCGGCGGCGATCTTCCTCTACAGCCCCGACACCATCCTCGCGGCAGTGGCGGTGCTGAACATGGACGACGCCGGCAACGTCGGCGGCGCGGCGGCGATGTCGACCCTGATTCTGTTCACCTCGGCGGGCGTGTCCCTGTTGCTGGCCTGGGCTTCGCGTGGCTTGCTGCGCCGCTCCCAGGCCTGGCGGCAGACCGCGCCCGGTCATTGAATCTGCACAACCCCTCAACTCAAAAAACAGGAAAAGATCATGTTCAAGCCTATGGCCCTGGCCGCTGCTGTTCTCACCGCTTTCAGCCTGAACGCCTTTGCGGCGAAAACCGAGTTGACGGTGTACACCGCCCTCGAAGCCGAACAACTGAAGACCTACAAAGAGGCTTTCGAGAAGACCTACCCGGACGTCGAAATCAAGTGGGTGCGTGACTCCACCGGCATCATCACCGCCAAACTGCTGGCCGAAAAAGAGCGCCCGCAGGCTGACGCCGTATGGGGGCTGGCCGCTTCGAGCCTGGCGATTCTCGATCAGCAAGGCATGCTGCAAAGCTATGCACCGAAAGACCTGGCCAAGATCGGCGCCAACTACCGCGACGCCGCCAACCCTCCAGCCTGGGTCGGCATGGATGTCTGGGCCGCGACTATTTGCTTCAACACCATCGAAGCCGAAAAGCAGGGCCTGACCAAACCCGTGAGCTGGCAAGACCTGACCAAGCCTGAGTACAAAGGCAAGATCGTCATGCCGAACCCGGCATCGTCCGGCACCGGTTTCCTCGACGTCAGCGCCTGGCTGCAAACCTTCGGCGAGAAGCAGGGCTGGGCGTACATGGACGGCCTGCACCAGAACATCGGCCAGTACGTTCACTCCGGTTCCAAACCTTGCAAGCTGGCGGCGGCTGGCGAATTCCCGATCGGTATTTCCTTCGAGTACCCAGCTGTTCAACTGAAGCGCCAGGGCGCACCGCTGGACATCATCCTGCCGAAGGAAGGCCTGGGCTGGGAGATCGAAGCGACTGCCGTGATCAAGGGCACTGCCCACGAAGACGCGGCGAAGAAACTGGCTGACTTCTCCGCGAGCCCCGAGGCGATGGAGCTCTACAAGGAAAACTTCGCCGTGCTCGCCCAGCCTGGCATCGCCAAGCCACAGACCGAACTGCCGGCCGACTACGAACAGCGTTTGATCAAGAACGACTTCGCCTGGGCTTCGAAGAACCGCGACGAAATCCTGACCGAATGGCGCAAACGCTATGACGGCAAGTCCGAGAAAGTGGCGGCCAAGTAAGATTTTCATCGACTGACAGGGCCTCTTCGGGGGCCTTGAGTTCAGGGCACCTTTAGATGACGCAACACAACGACATGCTGATCAGCGCGACGCCCTATGGCGAGCTGATCATTGGCGATTCGCACCATTACGGTAGCGATCCGTCGCTACGGTACTGGAGGAAATCTGATGGAGCGCAACGAGCAAGTGATTGCCGAGGTGTTCGGTTTGTACGAGCGCTTTGGCGACAGCGACTACATCGGCGAGCCGGTGTCGCAGATCGAGCACATGTCCCAGGCGGCGCAATTGGCCATGGCCGAAGACTTCGACGATGAAGTGGTGCTGGCGGCGTTCTTCCACGACATCGGGCATATCTGCGCTGAAAGCGCGGAGAACATGGGCGGCTTCGGTGTGGTCAGCCATGAGCGCCTGGGCGCGGATTATCTGCGCCGCGCCGGATTCAGCGAGCGTATGGCGCGGCTGGTCGAATACCACGTACAAACCAAGCGTTATCTGACGCTCAAGGAGGCGGGATACTACAAGCGCCTGAGTGAAGCCAGTCGTCGAACCCTGGAATATCAGGGCGGGGTGATGACGGAGGCCGAGGCTGAGGCGTTCGAGCAGGACCCGCTGTGTGCCGTGAGCTTGCGCATGCGCCAGTGGGATGAACTGGCGAAAGAGATGCATGTGCCGGTGATTGATCTGGCGGTGTTGAAGGGCAAAGCGGTGCGGTTGTTGGCTGCATAAAGCCTGTGATACCGAGTTGCTGCCATCGCGAGCTGGCTCACTCCCACATTGGATCTGTGGTCGACACAAATCCCCTGTAGGAGCGAGCCTGCTCGCGATGGCGTCAGTCCGGCCAAAGCAAGTGTTCTGTCTCTACAGCTGCTGTGCCAGAACCTCGATCTGCTCCTGCCGCTCCGCCTGATTCAATTTGGAATGAGGATTGAGCGACGACCACTGCGGATACGCCCGGGCCTTGTTCAGTGGTTCAGGCAGTTTGCCTTCGCGCCAACTCTTGTCCTGTGGTGTGGCGACCTGAATGCTGTCCATCGCCGCGTGCCCACGGGTATTGAGCGCTTGCAGCAATTGCCGCTGACGCAGCGCCAACAGCCGCAGCACGTTGTCGTCCACCGTCAGTTCGCGTTGGCCCTTGACCTTGCCGAGCAAGCGGCTGCCGTAACTGCGCGCGGTTTGCAGCGCGCCGCCGGCGATGGCACCGGCCAGTGCGGCAGCGCCGAGGGTAATGCCACCTACCAGCAAATCGACCCCAGCCCCTGCAGCAGCCCCCGCCGCGATCCCGCCACCGACGCGCACGCCCAGTTGCTTGAGGGTTTCCGGGTTGAACAGGTCATCGCCCCAACGGCCGTCGAGCAACGGCAACTCACTGGCCGCGGCGTCCTGTGGGCGGAAAGCGTAGAGCTTGAGCAGGGCCTCGACACAACGCTGCTCCCGTTGCCGCACGGCCTTGCGCAGTTCGCTGATCGCCTGTCGTTCCTGTTCGGCATCACTGACCACGCTGCGTCGGCAGGCCGCGCAATCGATCAATAATTCGGCAATCAACCGCGCCGCACTTTGCTGGCGGGCCAAACGCTGGGCTTGCTGATCGCAAATCAGGCGTTCCAGTTGTGGCCGGGCAGACTCCAGCAACAGGGCGAGACTTTCATAGAGCCGACGCTCGCCATCCTCCGGCGGCGCGACGCTGTCGAAGCGCACCAACGCATGCAATCCCAGCCGCGCCAGCGCTTCACGCCATGCCGGCTCGCGGTGGTTGGCGCTGCTGACGAAGTTCAGCACCGGCAGCAAGGGTTTGCCGCAATTGGCCAGTACTTCCAGCTCGTCGCGATACTTGGCCAGCACCGGCTCCCGGGCGTCGATCACATAGAGCCCGGCGTCCGACGCCAGCAACTGGCGCAGCACCTTGGCCTCCTGTTCGAAGCGTTGCCGGGCTTCGCTTCCATCGAGGAAGCGCGCCAGGCGTGCTGGGCCGTCGAGGCGTTCACCGGGACGCTCCAGGCGTTCGAGGTAATCGAGCAGGGCGATGGCGTCTTCCAGTCCGGGGGTGTCATAGAGGTCGAGCAACGGCTCGCCATCCACCGACAACCGTGCGCCCTCGACATGCCGCGTGGTGCTGGGGCGATGGGACACTTCACCGAAGCCGACGTCGCGGGTCAGCGTACGCAGCAACGAGGTTTTGCCAACATTGGTGTGGCCGACCACGGCGAGTTTCAGAGGCTGTTTCCAGGTGTCAGTCATGACCTGTCTCCAGCCAGTTCATCGGTGCACAATCGGCAAACGGCAGCTCAAGCTGTTGCAGCGCCACGTGCCAGTCGCCCAGGCGTTCGGCGTCCAGCGCTTCACCGGGGGGCGCCTGCAACAACCACACGCGGGTGGCGCTGGCGCTGCGGGCCAGTTCGGCAATCAAGGCCAGACTGCCGCGATCCGGTGAGCGCCGTGGATCGCACGCGATGGCCAGGCGCGCCGGGGGGAAACGGCTCAATTGTTCGAGGAGTTTGTGTCGCGATTCGCGGCTGTCGATGACGCCGGCGTTGCTCACGTTTTTCGGCAATTGCGGTGGCCACGGGCGCTGGTCGTCCAGCTCGATGGCGACCAGTAACGCACCATCGCTTTGCTGTTCAGTCACGCCGCTTTCTACGCGATGCAGCTGCGCGGGTGCGATATCGCTGACGCCGAGGCGCTCGCTGGTGGGCATCAAGCGTTCGCGCAGTTGTGCGTAACCGGGCAGGTTCAAATCCAGACGCAGCGCCGTTTGCCCGGTCTTCCAGCGCCACAGGCAAAACAGCGCCAGCAGCAGACGCGGCACAACACCGTAGACCAGCAAGACTCCGACCAGCCACGCGGCCCAGGCCTGACGGGCACTTTCTATGTTCAGTGCGGCATCGCCACTGGCGCGGATCATTTCCTCTGTCGGCACGCTGAAGCCGAGCAGGGCCGGTAGCACGCCAAACGCCTGAGTGACGGCGATAAAAGTGTCGGCACTGAGGATCGTGGTTTCCCAGACGAAGCCGTAGCGCCGGGTCGCCATCAACATCAGCAGGATCACCAAGGCGCTGAGCATCGCCAGCAACCACAGGCTGTTGACCAGCACACCGATGGCCCAGCGATTGAGTTTCTGGCGTTGCAGCAACAGGAGCAGGGCCGGTGCCAGTTGTGCGGCTTTGGCGTCACGCGCGAGTTTTTCACTTAGCCACAGCCACAGGCGTGCGAGACTGGCGCCTTGTTCACCGGCGAACACCAATCCCAGGGCCCAGCTCAGCAGCAGGATCAGATTGAGCCCGAGCAGGCTGCCCAAGGCCCAGAACACATTCACCGGGTGCAAGCCGTCGCCCAGTGCAGCAAAGGCCAGGCCGGCGCCACTGATCACTGCCAGCACCGCCATGACGATCAGCGCCAGTCGCGCGCCTTGCAGCCAGTGTTTGAGGGCCGTAGCCAAGCCATCGCGTTCAGCCAGCCACAGGGCCCGGCGTTGAATGCGCGACGGCAAATCGCCGCCGGCGCTACGGGCCAGTCGGTTGGCTTCGAGGTCTTCCAGAGGACCTGCGTGTTCTTCGCGCAGTCGAATGGTTTCTGTCAGCCAGAGGGTATTGAGTTCAGTCACGCGGCATCCCGTCGCTTAATTGAGCTGTGAGCATAACCGCTGTGGCGCTTATCGGCGAAAGCGCGGCTCTGGTATCCTCGCCAGCATGACTAAATCACTCCCCCTCAGCCTGATCGCAGCCCTCGGTGAAAACCGCGTGATCGGCGTCGACAACAGCATGCCCTGGCACCTGCCGGGGGACTTCAAATACTTCAAGGCCACCACCCTCGGCAAGCCGATCATCATGGGACGCAAGACCTGGGATTCCCTCGGTCGCCCGTTGCCCGGCCGCTTGAACATCGTGGTCAGCCGTCAGGCGGATCTGGTGCTGGAAGGCGCGGAGGTTTATCCGTCGCTGGAAGCCGCTGTAGCTCGCGCCGAGGAGTGGGCGAAGGAGCAGGGCGTTGATGAGCTGATGCTGATTGGTGGTGCGCAGTTGTATGCGCAAGGGTTGGCGCAGGCCGATCGCTTGTACCTGACCCGCGTGGCGCTGAGCCCGGAAGGGGATGCATGGTTTCCGGCGTTTGATTTGACCCAATGGAAACTGGTGTCGAATGTGCCGAATCCGGCGGAGGGCGACAAGCCGGCGTACAACTTCGAAGTCTGGGAAAAAGCCTAAAGATCGCAGCCTGCGCCAGCTCCTACAGGATCAGCACAAAGCTCTGTAGGAGCTGGCGAAGCCTGCGATCTTTTGATCTTTCTTGGCTGCTAAAAGATCGCAGCCTGCGGCAGCTCCTACGCCTGCGCCAACGCCGAATGCTCATCCGCATCCAGCAACGCCTTATCGGTCTGCTGCATCACCTGGCTGGTGATCGCCCCCGCCGTCATCGAACCACTCACGTTCAACGCCGTACGCCCCATATCAATCAGCGGCTCGACCGAAATCAGCAGAGCCACCAGTGACACCGGCAAGCCCATCGCCGGCAGCACGATCAACGCCGCAAACGTCGCACCGCCGCCAACCCCGGCCACACCGGCCGAGCTCAGCGTGACAATCGCCACGAGCGTCGCGATCCACAATGGGTCCAGCGGATTGATGCCCACGGTCGGCGCGACCATTACCGCCAACATCGCCGGGTACAGGCCGGCGCAACCGTTCTGGCCAATGGTTGCGCCAAACGAAGCGGCGAAGCTGGCGATGGACTGCGGAATGCCCAAACGACTGGTCTGCGCCTCGATGCTCAGCGGAATCGTCGCAGCGCTCGAACGGCTGGTGAAAGCAAACGTCAGCACCGGCCAGATCTTGCGGAAGAAGCGCAGCGGATTGATCCCTGCGGCCGACACCAGCACGCCATGCACCACGAACATCAGGCCCAGGCCGATGTAGGACACCACGACAAAACTGCCGAGCTTGATGATGTCTTGCAGGTTCGAACCGGCGACCACCTTGGTCATCAGTGCCAACACGCCGTACGGGGTCAGCTTCATCACCAAGCGCACCAGACGCATGACCCAGGCTTGCAGGGTGTCGATGGCGTTGATCACTTTCTGACCTTTCTCGGCATCATCCTTGAGCAATTGCAGCGCAGCGACACCCAGGAACGCGGCGAAGATCACCACGCTGATGATCGAGGTCGGTTTGGCCCGCGCCAGATCGGCAAACGGGTTCTGTGGGATGAACGACAGCAGCAACTGTGGCACGTTAAGGTCAGCGACCTTGCCGGCGTAATCGGTCTGGATGGTTTGCAGGCGCGCCATTTCCTGGGTGCCGGCCACCAGGCCTTCGGCGGTCAGGCCGAACAGGTTGGTCAGGCCGATGCCGATCAGCGCTGCAATGGCGGTGGTGAACAGCAGCGTGCCGATGGTCAGGAAGCTGATCTTGCCCAGAGACGAAGCATTGTGCAGACGGGCCACGGCGCTGAGGATCGAGGCGAATACCAGCGGGATCACGATCATTTGCAGCAGTTGCACATAACCGTTGCCTACCAGATCGAACCAGCCGATCGAGGTTTTCAGCACCGGGTTGCCGGCACCGTAAACGGTGTGCAAAGCCACGCCGAACGTCACGCCCAGCACCAGCGCGAGCAAAACTTTTTTCGCCAGGCTCCATGTAGTGTGGCGGGTTTTCGCCAAGCCAAGGAGCAGGGCGAGGAACACCAGCAGATTGAGGATCAGCGGCAGATTCATTGGAACTCCCATTAGACTTTTGCTAACTGCCTTCCGGGGCAGCTGCGAACCGGCAAGCCTAACAGCTTGAAAAATAATGAATTAATATCAAAAACGCATGGTTTGCGTCGTTTTTGGAATAAGCGGGTGTCGCTGTCAGAAATGCAACTGGCGCGAAAGGGACGCAGGCGGTCGCTGACAGGCGAGGACTGTCACACTTATTTGTTAGCGTCGATCTCCTTTATTCAGGGTCTTTTTATAAGGGAAGCATGCCAATGAAGTTCGCACCGAAATTGCTGGCTGCAGCACTTTGCCTCGGCCTCGCCGGCCAGGTTCTCGCAACGGATCTGAAACACTGGCCCGCCGATCAGGCCAAGGCGCTGGACGCGATGATCGCCGCCAACGCCAACAAGGGTAACTACGCGGTGTTCGACATGGACAACACCAGTTATCGCTACGACCTCGAAGAGTCGTTGCTGCCGTTCATGGAGAACAAGGGCCTGATCACCCGCGACAAACTCGACCCTTCCCTGAAGCTGATGCCGTTCAAGGACACCGCCGACCACAAGGAAAGCCTGTTCAGCTACTACTACCGCCTCTGCGAAGTCGACGACATGGTTTGCTATCCATGGGTCGCCCAAGTGTTCTCCGGCTTCACGCTCAAGGAACTCAAGGGCTATGTCGACGAGATGATGGCGTCCGGCAAACCGGTGCCGGCCACTTATTACGAAGGCGATGTGGTCAAGAAACTCGACGTCAACCCGCCGAAAATCTTCACCGGCCAGCAAGAGCTGTACAACAAATTGATGGAGAACGGCATCGAGGTCTACGTGATGACCGCCGCCTCCGAAGAACTGGTGCGCATGGTCGCGGCCGATCCGAAGTACGGCTACAACGTCAAGCCGCAGAACGTGATCGGCGTGTCGCTGCTGCTCAAGGACCCGAAGACCGGTGAGCTGACCACCGCGCGCAAGCAGGTCACCGCCGGCAAATATGACGAGAAGGCCAACCTCGGCCTGGAACTGACCCCGTACCTGTGGACCCCGGCGACCTGGATGGCCGGCAAGCAGGCGGCGATCCTGACCTACATTGACGAGTGGAAAAAGCCGGTGCTGGTGGGCGGCGACACCCCGAGCAGCGATGGTTACATGCTGTTCCACAGCGTTGACGTAGCCAAGGGCGGCATCCACCTGTGGGTCAACCGCAAAGACAAGTACATGACTCAGATCAACGGCATGATGGCCAAGAACGCCGCGGCCCAGACCAAGGAAGGGTTGACGGTGACGGCTGACAAGAACTGGGTGATCGTCAAGCCTGAAGAGATTCAGTAAGTTAGATTAGGCTCACTCTCTCAAAGGCGGGAGTGAGCCTACTCGCGAGGAAGCTGCCGTAGTCGGCTACATTCAGATTTTTTCACGCTCTCGAGGAGGAGGAGGGGATGGCGACCGTGAGGTTCCTTGCGCGGCCTTCAAGGTCTCTTGCTTCCATGTGGGCCACTGCTCTACAACCCGGCGAGACTCATTGAGGTAATTGATAAAATCTTGCTTTTTGCTGTTCATGTTAGTTTTCCTCTATGTACCTTGATAGCAGTGCTGCTGCTATGGTTTCACGTTCCATGTACGAACAAGGCAACATCTGGGTGCGCAATTTAGCATCTGATTCTTTCCAGTCAATGATTTCACCTTGGTCGGTTTTCCGAACTACGGGATATCCGCTACCGAGATTCGTTGAGAATAGATTGAAAAAGCTCCTTGGTCCAACACCGATGAACGGTTCAAAAACTACATTCTCACTATCTTTATCCAAAGATATGGAGTCTGAATGGAATTCGAGAGCTTTACTCTTAGGGTAAGGCTCAACATAAATGACCCTTTTGATTCCAGCTGCAACTATATGCTTGGCGCAGTTGTGGCACGGGAATGTTGTGCAGTATAAGTCGCTACCTGCCGTGCTTGTCCCTGATCTAGCACTTGAGAGGAGCGCTTCCATTTCAGCGTGAACTACCCGCCCATACTCAGTAATATCTTTTATCTTGCTGTTTTTTATCAGTGGGCCTAGTTCTTCGCGATATTGTTCCGGAACGGCTTCAATTATGCCTTCGATTATTAATTTTTTTGAATTGCATTGGAGTCCTCTCCTTTCATGTAGTCGCGGCCATCTGCGACGTCAGCTATTTCATGAGTTTTTTCATCAAGGTCCGGCCAATATAATCCTCCGTGTGCCTTAGGCACATCATTTGCTCCTGTTGAAATAATGCAGCGATTTTTGGTTAGTACTGCACCGACTTGACGCGATAGGTCAGCAGATCTTAGTGAGGCCGAAAATGCCATAAACATTGCGTATTCATCAAATGTCGGAGTTATATATGGCTTTCCAAAAAGCAGATCCAAAATTCTCCATATTTGCTTTTTTAAAGAGTCTGAATTTCCATTGTAATCAATGAAAAAATCCGAAAGATGGTAGGTGTCACGAGTGTGTTGGCCATATTCCTCTCTCTCATCGGCGTCTCGCTCAATTAATCGCGAGGCCTGTTCTTGAGTCATGGATTTGTCTTTAGTTAAAAATTCGTGTCTACGCGTATGATCAGCATGGACACCTATCAAGAAAAACCCATCTGAATATATTTTCCTAAGTTTCTGTACTTCGGCTGGGCTCTTTAAAGAATTTATAATGAACGCACTTCGCCGAAGCGGTTCTTGCTTGCCTCTTGTTTTGTTGATCTGGGCAGCGGCGCCTAAAGCCAGAATCGAATTGTCTTGGCTTTCTTTTCTGAGTCGATTACCTTCCTCCATATATGAAGTTATTCTATCGAACTCATGCGTGCTTTTTGACGGATCTCCAATGTTTGCGATTATGTCCGTAGATATTTTTATAATTCTTGTTTCGTATTTGAATGTTTTTAATCTATCTGATATGAGTTTTGAAACTTCGGGAAGGTCCGTTCCAATAGTGCCGACTAGTCCGATAATAAGTTCTGAGTCGGAATAAGTGCCGTCTATGAAATAAGTGTTTTCTGAAAAGTCTTCGGTCGATAAATCTTCTACTATGTTTTGCGTGCTTTTAGATATGTCTTCGGCTAATAAATTTGCACGCGTCTCCGTATTCAGAAGTGGTTCTACTAGCATCTTTAGTTTTTGCGCGGAGTGAGCTTTTCCTTGAAAATGGATTCCGCCCGTTGAAAGATACCAATTTAAACTTCCTTTGCTTTTTGTTTTGAACTGATATTGGTTTTTGTTTATCTCTCTCCATTCTCCGGTCGACGAAATTGGTTCAAGTTTTTTCTTTAGTTCGTCAATGCTTCCGTCAAAACGCATGCTAAATCCTTTTCAAGCAAGACCTTTTGTTAGACGTGAATGTCCCCATGGCTTGTATGCCTGCCTATTGAAGATAGCGCTATGTGTATTCGTTGGCTAGGTGCTAGCAAAAACTTATTTTTTAGGTGTTTTTTTGAGTGATTAATCATTTCGTAGGCCATTAATTCCTAGAGTATATGCTCGTTAGAGTTAGGAATCAGGCAGTATGCATGTAGGAAAATTCGACATTCTTCGTAAATGCATGTTAGAACTTAACAATATTTGATCATATCTGTTTGCTCACTTCTTGAACGAGCTTTGCGCAATGAGGCTGAGTGGAGAAAAAAGGATCTGGTTGATCGTCATTTCTGACAGTGACTACCCGCACATTCTTGCGTAAGGGACTACGACTACTTCAGAATCCGCCGACTTGTATGCTTGGAGGCTGGCTTCTATCGTTTCCGCGTCGCTGACAATCAGTGATCGGGTTTGGTAGCCCGGATTTTCCAGGCGTATGGCTCAACCTTCGGCAGGTTTTCGAATCTGCTTTTTATGGTGGTCATGCGTAGGGCGTTTGCGAGCGCGCCGGGTTCCTGGACCGGTCTACCAACCTGCGTATGGCCGCCACCTTCGTTTGGTAGCGAGAGTGATGGCTCCTAATTCCTCCAGGAGATTCATCAATGCTAAAAGTTACCCCCGATCCTCCAGAGCCAGACAACCTCTCCGCCCACATCAACACCACCCCGCGCAAACCCAGCCGAACATTCTTGATCGCGCCCGGCCTCGACACCGAAACCCTGTTGGCCCACGCCTGCGAATCACTCGCCTCGGCCAATGTCATGGCCAGCGATTTCGCCGGACTGCTGGAAGGCTCGCAACGCAGCACAATGCTGGGGATTGCGCAGGTCATCATGCTGGGCGAGCTGGCGGTGAATCAGGCACTGGATAACCTCGACCCGCAGGATTAACGCTCGCAAAAAATGCCCCGCACTTGGCGGGGCATTTTCATGTTCGACGGTTAACTCGAGCACACCGACGTCCCTATCCAGTCTCATTTCAGAATTGACCTACATCAATCAAGGAAACGTCTGATTTTTCCTCCGCTTCGCCTCTTCTAGCGTGCGTCCTTTCGATCTGACAAGGACACATTTCGCATGAAGCGCTATCACATCACTGTCGGTGCTAGAACCACCGTCGGTGGCACCGTGCGTACGGGCTATCAGTACAGCACCATCGAAGACCAGGCCATGGCCCGCGAAGGTGATGAAGTCTATTGCCCGAAGTGCGACAGCATCGGTGTGATTGTCCTCGACGGCCCGCACTTGGTGGATGAGATGGACGGCCGCCAGGCTGCCTTGGACAACGATCTCTGCAGATGCAAATGCGACCCGCCACCCAGGTTGATTGCTAACCAGACACTCCGTTCTCAACAGTTCGACGATGTGCAGGTCGCCTCGGGGACAAGAGCCGCTGCCCAATCTGCCGCGCCGTCTGCAACCAGTCCCGCGCGAGCGGCACCGCGTCCCTCTGGTCTTGCACCTGCCGCAAGCCCCGCGACACCGTCTTTGGTTTGCGAGAACTTGTGGCGCGGCTACCAGCAAAGAGCCGAGGCCATCGTGGCACCGGGTGGCATCTTGATTGCCGACCCAAAGGCGCGTAATCGCGCGATCAATGCGGCGTACGCCCGATTGTGGCTGGAGGATCAGCGCTTCCAATGGGCGGGCCTCGCGGCGTTCGCCTCCAAGCAGGTGGGTTGTGGGTTGTTGCATGCGGCTGAATCAGTCGAGAGGGTTCAGAATGAATACGAGGCGGGAAAGCGCATGGTCGACAGCGCCCAGCGTCGCTGGAAATTCTTTGGGATTGAATTGTTCGGCAAGACAGACAAACAGTCTCAACGCGACTACGAGCTAACCCGAAGCAATAACCCGATACCGGGCGTTGACCTGCGTAACGACGGCGAATCATTGTCGTACGTGCAGAAGCAACTCCAGTACGTGCACGACATGCTGGCGCTGGGCAATACCACGCTGTTTCTGGATGTATTTCCGTTGCATGCTTTTTACAAGGAGCGTGGATTGTGGGCGCTCAAGACATGCCTCGCATCACGAAAAAACATATTTGGGCATGTACAACAACCGGTGTTGTGGCCGATCGAGCAGAAGAAACTGGAGTTTGGCACTTACCATGAGGAAATACTGCAAGCCTTTGCGGCCATTGAGGCTGGTAACATTGCCGAAAGCGTTGTGCATCTGGCTTGGCACGAACAACAGAACATTCTGCAATCAGCAATGTACAGCGACGCGCAGCTGGTATCTCTGCTACGTGACAATCAATTTGCCTATGTCACGAACTTCCCCACCGGCGCCGCTGCAGCCGTCGAACTGACCCTGGCCAGCCAGTGCCGTCCCAGCGAAGACGGACGTACAGTTGGCTTCAGCAGCGATTACTTTGCCAACCTGGCCGATATCGACCAGCGCATGCCCTTTGTGCTCAAGGCCGCGACGCAATTTGATGATCTGCTACGACGCTCTGATCGCCACCTGATCGAACAGGCGATTCTCGACATTGCCGCAGGCCGGGGCGTGCGATGAGTCTGCTGCGACGCATGGATTGGCGACGCAGGATCTTGTCACTCGCAGTCGCGGCGCTGCTGATAGTGGCAGCAGTCCGAGCGCTTTCGGGCGAGCCGGAGATTGCACTGGTGATTGGCGAGCCTTGGGAAATCATGCGTCAGCGCTCCAGCGCGGTCATTGATCCAGCCATTGCTGGGCATTTTTGGGGGAGATTGCCCAAGTCGGATGCTCGTCTTCGTTTCCTGGATTCTCAGTTCGGATTCGTGACCCCATTAGCTCGCTTTTTCACGGTTAGTTTCGATCGTGATGGGTTAGTCAGAAGTCTGCGCATGTCCCCGCAAATCGAGCCACTGTTGCTCGACGATACACTCAAAGTCGTGCTGGATTTGCAGGCGCAATGGCGCCACGGTGGCTGGATACCGATTCGGGTCAACGACGACCCACCGTTTGCTGACACTCCCGAATGGCGTGCTCGGTTGCGAGACGTGAACAAAGGCGGCACGTCTACCTGGCAAGCGGGTAATCAGTATCAAGCGATGCTGGTGGTCAATCGTTTTAGAGACGACAAGCGTCCCACAGAGGAGCGTTATCTCATCAAACTACAAGTTGCCAGGCCGTGGGTTAATCCTTGACTCGCGCTTTCGAGAGTTTATGCAGCTCGAGAACTTTTTAATGGAGTAGATATACATGGTTGTATGCATTCTTCGGTCAGCTATGTATATAGCTGGAGGCATCCTGCCTGCCTTAGGACTGGCGTTTCTCAGCCTTGTTTTTATGGGTCCGGTGAGGTTTTTTACGTGTTGCTCAGCACGCTCGCATGGCTAGGAACCTGCGGACTTGTTTTGGCGGCGTTAAACAGACCCGCTACTACCGAGTCGCGACGTAGGCTGGCTATAACAGCAATGTTAATGATGGGATTACTGGCGATGTTTCCTCCGTTGCTGATTTTGTTTACATACCCCGACCACGACATATGGATTAGCTGGGCAGTCCTGGGGCCAACACTGTTGGCACTTCACTACATTTGGCAAGTTGCGCGGATCTCATGCTCCGGAAAATGACGAGGTCACAATAAGGATATGATCGGCTGGTAATTGATCCAAAAAAATCTATGGTCACCCCCATTTTTGCAATACTGATTAATGGGTGAAGTGGTTGGCTTGCTTAAATCTATCCGGCGTCTATCTGGGGCATGCCCCGCGCCACGATGAGAGTCGCGCCTGACGT
>NZ_JAHUWC010000013.1:0-235401 GCF_019219185.1 Pseudomonas sp. PDM26 | reverse complement strand
GGAACGTCAGGCGCGACTCTCATCGTGGCGCGGGGCATGCCCCAGATAGACGCCGGATAGATTTAAGCAAGCCAACCACTTCACCCATTAATCAGTATTGCAAAAATGGGGGTGACCATAGATTTTTATGCGCTCCATCCAAGAGCGCCCAGTGATCTGACTCTCAAGCCGCGGCGAAAAACGGCAGTGCAAGGTATAACTTGATCACGATCACATTAATGATGTCGATGAAGAAAGCACCCACCATTGGCACCACCAGGAACGCTATCTGCGAAGGTCCGTAGCGCTGTGTCACCGCTTGCATGTTAGCGATGGCAGTTGGCGTGGCACCCAGTCCAAAACCGCAGTGCCCTGCCGCCAGTACAGCCGCATCGTAGTTACTGCCCATCACCCTGAACGTCACAAAAATCGCGAACAGTGCCATGACCAGCGTTTGTGCCGCCAGGATGATGAAGATCGGCAATGCCAGTGCAGCCAGATCCCACAGTTTGAGTGACATCAGAGCGATCGCCAGAAACAGCGACAAGCTGACGTTCCCCAGCACGGAGACTTCACGCTCAAACACCTGATACAAACCAAGTGCAGAAAGCCCATTGCGTAAAACAACACCCACGAACAAGACGCAAACGAACGCCGGCAACTCAAATGCGCTTCCGAGGAGCAGTCCGTTCAGAAGAGTACCTGCCAGTAAGCTGACGGCGATCAGCGCGAGTGTCTCGACAAACGAAAAGGGTGTGATCGAGCGCTCTTTGTTTGGCTGCTCAAAACCCTTTGGCACCCGTGGCTTTTCTTGTTCAAGGCAGCCGGGTATTTGTACACGCGTCATGAGCAGGCGAGCGACCGGTCCACCAATCAAACCGCCCAGCACCAATCCAAATGTCGCAGAGGCCATCGCAAGTTCGGAGGCAGAAGCCAGACCGTACTTCTCACTGAACGTCGCCCCCCACGCGGCGCCCGTACCGTGACCGCCGGCCAAAGTAACCGAGCCTGTCAACAGGCCCATCAAAGGATCGAGCCCCAAGAAACTTGCAAGACCGATACCCATGGCATTCTGGACCAATAGAAGCCCGGTGACTGCCAGTATGAAAACAACCACTACGCGTCCGCCTTTCTTCAAGCTGGCGAAGTCTGCGCTCAAGCCAATGGTGGCGAAGAACGCCAACATCAAGGGAGTCTGCAATGAAGTATCAAATCGGACTTCAACATCAAGGCCGCGCAAAGCCAGGAGAACCAAGGCCACCACCAAGCCGCCTGCTACAGGTTCGGGGATATTGCAGGCGCGTAAAAAGCCGACACGCATGACAAGTCCGCGCCCCAGCAAAAGGACTAAAGAGGCGGCGACAAGTGTTCCGTAAAAATCGAGCTGAAGCATTTGGGATATTCTTGCTTTACATTCAGGGGCGAACTTTTTACCTGGACACGCCTCTTGAACAGGTTGATCCATCTCAACACTGACTAGTATTGGATTCAGAGGCCGTCAATGGTCCGAATATATCGAAATATTTCTTTATAAATATTACTTGCGGCAACTTTATCAATCGCCAAGTCTCATTGCCAAGCATACAAGCCGTACTGAGCCTTGCAGTTTGTGACTAAACGTGTAAGAAATTTTATTTGCACAAATTAACTTCGATTGAATAACGAGCGACCAAGTACGCAACATTAGAGATTAATCTGATTGCAAAAATACAAATGCCCCGACATGTCGGGGCATTTGTATTGAACTGCGCTTAAAACAGCACCAGCGGCCTGGCTTACTTGATCAACCGCCAGGTGAACGGATACCGATAAGGCTGCCCTTCATTGGCCTTCACCCCGGCAATGATCGTCAGCACCAGCGCACCGATCGCGATCAGGCCAAACAGGAAGAACCCGATAATCACCACCATCAGCAAGAAGCAAATGGCCGAGGCAATGGCGACGGAGATCTGAAAGTTCAGCGCTTCCTTGCCCTGGGCATCGATGAACGGGTCCATCTCGCGCTTCATCTGCCAGAGAATCAGCGGGCCGATGATCGTGCCAAACGGAATCCAGATCCCCAGCAAGGCGGACAAGTGGCAAAACATGGCCCACTGACGCACCTCTTGGCTCGGCGTGGGCAGTGGCAGTTGCTCGTCACTCATGGCGTCCTCCTTGCCTGGAGCAGTCCGGTCAGTCGGCCAATGCGGCCTTTTGCAGTTCGAAGATCTCGTTCATGCCTTTCTTCGCCAGCTCGAGCATGGCGTTCAACTCTTCAGGCTGGAACGGCGCACCTTCGGCAGTGCCCTGGACTTCGATGAAACCACCAGCGCTGGTCATCACCACGTTCAGGTCCGTCTCGGCGGCCGAGTCTTCCAGGTAGTCGAGGTCAAGCACAGGCTCACCCTTGTACATGCCCACGGAAACAGCAGCGATCATCTGCTTGACCGGGTCACCACCCTTCAGACCGCCACGCTTCTTGATGACTTTCAAGGCATCGATCAACGCAACCATGGAGCCGGTGATCGAAGCCGTGCGGGTGCCGCCATCGGCCTGGATCACATCGCAATCGACGTACAGGGTGACGTCGCCCAGCTTGGACATGTCCAGTGCAGCGCGCAGGGAGCGACCGATCAGACGCTGGATTTCCAGGGTGCGACCGCCTTGCTTGCCACGGCTGGCTTCACGCTGGTTACGCTCGCCGGTAGCGCGCGGCAGCATGCCGTACTCGGCTGTCAACCAACCCTGGCCCTGGCCTTTCAGGAAACGCGGTACGCCCGGTTCAACGCTGACGGTGCAGATGACCTTGGTATCACCGAACTCGACCAGCACAGAACCCTCGGCGTGTTTGGTGTAGTTGCGGGTGATGCGGATCGAGCGGAGCTGATCGGCAGCGCGACCACTTGGACGTATCATAGGGAGTACCTGTACTGGGGACGGAAAACTGCGGAGCATTATAGAGCCGCCGGCCGCCACTGGGCACGTCTAAAAAATTCCGCCGACGACCGAGGGCTCTGCACCGCACGTCGGCGAAGGCCTGCCGCTCTTTGTCACACCGTGTGTTTGGGCGCATCCGCGCCACTGCGCTACAATCCTGCGCCTTTGCTGCCAGTCGGCTTTAATTCATTGATATCGGATTCCCGGAACCTCGGTTCGGTGCCGATCTGCATTGCGAGGTACCGCCATGGTGCACAGCATGACCGCCTTCGCCCGCGTCGAAAACGCCGGCGTCCAGGGCACCCTGAGCTGGGAGCTGCGGTCGGTCAACAGCCGCTACCTGGAACCCCACCTGCGCCTGCCGGAGTCCTTTCGCGACCTCGAGGGTGCTGTTCGTGAGGCCCTGCGCCAGGGTATATCGCGGGGCAAGCTCGAATGCACCCTTCGCTTCACCGAAGAAAATACCGGCAAAGCGCTGCAAATTGATCAGGAGCGTGCCGCGCAACTGGTCGCCGCCGCCGAGACCATTGCCAGCCTGATCAAGAACCCGGCAGCGCTGAACCCGCTGGAAGTCCTGGCCTGGCCCGGCGTACTGGTAGGCGACGCCATCGACCCGCAAGCCTTGAACGCCGAAGCGCTGGCACTGTTCAATCAGGGCCTCAAGGAACTCAAGGCCGGCCGCGAGCGCGAAGGCGCGGAGTTGGCGCGGCTGATCAACGAGCGCCTGACTTCCATCGAAGACGACGTGGTGACTTTGCGCGAACTGGTCCCGCAAATGCTCGCCACCCAGCGCCAGAAAGTCCTCGACCGCTTCGCCGACATGAAGGCGGAAATGGACCCGCAGCGCCTGGAGCAGGAAATGGTCATGCTCGCGCAAAAAAGCGACGTCGCCGAAGAACTGGATCGCCTGAGCACCCACATCATCGAAGTTCGCCGGGTGCTCAAATCCGGCGGCGCTGCCGGTCGGCGCCTGGACTTCCTGATGCAGGAACTCAACCGCGAAGCCAACACACTGGGCTCCAAAGCCTTCGACCCGCGCAGCACCCAGGCTGCGGTCAACCTCAAGGTGTTGATCGAGCAGATGCGCGAACAAGTGCAAAATATTGAGTAAGGCTACCCCGACATGACACACAGCACCGGCACCCTGTACATCATTTCCGCCCCTTCGGGCGCGGGCAAGAGCAGTCTGGTCAAGGCCCTGACCGACGCCGATCCGGAGATCCGCGTCTCGGTCTCCCATACCACCCGCGCCATGCGCCCCGGTGAAGTGAATGGCGTGAACTATCACTTCGTCGACCGCAGCGAGTTCGTGAAGATGATCGAGCACGGGGATTTCCTCGAGCGCGCCGAAGTGTTCGGCAATCTCTACGGAACTTCGCAAAGCCACCTGCAGCAGACTCTGGACGAAGGCCACGACCTGATTCTGGAAATCGACTGGCAAGGTGCCGAGCAAGTGCGCAAGCTGATGCCTCAGGCCCGCTCGATCTTCATTTTGCCGCCGTCATTGCAGGCCCTGCACCAGCGCCTGACCAATCGCGGCCAGGACAGTGACGAGATCATTGACGGCCGGATGCGCGAAGCCGTCAGCGAAATGAGCCACTATGTCGATTACGACTACTTGATCATCAACGACGATTTCGCCCACGCGCTGCACGATCTGAAGGCGATTTTCCGCGCCAATCAGCTGATTCAAAAGCGTCAGCAGCAGCGTCACGGCAAATTGCTGGCTGAATTGCTCGGTTAATCAGCTCTTCCCAAAACCGCTGCAAGGGCTTTACATTGGTACTTGCAGCGCGTTGAAGGGCTTGGTCAAAAAATCAGCGCTTCCCTAATCGCTGGTGATTTTTTAAACTGTTGAGTCCGCTCGCCCATCCGGGCAGCGCGCATATTGCATTTGCTACGAGGAAGACCATGGCCCGCGTAACCGTTGAAGACTGCCTAGAACACGTGGATAACCGCTTTGAGCTGGTCATGCTCTCTACCAAGCGTGCCCGTCAACTGGCCACCGGCGGCAAAGAGCCGAAAGTAGCATGGGAAAATGACAAGCCTACCGTCGTCGCCCTGCGCGAAATCGCTGAAGGCCTGATTGACTACGCAGCTATCGCTGAAGCCGAAATTGTTGAAGATGAACCGCTTTTTGCTGCATTCGAGGACGAGTCCAACGAGGCCGTCTAAGCCTATGCCTGGTCGACGTAGCACGGCGCGGGATCACAGCTTGCGGCAGGAGATATCATGCCGAGCATAGATGCCCTCGCCGATCGCTTATCGACCTACCTCGGCAACGACCAGGTCAACCTGGTCCGCCGAGCGTATTTCTACGCCGAACAAGCCCACGACGGCCAACGCCGCCGTAGCGGCGAGGCGTACGTCACGCACCCGCTCGCGGTTGCGAATATTCTTGCCGACATGCACATGGACCATCAGAGCCTGATGGCTGCAATGCTGCATGACGTGATCGAAGACACCGGTATTGCCAAGGAAGCGCTGCAAGCGCAGTTCGGCGAAACCGTGGCCGAACTGGTCGACGGGGTCAGCAAACTGACCCAGATGAATTTCGAGACCAAGGCGGAAGCCCAGGCTGAAAACTTCCAGAAAATGGCCATGGCCATGGCCCGCGACATTCGCGTGATCCTGGTCAAGCTGGCCGACCGCCTGCACAACATGCGCACCCTGGAAGTGTTGTCCGGCGAAAAACGCCGACGCATCGCCAAGGAAACCCTGGAAATTTATGCGCCCATCGCCAACCGGCTGGGCATGCACGCCATTCGCATAGAATTCGAAGACCTCGGCTTCAAGGCCATGCACCCGATGCGTTCCGCGCGGATCAACCAGGCGGTCAAACGCGCCCGGGGTAACCGCAAGGAAATCGTCAACAAGATAGAAGAGTCCTTGAGCCACTGCCTGGCCATTGATGGCATCCAGGGCGAGGTCAGCGGCCGGCAGAAACACCTCTACGGCATCTACAAGAAAATGCGCGGCAAGCGTCGGGCCTTCAACGAGATCATGGACGTCTACGCGTTCCGGATCATCGTCGACAAGGTCGATACCTGCTACCGCGTGCTGGGCGCTGTACATAATTTGTACAAGCCTCTGCCGGGACGCTTCAAGGACTACATCGCGATCCCCAAAGCCAACGGCTATCAGTCGCTGCACACCACGCTGTTCGGCATGCACGGCGTACCGATCGAGATCCAGATCCGTACCCGCGAAATGGAAGAGATGGCCAACAACGGCATCGCCGCCCATTGGCTGTACAAATCCAGTGGCGACGAGCAGCCCAAAGGCACCCATGCCCGCGCCCGCCAGTGGGTCAAAGGCGTGCTGGAAATGCAGCAACGCGCCGGCAACTCGCTGGAATTCATCGAAAGCGTGAAGATCGACCTGTTCCCGGACGAGGTCTACGTGTTCACGCCCAAAGGCCGGATCATGGAGCTGCCCAAGGGCTCCACCGCGGTCGACTTCGCTTACGCAGTGCACACCGACGTGGGCAACAGCTGTATTGCCTGCCGAATCAATCGTCGTCTCGCGCCGCTGTCCGAACCGCTGCAAAGCGGCTCCACAGTCGAGATTGTCAGCGCTCCCGGCGCCCGCCCGAACCCGGCCTGGCTTAACTTCGTGGTCACCGGCAAGGCGCGCACGCACATCCGCCACGCACTGAAACTGCAACGCCGCTCCGAATCCATCAGCCTTGGCGAACGCCTGCTGAACAAGGTCCTCAACGGTTTCGACAGCGCGCTGGAGAAAATCCCGGCCGAACGCATCAAGGCCATGCTTGTCGAGTACCGTCTCGAACTGATCGAAGATTTGCTCGAAGACATCGGTCTGGGCAATCGCATGGCCTATGTGGTGGCCCGCCGACTGCTGGGCGAAGGCGAACATTTGCCAAGTCCGGAAGGCCCGCTGGCGATTCGCGGCACCGAAGGCCTGGTGCTCAGCTACGCCAAGTGCTGCACGCCGATCCCGGGCGACCCGATTGTCGGCCACCTGTCCGCCGGCAAAGGCATGGTCGTGCACCTGGATAATTGCCGCAATATCAGCGAAATCCGGCACAACCCGGAAAAATGCATCCAGCTCTCGTGGGCCAAGGATGTCACCGGCGAATTCAACGTCGAACTGCGCGTCGAGCTGGAGCACCAGCGCGGCCTGATCGCCCTGCTGGCCAGCAGCGTCAACGCAGCCGACGGCAATATCGAGAAAATCAGCATGGACGAACGCGATGGTCGCATCAGCGTGGTCCAGTTGGTGGTCAGCGTGCACGACCGCGTGCACCTGGCCCGTGTGATCAAGAAACTGCGCGCCTTGTCCGGGGTGACTCGCATCACCCGCATGCGTGCATAGCTCGCCAACACATTACAAGGAGTCATATATGACCAAGACTGTTATCACCAGCGACAAGGCCCCGGCCGCCATCGGTACTTACTCCCAGGCGATCAAGGCTGGCAACACCGTTTACATGTCGGGTCAGATTCCTCTGGACCCAAAAACCATGGAACTGGTTGAAGGCTTCGAAGCCCAGACCGTCCAGGTGTTCGAGAACCTCAAGGCCGTGGCGGAAGCCGCTGGCGGTTCGTTCAAGGACATCGTCAAGCTGAACATCTTCCTCACCGATCTGAGCCACTTCGCCAAGGTCAACGAGATCATGGGCAAGTACTTCGACCAGCCTTACCCTGCCCGCGCCGCCATCGGTGTAGCAGCCCTGCCAAAGGGTTCGCAGGTTGAAATGGATGCCATCCTGGTCATCGAGTAATGCGTGCGGCGCAGCTCAAGGCTGCGCCGACTGCTCTGCTGTAAAGAAAGCTTGAAAGGATTCCACCATGCGCAACGCGCTTGCTCTCTCGCTGCTCGCCCTGTTCCTGGGCGGATGTGCCAGCAATCCTGCCGATCGTGATGTCAGCGGCACCTGGATCAACCAGGTGGCGATCGATGCTGCAGCCAAAGGTGTCCCCCTGCGTGAAGCGCTCCAGGCCTATGGCCCGAATCTGGAATGGGACATCAACACCAAAGCCAGTCAGGCCCGCTACACCAACGGCTTTGAAAACGTCGAAGGCAAACTGCTGGGTGAAGAGTCCGGTGCCTGGAAAGTCGACTTTTATGGCAGTTCGGCCAGTGAGCTGACGCGTGACGGCAAGCAACTGAGCCAGTCTGCCAGCGACAACGAGCCCGAACAGATCTTCGACCGCGCCCAGATCCCGGTGCCGGAGGGCGCTCCGATCGGCGCCAGTTTCGAGCGTGCACTGTATTCAGCCTACATGGGCGGCGGCTGGACAATCGTCAGCGGTCCCGGCGAAGGCAGCACCGTGCAATTCCAGGCCGATGGCCAGGTAACCGGCCTGCCAGGCAGCGACCGCTATGCGTTGTGCCTGGCCGGCGATTGCGCATCCATGAGCGGCGGCAACGACAACATGTGGCTGCAACAAAATGGCCAAGGCAACGCCTGGATCTTTGCGCGCAAGGGCAAAGAGCTGGAGATTTTCCAGACCGTGAACACGGCGCAGGCGGATGAAATGCCCTCGTTCACCCCGGGTGAGCGCAAGTGGCTGCTGGAAAAGCAGTAAACCCCTGAAAAGATCGCAGCCTTCGGCAGCTCCTACATGTGTACATGTAACTTTGTAGGAGCTGCCGAAGGCTGCGATCTTTTGCTATTAGCAGCTAACAGCGCCCTTCCAGAATCGCCGCATACCCCTCGCGGAAACTCGGATACTTCGGCGTCCAGCCCAAGGCTTTAGCCCGCGCATTACTGCACCGTTTGCTGCCAGTGCGTCGCACGCTGTCGTCATCAGCCCATTCGGTCACACCCAGATACTCGCGCAACCAGCCCACCACATCCGCCAGCGCTGCCGGTGCGTCATCGACGCCGATGTAGATATCATCCAGCGCCACACCACGTCGATCCGCCTCAAGCAGGCACGCCATCAACCCCGCGGCATCGTCCGCATGAATCCGGTTGGCATACAACGGTGGTTCGACCGCCACGCGATAACCCCGGCGCACCTGCGTCAGCAGCCATTCACGACCAGGGCCGTAAATACCGGTCAAGCGCACGATACTGGCCGGAATGCCGTTTTTAAGGGCAAGTTGCTCGGCTTCGAGCATCACACGTCCGGAATAACCTGCCGCCACGGCTGGCGAAGTTTCGTCGACCCACTCGCCCTCCTGTTGCCCGTAAACACTGCTACTGGAAACAAACAACAGGCGATTGGGCATCTGCCCGTAGTCGTTCAGCCACTCCAGCACATGCTCCAGGCCCTGGACATACGCAGCGCGGTAACCGGCTTCGTCGTGATCGGTGGCCGCCGCGCAATACACCAGGTAATCCACGGCACCGATTGGCCAAGTGGCTGGGCAGTCTTTGTTGAACAGGTCACCGGCAACACCGATGACGCCCTTGGGCAGGCGTGAAACGTCGCGTCGCAGGCCGTGAACCTCCCACCCAGCCGTCAGCAGTTGTGTGGCCAGGCGGCTGCCGACATCACCGCAGCCGGCGATCAAAACAGTAGGCGCAGACATCAGAAAACTCCCATCGGAAAGCCACAGACTAGCGCCGGCAATAGACAGGCGGCTAGCAATGCAGGAAAAAAAGAGACGCTATTACTTCTGTTAACAAGAATTACTTGCAATAATGCACCCCACTTTTGTTCTCGGCCTTTCGAGGCCTGGAAGAACATCACCCGTTTTTTCTCTCAGGTCCGGCCAGCATGACACGCAATCAATTCCCCGCTTCGCCAACCAAACGACCTCGCGCCTGGAGCGCGGTGGCTGCCCTGCTCCTCAGCCTGATGCTCGCACCAGTCACCGCTTTCGCCGATGCCCAGGTATCCGCTACTCCGGCCGCCGCTACAGCACCTGCACCGGCCGCGACCGATCCTGCCCAGGCAGCACCGGCAGAAACCTTGGGTGAAGACGTTCCTGAAGTCCTCGAAGCCGACAACACCCTGGGCATGGCCCATGACCTGTCGCCGTGGGGCATGTACAAGAATGCCGACATCATCGTGAAAATCGTGATGATCGGCCTGGCCATTGCTTCGATCATCACCTGGACCATCTGGATCGCCAAGGGCCTTGAGTTGATGGGCGCCAAGCGTCGTCTGCGCGATGAAATCGCCCAACTGAAAAAATCCGCCTCCCTCAAGGAAGCCAGCGCCACTGCGGCGAAGGAAGGCACCCTGGCCAACCTGCTGGTGCATGACGCCCTCGAAGAGATGCGCCTGTCGGTCAACAGCCGTGAGAAAGAAGGCATCAAGGAACGCGTCAGCTTCCGTCTTGAGCGCCTGGTCGCGGCCTGCGGTCGCAACATGAGCAGCGGTACCGGCGTATTGGCGACCATCGGCTCGACTGCGCCGTTCGTCGGCCTGTTCGGCACCGTGTGGGGCATCATGAACAGCTTCATCGGCATTGCCAAAACCCAGACCACCAACCTCGCCGTCGTCGCGCCAGGCATCGCCGAAGCCCTGCTGGCTACCGCGATGGGCCTGGTTGCAGCGATCCCTGCAGTCGTGATCTACAACGTTTTTGCCCGCTCCATTGCCGGCTACAAGGCCCAGGTGTCCGACGCTTCGGCACAGGTCCTGCTGCTGGTCAGCCGTGACCTCGACCACCAGCCTGAGCGCAGCTCGCAACCGCACATGGTGAAAGTGGGGTAATCGGCCATGGGCCTGCATTTGAAGGAAGGGGCAGACGACGATCTGTCCGAAAACCACGAAATCAATGTCACGCCGTTCATCGACGTGATGCTGGTGCTTTTGATCATCTTCATGGTGGCGGCCCCTCTGGCCACCGTGGACATCAAGGTCGACCTGCCCGCCTCGACCGCCAAGCCGGCGCCGCGGCCAGAGAAACCGGTGTTCCTCAGCGTCAAGGCTGACCAGCGCCTGTTCCTCGGCGAAGACGAAGTGAAGGCCGAAGCACTCGGTGCCACGCTCGACGCCAAAACCCAGGGCAAGAAAGACACGACAATCTTCTTCCAGGCCGACAAAGGCGTGGATTACGGCGACCTGATGAGCGTGATGGACAACCTGCGCTCTGCCGGTTACCTGAAAGTCGGTCTGGTCGGACTCGAGACGGCAGCCAAAAAATGATCACGACGCGCCATAAGCTGACGCGTTACAGCGGTAGCCTGGCCGTGGTGTTGGGTGTTCACGCGCTGGCCATCGCGCTGGCGCTGAACTGGTCCGCCCGTCCGCCCATCGAATTGCCCCCTCAGGCAATGATGGTCGAGCTGGCACCGGTTCCTGCCCCGCCACCGCCTGCTCCGCCGAAGGTCGTCACCCCGCCGCAGCCACCGGCTCCGGTTGAAGAACTGCCGATACCCAAGCTCGCTGAAGCGCCGAAAGCTGAAATTGCCGTGCCCAAGCCGGTCAAACCCAAGCCGAAGCCGCAGCCGCCCAAGCCGGTAGAGAAGAAACCCGAACCGCCGAAGGAAAAGCCGGCCGAAGAGAAACCAGCCGAAACGCAACAGACTCAGACGCCAACGGAGAAATCCGCCCAGCCTGCGCCCGGCCCTTCGCCGGCTCAACTGGCGGCCAAGGCCAGCTGGCAAGGCACCTTGCTGGCGCACCTGCAGAAGTACAAGAAGTACCCGGCAAGTGCCCAGGCGCGGGGCAAGGAAGGCATGAACCGTCTGCGTTTCGTCGTGGATGCCGAAGGCAATGTGTTGTCGTTTGAGCTGATAGGCGCCTCGGGCACTGCCGATCTGGACCGGGCCACCCTGGAAATGATCCGCCGCGCTCAACCGCTGCCCAAGCCACCGGCCGACATGCTGACTAACGGCTCCATCGAAATCGTTGCACCGTTTGTTTATTCGCTGGAAAAACGCCGGCGGTAAAAAGCAGCAGATCAAAAGATCGCAGCCTGCGGCAGCTCCTACACGGGTTAATGTGATCCCTGTAGGAGCTGCCGCAGGCTGCGATCTTTTTTGCCTTTCGCATTGCCCAGTGTCACTCGACACGTACAGTCTGATAACGTGCGTCTATCGATTGCAGCCGGTATGCTTGGCCCGCAACTTCATGGACGCTTGCTATGACTCTTACAGAATTACGCTACATCGTTACCCTCGCCCAAGAGCAGCACTTCGGCCACGCGGCCGAGCGTTGCCACGTCAGCCAGCCGACCCTTTCGGTGGGCGTGAAAAAGCTTGAAGACGAACTCGGTGTGCTGATTTTCGAGCGCAGCAAAAGTGCCGTGCGCCTGACCCCGGTTGGCGAAGGCATCGTCGCCCAAGCGCAGAAAGTGCTGGAACAAGCCCAGGGCATCCGCGAACTGGCCCAGGCCGGCAAGAATCAACTGACCGCCCCGCTCAAAGTCGGCGCGATCTACACCGTCGGGCCTTACCTGTTTCCGCACCTGATTCCACAACTGCACCGGGTCGCCCCGCAGATGCCGTTGTACATCGAGGAAAACTTCACCCACGTGCTGCGCGACAAACTTCGCAACGGCGAGCTCGACGCGATCATCATCGCCCTGCCGTTCAATGAAGCCGACGTGCTGACCCTGCAACTCTACGACGAGCCCTTCTACGTACTGATGCCGGCCCAGCACCCGTGGACGCAAAAAGAATCCATCGACGCCAACCTGCTCAACGACAAGAGCCTGCTGCTGCTCGGCGAAGGTCACTGCTTCCGCGATCAGGTACTGGAAGCCTGCCCGACCCTGACCAAAGGCAACGACGGCGCCAAGCACACCACGGTGGAATCCAGCTCCCTGGAAACCATTCGCCACATGGTCGCGTCCGGCCTGGGTATTTCGATCCTGCCGTTATCGGCAGTCGACAGCCATCACTACGCCCCGGGCGTGATTGAAGTGCGCCCGCTCTCGGCACCCGTACCGTTCCGCACCGTGGCCATTGCCTGGCGCGCGAGCTTCCCGCGTCCGAAGGCGATTGAAATCCTCGCCGACTCCATTCGCCTGTGCTCGGTGGCCAAGCCAGCGGCACAAGTCGCTGCGGGCTAAGCAACGGTCATGAGCGAGTTGTCGCAAGTGTCGGTGACGGCACTCAAGGGTGTCGGTGAAGCCATGGCCGAGAAACTGGCCAAGGTCGGCCTGGAAAACCTCCAGGACGTGCTGTTTCACCTGCCGCTGCGCTATCAGGACCGCACCCGCGTGGTTCCGATTGGCGCATTGCGACCCGGACAGGACGCGGTCATCGAAGGCACCGTCAGCGGCGCCGACGTGGTCATGGGCCGGCGACGCAGCCTGGTCGTGCGCTTGCAGGACGGTACCGGCGGACTCAGCCTGCGTTTCTACCATTTCAGCAACGCGCAGAAAGAAGGCCTCAAGCGCGGCACGCGAATTCGCTGTTACGGCGAAGCACGGCCCGGTGCTTCGGGGCTGGAGATCTACCATCCGGAATACCGCGCCATCACCGGCGACGAACCGCCGCCGGTGGATGAAACCCTGACCCCGGTCTACCCGCTCACCGAAGGCCTGACCCAACAGCGCTTGCGCCAGTTGTGCATGCAGACCCTCACCCTGCTCGGCCCCAGCAGCCTGCCCGACTGGCTGCCGAACGAACTGGCTCGCGACTACCAATTGGCGCCACTGGCCGATGCGATCCGCTACCTGCACAACCCACCCGCCGATGCCGACGTCGATGAACTGGCCCTCGGTCACCACTGGGCGCAGCACCGTCTGGCCTTCGAGGAACTGCTGACCCATCAATTGTCGCAACAACGCCTACGTGAAAGCATGCGCTCCCTGCGCGCGCCGGCAATGCCCAAAGCCACCCAACTGCCGGCCAAATACCTGGCCAACCTCGGCTTCAACCCGACCGGTGCCCAGCAACGGGTCGGCAACGAAATCGCTTACGACCTCAGTCAGCACGAACCCATGCTGCGGCTGATCCAGGGCGACGTTGGCGCCGGCAAAACCGTGGTCGCCGCGCTCGCCGCGCTGCAAGCGCTGGAGGCCGGCTATCAGGTCGCGCTGATGGCGCCCACCGAGATTCTCGCCGAGCAGCACTTCATCACGTTCAAGCGCTGGCTCGAACCGCTGGGCATCGAAGTCGCGTGGCTGGCCGGCAAGCTCAAGGGCAAGAACCGCGTGGCTGCGCTGGAGCAAATCGCCAGCGGCACACCGATGGTGGTTGGTACTCACGCGCTGTTCCAGGATGAAGTGCAATTCAAGAACCTGGCGCTGGTGATCATCGACGAGCAGCATCGCTTCGGCGTGCAGCAGCGTCTGGCCTTGCGGCAGAAGGGCGCCGGCGGGCGCATGTGCCCGCACCAGTTGATCATGACCGCCACGCCGATTCCGCGCACGCTGGCCATGAGCGCCTACGCCGATCTCGACACCTCGATCCTCGACGAACTGCCGCCGGGCCGAACTCCGGTCAACACCGTACTGATCACCGACACCCGCCGGGTCGAAGTCATCGAGCGGGTACGCAGCGCTTGCGCCGAAGGGCGCCAGGCCTATTGGGTTTGCACACTGATCGAAGAGTCGGAAGAGTTGACCTGCCAGGCTGCCGAAACCACTTATGAAGACCTCACCGCTGCCCTCGGCGAGTTGAAGGTCGGGCTGATCCACGGCCGCATGAAGCCCGCAGAAAAAGCCGCGGTGATGGCCGAGTTCAAGGCCGGCAACCTGCAACTGCTGGTCGCGACCACGGTGATCGAAGTGGGCGTGGACGTACCCAACGCCAGCTTGATGATCATTGAAAACCCGGAGCGCCTGGGCCTGGCGCAACTGCACCAGCTGCGCGGCCGCGTCGGCCGGGGCAGCGCCGTCAGCCATTGCGTGCTGCTCTACCATCCGCCGCTGTCGCAGATCGGCCGCCGGCGCCTGGGCATCATGCGCGAAACCAACGATGGTTTCGTCATCGCCGAAAGGGATCTGGAACTGCGCGGCCCCGGCGAAATGCTCGGCACCCGGCAAACCGGCCTGCTTCAATTCAAAGTCGCTGACCTGATGCGCGATGCCGATTTGTTGCCCGCCGTACGGGATGCCGCCCAGGCATTGCTTGAGCGCTGGCCAACCCACGTCAGCCCGCTACTCGACCGCTGGCTACGTCACGGGCAGCAATACGGCCAAGTCTAAGCACCGTCGCAGTTTCCGGGCCATGGGTTTGAGCAAGCTGGTTATACTCCTGCAATTGTTTTGAAACGGATACAGTCCATGACCGAAGTTGCCCAAGCACCCGCCACCCCGCACGCTCCGTCGGTTATTCGGCTGATGCTGGGCAAGTTGGCCATTGCCTACGAAGAAGTGCTGGACCATCACGGCCTCAATGCCGCGCGCAAAGTGCAGGCCGTTCTGCTGGATGACAGCGTCGGCGCGTTGATGGTGTTGTTCCCGCAGAGCCAGTTGCTTGACCTCAATCGCCTGACCGAACTCACCGGTCGCCGCCTCACTGCCGTACCCGTCGAACGCCTGGAAAAAATGCTCGGCAAGCACAACCTGAGCCTGTTGCCTGGCCTGCCGGCGCTCACCAGTTCGCCGTGCCTGTACGAAGAAAGCCTGCTGCGCGAACCAAAGCTGCTGGTCAATTCCGGTGAGCCGGGCGTGCTGCTGGAAATCTCCAGCGAAGACTTCAAGACCATGCTGACCAAGGCCAGCGCCGCCAATTTCGGCGAAAACCTGACCAGCATCCGCCCCAACCTCGACCGCCCCGATGACGACCGCGAGGAAATCACCCAAGCCGTCCAGGCGTTCACCGCACGGCGTATCCAGCAGCGCCTGGAAGCGACCATCGAGATTCCGCCGCTGGCCGAAACCGCGCAAAAAATCATCAAGCTGCGCGTCGACCCCAACGCCACCATCGACGACATCACCGGCGTGGTCGAAACCGACCCGGCTCTGGCCGCTCAAGTCGTGAGCTGGGCGGCATCGCCGTATTACGCCTCACCCGGCAAGATCCGCTCGGTGGAAGACGCCATCGTGCGCGTGCTGGGCTTCGACCTGGTGATCAACCTGGCGCTGGGCCTGGCCCTGGGCAAAACCCTGAGCCTGCCCAAGGACCACCCGCAACACTCCACACCGTACTGGCAGCAATCGATCTACACCGCCGCCGTCATCGAAGGCCTGACCCGCGCCATGCCTCGCGCCCAGCGTCCGGAAGCCGGCCTGACCTACCTGGCCGGCCTGCTGCACAACTTCGGCTACCTGCTGCTGGCCCACGTGTTCCCGCCGCACTTCTCACTGATCTGCCGCCACCTGGAGGTCAACCCGCACCTGTGCCACAGCTTCGTGGAACAACACCTGCTGGGCATTAGCCGGGAACAGATCGGCACATGGCTGATGCGTTTCTGGGACATGCCTGAAGAACTGGCCACCGCCCTGCGCTTCCAGCACGACCCGGCCTACGATGGCGCCTACGCCGAATACCCGAACCTGGTGTGCCTGTCTGTACGCCTGCTGCGCAGCCGTGGCATTGGCTCTGGTCCGGACGAAGGCATCCCCGACGCCCTGCTCGAACGCCTTGGCCTGAGCCGCGAAAAAGCCAACGACGTGGTCAGCAAAGTCCTCGAGGCCGAAGTGCTGCTGCGCGAACTGGCTTCGCAGTTCACTCAGGGCTGAAAAGCAACGCGGGCAAGCCACGCTCCCACATGGATCACCTGAATCCTGTAGGAGCGGGCTTGCCCGCGAAGGTCGTCAACGATGACGCGTGCATCCTGGATAAACGCGGGGGTACTTGAGTTTCTCGTCGGAACGCCGCCCGGAGCAAGCTCGCTCCTACGCCTTCTTCGGCTTCAAATACTTGGTCAGCCCCTGGAACCAGATCACCAGCGCCGGGTTGCCCTTGATCTGAATCGACTTGTCCTGAATCCCCGTCATGAACGCCAGTTGCTTGTTCTTCGCCTGCATCGTGGCAAAGCCGTACGCGGCATCTTTAAAGGCAATCGCAAAGGCAGGCTCGGCATGCACACCCGATTGGCTGGTGATGCGCCGGTCCTTCACGCGAAATTGCCGCGCCACTTTCCCGTCCAGGGTCTGCAGTTGAAACACCAGATCCTTATCACCCAACTGCTGCTGAAACGCCGGATTGGTCCGGCTGGCCTTACCCATCAACAAACCCAGCATCCACAGCAGAAAACGAAATTTCATGCGCACAGCCTCAAGAGAAAAATGAACGGCCGGAGCAGTTTAGCGACTTAACAACTGAGCGCCACCTTTCAGATGCGTTAGAAGAAGATAAGCCATATTTCTCGTATGATGACCGCTAAGTCACGCTTTCATACTGTCTCACTGATCGTTCCCACACTCATGCGTAGGAATGTCTTCCGTGACACTCCTACAACGGCAGAAACACATTCCTGTAGGAGCTGCCGAAGGCTGCGATCTTTTGATCTTGCACCCCGCAGACTTCTCGGACATTTCCTTCAAAACGCCGGGCCATGCGTGAACTAGGCGATTTTGGTCGGCACCGATAACCTCTTTAAGTCACCGCAAAATCGGTGACTCGGACGTGCAAGTCCGGAATCGGCACACAATCGGTAATGGCTATTCCTAGAGCGTTTTTCTATGCTCGCGGATCGTTATGGCGGCTGTGTGTGGGAGATCTTCCGATCTGCCGGTTTACCGATTCCGGTCTTGCACACCTATACACAGCTGCCACCTCTTTCGAAGTGCAAGCGAAATGGTGTTAGCCCTCAAATCGGTACGATTCCAATGATTAAGCCAACACCGAATCCCCCAGTAAACGAAGCCCCTACCCGCTACGAAGCCCTTAATACCAAAGAGCTCCATCAAGCGGTAGAACGCGCCCCCAATCACCATGCAACCCAAACCGAACAGAAACAACCAAAACGCAACGGCCAACTTTTCAGTGTCTGCCCGGACATCAACACCGAAGCACTCCTGGCCAACGCCTCGGAAGATCTGCTGTCCATCAGCGCCATCGCCGCTGACCTGGCCGATGATGTAGACGGCTCACGCCGCTCAGTAGCCCTGGCGATCAGCCGCATGGCTGACGGGGTGCATTTGCTGGTAGAGCAAGCGCTGGATCATCTGGAAGAACCGGAAATGGCAGCGATTCTCACGAAGAAATCAAGCCGAACCTGCTAACTCGCCAAGCAGGAAAACGCCCCCGATCGGAGCCGTCACCATCGGGGTTTAAGGCAAGTCGCTGCTGCCGCCCTTAAAAGCCAACTCCCACTCACTTCTCCCTTTCTCAAATCTGCGTAGGAAGCTTCCTGTTCTCCCTGCGCCGTCTTGAATAACTTTCCTGCCCACGTACTTTGTGTTCGCCCGCTCATTCCTGAGTCGGTGCGACTCATATAACGCAGCACGTGCCTTGCCTTGCGCGTGAATGGACACGGAGTGCAAGCAATGACAAAGGGATACTTCATCCGCAAGGGTGACAAGACCACCTGCGGTGGCGAGGTTCTGGAAGCCGATACTCACATCATGATGTTTGGCTTCGCGCACGCGCGCGACGGGGATCGGGTTTCCTGCGGTAAAGACAATAAATTCTATGTGATCAATGGCGGTGTTTCATTCATCAAAAGCAGCGGCAGGATGGTGGCGGGGTCGCTGGATAGCTTCAGTAGTTGTCCTTGCAAAGCCGGGCTGATCCCATCGCAGTCCACGGGCACCTACAAGTCCGAGCGCAGTGCAGAACCACACGCCACGCGAACCGCCACCGCGCAGGCCGCGCCCACCGCTGCCAGCGCTCCGTTAGCGTCACGATCATCCAGCTACGCGCCTGCACCAAGCTCTCCCGTGCCGATGCGTGACAACAGCGCGCAGGCAGTAGAGCCAGGCTTTTACATCGTTCCAAAGAGCACCTCCCGCGAACAGCTTGAGGCCTCGTTGTTCACCCTGCGCGACCCGGCGGTGATGGGCAAATTCAAACTGCTCAATCCCAATCTGCGCGACGTCAAAGCCGGCTCGATGATCGTGCTGAGCGACCCGAGCAACTACCAGTGCACCCGCGAAGAAGCCCTTCTCATGGATGTGGCAGCCAGGACTAACCAAGTGCTTGCAACGCTCAGCCCGGAAGAGGCGGATTTCATGGTGCAACACCGTGATGCCATCCAGACCTTCTTGACCTATGGCTCGAACGCTATCGGCATCGGCGCGAGCGTTTTCAAAAACAACCTGGATAACGTCAGTAAAACCCTGAATGACATCGAAGCGTTGCATCAGCGTTCATTTCTGCGCGATGGACATCTGAGTTCACCGACGTTTTTTGCGGAGCGCCAACAGCTATTTGCAAAGCTCGATACCCATATGACCAGCCTGACACGTTAAGGCATTGGGTTCCCTGATCATCCAAACTTGAAGCGTGCACTGGGTATTTCAAGTCGCAGTTTGGTTCACCGTTGGACCGAAGCCGGCAGCGCACAGCATATACCCGGATACACTTCTCATCTTGAGGGTGTCGCCAAGGCGTCAAAGTACGTTCAGTACGGCGGTTGGCTCGGCACCGCTGTTGGTGGCGGAGCGTCAGCTATGAAGGTGCAGGATGTGTGCACAGCGGGCAATGCCGAGGCCTGCAAGCGAGTCAAGTTCACTGAGGCAGGGAGCTTTGCTGACGGGATTGGGGGCGGCGTATTGGCTGGCGGTTTGACTGCTCCCTTAGTGGGTGGACTCTGTGTTGCACTAACTGTACCTACAGCCGGCTTTGCACCATTGGCATGCAGTATTCTGGTCGTGGGAATTGGTTCTTATGCTGGAGGAGAGTTTGGTGGCGTACTCGGTGAAATGGTTGGAGAGCAAATTTACGAGACCATGAAATGACTACCGCTAAAATGATCATCGGCAGCTTGGGCGGCGTGGTTATTATTTGTCAATTCATCTGCATTGGAACAGCTTTGTATCTGAGTTATACCAAGGGTGACTTGATGTCGTCACACTTCAAAAACAGCTCGTCTCTACTGACTTTCGGAATATATAGGCGCACAACTCTCTATGGCAGGTTACAGCTGGTAGGAAACATTTCTAGCATTCTTACATTCCCGGGGTTCTTCCTTAAACGAGGTCTAGCCAATTCTGAGGACATAGACAGCTTCCCCCTCCCACTTAAGCGACACCTTGTAATGCTGCAATGGAGTTTTATTGGGCTTGTAGGTGCAATGGTACTGCTTGTCGCAATAGGGCAGTCAGGGATCCTCAATTAACCCTTCAAAAAAAATGGGCACCCAACCCTGGTTGGCGTGCCCATTTTTTATTCCACTCCCCCGCTACGCGGGAGGTGAAAACGGATTACGGATTACGGATTAACGCTATCTTTCAACGATTTCCCAGGCTTGAAAGCAACGGTGTTGCTGGCCTTGATTTTGACGGGCTCACCGGTTTGCGGGTTTTTGCCGGTGCGGGCACCGCGATGGCGTTGCAGGAAGGTGCCGAAGCCCACCAGCGTCACGCTGTCTTTGCGGTGCAGGGCACCGGTGATTTCTTCAAGAACGGCGTTGAGAACGCGGTTGGCTTGTTCTTTGGTGAGGTCTGCTTTTTCAGCAATGGCTGCGGCGAGGTCTGGTTTACGCATGTGAGTGAAGCCCCTTTGACGGTTTGTTGTTGTTATGTCCGTGCTGCTCTCTGCGGAGCAGCGCCAAAAGCGCCGCAGGTGCTCTACTCTGCGGCAGACGGAAGTGAGGATGGCACGCAGTGAGGCCCCGCGCCAGTATCGGCGCGGCCATTGTTAGGGCAAAAGGGGGGTGATTCCGACAGAACGACCGGTATTTATGCCAACAGAGCCGGAAGCTCTTTGTTCAGGGCCAGTTTTTCCATCACGGCGGCGCCGGTGAGGGCATAACCGAGCAGCTTGCCCGCGGCATCACGGCATAACACCTTGATGTCGGCGCCCTGCCCTTCGACGGTCCAAATGCCCTCTGCGCCCCGTGGCGGCGGGGATACCACCAACGGGCAGACCGGGGTTTTGACGGTGATCGGCATCGGGCCATAGGTGACGGCGGTCGGATTGCCGGCGAGGGTTTGGGCCAACGCTCGCGCACAACTCATCAGAGGCATGACGTACAGCAGATTCAGCCCGTCGACCTCGGCACAATCGCCCAGGGCGTAGATGTTGGCGTGGGAGGTTTTCAGGTGCCGGTCGACCATGACGCCGCGGCTGACCTGCAGACCGGCCGCTGCCGCGAGGTCGACCCGTGGGCGCAGGCCAATGGCCGAGACCACTACGTCGCACGGGATCACCTGGCCATCGGACAGGTGCGCTTCCAGGCCGTCAGCCACGCGTTGCAGGCGGTTGAGCACTGGCCCAAGGTGGAAGCGCGCGCCGAGGCTTTCGAGGCCAGCCTGTACCGCAGCAGCGGCCGCCGGGTGCAACAGGGTAGGCATGACTTGTTCGCATGGTGCAACCAGTTGCACTTCGTAGCCGCCCAGGGTCAGGTCGTTGGCGAACTCGCAGCCGATCAGGCCGGCACCGAGCAGCAGCACGCGACGCTTGCCGGCTGCCGCTGCGCGGAAGCGTGCGTAGTCTTCCAGGTCGTTGATGGGGAAAACGCAATCCGCCGCGTCGCCTTCGATAGGCACGCGCACGGTTTCGGCACCCCAGGCCAGGATCAGGTCGCGGTAGATCACCGCTTCTTCACCAATCCACAGGCGTTTGTGGCCCGGGTCGATGCCGCTGATGCGGGTGTGGGTGCGTATTTCCGCTTTGAGTTGTTCGGCCATGGCGCCGGGTTCAGCCATGCTCAGGCCGTCGGCATCCTTGTTTTTGCCGAAGCCGGTGGAGAGCATCGGCTTGGAGTAGGAGCGCCCGTCATCGGCGGTAATCAACAGCAGCGGGGTTTCGCTATCGAGTTTGCGAAACTCGCGGGCCACGTTGTAGCCAGCCAGGCCGGTGCCAATGATGACGACAGGTGCGTTCATTCCTTACTCCTCAATTATTCAGGCAGCGATTTCGATCATTTCAAAATCCATTTTGCCCACACCGCAGTCCGGGCACAGCCAGTCTGCCGGGACGTCTTCCCAACGGGTGCCCGGCGCAATGCCGTCATCCGGCCAACCGTCGGCTTCGTTGTAGATCAGGCCGCAGACGATACATTGCCACTTTTTCATTCAGGTACTTCCTCAGGGTTCAGGCGTTTTGCCGGCCGGACGGTCGATGGTTGTAGCACTGCCGTCCAACTCAGCGCGTTTTGTACTGATCGGGGCCGTCAGATGCAAGCCTGTTCGGCGCAACGGCAGGCCATTTCAATCGATATCGGCGGCTGACATGTTAAGCTCGCCGCCTCATTTGCTGCCAATAATGACTCATTGTGCATCACACAGAATCCCCCTCTCCAGCTCCTCTCTGGCTCTCGCGCAGCGAACTGGCGCCCCTCCCCGATGCCTCCACCCTCGATTGGCTGTTCGACGAAGGCTCGCTGACCAGACGTCTGATTCATCTGTCGAATGATGCCTTCAGCGTCTCGCCGATGTTCGAAGGCTGGCAACCCCTGCGTGCCGACGAATGCGCAGCGCTGGACCTGGCCGAAGGCAGTGAGGGCTGGGTACGTGAGGTGTATTTGCGCGGTCACGGCCAGGCGTGGGTGTTTGCGCGCAGCGTGGCGTCACGCAGTGCATTGCAAGGCGACGGCTTGCACATGGACGAACTGGGCAGCCGCTCGCTGGGCGAATTGCTGTTTTGCGATCAGGCCTTCCAGCGCCGGGCCATCGAGGTTTGCCATTATCCGCAAGCGTGGCTGCCCGCCGAGGTGCAATCGCCTGAACTGTGGGGGCGCCGCTCGCGCTTCGACCGCGGCGCCTTGAGCGTTTTGGTGGCCGAAATATTCCTGCCTTCCCTGTGGGACGCCGCCTGCGCCCAATCGGAGAACCGTTGATGTACCAAAGCCTGCTCAAGTCCTTGAACCGCTTGAATCCTAGGGCCTGGGATTTCATTCAGCTGACCCGCATGGACAAGCCGATCGGCATTTACCTGCTGCTGTGGCCGACGCTGTGGGCGCTGTGGATTGCCGGCAAGGGTTCGCCTTCCTTGGCCAACATTGTGATTTTCGTCCTCGGCGTGGTGCTGACGCGCGCCGGCGGCTGCGTGATCAACGACTGGGCGGACCGCAAGGTCGATGGCCATGTGAAGCGTACCGAACAGCGGCCGCTGGTGAGCGGCAAGATCAGCTCTAAAGAGGCGCTGGTGTTCTTCGCATTGCTGATGGGCGTGAGTTTCCTGCTGGTACTGTGCACCAATGCCGCGACCGTTTGGCTGTCGTTGGGCGGTCTGGCGCTGGCGTTCAGTTACCCGTTCATGAAGCGCTACACCTATTACCCGCAAGTGGTACTGGGCGCGGCGTTTTCCTGGGGCATGCCGATGGCCTTTACCGCCGAAACCGGTGAATTGCCGGCTGTCGCGTGGCTGCTGTGGATCGCCAACCTGATGTGGACGGTGGGTTACGACACCTATTACGCGATGACTGACCGCGATGACGACCTGAAGATCGGCGTGAAGTCCACGGCGATTCTGTTTGGCGATGCAGACCGGGTGATCATCCTGACCTTGCAAGGCTTGGCGCTGGGCTGCTTGTTGCTGGCCGGGTCGAAGTTCGAACTCGGTGGCTGGTTCCATCTCGGCTTGCTGGCGGCGGCGGGCTGTTTTGCGTGGGAGTTCTGGTACACCCGAGGCAAGGACCGGATGCGCTGTTTCAAGGCGTTTTTGCACAATCACTGGGCGGGCCTGGCGATTTTCGTCGGGATTGTGCTGGATTACGCGCTGCGTTGACCTTTGAAAAGATCGCAGCCTGCGGCAGCGCCTACCGAAGGCTGCAATCTTTTCGCGATGTTACATATGCTCGCGAACGACGTGCCAAACGTCTTTTTTCTTGTCACCCGTCATGTCTCCGGCTTTTTTGTCGTCCTCGTAGTAGTACAGCGGCTTGCCGTCATAGGCCCATTGCATCTTGCCATCGTCACGCTTGATGACTGTCCATTTACCTTCGGCCTTGGCACCCGCCGGCGCCATCATTGGCGGCCAGTATTTGGCGCAGTCGCCGTTGCACATCGACTTGCCGCCCATGTCCTTGTCGAAGGTGTACAGGGTCATCCCTTTGTCGTCGGTCATCATGCCGCCTGTCATCTTGCCCGGTTCGGCAGCGAAGGCCATCGAAGGCAATGCCAGGGCAGCGGCCAGCAGCAAGGCCTTGAGGGATTGCGAGTGTCGATTCATTTGAAACCTTCCTTTTGTGGTTGTCAGGATTCGGACTTAAAAGCTTAGCCCAGGATCCAGCCAATCGCCGGCCGACTAAAATACTGTCACACGACTGCAATAATTCCGTTATCTAATGCGGCGCAAGACAGTTAAATGACAAGAGGAATAAGGGCATGGTTGGCAGGAGCATTCTGATCGTCGACGACGAAGCGCCTATTCGCGAAATGATCGCCGTTGCATTGGAAATGGCCGGCTATGACTGCCTGGAGGCTGAAAACTCCCAGCAGGCCCACGCCATTATCGTCGACCGCAAACCGGACCTGATCCTGCTCGACTGGATGCTGCCCGGCACGTCCGGCATCGAGCTGGCCCGTCGTCTCAAGCGTGATGAACTGACCGGGGACATCCCGATCATCATGCTCACCGCCAAGGGTGAAGAGGACAACAAGATCCAGGGCCTGGAAGTCGGCGCCGACGACTACATCACCAAGCCGTTTTCCCCTCGTGAGCTGGTGGCGCGCCTGAAAGCCGTGCTGCGTCGCGCCGGCCCGACCGATGGCGAGGCGCCAATCGAAGTCGGCGGCCTGCTGCTGGACCCGATCAGCCACCGCGTGACCATCGACGGCCGTCCTGCCGAGATGGGTCCGACCGAATACCGGCTGCTGCAATTTTTCATGACCCACCAGGAGCGCGCCTACACGCGTGGCCAGTTGCTGGATCAGGTCTGGGGTGGCAACGTCTACGTCGAAGAGCGTACGGTTGACGTGCACATTCGACGCCTGCGCAAAGCCCTCGGCGATGCTTACGAAAATCTGGTACAAACCGTGCGCGGCACTGGCTACCGGTTCTCGACCAAGGCCTGATGATCGCAGCGGTTCCACTTTCAAGGACGTATTTTTTTCGTGAACCAAAACTGGCATGGCACCCTGATCCGCCACATGCTGCTGCTGGTCACCGCCTGCCTGGTGATCGGCCTGATCACCGGTTATTACGGCTGGAGCCTCGCCGCAGGCCTGGGCCTTTACCTGGCCTGGACCCTCAAGCAATTGCTGCGTCTGCACGAGTGGCTGCGCCTGCACAAACCCGATGAAGCGCCACCCGACGGCTACGGTCTGTGGGGCGAGGTGTTCGACAGCATCTACCACCTGCAACGCCGCGACCAACGGGTACGCGGGCGCCTGCAAGCGGTGATCGACCGGGTTCAGGAATCCACCGCCGCGCTGAAAGATGCGGTGATCATGCTCGACAGCGATGGCAACCTGGAATGGTGGAACCGCGCCGCCGAAACCCTGCTGGGCCTCAAGACCCCGCAGGATAGCGGCCAGCCGGTGACCAACCTGGTGCGCCATCCGCGCTTCAAGGAATACTTCGAGCAAGACAGCTACGCCGAGCCGCTGGAAATTCCTTCGCCGACCAACGACCGCGTGCGCATCCAGCTGTACATCACCCGCTACGGTAACAACGAACACTTGATGCTGGTGCGCGATGTGACGCGTATCCATCAGCTTGAGCAAATGCGCAAAGACTTCATCGCCAACGTTTCCCATGAACTGCGTACACCGCTGACGGTGATCTGCGGCTACCTGGAAACCTTGCTCGATAACGTCGACGAGGTGAACCCGCGCTGGAGCCGTGCCTTGCAGCAGATGCAGCAACAAGGCGGACGCATGCAGACCTTGCTCAACGACCTGTTGTTGCTGGCCAAGCTGGAAGCCACCGATTATCCGTCGGACAACCAGCCGGTGCCGATCGACGGCTTGCTGCAATCGATCAAGAGCGATGCTCAGCAGTTGTCCGGCCAGAAAAACCAGACAATCACCCTGGAAGCCGACCCGACGATTCTGCTCAAGGGCAGCGAAGCGGAGTTGCGCAGCGCGTTTTCCAACCTGGTGTTCAACGCGGTGAAATACACCCCGGCCGAAGGCAATATCCGCATTCGCTGGTGGGGCGATGACCAGGGGGCGCACCTGAGCGTGCAGGATTCCGGGATCGGCATCGATGCCAAACACCTGCCGCGCCTGACCGAACGCTTCTATCGCGTCGACTCCAGTCGCAACTCCAACACCGGGGGCACCGGCCTGGGGCTGGCGATTGTCAAACACGTCTTGTTACGGCATCGGGCACGGATGGAAATCAGCAGCGTACCGGGCCACGGCAGCACCTTTACCTGCCACTTTGCCCCGGCCCAGGTCACCAAATCCCGGGTTATCAGCACCGCCGACTGATACCGGTCAGCACGCACCACTAGGCAACTGGCCGGTCAGCCGCTACATTGGCTGACTTGCGCCTGCCCTTCAGGCGCGGTTTTTACTTCCCTTTCGAATACACGGAACCCGCAAAACTCCATCATGGACCCTTCCCCTGGCTTGACCCTCGCTACAATTTTCGCCGATTTCGGCATGATTCTTTTTGCTCTGATCCTGGTTTTGCTCAACGGATTTTTCGTTGCGGCGGAATTTGCCATGGTCAAGCTGCGCTCGACCCGGGTCGAGGCCATCGCTGACAAAAACGGCTGGCGCGGGCACATCCTGCGCACCGTGCACAGTCAGCTCGATGCTTACCTGTCGGCCTGCCAATTGGGTATCACCCTCGCCTCCCTGGGCCTGGGCTGGGTTGGTGAGCCTGCGTTTGCGCACCTTCTGGCGCCTGTACTGAGCGCCGTGGGCGTAGATTCCGCTGAAGTGGTCAAGGCGGTTTCGTTCTTCACCGCCTTCTTCATCATTTCCTACCTGCACATCGTGGTCGGCGAGCTGGCCCCGAAATCCTGGGCGATCCGCAAACCCGAATTGCTGTCGCTGTGGACCGCCGTGCCGCTGTACCTGTTCTACTGGACCATGTACCCGGCCATCTACCTGCTCAACGCCAGCGCCAACCAGATCCTGCGCATCGCAGGCCAAGGTGAGCCCGGCCCGCACCACGAGCACCATTACAGCCGCGAAGAACTGAAACTGATCCTGCACTCCAGCCGTGGCCAGGATCCGAGCGACCAAGGCATGCGCGTTCTGGCGTCAGCGGTGGAAATGGGCGAGCTGGAAGTGGTCGACTGGGCCAACTCCCGCGAAGACCTGGTCACCCTCGAGTTCAATGCACCGCTCAAGGAAATCCTGGCGCTGTTCCGTCGCCACAAATTCAGCCGTTATCCGGTGTACGACAGCGAACGCCAGGAGTTCGTCGGCCTGCTGCACATCAAGGATCTGCTGCTGGAACTGGCGGCGCTGGACCACATTCCCGAGTCGTTCAACCTGGCCGAACTGACCCGACCGCTGGAGCGCGTGTCGCGGCACATGCCGTTGTCGCAGTTGCTGGAGCAGTTCCGCAAGGGCGGCTCGCACTTCGCTGTGGTTGAAGAGGCCGACGGCAACATCATCGGCTACCTGACCATGGAAGACGTGCTGGAAGTGCTGGTGGGCGACATCCAGGACGAACACCGCAAGGCCGAACGCGGGATCCTCGCGTATCAGCCGGGCAAGCTGCTGGTGCGGGGCGATACGCCGCTGTTCAAGGTTGAACGACTATTGGGCATCGACCTCGACCACGTCGAAGCCGAAACCCTTGCCGGGCTGGTCTATGAGAGCCTCAAGCGCGTTCCTGAAGAGGAAGAAGTGCTGGAAGTCGAAGGCCTGCGGATCATCATCAAGAAGATGAAAGGGCCGAAGATCGTGTTGGCCAAGGTGTTGATGCTCGATTGAGGCGATTCGTTAAACCGCATTGATCCCAAAGCTTCAAGGCTTCACTGCTTGCCCAACGCAAAGTTGGGCAGCGCGCCGACCGGCTGATTGAACTGGTACGGAATCGATACCAGCCCCAGCCCGGTATTGCGCTGCACCACGAAGTGCAAATGCGGCCCGGTGCTATTACCGGTGTTGCCCGACAGCGCCAAGGCGCTGCCCACCTGTACCCGCTGACCTTCCCGAACGCAGACCGAGCCTTTCTTCAGGTGCAGGTAAACGCCCATGGTCCCGTCATCGTGCAGCACCCGCACGAAATTGCCGGATGCATCAGTGCCGCGCCCGCTCTGGCGATTTTCGGTTTTCACCACCACTCCGCCCCGTGCCGCAATGATCGGCGTGCCCTCAGGCATTGCGATGTCTATGGCATATCGGCTCTTGGGCCCGAAGTGGCTGTAGGGGCCATTGGCGCCCTGAGTGATCCGGAATGGCCCGCCACGCCAGGGCAACGGGTACCGATAGCCCACCATGGGCCCTGAGGGGTCGCCCAGGGAGTATTTGAACTTCGGGACGTACGCAAGGGGCCTTCCACCTTTAGTCGCCGTGAGCTGCGCCAGGCGAACGCTGCTGCGTAGCGGTATAACGCGCCGAATCGTCCCGCCCGGCACACCGCTGGCGTTCTTCACCCCGGCAAAACTCAATTCGACCTCTACCGGCGCATACAGATCATTGCGCACGTACACGCTGTGCACGCCGTTCTTCTTCGTGATGATGAGGCGCACCTGGCGCTCAAGGTGCTCGACCATGCCATCGCGAAAAACGAACACGTGGGCGCCTTTGCTGGGGCGGTCGCTGTAGGAAACCACGCCATAAGCGTCTTTGGACTTGTAGATGGTCATAGCCATGGCCGAGGTGGCGACCATGAACAGGCCACATAAAAACAGCAGGCGCGTGAACATGAGCAAGGATTCTGTCGAGTGAGGCCTGGGATTGAGCCTAGCAGCTGCAATGGACCCGGGTAGTCGACAGATGTTTCAAAGAGACAAGATCAAAAGATCGCAGCCTGCGGCAGCTCCTACAGGTGTACACATAAACCTGTAGGAGCTGCCGCAGGCTGCGATCTTTCACAAGCGACGAAGATCACGCGCCAGGAATGAAGTGCTTCTGCGCCGTACCCCGCGCAATCAGGCGCGAAATGTAATCGAGCTTCTGCGCATCCTGATCGACAAAGCGGAAGGTCAGTTGCAGCCAGTCGCTGTCGGGCTTCGGTTCGTGGGCCACGATGGCGTGCAGATAGCCGTTGAGGCGGGCGACTTCGGCGTTGTCCCCCTGCTCCAGGTCCAGCACGGCGCTGTCGAGGATCTGCGGCAGGGTCTCGGAGCGCTTGACCACCAGCAGGGCTTCCTTGAGGCTCAAGGCCTTGATCACACATTGCTGGATGCCATTCGGCAAACGCAGTTGACCCTGGCCACGGCCGCTGGCAGGTGCCGAAGAAGCCGCAGGCGTCTTGATCGGCGGGTTGTTGAGCAGGCCTTTGGACGGTGCAGGTGCGGCTGTTGGCGTGGCGACGGGTGCCTTGCCACCGGTCAAGGCAGCGAGGGAGTCGTTACCGAATGCCGAGCTTGTTTTGGTCGCGGCTACGTTGATCAAGGCGTCGAGTTTGCCAACCTTGTGCAGCGCCTGCTTGACCTTGGTGATCAGTTGCTCGTTGGTGAACGGCTTGCTGACGTAACCGGACACCCCGGCCTGGATCGCCTGGACAACGTTCTCCTTGTCGCCACGGCTGGTCACCATCACGAAGGGCATGGTTTTGAGGTTGTCTTGCTCACGACACCAGGTCAGCAGTTCCAGGCCGGACATTTCCGGCATCTCCCAGTCGCACAGGACCAGGTCGAATGCTTCCTTGGCCAGCATGGCCTGGGCCTTTCTGCCATTGATCGCGTCTTCGATCCGCATGCCCGGGAAATAATTGCGCAGGCACTTCTTCACCAGGTCACGAATGAACGACGCGTCGTCCACGACCAACACACTGACCTTACTCATCCACCACCCCTTTAAAAAATCCCGGCCAGCATACCGCCTTGCTGATGGCACATTGCCAAAAACCTTCAGTCACGCCGGACTTTTCGTTCGCGGGTGCTGCTTTTCGAATTCGTCAGCCGCAAACAAAAACGCCCGGCCAAAAGGCCGGGCGCTTTACTTGGGCAACCTTACTTATCGTCAGTTTTGCCCGGAACATTAGCGGTTTCGCCACTGGTTCCTTCAACTTCTTCCTTCATGCGCTTGAGACCCAGGTGCCGCACGTCAGTGCCGCGCACCAGGTAAATCACCAGCTCCGAGATATTGCGTGCGTGATCGCCGATACGCTCCAGCGAACGCAGCACCCAGATAATGCTCAGAACCCGCGAGATAGAACGCGGATCTTCCATCATGTAGGTCGCCAGCTCACGCAGTGCGGTCTTGTATTCGCGGTCGATGATCTTGTCGTACTGCGCCACCGACAACGCCAACTCGGCGTCGAAACGGGCAAAGGCGTCCAGTGCATCGCGGACCATGTTGCGCACCTGGTCACCGATGTGGCGCACCTCGACGTAACCGCGCGGCGCTTCGCCTTCTTCGCACAGCTGGATGGCGCGACGGGCGATCTTGGTCGCTTCGTCACCGATGCGCTCCAGGTCGATCACCGATTTGGAAATGCTGATGATCAGGCGCAAGTCGGACGCTGCCGGCTGACGACGGGCCAGAATGCGCAGGCATTCTTCGTCGATGTTGCGTTCCATCTGGTTGATCTGGTCGTCGATCTCGCGCACCTGCTGGGCCAGGCCGGAGTCGGCCTCGATCAGCGCGGTCACCGCGTCGTTGACCTGTTTCTCGACCAGCCCGCCCATGGCCAGGAGGTGGCTGCGCACTTCCTCCAGTTCGGCGTTGAACTGCTGGGAGATGTGGTGTGTAAGGCCTTCCTTAGAAATCATGTTGTCTGCTCCGCAAAAGCTGTGAGCTGCAAGCTACAAGCTGCAAGCTGATGTGTGTCGTACCCGAACCGCTCTGACCTGCCGCTTGAAGCGTGCGGCTTGTGGCTACTGCTAGCCGTAGCGACCGGTGATGTAGTCTTCGGTCTGCTTCTTCGCCGGATTGGTGAACAGGGTATCGGTGTCGCCGAATTCCACCAGCTTGCCCATGTACATGAACGCGGTGTAGTCAGACACCCGCGCCGCCTGTTGCATGTTGTGAGTCACGATGACGATGGTGAACTTGGATTTCAGTTCGTAGATCAGCTCTTCGACTTTCAGCGTGGAGATCGGGTCGAGTGCCGAGCAGGGTTCGTCGAGCAGCAGCACTTCCGGCTCCACGGCGATGGTGCGGGCGATCACCAGACGTTGCTGCTGGCCACCGGACAGACCCAATGCCGACTCGTGCAGACGGTCTTTGACTTCGTCCCACAACGCCGCGCCTTTCAACGCCCACTCGACGGCTTCGTCGAGGACGCGCTTCTTGTTGATGCCCTGGATGCGCAGGCCGTAAACCACATTTTCGTAGATGGTTTTCGGGAACGGGTTCGGCTTCTGGAACACCATGCCGACGCGACGACGCAGTTCGGCCACGTCTTCGCCCTTGCGGTAGATGTTGTTGCCGTACAAGTTGATCTCGCCTTCAACGCGGCAGCCGTCAACCAGGTCGTTCATGCGGTTGAAGGTACGCAGCAGCGTCGACTTGCCGCAGCCGGACGGGCCGATGAAGGCGGTCACGCGCTGTTTCGGGATGTTCATGCTGACGTCGTACAGCGCTTGTTTTTCGCCGTAGAACAGGCTCAGGCCCGGCACTTCGATAGCCACGGTTTCCTGCTCGAGGTTCAGGCTCTGTTTGTCGCGACCCAGCGCCGACATGTTGATGCCGTGGGTATGTGCTTCGTGCTGCATGGGAGGCTCCCTGTGCTAACAAATTCGGTTCGTTTTCCGCTGGCCTTGGCCTGCGGTTACACAATTCTTTCTGTAGGAGCGAGCTTGCTCGCGATGGTCGTTCAGACACAAAAAATGTGTCGGATGTACCTTCTTCGCGAGCAAGCTCGCTCCTACAGGGTTATCAGCTATCCAGCGCCTTGTACTTCTCGCGCAGGTGGTTACGGATGTACACCGCCGACAGGTTCAACGTGGCGATCACCAGCACCAGCAGCAGCGCCGTGGCATATACCAATGGCCGCGCGGCTTCGACGTTCGGGCTCTGGAAGCCGACGTCATAGATGTGGAAGCCCAGGTGCATGATCTTCTGGTCCAGGTGCAGGTACGGGTAGTTACCGTCCACCGGCAGCGACGGCGCCAGCTTCACCACACCCACCAGCATCAGCGGCGCCACTTCACCCGCGGCGCGGGCCACGGCGAGGATCATGCCGGTCATCATGGCCGGGCTGGCCATCGGCAGCACGATCTTCCACAAGGTTTCAGCCTTGGTCGCGCCGAGGGCCAACGAGCCTTCACGCACGGTGCGAGGAATCCGCGCCAGGCCTTCTTCGGTGGCCACGATCACCACCGGCACTGCCAGCAGCGCCAGGGTCAGCGAGGCCCAGAGCAGGCCCGGTGTGCCGAAAGTCGGCGCCGGCAAGGCTTCCGGGAAGAACAGACGGTCGAGCGAGCCACCCAGCACGTAGACGAAGAAGCCCAGGCCGAACACGCCGTAAACGATGGCCGGAACGCCCGCCAGGTTGTTCACCGCGATGCGGATAATCCGGGTCAGCGCGTTCTGCTTGGCGTATTCACGCAGGTACACCGCCGCCAGCACGCCGAACGGGGTCACGATCATCGCCATGATCAGGGTCATCATCACGGTGCCGAAGATCGCCGGGAAGATCCCGCCTTCGGTGTTCGCTTCACGCGGGTCGTCGCTCAGGAACTCCCAGACCTTGCTGAAGTAGAAGCCGATCTTGGTGGTCGTGCTCATGGCGTTCGGCTGATAGGCGTGCACCACTTTGCCGATACCGATTTCGATTTCCTTACCGTTCGCATCGCGGGCGGTCAGGCTGTCGCGGTTGAACTGCGCGTGCAGGTCGCTCAGGCGCGCTTCAATATCCTGATAGCGAGCATTGAGTTCGGCGCGCTCGGATTCCATGTCCGCTTGTGCGGTGGCGTCGAGCTGGCCATCCAGTTCCAGTTTGCGGCCGTGCAAGCGGATGCGCTCGAGACCGGCGTTGATCGCACCGATGTCGGTTTTTTCCAGGTTCTTGAGCTGTGCAGCCAGCTTGTTCACGCGGTCGACACGGGCCTGCAACTCAGGCCACGCGGCTTCGCCTTCAGCGATGACCTTGCCGTCCTGTTTGACGTTGACCAGGTAACCGTAGAAGTTGCCCCACTCACGACGCTCGACGGCCATCAGCTCTGGCGGTGTCGTCTGGTTGGTCAGCCACTCGCCGACGGTCCAGGTGAAGTCGTTGCCGTTCAGGTCACGGTTACCGACCTTGATCAGCTCGCGGGTCATGAACTCAGGGCCTTCGTCAGGCACTGGCAAGCCAGCGCTCTTCAGACGGGCACGTGGCACTTCTTCTTTCTGCACCACTTCGCCAATGACCAGGTGCTGGCCCTGGCCCGGCACGTCGTAGCTGGCGTGGATCAGATCCGCCGGCCAGAAGTGACCCAGGCCACGCACGGCAATCACTGCCAGCAGGCCAATGGTCATGATGACCGCGATGGACACCGCGCCACCGCTGATCCAGACGCCGGGGGCGCCGCTCTTGAACCATCCTTTCAGGGAGTTCTGTTTCACAGACTTCTACCTTTCTTAAAGCGACGAGTATTTCTTGCGCAGACGCTGACGAATCAGTTCCGCCAGGGTGTTCATGACGAAGGTGAACAACAGCAGCACCAGCGCCGAGAGGAACAGCACGCGGTAGTGGCTGCCGCCGACTTCCGATTCGGGCATTTCCACCGCAACGTTGGCCGCCAGGGTGCGCAGGCCTTCGAACAGGTTCATTTCCATGACCGGGGTGTTACCGGTGGCCATCAACACGATCATGGTTTCGCCGACTGCACGGCCCATGCCGATCATCAGCGCCGAGAAGATGCCCGGGCTGGCGGTGAGGATCACCACGCGAGTCATGGTCTGCCACGGCGTGGCACCGAGGGCCAGGGAGCCCAGGGTCAGGCCGCGAGGCACGCTGAACACGGCGTCTTCGGCGATGGAGTAGATGTTCGGGATGACCGCGAAGCCCATGGCCAAACCGACTACCAGGGCGTTGCGCTGGTCGTAGGTGATACCCAGGTCGTGGGAGATCCACATGCGCATGTCGCCGCCGAAGAACCAGTTCTCCATGAACGGACTCATGTACAGCGACAACCAGCCCACAAACAGGATCACCGGAATCAGCAGCGCACTTTCCCAGCCATCCGGGACTTTCAGGCGGATCGACTCAGGCAGGCGGCTGAAGGTGAAACCGGCGACCAGAATGCCGATCGGCAGCAGCATCAACAGGCTGAAAATGCCCGGCAAGTGCCCTTCCACATACGGTGCGAGGAACAGACCGGCGAAGAAACCGAGGATCACCGTCGGCATCGCTTCCATCAGCTCGATCACCGGCTTGACCTTGCGGCGCATGCCCGGGGCCATGAAGTACGCGGTGTAGATCGCAGCGGCAACGGCCAGTGGAGCGGCCAGCAGCATGGCGTAGAACGCGGCTTTCAGGGTACCGAAGGTCAGCGGCGACAGGCTCAGCTTGGGTTCGAAGTCAGTGTTGGCAGCGGTCGATTGCCAGACGTACTTAGGCTCGTCGTAGTTCTCGTACCAGACCTTGCTCCACAGTGCGCTCCACGATACTTCCGGGTGCGGGTTGTCGAGCAGCAGCGGGTGCAACTTGCCGCCGGCTTCCACGATCACGCGGTTGGCGCGAGGCGACAGACCGAAAACGCCTTGGCCTTCAGCGACTGGCTCCACCAGCAAGGTGCGGTGAGCAGTGCTGTGGAACACGCCGAGTTTGCCGGAAGCGTCGAGGGCAATGAAGCCCTTGCGGCGTTCTTCAGCAGTGATTTCAACGATCGGCGTGGTGCCCATCTGGAAGGTGCGGATCTGCTTCAGGCGTTGCTCGCCATCGGGGTCGCGAGCCATGAACCACTGGGCCAGGCCACCTTTGGAGTCACCGATGATCAGCGAGATACCGCCCACAAGCTGGGTGCTGGCGGTGACTTGCGCTTCACCGTCTTCAAGCAGTTTGTAGCGACCATTGAGGCTCTTGTCGCGCAAGCTGAACACATCGGCCTGGGCACGCCCGTTGATCACGTACAGCCACTGCTGACGCGGGTCGACGAAGATGTTCTTCACCGGCTCGTTCATCTGCGGCAGTTCGATGCGTTTCTGCTCGTTGGTGACTTCGCCGGTCATCATGTTCTCTTCGCTGGTCAGCGACAGAACATTGAGTTGTGAACCGGTGGCACCGACCAGCATCAGGGTCGAATCGTTAGCGTTGAGGCTGACGTGCTCCAGCGCACCGCCGGCTTCATTTACCGCAATCGGCATTTCGCCGTACGGGTACTCGACGGCCGGGGTGATGGTTTTCTTGCCTTCCGGGTAGCTGACTTTATAGGTGTGACGGAACACCAGAGCCTGACCGTTGGACAGACCCACAGCCACCAGCGGGTGACCTGGCTGGTCTTCTCCGATGGAGGTCACGGTGGTGCCGGCCGGGATCGACAAATCGACGCGCTTCAATTCAGCGCCACTGTCGATGTCGAAAAACAATGCCTGGCCCTTGTCGGAAACCCGCATCGCAACCTGATTCTGCTCTTCCAGGGAGATCATCAGCGGCTTGCCGGCGTCTTGCATCCAGGCTGGCGTGATGGCGTCCCTGGCGGTCAGGCTGGCACCCTGGAACAGGGGCGCGACGACGTAGGCAAGGAAGAAGAAGATCAAGGTGATCGCACCCAGTACAGCGAGGCCGCCAACGAGGACGTACCAGCGAGTCAGGCGATCTTTGAGCGCGCGAATGCGGCGCTTGCGTTGTAGCTCAGGCGTATTGAAGTCAATTCGCTTGGGGGGATTAGTAGTCATGTTGGAATTGGCCAGATCATTCATGCGCACACCCTAGCGATCCTGTATGACAGAAAGATGACAATGCAGTGACGCAACAAATCCGCCGCTGGCGGTAACCAGCAGTGGATAGAGAATTAGAGGTGTATGGAGGCAGCTCCTGCCGCCCCCATGTGAGTCCAGAGGGGTCACTCTAGACTCAATTTGTTACTTTTTTGCGACTTCAGCGCCGCCTTCCGCCAGACCCAGGTCAGCCAGAGCTTTGGCAGCTACTTTGGCCGGCAGTGGGATGTAACCGTCTTTCACTACAACTTCCTGACCCTGTTTCGACAGAACCAGTTTCACGAACTCGGCTTCCAGCGGGGCCAGAGGCTTGTTCGGGGCTTTGTTGACATACACGTACAGGAAGCGGGACAGCGGGTACTTGCCGTTCAGGGCGTTTTCTTCGGTGTCTTCGATGAACTCGGTGGTACCTTTCTTGGCCAGGGCCACAGTCTTCACGCTAGCGGTCTTGTAGCCGATGCCCGAATAACCGATGCCGTTCAGCGAGGAGCTGATCGACTGCACGACCGAAGCCGAACCTGGTTGCTCGTTCACGTTAGGCTTGTAGTCGCCTTTGCACAGGGCTTCTTCCTTGAAGTAGCCGTAGGTGCCGGATACCGAGTTACGACCGAACAGTTGAACCGGCTTGTTGGCCAGGTCGCCGGTCACGCCCAGGTCGCCCCAGGTTTTCACGTCGGCTTTAGCGCCGCACAGACGAGTCGATGAGAAGATCGCATCAACTTGTTCCATGGTCAGGTGCTGGATCGGGTTGTCCTTGTGTACGAATACAGCCAGGGCGTCCACGGCAACCGGGATAGCGGTTGGCTTGTAGCCGTACTTCTGCTCGAAGGCAGCCAGTTCGGTGTCCTTCATCTTGCGGCTCATCGGGCCCAGGTTGGAGGTGCCTTCAGTCAGCGCAGGTGGCGCAGTGGCGGAGCCAGCGGCCTGAATCTGGATGTTTACGTTCGGGTATTCTTTTTTGTAGTTCTCAGCCCAGAGGGTCATGAGGTTGGCCAGGGTATCGGAGCCGACGCTGGACAGGTTGCCCGACACACCAGTGGTCTTGGTGTAGCTCGGGATAGCAGGGTCAACAGCGGCAACCGCGTTGGCAGTCGCAACGCCAGCAGCGACAAAAGTCATTGCCGCCATCAAACGCTTCAGTTTCATGCCTTACTCCTAGCAGATAGGGTGTGTTATTCGGGGCCAAGTATCAGCAGGCCGTGTGAACACTCTATGGCTGAAATATGACAATTGGATGAAAGGCCATTATCCCGATCAGGAGACTGACCTTTCAGTTGTAACTGTAGATGTTGGAATTGCGCAGGCTGCGATCTTTCGGCGACAGCCGATAATTACCGACCCTTCTTCCACAACCAGGCACCCACCAATATCCCGACCCCGCACAGCACCGCCACATAATAAGCGGGCCCCATCGCACTTTCCTTGAGCAACAGGCTGACGATCATCGGCGTCAGACCACCGAAAATCGCGTAGGCGACGTTGTACGAGAATGACAACCCGCTGAAACGCACCACGGGCGGGAAGGCCTTGACCATCACATAGGGCACCGCGCCGATGGTGCCGACCAGCAGACCGGTCAGGGCATACATTGGGAACAGCCAGTCGGGATGGTCAGCCAGGCTGTGGTAGAAGGTCCAGGAGCTGGCCAGCAACGCGGTACAGCCAATCACGAAGACTCGTCCCGCACCGAAGCGATCGGCCAGTGCGCCGGCAATGATGCAGCCAAAGCTCAGGAATACGATCGCCACGCTGTTCGCCTGCAGGGACGTGGTTGGCGAGACGTGATAGACCGTCTGCAACACAGTCGGGGTCATCAGAATCAGCACCACGATGGCGGCGGACAACAACCAGGTCAGCAACATCGAAATGGCGATCGCACCACGATGGTCACGCAGCACCGCCCGCAGCGGCACCTCTTCGGCCAGGGCCTTGCGCAGTTGCAGCTCGGCGAACACCGGGGTTTCGTGCAACCAGCGACGCAGGTACACCGAGAACAAACCAAACACGCCGCCAAGCAGGAACGGAATGCGCCAGGCGTAATCCGCTACTTCCACAGGGGTATAGAGGCTGTTGATCGCCGTGGCGACCAGCGAGCCGAGCAAAATGCCGGCCGTCAGACCGCTGGTCAGGGTGCCGCAGGCGTAGCCGACATGCCGTTGCGGAACGTGCTCGGAAACGAAGACCCACGCCCCCGGCACTTCACCGCCAATGGCCGCTCCCTGGATCACCCGCATCAACAGCAACAGGATCGGTGCCCACATGCCGATCTGCGCATAAGTCGGCAGCAAACCCATGATCAAGGTCGGGACGGCCATCATGAAAATGCTCAGGGTGAACATTTTCTTGCGGCCCAGCAGGTCGCCGAAGTGCGCCATCACAATGCCGCCCAGCGGCCGCGCCAGGTAGCCGGCGGCGAAGATGCCGAAGGTCTGCATCAGGCGTAGCCACTCAGGCATGTCCGCCGGGAAGAACAGCTTGCCCACCACAGTGGCGAAGAACACGAAGATGATGAAGTCGTAGAACTCCAGCGCGCCGCCCAGGGCAGACAGCGATAGAGTCTTGTAGTCGTTGCGGGTCAGCGGGCGTGCGGGTTGGTCTGGCTGCGCGATGCTCGAGGGCGCTGTGGTCATGGCAAGGGCTTCTCTTATAGTCGGATCTGCAACCTCAACAACGCTGGCGGAGGTTTGGGCAGGTCCGGCACGATAACAAATTGATCGAAAAAGCACATAGAGGTGCGTTTTTGACGGTCAAAATGAGAACCGGATGGTCGTCGCGGAGTCTACCGACCGATATACTCGCAGTCTTGCTCCGGTTTTTTAGGGGTTGCTGTGCGAAAACGCCTGTCAGGTTCATAGGCGATTTCGCAGAGTTTCCCTTTAGGCGCCTTATGGAAAACGTGACGAACGTAGTATGTTCGGTGCTGAATCGTTTTTCCCGAAGACGGCTACCACCAGCAATACCAACGAAGAGTCACGGGTCAGAGGCACCCCCGGAATGATAGAGCTCGAACAAGAAGATCCGATCCCGCAAGGCGACCTGGCCCTGCAAATCACCGCGCTTCCTCGCGAAACCAACGGCTTCGGCGATATTTTCGGCGGCTGGCTGGTGGCGCAGATGGATTTGGCGGGCACCGCTATGGCCAGCAAGGTCGCTGGCGGACGCGTTGCCACCGTCGCGATCGACCGCATGGCCTTTCTGGTTCCGGTGGCGGTGGGCGCGCAGCTCTCCTTTTATACCCAGGCCCTGGAAATCGGTCGCAGCTCGATCAAGATGATGGTCGAGGTCTGGAGCGACGATCCGCTGTCCAGCGAGTGGCGTAAAGTAACCGAAGCGGTGTTTGTGTTCGTTGCCATCGACGGCAGCGGTCGCACCCGTTCGGTCCCGCCTCGGGCTCGCTAAACCTGGCAGCCGTTTTGCGGTCGATAGTCGTCCACGTTACTGATCGAGAGCTGTCCCATGAGCACGCCCAATGTTGAAGCCGTAAAACTGAATGAACTGAACTGCTGGCGCATCCGCCACGGTCAGGCCGAATTACTGGTGGCCCAGCAAGGCGCGCACATCCTCAGCTATCAATTGGCTGGCCAGCCGCCGCTGATCTGGCTCAACGACGAGGCCGTGTTCAAGACCGGCAAGAGCATCCGTGCCGGCGTGCCGGTGTGCTGGCCGTGGTTCGGCAACTTTGCGCGCAACCCGCAAAGCGTGCAGGCGATGCGCATCAGCAATGAAGCGCCGTCGGCTCACGGCTTCGTGCGAGCGATGGATTGGGAGCTGGGCGGCATAGAAGCCGAAGGCGAAAGCCTGAAGGTCGAATTCCTCTTGCCCTACCCCGAAGGCGGCTTTCCCGGCTGGCCGCACCAAGTGGATTTGACGCTGAGCATTCGCCTCGACGAGCAATTGCACATCCAGCTGACCAGCCACAACCGAGGCGCCGAAACCGTCAGCATCAGCCAGGCTCTGCACAGTTACTTTGCCGTCAGTGATGTGCGCGACGTGCATGTCGAAGGCCTGGATGGCCTCAACTACATCGAAACCCTGGACAACTGGAAAATCGTCCCCCAGACCGGTGATCTGCGTTTTACCGGCGAGACCGATCGCATCTACCTCGACACCCCGCCGCAGTTGAGCATCGTCGATCCTGCCTGGGAGCGACGCATCGTACTGACCAGCACCGGCTCTCGCACGACGGTGATCTGGAACCCGTGGATCGACCGCGCCGCCGCGTTCAGCGACATGGCCGACGACGGCTGGCAGCGCATGCTGTGCATCGAGACGGCGAACGTGATGGGCGATGTGGTGAACCTGGCGCCGGGTGCCAGCCATACGCTTGGCGTGAGCGTCGGTAGCCAGCCGCTCTAATCAGCGCCATAACCCCCTGTAGGAGCGAGCTTGCTCGCGAAAAACGTGAGGACAACGCGTATCCAGATAACACGCGTTATCGTTAGCCTCCATCGCGAGCAAGCTCGCTCCTACAGGGGTTTGGTGTTGCCGTTACAGATCCGACTCTTCCACCACCCGCACCTTCTGCGCATCCAGCGCATACGCCGCATCGGCCAGGTCATTGCTGACCTTCTCGACTTTCAGCGTGCCGGTGACCCACAGCGGCGTGTAGATATCGTTCAGCTTCAGGCCCTTTGGATAGCGCACCAGCACCAGCTGGTTGGGCGGCGGAGGTGGCACATGGATGCACGCGCCCGGGTACGGCACCAGGAAGAACAGCGTACTGCGGCCCTTGGCATCGGACTCCAGCGGCACCGGATAACCACCGATGCGGATGTTCTTGTCGCTCATCGACGCAACGGTCTTGGTCGAGTACATCACCGCCGGCAAGCCTTTGGCCTGCTTCATCCCACCTTTGTCGGTGAAAGTGCCATTGGCTTCAGGGGAGTTGTGGTCGATTTCAGGCATGGCCTCGAGGGCCTTCTGGTCCGACTTGGGCATCAATTCAAGCCAGTCGGTTTCCGGCAGTTCGCCGGCATGGGCAAGGCCCGAACCCAGTAAAACAAGAGTCAACAAAAGACAGCGCATGAAGGTGCTCGCCAAAGGGAAGAACAGGAAACACCGAGCATTCTAGCCCTCCCGGCTTGTGCCGCCGAGAGGACTTTGTCGCTTGGCTCAGTTCTTTTTGACCAGGCCGTAGATCACCAGCAGGATGACCGCGCCAACCAACGCACCGATAAAGCCTGCACCTTGGCCAGCCTGATAGATGCCCAGGGCTTGACCGCCGTAAGTGGCCGCCAGCGAACCGCCGATACCGAGCAGGATGGTCATGATCCAGCCCATGCTGTCATCGCCCGGTTTCAGGAACCGCGCCAGCAGGCCGACAATCAAGCCGATAAAGATGGTTCCGATGATTCCCATGGCATTTCCCTCTGATTGGTTGGTTATGTCAAAGCCTAGACAGACTTCAGCATCCTGCCATGAGAGAACGGCGGTCCCTGAATGGTTCCGCCGCTGCCACATGAAACTATTCGGCGATCAGCGCTTCGACCTTGAGGATCTGCGCGGTCAGCGTTTCGCGATCCGCACAACGCAGGTTGGCGTGACCGACCTTGCGGCCGACCTTGAAGGCCTTGCCATAGTGATGCAGATGGCAATCGGCGATAGCCAAGACCTTCTCGGTGTCCGGCACTTTGCCGATGAAGTTGAGCATCGCGCTTTCGCCGACTTTGGCCGTCGAACCCAATGGCAGACCGGCGACGGCCCGCAGATGGTTTTCGAACTGGCTGCACTCAGCGCCCTCGGTGGTCCAGTGCCCGGAGTTGTGCACGCGCGGGGCGATTTCGTTGGCCTTGAGGCCACCATCGACTTCGAAGAACTCGAACGCCATCACGCCGACGTATTCCAGCTGCTTGAGCACACGGCTGGAGTAGTCTTCGGCCAAGGCTTGCAGCGGGTGATCGGTGCTGGCCACGGACAACTTGAGGATGCCGCTTTCGTGGGTGTTGTGTACCAGCGGATAGAAGCGGGTTTCACCATCGCGGGCGCGCACGGCGATCAGCGAGACTTCACCGGTGAACGGCACGAAACCTTCCAACAGGCAGCCCACGCTGCCCAGTTCGGCGAAGGTGCCAACCACATCTTCTGGCGTGCGCAGGACTTTCTGACCCTTGCCGTCATAACCCAGAGTACGGGTCTTCAGCACCGCCGGCAGACCGATGGAAGCCACGGCAGCGTCCAGATCAGCCTGGGACTGAATGTCGGCGAACGCCGGGGTAGGAATCTCCAGGTCCTTGAACATGCTCTTCTCGAACCAGCGATCGCGGGCGATGCGCAGCGCTTCCGCGCTCGGATAGACCGGGACGAATTGCGACAGGAAAGCCACGGTCTCGGCCGGAACGCTTTCGAACTCGAAGGTCACCAGATCGACTTCATCGGCCAGCTGACGCAGGTGATCCTGATCGCCGTAATCGGCCCGCAGGTGTTCGCCCAACGCGGCTGCACAAGCATCCGGCGCCGGGTCCAGGAAAGCGAAGTTCATGCCCAGCGGAGTGCCCGCCAGCGCCAACATGCGACCCAACTGGCCGCCACCGATTACACCGATCTTCATCGTCAACAACCTCAGGCGATGCGTGGGTCTGGATTTTCCAGGACGCTGTCTGTCTGCTCAGCACGGAAGGTTTTCAGCACCGCGTGGAACTGCGGGTGCTTGGCGCCCAGGATACTCGCCGACAACAGCGCCGCGTTGATCGCGCCCGCCTTGCCGATGGCCAGAGTGGCAACCGGAATGCCTGCTGGCATCTGCACAATGGAGAGCAGCGAATCAACGCCCGAAAGCATGGCGGACTGCACGGGTACGCCCAGCACCGGCAAGTGGGTCTTGGCCGCACACATGCCTGGCAAGTGAGCCGCGCCACCGGCACCGGCGATGATCACCTCGATGCCCCGTGCTTCGGCCTCTTCGGCGTACTGAAACAGCAGGTCCGGGGTGCGGTGGGCAGAAACCACTTTCACCTCGTAGGGGATGCCGAGCTTTTCCAGCATATCGGCGGTGTGGCTAAGGGTGGACCAATCGGACTTGGAGCCCATGATCACGCCAACCAGTGCACTCATCGTCGTGCCTCTTCTCTCTGGGCGCCCGCAGGCGCATCAAAAAACAACAAGCCACGCAGAATGCGTGGCTTGATTGTACGAATTATGGCCGGTCGTAACCGGCCGAAGGCCGCGCAGTATACCTCAATGAAGCAGATAAACAGCCCCTGTGGCGACCATCTGTCATGCGGCGCAAAGTACCGGTTTTATTGACTCGAAGGTCAATGAAAACACCGCGCATTTCATCGTAGGAGCTGGCTTGCCAGCGAAAGCTGGCATACCTGACAAACCGGGTTGTCTGGTTCGCCAGCAAGCCGGCTCCTACAGTCCAGTCGGAGTTTGTGCGGCCCCACCCTCGAGTTTGCGCCACAACAATCGCACGTTGGCCTTGCGCACCAGCGCACAGCGGTACAGACGAATCTCCAGCGGCACATGCCACTGCGGGCCGCCGCAGACCACCAGTTCACCGCGCGCCAGTTCGGCCCGCACACTCAGTTGCGGCACCCAGGCGATGCCCAGGCCCTCCAGGGCCATGCTTTTCAGGCTGTCGGCCATGGCGGTTTCGTAGATCGTGGTGAAGCGCAGCGCTCGTTGACGCAGCAGCAAGTTCACCGAACGCCCGAGAAAGGCCCCGGCGCTGTACGCCAGCAACGGCACGCTGCTTTCGCCTTCCAGATCGAACAGCGGTTTGCCATTGGCGTCGGCGGCACACACCGGCAGCATCTCGGTGTGGCCAAGGTGCAGCGAGGGGAAGATTTCCGGGTCCATCTGCATCGCGGCGTCCGGGTCGTAGAACGCCAGCATCAGATCGCAACCGCCTTCGCGCAACGCATGCACGGCATCACCGACGTTGGTTGCCACCAGCCGCGTGGCGATGTTCAAGCCTTCGTTGCGCAACTGCGCGATCCAGCGCGGAAAGAAACCAAGCGCCAGGGAATGCGCCGCCGCGACCTGCATCACTTCGCCCTGCCCGCCTTCCAGGTGGTGCAGATGGCGCAGCACTTCGCCCAGTTGCTCGACCACGGTGCGTGCGGTAACCAGAAACAATTGCCCTGCTGCCGTCAGTTCCACCGGCGTTCGGGAACGGTTGACCAGAGTCAGACCGAGCGCGGCCTCAAGGCTACGGATTCGCCGACTGAATGCCGGTTGCGTCACGAAACGCCGCTCGGCTGCCTGGGAGAAACTGCGGGTGGCGGCCAGGGCACTAAAGTCCTCCAGCCATTTGCTTTCCAGATTCATCACGCCCTCCCGGAGATGCACCAATTTAGGTCATACGCCTGCCGTCAACACGGCGTCACACGGGCATTATGCCGAATGTGCATAGGCTAGTGTTTAACAGCATTGGCCCAAAATTCTGCACAAGCCTAGCATTCACAGCGTTCCGGCACAGACCGGGTCCATATTGAGATGATTTCTATCATGTCCTCCGCTGCATCATTCCGCACAGAAAATGACCTGCTTGGCGCTCTCGAAGTACCCGCTCAAGCGTATTACGGTATCCAGACCCTGCGAGCGGTGAATAACTTCCGCCTCTCGGGCGTTCCGATTTCGCACTACCCGAAACTGGTTGTCGGCCTGGCCATGGTCAAACAGGCCGCTGCTGACGCCAACCGTGAACTGGGTCACCTGAGCGAAGCCAAGCACGCTGCCATCAGCGAAGCCTGTGCACGTTTGATTCGCGGCGACTTCCACGAAGAGTTCGTGGTGGACATGATTCAAGGCGGCGCTGGCACTTCGACCAACATGAATGCCAACGAAGTCATCGCCAACATCGCACTGGAGGCCATGGGTCACCAGAAAGGCGAATACCAGTACCTGCACCCGAACGATGACGTAAACATGGCGCAGTCGACCAACGACGCGTACCCGACGGCGATCCGCCTGGGTCTGTTGCTCGGTCACGATGCTCTGCTCGCCAGCCTCGACAGCCTGATTCAGGCGTTCGCGGCCAAGGGTGAAGAATTCAACCACGTCCTGAAAATGGGTCGTACCCAACTGCAAGACGCCGTGCCGATGACCCTGGGTCAGGAATTCCGTGCGTTCGCCACCACTATGGGCGAAGACCTGGCCCGTCTGAAGACGCTGGCTCCGGAACTGCTGACTGAAGTGAACCTGGGCGGCACCGCGATCGGTACCGGCATCAACGCCGACCCGCGTTATCAGGCTCTGGCTGTTCAGCGTCTGGCAGTGATCAGCGGTCAACCGCTGGTACCGGCCGCCGACCTGATCGAAGCCACTTCCGACATGGGCGCCTTCGTGCTGTTCTCCGGCATGCTCAAGCGTACCGCGGTCAAGCTGTCGAAGATTTGCAACGACCTGCGCCTGCTGTCCAGCGGCCCACGTACCGGCATCAACGAGATCAACCTGCCGGCACGTCAGCCAGGCAGTTCGATCATGCCAGGCAAGGTCAACCCGGTTATTCCGGAAGCGGTCAACCAGGTGGCGTTCCAGATCATCGGTAACGACCTGGCCCTGACCATCGCGGCCGAAGGCGGCCAGCTGCAACTGAACGTGATGGAGCCGTTGATCGCCTTCAAGATCTTCGACTCGATCCGCCTGTTGCAACGCGCCATGGACATGCTGCGCGAGCACTGCATCGTTGGCATCACCGCCAACGAAGCACGCTGCCGTGAACTGGTCGAGCACTCGATCGGCCTGGTCACCGCGCTGAACCCGTACATCGGCTACAAAAATGCCACCCGCATCGCCGGCCTCGCCCTTGAAAGCGGCCGCGGCGTGCTGGAACTGGTGCGTGAAGAAGGTCTGCTCGACGAAGCCATGCTCGCCGACATCCTGCGCCCGGAAAACATGATTGCTCCGCGTCTGGTGCCTCTGAAGGCATAACCCGACGCGTTATTTGTAGCACCGCTCACCAGGTCGAGGGACTAGACACCTCTCACCTTTTGAGGGCCTGGAGATCAATCTCCAGGCCCTTTTTTTTAACTGTTTTGTAGGAGCGAGCTTGCTCGCGAAAGATATTTAACGATAACGCGTGAACCTGATGACCAGCGGCGCCCTTGAGTTTTTCGCGAGCGAGCTCGCTCCTACAGGAGCCCGGCGCCTTAAAGTCAGGTGTTTCAAAGGCTTCGTTTCACCACACGTACCACAACCGTGCAGACGGACGGCACCGTCATCGGTATAGTGCCGCCCCTCTTCGTGTGAGCGGTCGTCGGTAGCGAGGCCTCAACCCATGCGAAACCCGAACTAATAACAAACCCGCGATATGAAACCGGGACGAACGTTGACCCGCCTGTTGTGCCGTGCGCCAGCGGGTGTAACTCGATGTGTTTACCCGGCCAGCATTTGCCTACACAAAAAACAGCGAGGAATAATCCATGCTCGAAGTCATTAACGACTTCCTCTCAGGGAAAGTACTGATCGTGCTCATTGTCGGGCTCGGTAGCTACTTCACGATCCGCTCGCGTTTCGTTCAACTGCGTCATTTCTTCCACATGTTCGCGGTGTTCCGCGACAGCCTCAAAAGCAGCGCCGGGCAACTCAGTTCGTTCCAGGCCCTGATGCTCAGCCTTGCCGGCCGCGTCGGTGCGGGCAACATCGCCGGCGTCGGCATTGCCGTGACCCTCGGTGGCCCCGGTGCCGTGTTCTGGATGTGGGTGACCGCGCTGGTCGGCATGTCCAGTAGCTTCTTCGAATGTTCCCTCGGCCAGCTCTACAAGCGCTGCGATTCCGAAGGCCAGTTCCGTGGCGGTCCGTCCTATTACATCCAGCACGGTCTGCAAAAACGCTGGTTGGGCATGTTGATGGCGTTCCTGTTACTGGTGACGTTCGGCTTCGCCTTCAACGGCCTGCAAGCCCACGCTGTGACGCACTCTTTGAACAATGCGTTCGGCCTCGACACCACTTACACCGGCATCGGTCTGGCCGTGTTGCTGGGCCTGGTGTTCATCGGCGGGATCAAGCGCATCGCCAAGGTCGCCGACCTGTTGGTGCCGGTGAAAACCCTGGTGTACATCGGCGTGACCCTCTACGTGATCGTGCTGCAGTTCGACCATGTGCCGGGCATGCTGATGACCATCGTCAAGAGCGCCTTCGGTCTGGACCAGGCCTTCGGTGGCCTGATCGGCAGCGCCATTGTCATGGGCGTGAAGCGTGGCGTGTTCGCCAACGAGGCCGGCCTGGGCAGTGCGCCGAACGTGGCGGCAGTTGCGGCGGTCGAGCACCCGGTGGCACAAGGCGTGGTCCAGGCGTTCAGCGTGTTCCTCGACACCTTCGTGATCTGTACCTGCACCGCACTGCTGATCCTGCTTTCCGGATTCTACACCCCGGGCTTCGAAGGCGACGGCATTGCCCTGACCCAGAACTCGCTGGCCGCCGTGGTCGGTGACTGGGGCCGGATGTTCATCTCCGTGGCCCTGGCGTTGTTCGTGTTCACCTCGATCCTCTACAACTACTACCTGGGCGAGAGCAACCTGCGCTTTTTGATCGGTGAAAACCGCAAGGCACTGATCGGCTATCGCGCGCTGGTACTGGTGCTGATTTTCTGGGGCGCCATCGAAAACCTCGGCACCGTATTTGCCTTCGCCGACATCACCATGACCATGCTCGCGTTCGTCAACCTGATCGCGCTGTTCCTGCTGTTCAAGGTCGGCATGCGCATCCTGCGTGACTACGATGACCAGCGCGCCGCTGGCATCAAGACCCCGGTGTTCGACTCTGCCAAGTTCCCGGACCTGGATCTGGACCTCCAGGCGTGGCCGGCCAATCCGCCAGCCGCTGTCGGCAAGACTGAAGTTGAGTCGCAAGGTGTGCCTGCAGCGCAACGCTGATCGGTAAAAAGCGGGCGCATCCCTTGCGTCCGTCAGCTAGAGTGCGCAAATCCATTGTGGGAGCGGGCTTGCTCCCACAATGGCAGTCATTGTTTCGGAGAACTTCCATGAATTCCTCGACCTACCCTGCCGCCCAGCACGTCATGGTGCTCTACACCGGTGGCACCATCGGCATGCAGGCCAGCGCCCATGGCCTGGCCCCGGCGTCCGGTTTCGAAGCGCGGATGCGTGAGTATCTGCACAGCCAGCCTGAGCTGGTGGTGCCGCAATGGCGCTTTCGCGAAATGTCGCCGCTGATCGACAGCGCCAACATGACCCCGGCGTATTGGCAACAACTGCGCGAAGCGGTGGTCGACGCGGTGGATGTTCAGGGCTGCGACAGCGTGCTGATCCTGCACGGCACCGACACCCTGGCCTACAGCGCCGCCGCCATGAGCTTCCAGTTGCTCGGCCTGCATGCCCGCGTGTGCTTCACCGGCTCCATGCTGCCGGCCGGCGTCACCGACAGCGACGCCTGGGAAAACCTCGGCGGTGCGCTGGTTGCACTGGGCCAGGGCATCGCGCCGGGCGTACATCTGTACTTCCATGGCGAACTGCTGGACCCGACCCGCTGCGCGAAAGTCCGCAGTTTTGGCCGGCATCCGTTCAAACGACTGGAGCGTCAGGGCGGTGGCGTAAAGGCGCCTTCTTTACCAGCACAGCTGAATTACAACCAACCCAAACAATTGGCGAACGTCGCGGTGCTGCCGCTGTTCCCCGGCATCAGCGCCGAGGTGCTGGATGGTTTGCTCGACAGTGGCATTCAAGGCCTGGTGCTGGAGTGCTACGGCAGCGGCACCGGCCCGAGCGACAACCCCGAGTTTCTCGCCAGCCTTGGCCGCGCGCGGGACAACGGCGTGGTCGTGGTCGCGGTGACGCAGTGCCATGAAGGTGGGGTTGTACTGGACGTCTATGAAGCCGGCAGTCGCTTGCGCGGTGTGGGCGTGTTGTCCGGTGGCGGCATGACCCGTGAAGCGGCGTTCGGCAAGTTGCACGGGTTGCTCGGTGCGGGGCTTGATCCGCAAGAAGTCCGTCAACTTGTAGAGCTCGACCTCTGCGGCGAACTGAGCTGACACCACACCACCCTTGTAGGAGCGAGCTTGCTCGCGATGACGGTGGATCAGTCACATCAATGTGAATGGTAGACCGCTATCGCGAGCAGGCTCGCTCCCACAGGGGACATCACCCGGCATACAACTTGCTGCGCTCCAGCTATCCCAAGGCTGGAAGTCCTCATGCTCCACTCCCACCTCACCACACTCAACGCGGTCTCCCTGGTACTCGATGCCTTCAAGGCACAAGGCTTGTCCAGCGAAGCGCTGCTGGCCGGCAGCGGCATCAGTGCGGCGGATCTGAACCGTGCCGACACGTGCATCACCACCAATCAGGAAATGCAGGTCTGTGCCAACGCCGTTGCCCTCAAACGTGACATCGGCCTGGAACTGGGCCGGCGGATGCACGTTTCCTGCTACGGCATGCTCGGTTACGCCCTGCTCACCTGTGCCACCTTCGGTGACGCTTTGCGTCTGGCGATGCGCTATCCGGCGCTGCTGGGAACACTTTTCGAGTTGAGCCTTGAAGACGATGGCGAGCGCATCTGGTTCGCCGCCGCCGATTACCGCGAGAGCCCGGCCATGGCGGTGTTCAACGCCGAGTTCTGCCTGGTGTCGCTGAAAGTCACCTGCGACGACCTGCTCGGCCATCCCCTGCCCTTGCTCGGCGCCCGCTTTGAACACGCCGCCCCCGACTACGAAGCGACCTACGCCGAACACTTCAATTGCCCGGTGCACTTCGGCGCCCGCAACAATGCCTTTGCCTTCGACAAGCGCTGGCTCGACCAGCCACTGCCGCTGGCCGATATCATCACCCACCAGGCCATGGCCGAACGCTGCCGAAAACAGAACATCGAGTTCACCGGACGCCAGGCCTGGCTGGGACGCATCCGCCAATTGCTCAGCGCGCAATTGAATGCGGCGCCGGGGTTGGAGGGGCTGGCCGAGCAAATGAACTGTTCGGCGCGGACCTTGCGCCGGCATCTCAAGGACATGGGTTGCAGCTATCAGGAACTGCTCGACGAACTGCGCTTCGAGCAGGCCAAGCAAATGCTGTGCGAGGATCAGTTGCCGATCTATCAGATCGCCGAGGCCCTGGGCTTCAGCGAAACCGCGAGTTTTCGGCATGCGTTTGTGCGCTGGAGCGGTGTGGCGCCGAGTCAGTTCCGGCCACAACACAGGCCTTTGTAGGAGCTGGCTTGCCAGCGAAGAGGCCAGCACATCCGACGCATCTCTATCGGCTGAAATACCGCCTTCGCTGGCAAGCCAGCTCCTACAGGTCCATGCTCCGCGCCATTCAGGGGCGAATTTCGGTCAAATGTTTTGGCCACATTGATCCCCTTTTGGCCTTTCCTGCCATTCTCCAAAACCGTCTGCACCGCAAGACTGTGTTCAACCGAACCAGCCTGCGGAGAACAAGAAATGCTGACGATCTACTCGGATGATCACCACCTGCACCACGGCCGTTGTGAATTGATCGATGGCCAACTCAAGCCCTGCTTCGAAATGCCTTCCCGTGCCGACCACGTGCTGCAACGGGTGAAAAACCAGAACCTGGGCCCCGTCCAGGCACCGAAGGATTTCGGCCTGGAGCCCATCGCGCGCATCCACAGCCACGACTATCTTGATTTCTTCAAGGGCGCCTGGGCACGCTGGACCGAATTCAACACTGACGGTGACCTGCTGCCCTACACCTGGCCGGCCCGCACGTTACGCCAGGTCAAACCGACCAGCCTGCACGGCCAGCTCGGCTATTACAGCTTCGACGGCGGCGCCCCGATCACCGCCGGCACCTGGCAAGCGGCGTACAGCGCAGCGCAAGTCGCGCTCACCGCCCAAGCGGAAATCCAGTGCGGCGCCCGTTCTGCTTTCGCCCTGTGCCGTCCACCTGGACACCACGCCGCCGGCGACTTGATGGGTGGTTATTGCTACCTCAACAACGCCGCCATCGCCACTCAGGCCTTCCTCGATCAGGGCCACAAGAAGGTCGCGATCCTCGACGTCGATTACCACCATGGCAACGGCACCCAGTCGATTTTCTACAAGCGCAGCGACGTGCTGTTCACATCGATTCACGGTCATCCGGAAGCCGAATTTCCGTTCTTCCTCGGTTATGACGATGAACTGGGCGAAGGCGCCGGTGAAGGTTTCAACTTCAACTACCCGTTGCCCGCCGGTTCAGGCTGGGACACCTGGAGCGCTGCGCTGGAACAGGCCTGCAAGGAGATCGAAAGCTACGGCGCCGACATCGTCGTCGTGTCCCTGGGCGTCGATACCTTCAAGGACGATCCGATCTCGCAATTCAAGCTCGACAGCCCGGATTACCTGGCCATGGGCAAGCGCATCGCCAACCTCGGCGTACCGACGCTGTTCGTGATGGAAGGTGGTTATGCCGTCGAAGAAATCGGCATCAATGCCGTGAACGTTCTCGAAGGTTTTGAAAGCGCTTGTTGAGGAAGTAGAGGAATGAAAAGTCTTAAGCGTTTTATCGTGCCGACGCTGTGCGCCTCGGTACTCAGCGTTGCCGCCCACGCCGAAGAGCGAACATTGCGCGTCTACAACTGGTTCGACTACATCACGCCCAAGGCCCTGGAAGATTTCAAGACGCAGAACACCCAGACCAAACTGGTCTACGACATCTTCGACACCAACGAAGCGCTGGAGGCCAAGCTGCTGACCGGCAACTCCGGCTATGACGTGGTGGTGCCGTCCAACGTGTTCCTCGCCAAGCAGATCGAAGCCGGGGTGTTCCAGCCGCTGGACCGCAGCAAGTTGCCGAACTGGAACCACCTCGATCCCAAGCTGATGAAGCTGATCGAGGCCAACGACCCAGGCAACAAGTTCGCCGTGCCGTACATGTACGGCACCATCCTGATCGGCTTCAACCCGGACAAGATCAAGGCCGTGCTTGGCGATAATGCGCCGGTGGACAGCTGGGATCTGATCTTCAAGGAAGAGAACATCAGCAAGCTCAAGCAGTGCGGTGTCGCCCTGCTCGACTCGCCGTCTGAAATCCTGCCGCTGGCCCTGCAACACCTCGGTCTGGACCCCAACAGCAAGAAGCCTGCAGACTATGACAAGGCTGAAGCGCTGCTGATGAAGATCCGCCCGTACATCACCTACTTCCACTCGTCCAAGTACATGGCCGATATCGCCAATGGTGACATCTGCGTTGCGGTCGGATACTCCGGCAGCTTCTCGCAAGCTGCCAACCGCGCCAAAGAAGCCAGGAACGGGGTGGTCGTCGACATGCGTTTGCCGAAGGAAGGCGCGCCGATCTGGTTCGACATGCTGGCGATTCCGAAGGGTGCGAAAAACCCCGACGACGCTTACACCTTCGTCAACTACCTGCTGCAACCCCAGGTGATCGCGCCGGTCAGTGACTTCGTCGGCTACCCGAACCCGAACAAGGACGCCACGGAAATGGTCGACCCGGCGATCCGCAACAACCCGAACCTGTACCCGACCGACACGGCGATGAGCACGCTCTACACCCTGCAACCGCTGCCCCGCGATGCCGAACGTGCGCGGACCCGGGCCTGGACCAAGATCAAGTCCGGCACCTGATACCCGCTTCGCTCCCGCCGTCACCAGGACCTGCGCTCGCGCAGGTCCTGGTGACGGCGGCACATCAGCGACCCGACGCGCTCGTTTCAAAGACAACGCCAGACCGTGCGCAACCGCTCCAACGCGGCTTCGATAGCCTTTTCCGGCACTGCTGCAAACCCCAGAACCAACCCGGCACGCTGATCCATCGGGATCGTGGACTCGGGCAGCCAATAGCCACTCAAGCCATTGATCTCGACATCGACGCTACGTGCCAATTCAATCAACGCCTGTTCTCGCTCAATGCTGTCGACCGGCACTGTCATGTGCAACCCGGCGGCGACCGTGGGCAACTGGCCGACACCGGGAATGCCCCCCGGCCAGCCGCTGAGCAACGCATTACGCCGGCTCAGCGCCGCACGCCGCATGCGGCGGATATGCCGCTGGAAATGCCCGGCAGCCATGAACTCGGCCATTACGGCCTGGGTACTGACCTCGGAATGCCGTACGTCCACCGCCCGACGCTGGGCAAATGCCTGCACCAGCCCCGTCGGCAATACCAGGTAACCCAGGCGCAACGCCGGAAACGCCACTTTGCCGAACGTGCCGACGTAGAGCACCCGGCCATGCCGATCCAGTGCCGCCAAAGGTGCTAACGGCGCACCGCTGTAGCGGTACTCGCCGTCGTAGTCATCCTCGACGATCCAGCCCTGCGTGCGTTCGGCCCAGGCCAGCAACTCCAGACGGCGAGCCAGGCTCATCACCACCCCGGTGGGGTACTGATGGGACGGGGTGACGTAGGTCAGACGGCAATCGCCCAGCTGTGCCAGTTCACCGCAGTCGATACCCTCACTATCCACCGCCACCCCATGCAGCCGGGCACCTGCAACGGCGAACGCATGACCGGCCGCCCGATATCCCGGATTTTCAATCGCCACCCCGTCACCGGGCTCCACCAGCAGCTGTGCACAAAGGCTGATTCCCTGCTGTGCGCCACTGGTGATCACAATTTGTTCAGCCGTGCACTGCATGCCCCGCGAGCTACGTAGATACGCCGCGATCATCCCCCGCAAGCGCGCATCGCCTGCCGGGTCGCCGTAGCACAGTTGCTGCAAATCCGGTTTGCGCCAGAAAGCCGCATTCAGCTTGGCCCAGACCTCGAACGGAAACAGATCGAACGCCGGGACACCGACCCGAAAAGCCCTGGGCGGACCACTGGGCGGCATGGGTAAATGGTTCTTTTCAACGCGGGACAAGGCGTCCCTGTGGGTAACTTTGCTGGATGAATCCACAGGTAAATCAAGCCAATTTGTGGATAAACCTGTGGGTAAGCCTGTTGAAAACCCTGTGGATACTTTTGTGGATAGTTTTTTTGCCGGCAAGGTTGCCTGGGGTAATTGCGCGACGTAAGTCCCGTCGCCTACCCGCCCCTCGATAAACCCTTCAGCGTAAAGCTGATCGTAGGCGCGCACGACGCTGTTGCGGGAAATCGCCAGCGCGGCAGCCAGATCCCGACTGGCCGGCAGACGCGTGCCGCTGGCCAGTCGCCCGTCGAGCACCCGCATCCGCAATGCCTGATAGAGCTGCCGACTCAGCCCCTGGCGACGATCAAGCTCGATACCCGCCGGGTTGAAGGTCAAGGACAGTGGTTCGCTAGTCATCACAATGGACCTATGAAATTGGTCATTAATGGCTCTTACAACAGACCAATAGCCTGCCTAGGATGCAGACATTCGCCAAGGAAAATATCTCCATGTACACGCCACGTGCTTTTGCCATCGACGAGTTGTCCCAACTGCATGAACTGATCCTCGCCACCCGTCTCGCCATATTGGTGACCCACGGTGAAAGCGGCCTGCAAGCCAGCCATGTACCGGTGCTGCTGCATTGCGAACAAGGCTCGAACGGCACGTTGTACGGGCATCTGGCCAAAGCCAATCCACAATGGAAAGACCTGCGCGACGGCGCCGAAGCCCTGCTGATTTTTGCCGGTGCCGACGCCTACGTCAGCCCTGGTTTCTACCCGAGCAAGGCCGAACACGGCAAAGTCGTGCCAACCTGGAACTACGTCGCCGTACACGCCTATGGCCGAGCTGAAACCTTCAGCGATGGCGGACGGCTGCTCGACATCGTCAGCACCCTCACCGACCGCCATGAAGCTGGCCGCGCCCAACCGTGGTCAGTGGCCGATGCCCCAGCCGATTACATTGACGGCATGCTCAAGGCCATCGTCGGTTTCGCCATTCCCATCGACCGTCTGGAAGGCAAGCGCAAGCTCAGCCAGAACCGCAGCCCCGCCGACATCGCCGGCGTGCGCGAAGGCCTGGCCGCGAGCCCCGACGTCAACGACCAAACCCTCGCCCGATTGATGCGCTAAGGAAATCACCATGAGTCAAATCGACATTCGCCAGGTCACCGCCGGTGATTACGCGGCCTGGTTGCCGCTGTGGCAAGCCTACTTGCGCTTCTACAACACCGAATTGCCGGAGGCCGTTACCCAAAGCACCTGGCTGCGCATGCTCGACCCGAGCGAACCGACTCATGCCGCCCTCGCCTGGGCTGATGGCAAAGCGGTGGGCATGGTGCATTTCATCTACCATCGTTCGAACTGGGCCATCGAAAACGCCTGCTACCTGCAAGACTTGCTGGTGGCCCCGGAAACCCGTGGCACCGGCGTCGGCCGGCAACTGATCGAATTCGTCTACACCACGGCCAAGGCCGACGGCTGCAACAAGGTCCACTGGCTGACCCACGAAACCAACGCCACCGCGATCCAGCTCTACGAGCGCATCGCCGAACGCCCCGGTTTCATCCAGTTTCGCAAAGCCATCTAGGAGAACAGCATGTCGATTTCACTCGCCGACTGGAAAGGCGTCCCGGCACCCACCGCTCAACTGATCGAAGGCCGTTACATCCGCCTGGAAAAACTCGACCCGGCGCGTCACGCCGATGGTTTGTGGAAGGCCCTGCAAGGCCCGGGTGCCGACCCGAAACTCTGGGATTATTTGCCTTATGGGCCTTTCCCGGAGCGCAGCGTTTTCAACGATTGGCTGAACAATCATGCGGCCAATAGCGACCCGTATTTCTTCAGCGTGATCGACCGTGCTAGCGGCGATGTGCAGGGCATCCTCAGTTTGATGTCGATTGTCCCTTCACAAGGGCGGATCGAGATCGGCCATGTCACGTTCGGCGCGCCGATGCAGCGCTCGCCGAAAAGCACCGAGGCGATTTATTTGCTGGCCAAGGAATCCTTTGCGCTGGGTTATCGCCGTCTGGAGTGGAAGTGCAACAACGGCAATGCCCGCTCCAAATACGCGGCCGAGCGGCTGGGGTTCAGTTTTGAGGGCGTGTTTCGTCAGCATATGGTGGTGAAGGGGCAGAACCGGGATACGGCGTGGTATTCGATTCTGGACTCGGAATGGCCAGCGATCGGGGCGGGGTTTGAGCGGTGGCTATCCGATGAGAACCAGACGGATTCGGGGCAGGTGAAAACGTTGGCGGAGTGCCGCACCTGATTCGGTAGCGCCTGGACGGACGCTATCGTCGGAACGCCGCCCGGAGCAAGCTTTGCTCCTACGGGATATGGGCCGGACACACGATCTGTGGACGCCACCAAACCTGTAGGAGCATGGCTTGCCCCGCGATGCTTTTAGGCGAGTTTCTGGGCAAGCACCGCAATATGCTCCGGCCCGATCCCGCAGCAACCGCCCAAATGACTGGCGCCGCGTTCTTTCCAATCCGCCGCCCACTGCAAGTAACCCGGCGGATCAAGGTCTTCTCGCAACGGGTCCAGACCGTCATTGGCCGTGGCCTCTTTCGGTTGCGGCGGGAAGGCATTGGCATAAGCGCCGATGTGAATCTTCACCCCTAAACGCTCGAAGGTTTCCCGCGCGGCATCAATCGCAGCACCGATTACTTCCGGCTGGCTGCAGTTGAACAGCAACGTTTCGACGCCCAACTCAGCCGCCACGGCGGCGGCTTCAGCCACCGGCTCGCCCGAACGCAAGCGCGGCACTTCGTCCGTGTCCTCATCCTTCAGGGTAAACGACAGCCAGAACGGCTTGCCGTCCGTTGGCAGACCGGCGTGGATCGCTCGCGCCTCAACGATCGAACTCTGGGTTTCTGCCAGCCACAGATCGACATGAGGTGCCAGCCCCTTCACCAGCGGCGCCAACAATTCAGTCGCCCGACCAGCATCAAAAAGGTCCGGGCGATAGGACCCAAACAGCGGCGGCAATGAGCCGGCCACACGCACCGCTTTGCCCGAAGCCTCTACCGCGCGCCGAGCCAGCTCACCGGCCAACGCCGCGAGCGCCTGCCCTTCTGCTGCAAAACGCTCTTCGCCAATGTGAAACGGCACCACCGCGTAACTGTTGCTGGTGATCACGTTCGCACCGCTTTCGATATAAGCCGAGTGCACCGCCTCTACCGCTTGCGGCGCTTCGCTCAAGGCCAGCGCCGACCACTCAGGCTGCCGGAACGGCGCGCCTCGGCGCTGTAACTCACGACCCATGCCGCCATCCAGAATCACTGTGCTTGCTGCGCCCATATGCTTTTCACTCATAAGCTTATGAAAATAACTCACTATCGGAGTCGTTCTTATAACTATTTAATACGCACCATCCGGTTAATGACAACCTCTTTTTTATCAGGAATCGACTGTGAAATTCCAACCACTCCTGGCCCTGGGCCTGACGATTCTGGCTGCCTCCACCCAAGCCTTTGGCGGCGCCACGCTGGATCGCGTCGAGCAAAAAAAAGAACTGGTGGGCGTGTTGATGGAAAGCTATCCACCCTTCTCGTTCCTCAATGATCAGAACCAGCTCGATGGCTTCGACGTCGACGTGGCCAAGGCCGTGGCAGACAAACTGGGCGTCAAACTGCGCCTCGAAACCCCGTCCTGGGACGTGATCGCTGCCGGCCGCTGGAGTGGGCGCTACGACATCTGCATCTGCTCCATGACCCCGAGCAAGGCCCGCGCTGAGGTCTTCGACTTCCCGGTCGAGTACTACGCCTCGCCAGCGGTGATCGTGGTCAACGCCAAGGACGACAGCATCCACAGCGCCAAGGACCTGAGCGGCAAGAAAGTCGGCCTCACCAGCGCCTCCAGCTATGAAAGCTACCTGAACAAAAACCTGGTGATCGAAGGCGCCGAAGACACCCAATTGCAGTACCCGTTCGAGGACGTGCAGATCGCCCCGTATGACACTGACAACGTGGCGTTCCAGGACCTCGGCCTGGGCGCTGGCGTGCGACTGGACGCGATCCTCACCAACCTTGTCACCGCCCAACCGCGCCTGACCGAAGACAAGCGCTTCAAGCTCGCCGGCGAGCCGCTGTACTCGGAGCCGAACTCGGTGGCCATTGAAAAAGGCGACGCCCAGTGGGACGCCAAAGTGCGTGACGTCTTCGCTCAGCTGAAACAGGACGGCACTCTGAGCAAGCTTTCGCAGAAATGGATCGGCGCCGACATCAGCAAATGACTTCTTTCCCCAAATCTCCTCAGCCGCCACAACCGGTGGCTGAGTCGCTGTTGCAACGGATCTTCGGTTTCCGCACGCGGCTGTTCCTGACCTGGGCAGCGATGTTCGGGTTATTCGCCAGCTTCTTCCTGAGCTTCGACCTGAAGTTCTCGATCATCCTCGACAAACTGCCGAACCTGATCGGTCTGCACCTGGCACCCAACGGCTTTTTGCAGGGAGCGGCGCTGACGTTGTTCTTGTGCCTGTGCTCGATCGTGACCTCCTCGCTGCTGGGCTTCATCACCGCCCTGGCGCGGCTGTCGAAAAGCGCCGTGGCCTTCGGAATCGCGAGCTTCTATGCCTCGTTCTTTCGTGGCACACCGCTACTGATCCAGATCCTGCTGATCTACCTCGGCCTGCCACAACTCGGCATCGTCCCGGGCGCCATCGCCGCCGGCATCATCGCCCTGTCGCTGAACTACGGCGCGTACCTGAGCGAAATCTTCCGCGCCGGCATCCTCGGCGTCCCCCACGGCCAGCGCGAAGCATCCCTGGCCCTGGGCATGCGCGAAACCGTGATCTTCTGGCGAGTCACCTTGCCCCAGGCCATGCGCACCATCATCCCGCCAACCACCAACCAATTCATCTCGATGCTCAAAGACTCGTCGCTGATCTCGGTGATGGGGGTTTGGGAGGTGATGTTTCTGGCGCAATCGTATGGGCGCTCGAGCTATCGCTACATCGAGATGCTGACGACGGCGGCGGTGATTTATTGGGTGATGTCGATTGGGTTGGAGCTGATTCAGGCGCAGATGGAGCGGCATTATGGGAAGGCGTATTTGAGCCGTAGTTAGCGAAAGGAAGATGAGTTTCCGAGTTGCGAGCTAACTACGAGGTCAATGCCGACCGCAAAAGTAAAACGATATTAGTCGATGGAACCGCCAACCTTGGAGGCGCCACACTGAACATCGTTGCAGCACCGGGTGACTACCCGCTAATCAGCGAACGCAACATCCTTATTGCCAATAAAGTCGAAGGGGAATTTGGGAAAGTCCTTAACAACCTTGCCTTTTTAACGCCCAAGCTCGCCTACGAAGAAAAGACTGTCGACCTGATCCTCGTCCGTAACGATGTGACGATGTGACGATGTGACGATCGAGAGTGTCGCAACCACGAATAACGGGAAGGAAGTCGCCCAAAGTATTGAAGAGCCGAAGGACATACCTCAAGCCCCCTCCGTCGCTGAAGCTCCGAACTCACCTGCAAGTGCCGACACATCCGTTCCCGTCTCCACACCGACAACCACCGCTGAAAAACTTTCGACAGCCGCAATACCACCTACCACCGACCAACCCGCCACTGCCGCAACTCCATCCACTACCGCCCAGCCCGTCACTGCCGTAACTCCACCCCCAGCTACCCATTCCGTCGCCACAGAGCCAAAGGCATCCATCCCCACAAACGCTGCTGTCACAGCCCTGCTCAGCGCTGACAAACAAACGGCATCTGTTGCCATCGAACAGCTGGCTGGTGGCCAGAACGCCAACCTTGCGAAAGCGACCCTGAACAGTGACAGCCCAATCAGCGCGACCATGCTCTCGGCCATGCGTCAGCTGGACAGCGCTAGTAGCTACAATTCCAACAGGCGCAATGCACCACGCCTGGCCGCCGGCAACGAAGACAATGGCCGAGTCTGGCTTCAAGCATTGGGCCACGGTGGGACGCTGGATCGCGACTACGACGCCCTGAAACACTCCACCCAAGGTCTGATTTTGGGCGCAGATTGGGGAATTGATGAGGATTGGCGCATCGGGGTGATGAGCGGCAAATCCGAAACGCGTCTGGATAGTCGCGGACTCGACGGCGATCTCGACAGCTGGCATGTGGGAGCTTATGCCCTACGTCAAAACGGACCAATGTCCCTGCGCCTGGGCGCGACCTATAGCAGCCACGACGGCAGCACTAAACGCCGGGTTGCCTTCAAAGGTTTCAGCGACCGCCCCGAAGGCCGTTACGACGCCAACACCCAGCAGGCCTTTGCGGAATTCGGTTACAACCTGGGACGGGCGAACGTCAGCATCGAACCGTTTGCCAGCCTGGGCTACCAACGTTATCAGCGCGACACCTACACGGAAAAAGGTGGCGCAGCGGCACTGAAGGTACTCGGTCAAACGCAGAATAATTTGAACAGCACATTCGGCCTGCGACTTGCGAAGCTCAACACGCTGAATAACGGCATGCAACTGACACCACGGTTCAGTGCCGGCTGGAAACACACTTACGGGGACGTCTACAGCGATACCCGTCAACGATTGGTGACGGGCGGAAAAAACTTCACCGTTTCCGGCGCGCCGCTGGATCGTGACAGTCTGCTGGTCGATGCAGGACTGGACCTTGGATTGTCAGCAAAACACACCCTGGGCGTCGGCCTCACTGGCGAGATCGGCACCGACAGCCGCAATCATGGTGTCACGGGTCAGTGGCGAATGAGTTTCTGACAGCCACAAACCCGGGGCGAAAAAAAGGGGAGCACATGCCCCCCCGAGGTTTAAAGCGTTGAACCGAGGCTGTTAACTCAGCCTTCGATCTCGATCAGGATCTCGCCCGGATTCACCCGGTCGCCCTTGGCCACGTGAATGGCGGTGACTTTACCGGCGATGGCCGCCTGGACTTCGGTTTCCATCTTCATCGCTTCGGTGATCAATACGGCCTGGCCAGCCTTGACGGTGTCGCCCTCCTTGACCAGCACGTCGACAATGTTGCCCGGCATGGTGGTGCTGACGTGGCCTGGAGCAGAGGCTTGCTTGCGCTTGCTGCCACCACCACCGACGAATTCGTTGAGCGGCTCGAACACCACTTCTTCCGGCATGCCGTCGATGGACAGGTAGAAGTGACGCTTGCCTTCAGACTTGACGCCAACACCGGTGATGTCGACGCGGTAGGTTTCGCCGTGAACGTCGATGACGAACTCGGTTGGCACGCCTTCCCCACCAACGGACACGACGCCGCCGGCTTCAGGAATCGGCAGCAACACTTCAGGTGTCAGGGTGCCCGCAGCACGCTCTTCGAGGAACTTGCGACCGATGTCCGGGAACATGGCGAAGGTCAGCACGTCTTCTTCAGACTTGGCCAATGCGCCGATGTCGGCACGCAGCTTGGCCATTTCCGGCTTGAGCAGATCGGCCGGGCGAACGTCGATCACTTCTTCGCTGCCGATGGCCTGGCGACGCAGTTGTTCGTTCACGGTGCCCGGCGCCTTGCCGTAGCCGCCTTGCAGATAAAGCTTCACTTCGTTGGTGATGGTCTTGTAACGCTCGCCGGCCAGTACGTTGAAGAACGCCTGGGTGCCGACGATCTGCGAAGTCGGGGTCACCAGCGGCGGGAAGCCGAGGTCTTCACGAACCCGCGGGATTTCGGCCAGCACTTCGCTCATGCGGTTGAGTGCGCCCTGCTCTTTCAACTGGTTGGCCAGGTTGGAAATCATCCCGCCCGGTACCTGGTTGACTTGAACACGGGTGTCGACGGCGGTGAATTCGCTTTCGAACTGGTGGTACTTCTTGCGCACGGCGTAGAAGTACAGGCCGATCTCTTGCAGCAGTTCCAGATTCAGGCCGGTGTCGAATTCGCTGCCTTTAAGGGCCGCGACCATCGACTCGGTGCCCGGGTGGCTGGTGCCCCAGGCGAAGCTGGAGATTGCGGTGTCGATGTGGTCGGCGCCGTTTTCGATCGCCTTGAGCTGGCACATCGCGGCCAGGCCGGCGGTGTCGTGGGAGTGGATGAACACTGGCAGCGATTGCTCGGATTTCAATGCCTTGACCAGTTCGCCGGTGGCGTACGGGGTCAGTAGGCCGGCCATGTCCTTGATCGCCACCGAGTCGCAACCCATGGCTTCCATTTGCTTGGCCTGGTTCACGAAGGCCTCGATGGTGTGCACCGGGCTGGTGGTGTAGGCGATGGTGCCCTGGGCGTGTTTGCCGGCGGCTTTCACCGCTTCGATGGCCACGCGCAGGTTACGCACATCGTTCATGGCGTCGAAGATGCGGAACACGTCGATGCCGTTGACCGCAGCCTTGGCGACGAAGGCTTTGACCACGTCGTCGCTGTAGTGGCGGTAGCCCAGCAGGTTCTGGCCGCGCAGCAGCATTTGCAGGCGGGTGTTAGGCAGCGCGGCGCGCAGTTGGCGCAGACGCTCCCACGGGTCTTCTTTGAGGAAACGTACGCAGGCGTCGAACGTCGCGCCACCCCAGCATTCCAGCGACCAGTAGCCGACTTTGTCGAGCTTGTCGCAGATCGGCAGCATGTCTTCGGTGCGCATGCGGGTCGCCAGCAGCGATTGGTGAGCGTCGCGCAGGATGGTGTCGGTTACATGAATCTTCTTGCTCATTGTTCTATTCCTCACAGGCCTGCGTGGGCGGCGATGGCGGCGGCGATGGCCAGGGCCAGCTCTTCGGGTTTGCGCTTGATCGAGTAGTTGGTCAGTTCAGGGTGGCTTTCAACGAAGCTGGTATTGAACTGGCCGCTACGAAATTCCGGGTTACGCAAGATTTCCTGGTAGTACGCGGCAGTGGTCTTGACCCCTTGCAGGCGCATGTCGTCCAGGGCGCGCAGGCCACGATCCATCGCCTCTTCCCAAGTCAGCGCCCACACCACCAGTTTCAGACACATCGAGTCGTAGTACGGCGGGATGGTGTAGCCGGTGTAGATCGCCGTGTCGGTGCGCACGCCAGGGCCGCCGGGAGCGTAGTAGCGCGTGATCTTGCCGAAGCTCGGCAGGAAGTTGTTCTTCGGGTCTTCGGCGTTGATCCGGAACTGCAGGGCGAAACCACGGTGCTGGATGTCTTCCTGTTTCACCGACAGCGGCAGGCCGGACGCAATGCGAATCTGCTCACGGACAATGTCGATACCGGTGATTTCTTCGGTGATGGTGTGTTCCACCTGCACCCGGGTGTTCATCTCCATGAAGTACACCTCGCCCTCGGCGAGCAGGAACTCCACGGTGCCGGCGTTCTCGTATCCCACGGCCTTGGCTGCGCGCACCGACAGGTCGCCGATGTAGGCGCGCTGTTCCGGGGTCAGTTGCGGGCTCGGGGCGATCTCGATCAGCTTCTGGTTGCGGCGCTGGATCGAGCAGTCACGCTCGAACAGGTGCACCACGTTGCCGAAGCTGTCGCCAAGAATCTGCGCTTCGATGTGTTTCGGATTGACGATGCATTTTTCCAGGAACACTTCCGCCGAACCAAACGCCTTGGTGGCTTCGGAAATGACCCGTGGGAAAGCCTGTTCGAGTTCTTCGCGGCTGTTGCAGCGACGAATGCCGCGACCGCCACCACCGGACGTGGCCTTGAGCATCACCGGGTAACCGATGCGATCGCCTTCGGTCAGGGCTTCTTCGATGCCCGACACGTTGCCTTCAGTGCCCGGGGTCACCGGTACGCCGGCCTTGATCATGCTGCGACGAGCTTCGGTCTTGTCGCCCATGCGGCGAATGACTTCAGCCGATGGGCCGATGAATTTGATCCCGCGTTCGGCGCAGATTTCCGCCAGCTCAGCGTTTTCCGAAAGGAAGCCATAGCCGGGGTGCAGTGCATCGCAACCGGTTTCTACAGCCAGGTTCACCAGCTTGCGCGGGTTCAGGTAACCGGCCAGTGGCTCGGCACCAATGCTATGGGCCTCGTCCGCACGCTTCACATGCAAGGCATGGCGGTCGGCGTCGGAATAGATCGCGACCGAACGAATGCCCATCTCGGCGCAGGCACGTACGATTCGTACGGCAATTTCACCACGGTTGGCGATCAGGATCTTTGTTATCACTTGGAGGTTCCCTTGAGCCGGTGTACCCACGACCTGCTAGATCAGGCCGACGAGTGACCAAATGTTTCAATTTGGTCGCAGGTCCACACTAGCGCCCACAAGGGATTAACAAAAATGAATAAAAATTGGGTCGTGCATAAGTAAAGACTTATAGTTGATGCACCAGCCAGCGACGAGAGCAACGATAAAATGCGTAAGTCATTGATGCGTATGACTTTGCGGCAATTGCAGATCTTCAACGAGGTCTGTGATTTGCGGTCCTACAGCCGCGCAGCCGACGAAATGTCGCTCACACAACCTGCCGTCAGCCTGCAGATTCGTCAACTTGAAGAGCTGATTGGCCAGCCTTTGTTCGATTACGTCGGCAAAAAACTCTACATGACCGAAGCGGCTGAAGCGTTACAGCGAGCCAGCCGGGATATTTTCGGGCGCCTGGAAAACCTCGACATGCAGCTGTCGGACATGCAGGGCTCGTTGCAGGGGCAACTGAAACTGGCAATCGAGTCCAGCGCCAAATATTTCGTACCGCATCTGTTTGCCGCGTTCAAACGCCAGCACCCGGAAGTGAACCTGCAACTGACGGTGGTCAATCGCGGCCAAGTGATCCGGCGCCTGTCGGACAACCGCGACGACCTGGTGATCATGTCCATGGTGCCGCAGGACATGGGCCTGGAGTTCCTGCCATTCCTGAACAACCCGATCGTCGCCGTGGCGCCACCGGATCACCCGCTGTGTCATATGGGGCCGCTGCGCTTGCAGGATCTCGAGCCCTACACACTGTTGCTGCGTGAGCCAGGCTCCGGGACGCGGCTTGCGTGCGAAGAATACTTCAAGGAGAAGCGCGTGCACTTCAACCAGACTCAGGAGGTCTCGTCTGCCGAAGCCCAGCGTGAATGTGTACTGGCAGGCCTGGGCGTTGCGCTGTTGACGCGCCACGCCCTGAGCCTTGAGCTGGCAACCGGTGGACTGATCGAGCTACCGGTCGAAGAGCTGCCGCTGTTTCGCAGCTGGTGCCTGGTGCAGGCCAAGGCGAAACGCCTGTCACCGGTGGCGCACGCCTTCCTGGCGTTTATCCGTTGCGAACGGATTCAAATCAGCGCGTTGGCTGAGCGTTTCGACGGGAAGTCGAGGCAGATGCCTGCCAGAAATTGAGCTCCAACTCCGGAAAGTCGCCAATTTCGGCCAGAAGCTGACGGCGTTCGCAGCGATCTTCGATGGCGCGGCGGAATTCCATGCGGCGCTGATCTTCTTGCTGACGTCGGGTTTTGACAGCGCTGTTGCGTTCTTCGTAGGGCATAGCCATTTCGAGTCTCCCAAGGCGAGTACGGGAGTTTCAAGATAGGCGCGGGGGATGACGGTTTGGCGGCTCGGGCGTTACAGACTGATGAAAATTGGTTGGGCCTGTGGCGAGGGAGCTTGCTCCCGCTGGGTTGCGAAGCGACCCTAAGATTTTGCGACTGCTGCGCAGCCGAGCGGGAGCAAGCTCCCTCGCCACAGGGTCGGTGCCAGCCTTGAAATCAATCGTCCAGCGCTTTCACCGATTTTGGCGACAACCGCAAGCTGCGCAGGCTGCGCTTGACGCTCTTGAGGTGGTTGACCAGGCTCGGGCCACGGGCCATGGCTACGCCCATCGCCAGCACGTCGATCACCACCAGGTGGGCGATACGCGAAGTCAGCGGCGTATAGATTTCAGTGTCTTCATGCACATCGATCGCCAGATTGACCGTAGACAGCTCGGCCAATGGCGTCTGGCTCGGGCACAAGGTGATCAACGAGGCACCGCTTTCACGCACCAGGTTGGCGGTGATCAACAGGTCCTTGGAGCGCCCGGACTGGGAAATGCAGATCGCCACGTCGGTTGGCTTGAGCGTTACGGCCGACATCGCCTGCATGTGCGGGTCGGAATACGCCGCAGCGGTGAGCAGCAAGCGGAAGAACTTGTGCTGGGCGTCCGCCGCGACCGCACCCGAGGCGCCGAAGCCGTAGAACTCGACACGCTGGGCCTGGGACATCAGTGTCACCGCCCGCTGCAACTCCAGCGGATCGAGTTTCTCGCGAACCTCCATCAGCGTATGCAGGGTGGTGTCGAAGATTTTCAGGCTGTAGTCGGCGACCGAATCATCCTCATGGATCGCAAACTGGCCGAAACTCGCACCTGCCGCCAGGCTCTGGGCCAGCTTGAGTTTCAGGTCCTGAAACCCGGAACAACCGATGGCGCGGCAGAAGCGCACGATGGTCGGTTCACTGATGCCCACGCTGTGGGCCAGGTCGGCCATGGAGCTGTGCATCACGGCCGCAGGATCAAGCAGCACGTGGTCGGCGACCTTGAGCTCCGACTTGCGTAACAGGTGGCGAGACTGGGCGATGTGTTGCAGCAGATTCAAGGGGCTGGACTCTTTGTTATTGGCAGGTGCCGGGGATGTAGCACGCTTGTAGTTATACTACATGAATTGGCTTTTTGCCTGCTCAATGCGTTACCGAATCCCTCGATTTCAGGTGCCCGCGCTTCATGTAGCACTGATGCCCTGATCGCAAGGCTTTACGTCGCCCCACAAAACCCGGCGGGAATCAGCCCATTCAATTCGAACATTGCTCTCGCAACAGGATCGCCAATGCCTGTGACTCGATGGGCCGGCTGATCAAATAGCCCTGCACTTCATCGCAGCGCTCGGCTTTCAGGAACTCAAGCTGTTCTTCCCGCTCCACCCCTTCCGCCACGACCTTCAGCTTCAGGCCGTGAGCCATGGCAATGATCGCCCGCGTGATCGCCGCATCCTCGGTGCCCTCTCCCAACCCGCGGATAAAGGCTTGGTCGATCTTCACGTAATCCACCGGGATACGCTTGAGGTAGCTCAGGGAGGAGTAGCCAGTGCCAAAATCATCAATGGCCAGTTTCACCCCGAGATCACGCAACTGCTGGAAGGTGGCGATGATGTGCTCGACGCTGTCCAGCAGCTGGCTTTCGGTCAACTCCAGCTCCAGGAGGTGTGGCGCCAGCCCGGTTTCCTCCAGCACCTGCCTCACCAGACTGACCAACTTGCCCTGGCGCAATTGATGCACCGACAGATTGACCGACACCCGAATCGCTTCGAGCCCCTGCCTCTGCCACTCACAGGCTTGCCAGCAGGCCTGACGCAGCACGAACTCACCGATCGGGCCGATCAATCCGGTTTCTTCAGCCAGACCAATGAAATCCCCCGGCGGCACGCGGCCCAAGGTCGGATGATCCCAGCGCACCAACGCCTCGGCGGCATTGAGCTTGCCCGTGGCAAGGCACAGCTTGGGTTGGTAAAAGACCTTCAGCTGTTGTTCTTCGACGGCCTTGCGCAAATGGTTTTCCAGCTGTAACCGCTCCAGCGTGCTGGCTTGCAAACTGTCGGTGTAAAACTGGAAATTATTACCACCCAGATGTTTGGCGTGCTGCATGGCCATGTTCGACTGACTGACCAATACAGAAATTTCCCGGGCGCTGTCCGGCAACAAGCTGATGCCCATCGACACGCTGACCACCAGTTCGTGCCCCTCAATGGTCACCGGCAAACGCAACTTGTTCGCCAGACGTGTTGCCACCCGGGCCAGGCTCGAAAGGTTGCCGTAGGCGTTGAACAGCACGGCAAACTCATCACCGGACAGGCGCGCGATGGTGTCGGCTTCAGGCAATGCATCCACCAGTCGCCGGGCCATTTTCTGCAACAACTGATCGGCGACTTCATGTCCCAGGCTGTCATTGAGTTGCTTGAACCGATCGAGATTGATGTGCAGCAACGCCAGGCTGCGATAACCGCCCTGCCGCACTCGTTGATGAGCTTCGCTGAGTCGTTCGCGAAACATCGCGCGGTTGGCCAGACCGGTAAGCTCGTCGTAATGGGTCAGATAGCGCATGCGCTCTTCGGATTCTCGTCGAGCCGAGAGATCGGCGAAGAAGCCCACAATATGACTGACATTTCCCCGAGTATCGCGCACAGCATTCAGTTGCAGCCATTGCGGATACATCTCGCCGTTCTTGCGGGTTTCCACCAATTCGCCCTGCCAACTGCCTTGCTGCTCCAGCGCCTGATGTATTGCGGCGTAATGCCGACGCGCATCGCGACTACATGGCAGCTCAATGACATTGCGCCCGATCATGTCCTCGATGTCATAGCCGGTCACCCGACTGAAGGCTTGATTGATCGCGATCAGGGCGTAGTTCGGATCGAAAATCACGATCCCTTCGCTGGCCGCCTCGAACACGGTCGCCGCCAGTTGCAGCTGCTCTTCCAGGCCTTTGCTGACGCTGATGTCGCGGCGAGTGCCGACCATGCGAATCACCCGGCCGTTTTTTGCACGCTCGACCGCCCGCCCGCGGTCCTCGATCCAGACCCAGTGGCCGTCGCCATGCCGCACGCGATACTCGATTTGATAGTCCTCGGTGCGGCCCTTCAAATGCTCGACCAGCGCCCTTTTCAGCGCAGGAAGATCCTCGGGATGAAGGCGCGGCTTGAGGTGACGCAGTATTGCCGTGACCTGTTCCGGCTCAAGGCCGAACAATTCCTGAATCTGCGTGTGATGGACTTCGTCGGTTTGCAGATTCCAGTCCCACAACCCCAACTCACTGGCCTTCAATGCCAGCGCCAGACGCGCCTCACTCTTGCTCAGTGCCTGGTTGGCGGCGTCCAGTTCCAGGCTGCGCTGAGCGACACGATTTTCCAGGTCGATCTGGATTTCTCGCAATTCGGTTTCGGCACGCCGACGCTGTTCAATCTCCTTGGCCAACTTCTGATTGAGCTGATCACTGCTGCTTTGTGCCTGCTGCAGGTGCTCGATCAGTGCCTGATTCTGAAAGCGTCGCATCAAGCCCCGATCGATCAATCGATTGACTTGCCAGGCAACCACGCTCAATGCACCGAGCAGGATCAGCCCGAACCAGCCCCAACCTTGCTGCTGTTCGTCAGCCCCCCAAAACATATAGGCGATGGCCGGCAACAGGCAGGGCAAGGTAAATGACAGAAAGGCCGGCAAACTGACCGCATAAGCAACACTGGCCGAGAGCGCTGCGGCACCGATGAGGCCGAAGACCCAGGCTTGCTGAATGAAGTTATCGGCGGGAACCAGGGCGATGCCGGCACCCGCCAGGGTCAGACCGGTGAGGCCGGAGCCCAGCAAAAACATCCGTCGCCAAATGGGATGGGCCTGACGGTTGGGAATAGCCGAATCGAAGGCTGCGACCTGAATCACTCGCAATGCCACCAAAGACAACAACCACACCAGCCAGACGCTGACCAGGAAATAGCGCTGCGGGCTCCAGAGCAAACCGGCACAGACCAGGCCATTGATCAGCATGAACAACGTGGGCAGCAGCGAGCCTTGATACAGCAGGCGCGTGCGTTCGACCGCCATTTCCATGGCGTACTGCTTACGGATGGCCCTGGGCTCCACGATAGGGCCCGACAGGTCGAAGCTGAGGGTCATAGGCAATGTTCTTGTTCTTATAATGATGAGCATGGGCCCGAAACTGCTCGGAGCATACACAAGCAATGGCCCGGACCAAACTGCTGCCGATCAATAAATGGCCAAATTTTTTCAGCCGCCGACACCCCTGAAAACGCTGTGGACACGCCCCGCCAACGCCTGCAGCCAATGACCGACCGGTCGTCCTTCACTTAACTTTCATCGGCTAAAGCGAAGTGGAGTTTGCCCGGTGTGTCGCGGCCCCCTAGAATGCCCTGATGCGCGATGATCTCTCCCTTCTGCTGAACTCCCTCAACGATGCCCAACGCCAGGCTGTAGCAGCCCCCGTGGGTCGTCAGTTGGTCCTGGCCGGTGCTGGTTCCGGTAAAACCCGAGTGCTGGTGCACCGTATCGCCTGGTTGATCCAGGTCGAAAACGCCTCGCCCCACTCCATCCTGTCGGTGACCTTCACCAACAAGGCCGCTGCCGAGATGCGCCAGCGCATCGAACAGCTGATGGGTATCAACCCGGCCGGCATGTGGGTCGGTACCTTCCACGGCCTGGCGCACCGCTTGTTGCGGGCGCACTGGCAGGAAGCGGGCTTAAGCCAGACGTTCCAGATTCTCGACAGCGACGACCAGCAACGACTGGTCAAGCGGGTGATCCGCGAGCTCGGTCTGGACGAACAGCGCTGGCCGGCCCGTCAGGCCCAGTGGTTCATCAACGGGCAGAAAGACGAAGGCCTGCGTCCGCAACACATTCAAGCCAGCGGCGACCTGTTCCTGGCGACCATGCGCGGCATTTATGAAGCCTACGAGGCCGCTTGCCTGCGCGCAGGCGTTATCGACTTCTCCGAACTACTGCTGCGTGCTCTCGACCTATGGCGCGATCATCCGGGGCTGCTGGCGCACTATCAGAAGCGCTTCCGGCACATTCTGGTGGACGAGTTCCAAGACACCAACGCCGTGCAATACGCCTGGTTGCGCCTGCTGGCCAAGGGCGGCGACAGCCTGATGGTGGTGGGCGACGATGACCAGTCGATCTACGGCTGGCGCGGCGCGAAAATCGAGAACATCTACCAGTATTCCGAAGACTTCCCGGACGCCGAAACCATTCGCCTGGAGCAAAACTATCGCTCCACCGCGGGTATCCTGAAGGCAGCCAACGCCTTGATCGCCAACAACACCGGGCGCCTGGGCAAAGAGCTCTGGACCGATGGCGGCGAAGGCGAAGCGATCAATTTGTACGCCGCGTTCAACGAACATGACGAAGCCCGCTACGTTGTCGAAACCATCGAAAGTGCGCTGAAAACCGGCTTGTCTCGAAGCGATATCGCGATACTGTATCGCTCCAACGCCCAATCGCGGGTTCTGGAAGAAGCTTTGCTGCGCGAGCGCATCCCATACCGTATCTATGGCGGTCAACGCTTCTTCGAACGCGCCGAAATCAAGAACGCCATGGCTTACCTGCGGTTGCTCGAAGGACGGGGCAACGACGCCGCGCTGGAACGGGTCATCAACGTGCCGGCCCGTGGTATCGGCGAAAAAACCGTCGAAGCGATCCGCGACCATGCGCGCCACAGCGACGTGTCGATGTGGGAAGCGATGCGCCAACTGGTGGCCAACAAAGGCCTGACCGGTCGTGCGGCCGGTGCCCTTGGCGCGTTTATCGAGCTGATCGAGAACCTCTCCGCCAAGTGCATGGATATGCCGCTGCACCTGATGACCCAGACCGTCATCGAGCAGTCGGGGCTGATCGCCTATCACGAAGCGGAAAAAGGCGAGAAAGGCCAGGCCCGGGTAGAAAACCTCGAGGAGCTGGTCAGCGCTGCACGCAACTTCGAAAACAGCGAAGAAGACGAAGATCTGACGCCTTTGGCAGCGTTCCTCGGTCACGCGTCGCTGGAGGCTGGCGATACCCAGGCCGACGAGCACGAAGACAGCATTCAACTGATGACCCTGCACAGCGCCAAGGGCCTGGAATTCCCTTACGTGTTCCTGGTGGGCATGGAAGAAGGCCTGTTCCCGCACAAGATGAGCCTGGAAGAACCCGGCCGCCTTGAGGAAGAGCGTCGCCTGGCCTACGTCGGCATCACCCGGGCCATGCAGAATCTGGTGATGACCTTTGCCGAAACCCGACGCCTTTATGGCAGCGAGACCTACAACAAAGTGTCGCGCTTCGTACGCGAGGTTCCGAAAGGCCTGATTCAGGAAGTGCGGTTGTCCAACAGCGTCAGCCGTCCGTTTGGTGGCAACCAGTCGATGAGTGGCAGCAACCTGTTCAGCGGCAGCGAGATTCCGCAGACCGGCTTCAGCCTTGGCCAGACCGTACGTCACTCCATCTTCGGTGACGGCGTGATCCTGAACTTCGAAGGTGCCGGGGCTCAGGCCCGGGTGCAGGTGAACTTCAGCGAAGGCAGCAAGTGGCTGATGTTGGGTTACGCCAAACTGGAACCCGTTTAAAGACACACTGGATGCTTTTCTGTGGGAGCGAGCCTGCTCGCGATGGCAACACTTCGGTACTTCAGAAATACCGCATCATCGTTCATCGCGAGCAGGCTCGCTCCCACAGGTTGATCTGACCAAAGGCGCTAAAAAATGGGCGCAGGCTTTTTTTCTTCCTGGACATTCTGGGCCCTGTTATCGGCGGCATTCGCAGCAATGACCGCCATTTTCGCGAAAGTCGGCATCGAAAACGTCAATTCCGACTTCGCCACCCTGCTACGTACGATAGTGGTATTGGTCAGCCTGGCCTTGATTTTGTACGCCACGGGCCAATATCAGTCATTGGGATCGATCTCTGCGAAGAGCTACCTGTTCCTGCTGTTGTCGGGCCTTGCCACCGGTGCATCGTGGATCTGCTATTTCCGCGCACTCAAGGTCGGTCCGGCGTCACTGGTTGCCCCAGTGGACAAATTCAGCGTGGTACTGGTGGCTGTTCTTGCCGTTGTCCTGCTAGGTGAAAAACTCGACCTGCGCCAATGGGGCGGAATCGGCCTGATCACGGCCGGGGTAGTCATGCTTGCCCTGCGACGCTAGGCGACCGTCCTACAAACCCTGTCCACTCATCTGACATATCAAAGTCAAAAGGCCCTATTGCACTGACTGAAGCTGAACACGACCTGTCAGGCAAAAGCCCGAAACACTCTGCCGCTAGCCAGTAACACTTCAGCTGTGCAACATGGCGCGCGTGCCTTCCACAAATGGGAATTCCCTTTATGAAACGTTTTCTTAGCATCGCCATGGCGTTGTGCATCGGCCTGACGATGAGTCTCGACGCCAATGCCGCCAAGCGCTTCGGTGGTGGTAAAAGCGCCGGCGCTGCGCCGACGCACCAGACCAGCCAGATGGCTCCTTCTTCTCCAGGCATGGGCGGCGCCGCGGCGACCGCAGGTGCTGCCGGTGCCGCTGGCGCCGCCGCCAAGGCCGGTGGCGCCTCGCGCTGGCTCGGCCCTCTGGCCGGTATCGCGGCCGGTGGCCTGCTGGCCTCCATGTTCATGGGTGACGGCTTCCAGGGCATGCAGATCTTCGACATCCTGATCATGGCGGTTATCGCGTTCCTGGTCTTCCGCTTCATCGCCGCCCGTCGTCGCAAGCAGCAGGAGCAATACGCTCCGGCCGGTCATGCGCCGATGCAGCGTGAAGTGTTCGAGCAGAAGCCTGCCGGCGGTTCGATCTTCGGTGGTTCGGCTGCACCTGTTGCCGCTCGCCCAGTGATCAATGCTCCAGCCTGGTTCAACGAAAGAAACTTCGTCGAAGCGGCTCGCAATCACTTCCAGTCCCTGCAACAGCACTGGGACGCCAACGAAATGGACAAGATCGCCGAGTTCGTGACCCCGCAAATGCTGGAGTTCCTCAAGCGTGAGCGTGCTGACCTGGGTGACGGTTTCCAGTCCACCTACATTGATGACCTCAATGTACAACTGGATGGCGTAGACGATCGCGCCGACAAGACCATTGCCACCCTGACCTTCACTGGCGTGTCGAAAACCTCGCGTTTCGACCAGGGCGAAGTCTTCAGCGAAAGCTGGAACATGGAACGTGCACAGGGCGAAAACCAGCCTTGGCTGGTAGCTGGTATCCGCCAGAACGGCTGATCCCGCGCAGAACTTCATCTGCTGTAAACAAAACCCCGGCTCAGGCCGGGGTTTTCTATTTCGCGGTTGCATCTATAGCAAGCTACTGTATAAACCGCCCCATATAAACCGCGCCATACAAGCAAGAGGATCCCGGACGTGGAAGAAATCATCGAACAACTGCGTGAAGCCAACGAACCGGTACCGGTCCCCTTGGAATTGCCTGACGAAGACCTGCTGGTCGAAATCGAAGAACAACTGTTCATCGACATTCCGTTCGTCTTCAGAGAGTTTCTGCTGACCGTCAGCGACGTGGTCTACGGCAGCCTGGAACCGGTCACCGTGACCGACCCGCAATCCCACACCTACCTGCCCGACGTTGCCGCCAACGCCTGGGACGCTGGCGTCGATCGCAGCCTGATCCCGATCTGCCAGGACGGTGATGACTACTATTGCGTCGAAGAAGACGGCACCGTGGTGCTTTGGCAAGCCGAAGAAGAGCTGATCGCCGAAGAAACCTGGGAATCGGTGTGGCACTGGGCACGGGACGTCTGGCTGGAAAGCTGACCCAGTCAACGCCGCAGGGTGGTCAATGCCCGGACGACTCTTTGTGATTGTCGAGAGTTTCCAGCAACGCCACCTGCATCCGCGTATGCACACGAATGAACCATCGCCACAGCAGCGCCGCTACGGCGGCCGCGACCACGGCGATCAGCACCAGCAACTTGTTGGTCGGCAGAATACTGGCCGACAAGGCTGCCAACAGTAAAAAGATCACCAGCAGCGACAGGATCGGGATCACTTCGGCTATCACCCGGCGCACTCGCTGCGTGTGGCGCCCGGCCATCTCCGGCTTAACGCCCATTTCCGCCAGCAACATCGACAGTGCGTTTAGCTTGCGGTACGCCGCAATCAAAAACGGCAGCGATAACAACAGCGCCCCACCCCAGATCAACGCCTTTTGCCAGCTCGGATCGCTGATCCAGCCTTGCAGGTAAGCTGACATACGTTCGGCGAAGTACGCCCCCGAGAAGAAGATCGCGATCACGAGCGCCAGATTGACTCCTACCTGCAGCAAGATCCGCCGAATCATGGATGCCAGTAACGCCCTCTCACCCTGAGGCTGGATGCTGCGCAGCCATTCGCCGTACATCCCCAACACTCGTCCCACGCGTTCTGGCATGACGCCGGCGAGCTTGATCGACAATGGATCAGCCGCACGGATCAGATAAGGCGTCAGTAAGGTCGTGATCACCGAAACCGCCACAGCCACGGGGTATAAAAAGTTACTGGTGACCTGCAGCGTCATACCCAATGCCGCAATGATGAAAGAGAATTCGCCAATCTGTGAAAGGCCCATCCCGACCCGCAGCGAGGTGCGTCCGTCATTGCCGGCGATAAATGCACCAAGGCCGCAAGACAACATCTTGCCGAGCACCACGGCTACGGTGATTACGGCGATTGGCCAGGCGTATTGAAGCAGGATCGCGGGATCGAGCATCAGCCCGATGGCCACGAAGAAAATCGCACTGAAAAGATCACGAACCGGTTCAATCAAGCGTTCAATTTTCAGCAATTGCCGGGATTCAGCCATGATCGCGCCGATCAGGAACGCCCCGAGGACCATGCTGTATTCAAGCTTGACCACCAACAGACAGAAGCCAAAACACAGGCCCAGCACGGTAATCAGCAGCATTTCGTTGCTATCGAATCTGGCCACGTAGGCCAGCAACCGCGGCACCATCAGAATACCGATGACCAATGCGACGATCATGAACAGCGACAGCTTGCCGACTGTAGAAAACACTTCGCCGGAGCTGACCGTACCGCTGACGGCGATGCTGGATAACAGCGCGATGATGCCAATGCCCAGGATGTCTTCGACGATCAGCACCCCGAATATCAACTGGGCAAACCGCTCGTTTTTCAACTTCAGGTCGTTGAGCGCCTTGACGATAATGGTGGTCGAGGAAATCGCCAGAATCGCGCCGAGGAACAGTGAATCCATGGTGTTCCAGTCAAACCAGCGGCCAATTTCGTAGCCGATCCAGATCATCAGCACGATTTCCAGGAACGCCGCGATGAATGCCGTGGCCCCGACCTTGAACAGCTTGCGCAGGCTGAACTCCAGACCCAGGCAGAACATCAGGAATATCACTCCAAGTTCGGCCAGGGTCTTGATGGTTTCTTCGTCGTGGATCAGGCCGAATGGCGGGGTGTGCGGGCCAATGATGAAACCGGCGACGATGTATCCCAGCACCACGGGTTGTTTCAGCCGATGGAAGAGCACGGTTACCACGCCTGCGATCAACATGATCACTGCCAGATCCTGAATGAAACTGATGGCATGCATGGCGTGAGACTCCCTGGACGGCATTGCTCGATCCCCGAACATAGGAAAAATCTGATCGAGCAAAACAAAAATCGGAACTGCACGTAGGAAATGCCCTTGAGCCTGGGCTTTTTGCAGGGTAACACCGCGACTTCTGGCAGAAAGGCGGTGCAATATATGGAAACAGATCGATCCGGCGTGACGGCGACTCCGCACCCGGCGTCCCGATAACTGTTGGTTTGAAAAAACCGCCGAGGCACCCGCAGAGGTGCATCCCTCAAACCTGGCCTTGACCCGTGAGAATGCTATGGAACCCGGAAACGCCCAGCTGTCGATGACGGTATTGATGACCCCTGACATGGCCAACTTCTCTGGCAATGTTCACGGCGGCACCCTGCTCAAATACCTCGACGAAGTGGCCTACGCCTGCGCCAGCCGTTATGCCGGTCGCTATGTGGTGACCCTGTCGGTGGACCAGGTCATTTTCCGTGAGCCGATCCATGTCGGCGAACTGGTGACCTTTCTCGCCTCGGTCAACTACACCGGCAACACCTCCATGGAGGTGGGTATCAAAGTGGTGACCGAGAACATCCGCGAGCGCTCGGTGCGTCACACCAACAGTTGCTTCTTCACCATGGTTGCGGTGGATGACCAGCGTAAACCTGCATCGGTACCACCGCTGCAACCGCAGAACAGCGAAGACAAGCGCCGCTATATGCAGGCCCAACAGCGCCGGCAGATTCGCCAGGAGCTGGAAAAGCGCTATCAGGAAATCAAGGGCGACGCTTAAAGCTAAAGATCGCAGCCTGCGGCAGCTCCTACAACCAGGTCACATTCCCTTGTAGGAGCTGCCGCAGGCTGCGATCTTTCTGCCCAAATCTGATTAAAAACTGATCGAAGTCGCCTCGAACCGCACCCGCGGATGGGCAATCCGGTCCTGAGCCCGAACCAGCTCCAACTCGTAGCTGGCGCACGCCTGGGTTTCCAGCAGCACTTCATGCACCGCCGACGCCGTGAACTCGAACGCGGCCACCAGGCTGTCGCCCAACAGCACACGCGCCAGGAACAGCCCGGACGTCAGATCGCCCACGCCCACCGGCTGACGCGGGAACGCCAGCAACGGACGCTGCAAATGCCAGCTGCCTTCGGCCGTCACCAGCAGCATCTCGAAGGCCTCTGCCGATTTACCCGGGTAGTCCAGATGCTTGACCAGCACCGCTTTCGGGCCGCGCACCAGCAATGCACGCGCCATGGCCAGGCAATCGAACAGCGATTGCGGCTTGCGCCCGGAGAAGCTGTCCAGCTCCAGCTGGTTCGGGCACATGAAGTCCGCCACGGCGGCGGCCTCTTCCAACAGGAAATCACTGACTTCCGCCGGAACACTGCAGCCCTTCTCCGGATGCCCCATGACCGGGTCACACAGGTACAGCGCCTTGGGATTCATCGACTTGATCCGCGCCACCCCTGTCAGGATCGCCCGGCCCTGGGCCGCACTGCCGAGGTAACCGGAGAGCACCGCATCGCAGTTGCCCAGCTCGCCAATCGCCGCGATGCCTTCGACCAGGTCAGGTATCTGGTGCGGCGCCAGCACTTCACCGGCCCACTGACCGTACTGGGTGTGATTGGAGAACTGCACGGTGTTGAGCGGCCAGACATTCACCCCGACCCGTTGCATCGGGAAAACCGCGGCACTGTTGCCGGCGTGACCGAATACCACGTGGGACTGGATAGCGAGCAAATGCGGAGTACGTTTCATGCGGTGGATTTCCGTAAAACGATTGAAATTCTAGCCGCGCAGTATGCGACTAAACGCAGCCTGTACGACAGACCAGCGACACAGTTAAGCTGACACTATCTTGTTGGAGCACCCTGTGATGCTGACCCTTGGAAATATATTCGTGCTGATGCTGTTCGCCACTGCCGGCGCATGGCTATGGCACAACCACGGCTTGCGCGAGCGCGCGCTGGAGCGGGTCAAGCAGCATTGCGGCAAACTCGGGATCGAATTGCTCGACGGCAACGTAGCCTTGAAAAGAATCGCGTTCATCAGGGATGCCAGTGGTCGGCGACGTCTGGCCCGTGTATATAACTTCGAATTCACCGTGACCGGCGAAACCCGCCACAACGGCACCATCACCCAGTTCGGCGCTCACAGCGCACAGATTGAGCTGGCGCCCTACCCGGTCCCATTTGACGAAACCGAACCGGTGATCGACGTGGCGAAACCTCGTGCGCAAGTGATCGAGCTGAGCCAGTGGCGTCAGGAACATACCAAGTGGCGACCGTGATCCGTTAACTCGATTCGGATCGGCACGCAGCCAGTTCTTTCTGCAATAGCTCTGCATTCTGCGGCTCACTGAAAATCAGCTCGATACGCGAATCCTGCCGCCATTCACTGGGCCGCCAGTCCAGCACCGAGTTATCCACCGCGTTCGCCGAGACCCATCCGTGGGCACTGTGGATAACCAGCTTCGCCCGCTTCCAGCCAAGGCTTTCAAGCCAGCGGCCAACCTGCGCGGTATCAAACACCTGGCTCGAATGCCAGCGCCATCCGATGCTCCAGCCACCGTCCTGCTCCTGACTCAAGCAAATGGGCAATGCGGGATCGCTCCAGACGGCCGGCAGCTGCGCCAATCCCTTGGGCACGACGAAGTTATCCACACCTGCCAGTGCCTTGGCATTCAGCCCCGGTAACTTGCTCAAGGGTAGAACCGCCTGTTGCGTCCAGTACAGAGGGATCGGCGGCAATTGCCCGGCGATTCGCTGGCGACTTACTTCTTCGAGACCTTCAGATTTGTTCAGCAGCAACAATCCCGCATGGCTCAGCGCTTGCTGCTGCGCCTGCGGCAACGGTTTGCCTGCGGCAAGCGACTGGGCGTCCAGTACCAGTACACAAGGCTGAACAGCCAGCACGCCTTGCCACGGCGCTTCGCTCAATTGCCTGAGCAACTGCGCCGGATGCCCCAGCCCTGATGGCTCGATAAACAGGCGGTCCGGTTGCGCCTTGCGCAACAAACGCCCAAGACCAACCTGAAACGGCGCACCGTTGACGCAACACAAGCAGCCCCCGGCCACTTCGCCCAGTGCGATACCATCGGCGTCCCGGGTCAGTAGCGCAGCGTCGAGTCCGATCTGGCCGAACTCGTTGATCAACACCGCCCAGCGCTCGCCAGCCGGACGCTGAGCCAGCAGGTGTTTGATCAGGCTGGTCTTGCCGGCGCCCAACGGACCGGCAATGACATGAGTGGGGATATTCTGCAGCATGGTCGATGATTTCTGAGGAGGTGATGGATGCGGTTGATTGGCTTGTCGTTGCTCCTGGCACTCGTTTCAGGCGAGGTACTGGCCCAGGCTTGTGTGGTTCACAGCCAGGGCGAGCGGCTTGATGTCCAGGTTTGCCAGCAGAACCGCAACATCCCGCCAAAGCTCTTTGCCGATGGCTTCTGCCAGCCGAACCTGGCGGGGCAGAAAGTCGAAGTGCAGTATGTCGATCAATGCCCCGGCGGCGCATTTGGTATCTGCAGCAACGCCCAAGTCGCCAATATGCCCTACCGCCAGGATATTCACTATTACGGCGTTGCCTCCGACGCGGCGTATTTGCAGCCGTACTGCGAGGCCCAGAGCCAGGGCACCTGGCTCAAGCCCTGAAGCGCCAGTAGAGGATCAGGCAACCTCTTCGTACCAAGGGCCGAATGGATCAGGCAGCAAACTCCAGCCCTCTACGCCCAGCGCCATTTCCTCTTCAGTCAGCAGGCAGGCGTCCAGCTCGGCCGTGAGCTGCGTGAAGTCGATGTTCTGGCCAATGAATACCAGCTCCTGGCGACAGTCCCCGCTGTCGGCGGTCCAGTTTTTCATGATCCCGGCGGTACTTTCTGCGTCCTGCGGCCACTGGTTTTTCGGTACGAAACGCCACCAGCGCCCGGCAAAACCATAGCGCATCAAACCACCGGCCTGGGACCAGCTGCCAGCGTCCATGTGCTTGCTCGCCAGCCAGAAAAAGCCCTTGGAGCGCAGCAGCTTGCCGTTGTCCCAAGGACCGTCGATAAAGTTGAAGAAACGCTGCGGATGAAACGGTCGACGTGCCCGGTAAGCACTGGAAGCGATGCCGTACTCTTCGGTTTCCGGCACGTGTTCGCCGCGCAGCTCCTGCAACCATCCCGGTGCCTGGGCAGCCTTTTCGAAGTCAAAACGACCGGTGTTGAGAATCTTGTTCAAGGGGATTTCGCCCATCGCCATCGGAATGATTTCCGCCCGGGCGTTGAGCCGCTCAAGTATGGCGATCAGTTCCTCGCGCTCGTGGCTGCTGATCAAGTCGATCTTGCTGAGCAAAATCACATCGGCGAACTCGACCTGCTCAATCAGCAGATCGGTAATCGAACGCTCATCATCTTCCCCAAGTGTTTCTCCTCGGGAAGCCAGGCTTTCGGCAGCCTGGTAGTCGAGCAGGAAGTTCATGCCATCGACCACCGTGACCATGGTGTCGAGACGTGCGATGTCGTTGAGGCTCTGGCCGTTTTCATCGCGGAAGGTGAAGGTTTCCGCCACGGGCAGCGGTTCGGAAATACCGGTGGATTCGATCAGCAGATAGTCGAAGCGCCCCTCCCCGGCGAGCTGACTCACCTCCTCCAGCAAGTCTTCACGTAACGTACAGCAAATACACCCGTTACTCATTTCCACCAAGCGCTCTTCAGCCCGATTAAGGCTCACATCACGCTGAACTTCGGTGCCATCGACGTTGATTTCGCTCATATCGTTAACGATGACTGCCACTCGCAATCCATCGCGATTACGTAGTATGTAATTAAGAAGTGTACTTTTTCCGGCGCCTAAAAAGCCGGAGAGAACAGTCACGGGAAGTCGATTGGACATCTGCATATTCCTCACAGGGATGCCCGGTCGCTGCGTCGGGCTTACATAATGTTATACTGTTACAACACCAATAAACCATCCCCCTCTTGTCCGGCAGGGCAAAGGATACGATGCTGAACGCGTTCCTTTCCTGAGAAGCCCCATGCACAACGTCCTGAAACCTGCACTGATCATGCTTTCCCTGCTGGTGACTGCCGACGCGATGGCCCAAGTCCCGAGCCTGGCCAAGTGCACCCGCAGCGCCAACCTGCTGGCCTGTGTGGATGCGGATGGTAACGCCTACAGCGTCAACACCGTCGGCAGCACCATCTACCTGCGGGGTTTCGAAACGGCCGGAAAACGCTATTGGGCGCAGACCAACAGCCGCTACGGTCAGCTGACGTTTTTCACCGGTATCGCTTCCGATGGCGAGGCCTGGGTCGGTTACAACCGGCGCGTCGGCTGGACCACGATCAACCGGTTTTCCAGCTCCGGCGGCAGCAGCGCCAAGTTCACCTGCAGCCGGATCGCTGGCTGTTAGGCCGGCTTGTTTTTCTGCTCTTGCTGCCAGGCAAGGTAGCTGTTGATTGGCGGATTTTTCTGAAAGTAGCGCTGCAACCCTTCGAACAGACCGTCAGCCACCGCCTGCTGATGGCGTGCGGTCACCAGCCGCTGGCTGTCGCGGGCATTGGATATGAAGCCGGTTTCCACCAGGATTGACGGCACATCCGGTGACTTCAACACCGCGAACCCCGCCTGCTCCACACGCTTCTGATGCAAGGTGGTGATACCCGCCAGGCTACCGAGCACGGTATTGCCCAGCTCCAGACTGGCGGCGAGGGTGGCATTCATCGACATGTCGAGGATGACCCCGGCGAGCATCGGATCCTTGTCCTTGAGATTCAAAAGGCTCGTCGCTCCCAGCAGGTCCGCGCCATTCTCTCGCTGCGCCATGAAGCGCGCAGTGGCGGAGGTCGCCCCTCCTTCAGACAGGCAGTACACCGATGCGCCCGATGCCGTAAGACGCGGAGCCGCATCGGCATGCACCGAGATGAACATATCGGCATTGTGCTTGCGAGCGATGTCCACGCGCTTGCGCAACGGCACAAAGAAATCGTCATTGCGCACCAGTTTCACGTCGAATCCTTTTTCGCGTTTCAGACGCCTGGCCAGCAACTGAGCGATGGACAGCACCACATCTTTCTCACGTTCGCCCTTGGCCCCGATCGCCCCCGGATCCTTGCCGCCATGACCGGGATCGACCACCACGATGACGTCGCGCATGGGATGGGCCTTGGCTATGGCCACTGCTGGCTCCGCTGGAGACGACGATGGCAACGGCGCGCCGGTTTTCAGGTCGAGTACCAGCCGGTGCCCCTGCCCATCCTGGGGCGGCAGCAGGAAGCTGTTGAGCTGTACCGGCACGCTGAGGTCGAGGACGATCCGCGTATCACCTTTGCCGAAATGCCCGGAGCGAATCGAACGGATCACGCCATCACCCAGGGCCAACTGACTGAAGTCGCCGCTGAGGCCGGCGTCACTGAGGTCGATGATCAGCCGCTCTGGGGCACTCAGTGAGAAGGTCTTGTACTGCACGGGTCCACTCAGATCGAACACCAGCCTGAGCTTCCCATCCGAACGCCAAAGCCGTGCGTTACGAATTTGCGTAGCCACCGCGACGAAGGGTAAAGCGAAGGCCGCACTGGCCAGAATCAGGTTGAGCAAGTGGCGTCTGTGCATGATGAAGGCCTGTTCATGAAAAAGGCATCGTCGATTGTATCGTTATACTATAACATACCAAATCAACTCCCACGATGGACCTGCTCATGAATGCGCTGACTCTGCCGGATATCGCCGCGCAGGCCTCACGCCAAGCCCTGCCACTGGAGTGGGTGGGCATGTGCGGCATTGCTCTACCTGTTTTGTTTGATGGCCAACGATTGAATGCAAAGGTCGATGCCGGCGTGAGCCTCGACGATGGCAGCGCGCGCGGCATTCATATGTCACGGCTCTATCTGGCGCTTGAATTGCTGGAGCAGGAAAACCTTTCACCGGCTTTATTGCGTCGGGTTTTGCAGCGTTTTCTTGAAAGCCATGAAGGGTTGTCCAGCAGCGCACACCTAACCATTCATTCCGATTTGTTGCTGAAAAGGCCGGCGCTGATCAGTCCACTGGCTGGCTGGAAAAGCTATCCGGTCATCATCGAAGCACGGTTGAAAAACGCGATGTTCCACGTGGAACTAAAAATCGATGTGCCTTATTCCTCAACCTGCCCGTGTTCCGCAGCCCTTTCTCGACAGTTGATTCAGCAGCAGTTCGTCGATGATTTCGCCAACAAGTCACTGCAACACGCCGACGTTTTAGCGTGGCTCGGTTCCACCGACGGCATCGTCGCTACACCTCACAGCCAACGCAGCAGCGCAAAGTTGCGCGTACGGTTGGCTGACTTTTTGGACGAGTTTCCTCTGATCGCCGTCATCAATGACGCCGAAGCCGCACTCGGCACCGCCGTTCAAACAGCGGTAAAGCGCGCCGACGAACAGGCCTTCGCCCTGGCCAATGGTCAGAACCTGATGTTCTGCGAGGACGCCGCACGCCGTTTGAATCTGGCCCTGAAAAGCTCCACAGGCATCAACGCCTTCCACATTCATGTCACTCACGCTGAAAGCCTGCACGCCCACGACGCCGTCGCCGAAAGCCGCTTCAACTGGGAGGTCGCATGATTGCTTGCCACGCTTTGCGCTGGGGCGCACCGGGACAGCCACTCACACCCGCGCTGGACTTCGAACTGTCGAAGGGCAGCCTGACCGCCATCATCGGTGCGAACGGCTCCGGGAAAAGCAGCCTGTTGAAGGTCATCGCCGGCTTGCAAAAACCGTTGGCCGGAAAGGTGCGACTGAGTGTTCCAATCAAGGGCGGTGTGTCGTTCCTGCCCCAGCAACAACACCTGGACAGGCAATTTCCGATCAGCCTTCAGGCATTGGTCGCCGCCGGTTTCTGGGGCAACAAACAGTCACCAGGTATCCGTAGCCAACGACTGAAAACCGTCCTCGAAAACTGGTTCCTCAACGGCCTGGAAGATCGACCCTTGATGGCCCTCTCCGGCGGCGAATTGCAACGCGCCCTGCTCGCCCGATTGAGCCTGACCGACGCACCCGTGCTGTTGCTCGATGAACCCCACGCGGCCCTCGATGAACTCGGCCAGGCATTGCTCTGGAAGCACATACACGATTGGCACCTCGAAGGCCGGACACTGGTGATCGTATGCCATGACCTGGCCGCTGTCCGCGAGCACATCCCCTACACGTTGCTGATCAAAAGCAGCGGTTGTGCATTCGGTCCGAGCACCGAACTGATCCACCAACAACCACAGGCGCGGGTGGCCTGATGATCGCTGCCACGCATCTTTGGCAACCGTTCCAGGAGTTCGTCTTCATGCGTCGGGCGCTGCTCGGCGGACTGGTGTTGGCGTGCAGCACGGCACCACTTGGGGTGTTTCTGATCCTGCGGCGCATGAGTCTGATCGGCGATGCCGTCGCCCACGGCATCCTTCCCGGGGCGGCGCTGGGTTTCTGGTTTGCCGGGTTGAGCCTCCCGGCGTTGACCATCGGCGGCCTCGGTGCCGGCCTGAGCATGGCCGGCCTCGCGGCCTGGATTACCCGACGCACCGGCCTGCGAGAAGACGCCAGCCTCGCGGCGATCTACCCGATTTCCCTGGCCGGTGGCGTGCTGATTCTCGGCATCGCCGGCAAACGCCTGGACCTGTTGCACCTGCTGTTTGGCTCGGCTTTGGCTGTCGACGGCCCGACCTTGACCGGCATGCTTTGGGTCTCGGGCCTGAGCCTGATTGCCATGACACTGATCTACAAACCACTGCTGCTCGACACCCTCGACCCGCTTTTTCTGCAGACCGTCAGCCGACTCGGCCCACTGGCCCACGGCGTTTTCCTGACGCTGGTGGTGTTGAATCTGGTCATCGGATTCCAGGCGATCGGCGCGTTGATGGTCGTCGGCCTGATGATGTTGCCTGCCGCCGCGGCACGTTTCTGGAGCCGCCGCCTGCCGGTGCTGATCGTCGTCGCGGCCTTGCTCGGCAGCCTCTCGGTGTGGCTCGGTTTATTGATCTCGTTCTATTACTCACTGCCCAGTGGCCCGGCAATCGTGCTGGTAGCCGGCGGTGGGTATCTGTTGTCCGTGGTGTTCGGACCGGTGCACGGCTTGCTGCGCCGCCCGCCTTTGCTCACATCCCAATGAGGTGTTACCCGATGCGCGCTTTACTCGTGCTGTTCAGCTTGATGGTGTCGATGTCGCTGTCTGCCGCCGAAAAACTCCAGGTGGTCACCAGTTTCAGCATCCTTGCCGACATGACCCGCCAGGTCGGCAAGGATCATATCCAGATCACCAACATGGTCGGCCCGGACGCGGATGCCCATACCTATGAGCCGACACCGGACGACGCCAAGGCGCTGCTCAAGGCCAGACTCATCATCAAGAACGGTCTGGGTTTCGAGCCTTGGCTGGATCGCCTGGTGACGAGCACCGAGACCAAAGCACCGGTCATCAGCGCAAGCCACGGAGTCATACCGCGTAACCTGGATGAAGACGGTGAAACCGTTCCCGACCCGCATGCCTGGCACAACCTGGCGAACACCGAGTTGTACATCGCCAACATAACCAAGGCGTTGATCGCCGCGGACCCGGCAAACACAGCTGACTATGAGCGCAACAGCCAGGCATACCTGAAACAGGTCTACGCCCTGCTCGCCGAAGCCAAGGCCAAGCTCGGCTCACTGCCACCGGGCAACCGCAAGGTCGTGACGTCCCATGACGCCTTCGGTTATCTCGGCCAGGCCTACGGCATCGAGTTCATGGCACCTCAAGGTCTCTCCACCGAGCGCGAACCTTCAGCCGCCGAAGTGGCCGCACTGATCACCCAGATTCGTCAGGCCAAGGTCAAGGCGGTGTTTATGGAGAACATCAAGGACGCGCGCCTGCTCAAGCAGATCGCGGATGAAAGCGGCGCGCAGATCGGCGGCACGCTGTACTCCGATGCCCTCGCGGCGAGCGGTCCGGCCAGCACCTTCACCGGGTTGTTCGAGTACAACCTCAACACCCTGTACAACGCTCTGAGCAAGCCATGATCCGCAAGAACCCTTCCGGAGATTTACCGCTGATTGCCGAGTCGGCCTACGTCGACAAGACAGCAATCATCTGCGGCAAAGTGGTGATCGGCGAGAACGTGTTCGTCGGGCCCTATGCCGTGATCCGTGCTGACGAAGTCGATGACTCAGGCGACATGCAGCCGATCACCATCGGCGCCAACTCGAATATCCAGGACGGCGTGGTGATCCACTCCAAATCCGGTGCGGCGGTCACCATCGGCGAGTTCAGTTCCATCGCCCACCGCTCGATCGTGCATGGTCCCTGCACCGTGGGCAATCGAGTGTTCATTGGCTTCAACAGCGTGCTGTTCAACTGCGTGGTCGGTGACGGTTGTGTGGTGCGGCACAACTCGGTGGTCGATGGTCGTGACCTGCCTGAAGCCTTCTATGTGCCCTCCACCACGCGGATCGGCCCCAACACCGACCTCTCGCAATATCCACCGGTGAGCGTCAGTGCCTCGGAGTTTTCCGAAGACGTGGCGCGCACCAACGTCGACCTGGTGCGCGGCTACAAAGCCCTGCAAAACGAGTTCTGACGCAGGTGGCCAAAAACAGCCATCGTGTCAGGACAAATTGCCTGGCACGACAAACGTCTTAATGTTTATCCCTACGGTTTATGCGATAACGCTCGTTAGAAGCACCTGAGTACGCCGACCATGATCCAGATCACCCTGTCCGACGGTTCATTGCGTGAGTACGACCAGCCGCTGTCCGTGCACGAGGTGGCTGCCAGCATCGGCCCCGAACTGGCCATCGCGGCTGTAGCGGGCCGAGTCAATGGTGTGCTGGTGGACTGTGAATACATGATCGAGGCGGATGCCCGGGTCAGCATTGTCACCCCCCGGGAGCCGGACGGCCTGGAGATCTTGCGCCGTTCCTGTGCCTTGATGCTGGCGATGGCGGTCAAGCAACTCCACCCACATGCGCAAATGCGTGCGGGCAAGGAATTGGGCGACGGGTTCTTTTACGAGTTTGCCGTCGAGCCACCGCTGACCGCGGCAGACCTGCCCCTCATCGAAGCGCGCATGCAATCACTGGCAGCGACCAATCACTCGATCCGTCGACGGCCGGTGCGCGAAGCAGTGTCGCTGTACCGGCTGGGGGACACCGAGTACCAGAGCCATGGACCGCATGTCCCCACCACCAAAGTCTTGCAGGCGTTTACCCTCGACCACATCAACGGCACGTTACAACAACGGATCTACGGCACCTGCTGGTCCAGCCATCAGGAACTGCAACAGTGGCGCGTTCCACCCCACGTGGTCGTTGTGAGCATGGATGATCGCCAGGCGACTTATGCACAAGCGGTGACCGAATCCTTGCGCCAACGGGGCGTACGCGCCAGGGCCGACCTACGTAACGAAAAGGTTCACTACAAGATTCGCCAGCACAGCCAGACCGTGCCGTATCTGGTGGTGGTGGGCGAGAAAGAACAAGCTGGGGGATTTGTCAGTGTGCGCAGCCGCACGGGGGAAGATTTTGGCCGGATGCCTGTCGAGGCGGCGTGTGAATGGTTGAGTCGGCCCGAGATTTAGGAAGGCCGTGCGGACGCCTTCGCGAGCAGGCTCGCTCCCACATTGATGGTGTGTCGATCACCAATCCCCTGTGGGAGCGAGCCTGCTCCGGGCGGCGTTCCGACGAAGCTTTTTAAGCTCTTGGCTTCACAGTACCGCAATCCTGCCCCAGCCAGACCGCGCGGGATTCGAGGCTGCCCTTCTGCTGAATGCCGGTGGCGTTGAACGTTCCGTTGACCTTGGTGGTGAACTCGCGATCACTGAGGAATGTCGCCACGCCCGCACCCTGGGCTTTCGGGCAACTGAAACGGAACTTCCACTGATTGCCGGAGCGGTCGGTGATTTCCTGCTTGCAGCCCGACTGCGGATCGGTCAACGGAATGTTGTCGGTCTTGACCTGTTCCGGGGTCAGGCACGCCCGGATCCCTTTACCGCCCATGGTGATGCCCTGTTTTTCCAGCATTGCACGCTGCTCAGGGGGCATCTGGCTCTGGAGCTGACCGAGGATCAATTGCAGGTCCGGCATGTTCTGTTCATCGACCTTCATGTTGCTCGTAGTCAGCTCCCACAATCCTGGTTGCAGCATTTGCGCGTGAGCCGCCACAGGAAGTGCCAAACCCAGTGCCATGGCCAAACCCAGCAGACGAACGTTCATCGAGTAACTCCTGATCAGTAGTGGCCGTTAGACGTCAGCCGCAGGCTTCGGTTCATGGGCCAATTAATTAGCGACATTCTGCACGGAACATGGTCTGTTAAGCACTGAATCTTCAGGAGCAAGGCAGCCCCATGGATTATTTCGGACCGCATATTTTCGGTTATACCATCGCCCTGCTGCACTCGCTGGGCCTGATCGCGGCCATACACGCCGTGTTGACCGTGCGTACCGCCCAAGGCTCGATCGCCTGGGCGCTGTCGTTGTTTTTCATCCCTTACTTCACGCTGATCCCGTACCTGATGTTCGGCCGCAGCACCTTCGATGGCTACATCAAGGCCCGGCGGCAGGCCAACGAAGAAATGCGCAAGGCCGTTTCCGAACTCAATTGGCGACCCTGGATAGAAGAGGCGCTCACTGCCCGCGCTTCCTCTGCATACGCCTCACTCAGAGCGATGCCCAAGCTCGGACACATGCCCTGCCTGGCCAACAACCAAATGCGTCTCTTGATCAACGGTCAGAACACGTTCGAGGCCATTTTCGATGCCATCAGCCAGGCGAAAGAAGCCGTGCTGATCCAGTTTTTCATCGTTCACGACGACCGCCTCGGCCAGCGCCTGCAAAACCTGCTGTTGAAGAAAGCCGCCGAAGGCGTGGCGATTTACCTGTTATATGACCGAATCGGCAGCCATTCCCTGCCCCACGGCTATGTGCAGGCCTTGCGTGATGGCGGGGTCGAGGTCAAAGCCTTCGCCACCCGCAGTGGCTGGCTCAATCGCTTTCAGGTGAACTTCCGCAACCACCGCAAGATCGTGGTGGTGGACGGCATTCTGGGCTTCGTCGGCGGGCACAACGTCGGTGACGAATACATGGGCGAGAAACCGCCCCTGGCGCCCTGGCGCGATACCCACGTACAAGTGCGCGGGCCGGTGGTGGCGTGCATGCAGGAGTCTTTCGCCGAAGACTGGTTCTGGGTGGCTCGTGCACTGCCGCCGCTGATCCTGCCGGAGGTCTATCCGGAAGACGGCGTGCTGTGCCAGCTGCTCGCCAGCGGGCCGGCAGACGCCTACGAAACCTGTTCATTGTTCTTTGTCGAGGCCATCCACGCGGCGACCGAGCGGGTCTGGATTACCAGCCCGTACTTCATCCCCGACGAAGCCGTATTCGCTGCTTTGCGCCTGGCAGTACTGCGCGGAGTGGATGTGCGCCTGCTGTTGCCGTCCCGGCCCGACCACCGAATCGTCTACGCCGCCTCCAGCCTCTACGCCTTCGAAGCGGTGCGCGCGGGTGTGCGGGTGTTCCGTTACCAACCCGGGTTCCTGCATCAGAAAGTGGTATTGATCGACAGCGAAATCAGCGCCATCGGCAGTGCCAACATGGACAACCGTTCGTTCCGATTGAATTTCGAAGTGATGTTGCTGACTGTCGACCGCGCATTCGCCGCCGAGGTAGAGCAGATGCTCAACGATGACTTTGCCAACGCCCACGAAATCGCCAAAGAAGAAGGCCGGGAGACCCGCCGCGTCCAACAGGTCGGCATGCGGGTCGCCCGGCTTATTTCGCCGATTCTCTAGAGGTAGATATCGTCACGGGTCCATGGCAGTTCATGACTGCCATCGGCGTGGGCCTTCACTGCGAGAATCTGGTGCAGGTTGATCCAGCCGCGAGCGAACGCGTAGGCGCAACCTGCCAGGTAAAGCCGCCAGATGCGCAGGACTTGTTCCGGCACCAGTTTGGAGGCCGCCTCGAGATTGTCCTCCAACCGTTCGCTCCAGTGATCGAGCGTGCGAGCGTAGTGCAGGCGCAAACTCTCGACATCGACGATTTCCAGCCCCGCCTCACTGATCTCGGCAGAAATCATCGACAGGTGCGGCAGCTCGCCGTTGGGGAACACATATTTCTCAATGAATTCACCGGCACCGCGCCCCACCGGACGGCCGTCAGTGTATTTGGCGGTGATTCCGTGGTTCATCACCAGGCCGCCCTCTTTCACCGCGTCGAACAGGGTCTTGCAGTACTCGGCAAGATTGGCGTGGCCGACGTGTTCGAACATGCCGACGCTGACCACTTTGTCGAAACGGCCATCTTGCGGCAGATCGCGATAGTCGAGCAGTTGCAGTTCGACCAGGTCCTCCAGGCCTTCCGCTTTTACGCGTTCCCGGGCCAGGGCCAGTTGCTCCTTGCTGAGGGTTATACCAAACACTTTCGCGCCAAACTCCCGCGCTGCATAACGCGCCAATCCGCCCCAACCGCAACCCACATCCAGCAGATATTCACCAGGCTGCAGGCGCAGCTTGCGGCACAAATGACGGAACTTGGCTTGCTGGGCCTGCTCGAGGCTTTCACTGCCGGTCTCGAAGTAAGCGCAGGAATACGCCATGTCGCTGTCGAGCCACAGCTGATAGAACGCGTTGGAAAGGTCGTAGTGGTAGGAAATCGCCTTGGCGTCTGTCTCTTTGTCGTGGGCGCTACGAACAGGCAGATTGTCGTCGTCTTCGTCCAGCAACGCCTGGCTCCACTCATCGCAGACGCGGATCACATCGCTGATGGAGCCTTCCAGTTCCAGTTTGCCTTCGACAAATGCAGCGCCAAGGGCATCCAGGCTGGGATGGGTAAACTGGGTGACCATTTGTGGGTCCTTGACCACAATCGTGACACTGGGCGTCGGCCCCAGATTGAGTTCATGGCCATCCCAGAGTCTCAGGCGAAGCGGTAATTGCAGATTCTGTAAGGCCGGTGGAAGATGCGCGAGCATGGAGAAGCCCCCTTGTTTCAGACGTCTAAACAGAGGGTAGACCATCTTTGAAAAATAGCTGGCTATCGAATTAATAGCCGTTTTCAATGATTCGCGACGCCTGCACCTGCCGCCGCGAACGCACAAAATGATGTGCCCTCATCTCCAATGACTACGAACCGGGCGCACAGTTCTAAAAAGTTGAAGCCCCCGTGATTACCCGGTTTAGAGCGTTCGCCTTCAGGATTCGTCCTTGAGCTTGAGCAACGGCTCCTGGAACCGCAGCAAACGACCGGCGTTGCCCAACACCAACAAGGTGCTGAGGTTATGCAGCAACGCCGCAATCATCGCCCCGGCAGCGCCAAGCCAGCCGAATGCGGCGAAGGCTACGATCGCCAGGGTCCAGCCCAGTCCGATGATCACATTGACCTGCAACGTCTGACGGCACTGACGACTCAGGCGCACGCAGGTGCCGAGGCGGCGCAGGTCACTGCCGATCAGCACGATGTCAGCCGATGCCAGGGCGATGTCCGCACCACCCGCGCCCATGGCCACACCGACTACTCCAGCCTTGAGGGCCAGGGAGTCGTTGATGCCATCGCCGACCACCATCGGCCGGAAGCCGCTGTCGATTTCCTTGAGCACGCGGTTGAGTTTGTCTTCGGGCAAGGCTTGCGCTTCGACGTCACTGATCCCGACATCCCGGGCCAGCGTTTGCGCGACGCTGTGCCGGTCACCGGTGAGCAACAACTGGCGGCCCAACCCCAGATCACGCAACTCACCCAAGGCAAACTGCGCCTCGGGTTTGACGCTGTCCGCCAGCAACAGCCAGGCAAGAAACTCCCCGTTGAGCGCCAGCCCGGCAATCGGACCGTCGTGATCGGGAACCGCCGTCGTACTGATGCCCAGTTGTGCGAACAACTCCGGCCGGCCGAGTGCCGCTTCGCCCTGCCCGGTCATCGCCACCACACCGAGGCCCTGGCGCTCACGAATGTCGGAAAGCAGCAGGAAATGCTCCTGGGTCACTAACCCCGCGAGCGCACGGCTGACCGGGTGACTGCTGGCCGAGCCGAGGCTGGCGGCGAGCTTCAGGACATGGCTGCGATCTACCAGCGGACTGTCGATGGATTGCAGGCGCAGGGTGCCGAATGTCAGCGTCCCGGTTTTGTCGACTACCAGCGAGGTCAGGTCCGCCAACTCTTCAAGGAACGCGGAGCTGCGGATCAGAATGCCGTGGCGCGCCGCCACTGCCACTCCGGCAATCGCCGTGGCCGGTGCCGACAACACCAGCGCACAAGGGCAGGCCGCCACCAACACCGCGAGCATCGCTTGAGCGTTGTTGGTGATGAACCAGGTCACCGCCGCCAACAGCAACACCAGCACCATATAACTGCCGGCGTAACGCTCCAGCAGACGAGTGATCGGCGGCTTCGAGCGCTCGGCGTTTTGCATCAGGGCGATGACTTTGCCGAGGGTCGACTCATGGCCGGTACGGGTCACTTCGATTCGCAGCAAACCGTCGAGGTTAATTGCGCCACCGAACACCGACATGCCGACGTCCGCCTCCATCGGCACCGATTCGCCGGTAATGGAGGCCGTATCGAGACTGGCCTGACCGGACAATACCCGGCCATCCGCCGGCACCCGGTCACCGGCTCGCACCTCGACCAGATCGCCCGCCTTGAGCGTGCCGTTGTCGACTTCGATGATGGAGCCGTCCACCTGCACCTTGCGTGCGTGGCTGCGGGTCAGTTTGCCGAGGGCGTGAATCGCTTCCTGGGAGCCGATCACGCTGCGCTCTTCCAGCACGTGGCCGAAGATCATGATGATCGGCAACAGCGCCGCCGTCAGCAGATCTCCGGTGGCCCAGGCACCCAGCATGGCCAGGGCAATCAATTGATCGGTGATGCCATGCAGACTCGGATATCGCACGCTGTACCAGGCCGAGCGCATGACCGGCACGGCAACCAGCAGTGACGCAAAACCCAGCAGCAGCTGACTGACGCCAGTCTGCTCCGGCGCAAGCCAACGCCAGATCAGGCCCAGCGCAAGCAGGCCCAACGCGAGCATGGCCAGGGTCAACTGACGCGCGGCGCGGCGCTGTTCGGCCGAAGACAGCAGGCTCGGCACGGCGGCGGTTTGAGCGGTCATTGTGCAGCTCCCTGAATGATCAGGCGGGAATCGTCTTTGGGATCAACCGTCGTGACCGATCCGGCCTGACCGAGAATTTTCGGCATCCGCTCGCGGTAAATCCGCAGCAGCATTTGCGGGTCGGTACCTTGCAGTTGCGCCTTGGCCAGGCTCAACACGGTGGCCGTATCAGCCGACGCCTTGGCCAATCGTTCACTCGCCTGGGCATGGGCCACTTGCAGCGTACGGTCGGCTTGCTCGTTGGCGGTCTGCGTCAGCTTCTCCGCTTCGGTGCGCGCATTGGCGACAGCCTTATCGGCTTGCTGGCTGGCCGTCAGTACCGCATTGAAAGCGTTCACCGCAGGACTTGGCAGACTCGATTGCACATCGACCCGCGCCACTTCGATCCCCAAGCCCTGCCCGGTTGCAGTGAGTTCGGCCAGCCGTTGATTGATGCCCTGCACCAGATCACCACGCAAGCGCTCGCGTCTTTGGGCCGCCTGGCTATCGGCACCGATCAATTCCGGACGAGCAACCAGAATAGTGTCCAGATCCCGTGCAGCCGTGAGCGCGACCGCGCTGCGGGTTACCAGTCGGTCCAGCGCCGGCAACACATGTTCGCCCTGGAGCACGAATGCATAGGGCTCGGTGACTTTGTAGAAAACCCGCACATCCAGTTGCACCACACCGGCATCACCCGTTAACAGGTAGCCTGAGCCTGCGAGGGCATCGCTGATGGGCGTGGCAAAACTAGCCACGCGATCTGCCTGCATCGCGGCACCACTGCGCAACAGACTGTCCACTCGCCGCTCGATCACTCGGTCCGCCGCCGGCAACAAAATCACCTGCTCGAAGGGTTGCGGCCAGGCCAATAACAACCCGGCATTCTGAATGCGATCCAGCGCGCCGAAATGCAAAACCACGGCGCGATTTTGTGGATCGATCTGCCGCACGTTGGAAAACGCCCACGCCAATGCCGCTAAAACCGTCACCGCGTACAGGGCGAGAAACGCCAATCGCCCGGCCTGAATCCAGGGACTGCTCAACTCATTTGTTCCACGTGGAACCAAACTCATGGCTGCGATCCGGACTTGTTATCGAGGCTCGGCGGACCATCAACCAACACCCGGAACGGCGCGGCATCGGTGCGCAGAATCAGCTTGGTCCCCGGCGTCACCACCGTGCCCAGGGTGTCGAGCGAGCGCAGCAGGTTGTAGAGCTGCGGCGATCCCGCATAGGCGCGACCGTAAATCTGCGCTGCTTCGACGCGCGATTGCGCTTCGATATCTGCCGCTTTCACTGTGGCATCGGCCTGCACGATCCGCGCATCACGTTCGGCGGCGGAACGAATTTGCGCGGCTTCACGCTTGCCGATCGCCGTGCGCTCAGTAGCGATGGTTTCACGCTCGGCACGCATCCGGTCGACCGTCGCGGTGAGCGTCACCGACGGCAGCGTCAATCGTTCGATACCGACCTGCAACACGCGCACACCATAAGTGGTGAGCAGCTGCTGATCGATTTGCTTGCGCAGTTGTGCTTCGAAATCGGCGATGCGCACCTGGCTGGCATCGGTGTTCACCAGATTTGCCAGATCAAAACTGCTGGCGGTGGTTTCCAGTGCGGAGCCGACAAAGGTGCGAATCTGCCGCGCGGCTTCATCGGGCTGGTTCTGCACCGCGCGCATGAAACGTTGCACGTTGTCCGGATCACCCTGCACCTGCCACGCCACGTAGGCCTGAACGATGATGCGCAAACCGTCCCGCGTGCCGACATCCTGCAAGCCGCTGGACGTGGTGCGCAGCCGCAGATCCACCGGGATCGCCGCCTCGAACGGTGCCGGCCAGCGCCAGCCAAGTCCCGGTTCCAGCAAGACTCGTGAAGGGTTGCCGAAGCGTGTGATCACTGTGGCTTCCCCTGAACGCACCTGCACCAGGCTCGCGGCGGCGACTGCAAACGCCACCAGCAATGCCGCCCAACCCATCCGGCGCCACGGGAATGGACCGGCCTCTTGCGGATCGCCGTGATGATGGTGATGGCCGTGGTGGTGGTGCCCGCCATGGCCGTGATCGTGGCCGGCGTGGTCATCGTGATCGTGAGTATGGGACTGGCTCAATTGGCAGCTCCTGGCTGAGCGGTTTTACGCGACGGCGCAGGGTCAACCGGCAGCGTGAACGTACGGAGGTCGATGGTCGGCGCATTGCTGCTGCCGCCCAGTCGATGATCGAGCACCAGCAATTTGGCGTTGGCCAAACCCTGGGACAACTGGCTGAAATACTGCTCCAGCACGAAGGCCTGGCCAGCGCTGGCATAAGCTTTTTGCTCGGCGTTGAATTTCAGGTCCGCGGCCTCGGCGCCAGCATTGATCTCACGGGCGCTGGCCGTCGCCTGATCGCGGGCGATGCTGGCCTGCAACTGCGCCTGATTAGTGGCCTCGGCGGCGGCGCCGCGTTCGCGGGCGATCAAGGCTTGCGCGCCAATCTGCGCCGCTTGCACACCGTGATAGGCATTGGCTGCACCGGCCGGAGGGTGAATCGCCTCGACCACCGTGGCGAGAATTTCCACGCCGCTATCGAGTTTTTGCAGGTCCGCCTGCACCGCGCGGCCGATCTCTTCGGCCAGCCCTACCCTGTCCTCGCCCAGCAAACCGTCGAGAGTGCGCGAGGCGAAGTCGTGAACCAGGATTCGGCTGGCGGTGCTGCGAATCAACATCGGCACGTCGGCACTGTTATAGGTCGCAGACAACGCCGCCTGATCGCTCAGACCGATGCGATAGACGAAGCGCACGTCCATGTTGACGATCTGAAAGCTCTGCTTGTCGGCTCGGCTGCTGGCAATCACCTGGGATTTGTCGTTCACATGGCTGGCGTCCCACAAGCGGTTGGCAATCGCCGGGGCCGGGCCTTCGGCGGGGTCGGCCTGAGCGGGGGTCGAGGTTTCGCCAACACTGGTGGCCAATTCGTGAACCACGCCATTCTCGACGCTCAACACCCGGCCCAATGGCCATGGCAAGCCCATATGCAAACCTGGGCCGAACACCTCAACCGGCTTGCCGAAGCGCTCGTAGATTCCACGCCCTTGCAGGGCAATTTGGTGAATGCCGGTCAGCGACCAGCCAACCAGCGCAACCACCGCCAACACCGGCAGGAACGCCCGACGCATGTAAGAGAAGGCCCAGATCTGCCGCAGGTCGATGCCGAAGCGGTTATGTAATTCGTGCTGCAACGCCAGCAATGGCTGCGGTGGCCAGCGCAGCATGTCAGCGACAAAACTACGTGCCAACAACTCCGGCTCAAGACGATCGCGGCGTGGGCTGAACAATGACAACAGCGCGCGCAGCAACAATTCTGCCGCCACCAGCCCCGGCAGCAGACCGATCAACACAGCCAGACGTACAGGCCATAACGAGGTTTCATCGGCAAACAACAGACAAAAAGCACCGAGCACCAGGCTGATGATCGCCACACGGATCAATTGCGCCAACGTAGCGGCTTCAGGCCATTGCGCGGTGTTTTCCTGCGCCAGATGGCGTTCCATCACCAACAGGCCAAACGCCAACAACAAGAAGCACGCCGCCCCGACAGTAGCCGACAGGCCCAGCGCTGCCGGGGGCAACGTGAGGTTCCAGGCTTGTTCGACGCCCAATACCGCCAACAATGCCCAGCTGCCAAGCCACAACGTTGGCGCACCAATTTGCCCGACCAGGTGCTGCGATTGCCGGCTGATCCGGTCCAGCAAACGTTCATACCACCCCGAAGGTGCGACAGACTCGTCGACAACCACCACCGGCACTACGGGATTCATGGCGCGGGCACGCCACTGGGTTACCCACCAGGCCGATTGCAAACCGGCCATCAACACCACAGACGCAGCGCTCAGGTTCAGCAGCAACGCCGGCCACAGTGTTTGCGAGGAAAACAGCCCGGCAAAAAGCGCCAGCAGCACACCCACCGTCGCGAATACGCCCGCACCGATGGCGAACCGGCGCAACCGCCGCCCTTGAATGAACGCCTGCTGAAAGCGCGGCAACCCGGCTAACGGCGCTTCATCAACATCGAGATCGACTTGCATACCACCCCAGAGTGTCTTCGCTTACAGGACAATTCGTTACGATATAACGAAAGTGGTGAAATTTCCGTACTCACGCGCGCTATCTAAAGATTCCCAACCTGTCGCTTACCTGAAGCCTTGACCGAAATGCGACAGAACGCACATATTACGTTCGTAATTTTATCCGGAAACTACTTTTACCGATCCTTCCCCTTTCGATCCAGGAGTACATCCATGAGCACTTATGACGTCGTGATACTTGGCGGAGGCCCCGGCGGTTACAACGCGGCGATCCGCGCCGGACAACTGGGTCTGAAAGCAGCCTGCGTGGAAGGACGCGCCACACTCGGCGGCACCTGCCTGAACGTCGGCTGCATGCCATCCAAGGCATTACTGCATGCCTCCGAACTGTACGACGCGGCCATGGGCGCGGAATTCGCCAACCTGGGGATCGACGTCAAACCCAGCCTCAACCTCGCCCAAATGATGAAGCAAAAGGATGAAAGCGTTACCGGGCTGACCAAGGGCATCGAGTTTCTTTTCCGCAAAAACAAAGTCGACTGGATCAAGGGTTGGGGCCACATCGACGGGCCTGGCAAAGTCACGGTGACCGATAGCGCCGGCGGCAAGACTGAGTTGAACGCCAAGGACATCATCATCGCCACCGGCTCCGAGCCCACGCCCCTGCCCGGCGTGGACATCGATAACAAACGCATACTCGACTCCACCGGCGCCCTGGCGCTGACCGAAGTGCCCAAGCATCTGGTGGTGATCGGCGCCGGCGTGATCGGTCTTGAGCTGGGTTCGGTATGGCGGCGCCTGGGGGCGCAGGTAACGGTGGTCGAGTTTCTCGACCGGATTTGTCCCGGCGTGGACATCGAAGCCGGCAAAACCCTGCAGCGTTCCCTGAGCAAGCAAGGCTTGAGTTTCAAATTGAGTTCAAAAGTGACCAGCGCCACCACCTCCGCCTCCGGTGTGCAACTCAGCATCGAGCCTGCCGCTGGCGGTGCTGCCGAGTTGCTGGAAGCAGATTACGTGCTGGTGGCCATCGGGCGCCGGCCTTATACACAGGGCCTGGGCCTGGAGAACGTCGGCCTCGCGACGGACAAACGCGGCATGCTCGCCAACAAGGGACATCGAACCGAAGCCGCCGGGGTCTGGGTGATTGGCGACGTGACCTCGGGTCCCATGCTCGCGCACAAGGCCGAGGACGAAGCCATGGCTTGCGTCGAGCAGATCGTCGGCAAGGCTGGCGAGGTCAATTACGACCTGATCCCCAGCGTGGTCTACACAAGACCGGAGCTGGCCAGTGTCGGCAAGACCGAAGAGCAGCTCAAGGCTGAAGGCCGAGCGTACAAGGTCGGCAAGTTTCCCTTCACCGCCAACAGCCGGGCGAAGATCAACCATGAAACCGAAGGCTTCGCCAAAGTACTGGCCGATGAGCGCACGGACGAAGTCCTCGGCGTGCATCTGGTCGGCCCGAGCGTCAGTGAAATGATTGGCGAGTATTGCGTGGCCATGGAATTCAGCGCCTCGGCCGAAGACATCGCCCTGACCTGCCACCCACACCCGACCCGCTCAGAGGCCTTGCGCCAGGCGGCGATGGATGTGGAGGGGATGGCGACGCAGATGTAAGACAAATGACTGGCGGTTACGGGCGGCGTTCCGACGAAGGCAGACGACTCGGTCTAAAGCGGCAGATGCTCCAGCGGCAACGCCCCCGGCGCCTTCACCGTATGAATCGCAAAATTGCTGCGGATGTCGCTCACCCCCGGCAGCTTCAACAAACGCCCGGTGAGAAACCGGTCATAGGCACGCAAGTCCGGCACCACCACCTGCAGCAGAAAGTCCGACTCCCCTGACACCAGAAACGCCGAAATCACCTCGGGCAATGCCGTCACCGCCAAGCGAAAGGCTTCGGCTTGTTCATCGTTATGACGCTCGACCTTGACCCCGACAAACACCGTCAGCCCTAACCCCACCTCATCGCGATCCAGATTGGCCTGGTAGCCGCGAATCACCCCCGCGTCTTCAAGCATCCGTACCCGGCGCAAGCAGGGTGACGCCGACAGGCCGATCTCGTCTGCCAGTTGCACATTGCTCAGGCGTCCATCCCGTTGCAGCGCGGCAAGGATCTTGCGGTCATAGGCGTCGAGTTTCATGGTTTGGCAGATCCCGATGGTTCAAACGAAAGAAAGTGGCAGATTATGCCAATACAGCGTCCGATAGAAGCCGACAACGCAAGCACCTGCCCTGCCCTTCAGCCCTAGACTGGCACCACCGAATCGACAACGAATGGGGTGCAACGTGGAAGGACTCTGGCTGTTTTTCATGGCACTGGCAGTGGTCTATCTGTTGCCGGGGCCTGACATGATCCTGCTGTTGCAGACCGGTGCCCGCCAGGGCAAAGGTGCCGCGCTGGCCACGGCTATGGGGTTAGGCATTGCCCGGGGTTGTCATGTGGCATTGGCGGCACTGGGGCTGGCGGCACTGTTCAAGGCGGCGCCCTGGACCTTCGATGTGGTGCGCCTGACAGGCGCCGCGTACTTGCTGTGGATCGGCATTCAGTGCCTGCGAACCACGATGCTGCCGAGCCTGACCAGTACCGACACAACCGGCGAAAAACCGCGCTGGGGCGCAGCCATCCGGCGCGGACTGCTGACCAACCTGCTCAACCCCAAGGCACTGTTGTTCTGCTCGGTGCTGCTACCGCAATTCATCAACCCAGAGGCCGGACCGGTGCTCGGGCAATTTGCGACGTTGGGCGTGGTGCTGGTCGCTGTCGGTTTGCTGTTCGACAGTGCTTACGCCCTGGTCGGTGCGGCACTGGGCCGTTGGCTGCAACGCAGCCCTTCAGCCCAGCGCCTGCAACAATGGTTGTTCGGCAGCCTGTTGATCGGTTTCGCCGTGCGGCTGACCTTTGTGCAACAGGCTTGAACCTCACTGCGCCTTGCGGCGGCGACGCGTGAACATCAACAGCGCGCCTGCCGCGACCGCCAGTACGCTACCGACCTGCAACGGCGTCTTGTACGGGCGCAACGCCGAACGCGCAGCGTCGGTGACTTGGGTCACGTAGCGTTTGTTGGCGTTTTCAAAGTCGGGATACGGGCACTGGTGGCCGAAATCAGCGGCCCATTCCACGTATGGCCCTTCTCTGACATAACGCTGATAAATCGCGCGTTGCTCCTCGAGGCTGCTGTTCCATCCCGACGCCTCACACAGCACCGCGGCAAACGCCTGACTGGTGTGAGGCAAGTTATCCGCCGCCTTGCTCGCCAGCGCCGTGGCCACGAAACGATAGTGGTAACGCTGATCAGGCTGGGCAGCACTGGCTTGCTGACGCGTCACTTCGTCCTCGGCCACCAATGGACCGACCTTCAATTCGGCGTTTTCAAGCCTATAGTTACCGCCGAACGTGGCGTAATCCGGTGCCATTTCGTAGCCCAGGATGTCCATGCCCCACTCGCGGGCCGTCCAGGCCGCATTGAACAGCGCAGCGGCGCGACGGGTCGGCCACCAGGCTGAATCAGCCGCCATACGTTGCTCGCCATACAGTTTGGCCTTGTGCCGCAAGCCGTCATTGTCGAAGTACGCCGGCGCCTCCTCGTAATGCCCCTCGCGCAACAAACGCCGCCCCAGCAGATTGCGCAGGCTTGCCGCCACCGGCAAGGGCACGTAGTTGTCGCGGTCCTGCTGGCTGAGCGGCGGCGGTGCCGGTACTTGAGTGTCGACGTAGTGCTTGAGCTCTTCGAGGGTCAACACGCGCTCGGCAACGGTGGCGGCGTCGAACCAGTAAATGCTTTGGCTGCGATACAGCTGATCGAAGGCTTGAAGGTAATCCCCGCGTTGCAGGGCCAGGATCGCACTTTCACCCTCGACCCGGCATTTGGGCTGAAGCGTTTCGTAATCGTAGTCCGGGGTCCGGCGCTCACCCCAGGATTCATTCTGCGGGAAGGCCTGGGCCGCTTTGGCATAGGCTGCGGCGGCCGCGCTCTTATCGCCCTCGCGCACTGCCAGTTTTGCCCGCAGCCACCAGGCCAATCCGCCATCGCCGGCATGTTCGAGGAAAGCCTTGGCGCTGGCGTAATCACCCTGTTGATAATTCATCGCCGCCAGGCGGTCGGCGTTTTCGAGACTGCCACGGGTGCTGTTTTGCAGCAGTTTGATCATTTTCTGTTCGTTGGCCGGTTGATCGCCGAACGACCAACCCAACCGGCTGATCAGCGACGCAGTCACCAGTTGCTGCACGGGCTGGCCCTTGAGCAACTCGGCCACTTGATCCTCCGGCAGGGTCATCAGGTCCGCCATCAACAGCTTTAGCGAGGTGTAGCCCACCGCAGAGCCGTGCAGATTTTGCATGGCGTACAGTTCGATGGCGCGGTTCCAGTCGCCGGCGGTGCGCACCACCCGGGCTTCTTCGCCGAGGCTGGCGACGCCCAGTTCCAGTGGATCGCTGAAGCCGTCGATGCTCAGTTGCCGGGTTTGCTCAAAGGCCTTGCGCGATTGTTCGAGCAGATCCGGGGCCACATCGGCTTCAACGCTCATAGCGAACAACGCACGCCCCAGCGAGTAGGCCGCCCAGGTACTGCGCGAGGCCCTTTGCTCGGTGGGCAAGGCCAGCACTCTCTTGAAATACCCGGCGGCCAAGGCAGCGTCACCCGCGCCAAATGCCACGGCACCCGCCAGGTACAACTTGAGTTCGGGCGGCAGCTGCGCCCCTTCGGCTTCAACCTGGCGGGCATCCGTCAGGCTGCGCAGGTGTTTCACCAACACTTGTTGCTCAGCGGAAAGTCCGGCCTGCTCGGCCTGATCGCGCAGCGCTACCGGGTCAGGTTCATCCCCATAGTTGGCGCCAGCGGTCACGTTCTTCAACCCGTTGATGGCGTGGCCGAGGCGGCCGATTTCGAAGCGGAAGTTGCCTTCCGGCAGTTCCGCCAGCGACTGGCCTCGGTTATCCAGCAGACGCATGGGGAAGTCCGGGCCGCAGGCCAGCGCCGAACCCAGCGGCAGGCTGAGGCTCAGGCAAAGCAAATGACGCGGCCAGTTACGGGTGAACATTCGAACCTCCTTGATCAATGTGTGCGCAGCGAGCCCAACCAATGGCACGCTGTCCGCCCGCCGGTATTCGACCGTCGCGCAGGCGGGTGAAGGTAAGCAGATCCGGGCGCTGTAGCAACGCGTAACCGGCCAGGGCATCGGCCCCCTCACAATCACTGACCGCCAGGGTCAGACGTTCGGGCCAGGCACTGTCGAGATTGCCCCGGTTGCCGATGCCAATGTCATAGAGGCCATTGTCATAGAGGCCATTGTCAGCCGAGAGTTGCAGTTTCAATTGACTGCCGAGGACATCACCACGCGCCACGGCGCGCAAGGTGGTCAAACTCCAGGCCCGGCGGTCGTTGGCCAATGGCAGGCGAAACCAGATCAGGCCCGCCAGATGTTGAGGTGGATCGGCGCGCAACTCGGTACCGAGAGTGCGCAACGTCTGCGGGTCGGCGAGTAATTCCCGACGCTGGCCTGCACGCTCCACCGTCACTTCGCTTTCCACCACAGGCGCGCCGCCCACCGACGGCAGCAACGCCACGCCATAAGCCGGCAGCGCCAGAAAGAAAGGTTTTGTTGTGACGCGGCTCCAGGCCTTCGCCCATTGCCGGGCCTGATCGGCATCAAATAAACCGCGACGCGGATCGCTCACCGCGTGCACCTGCAGCACGCTGCTGTCGACTGTGGATAACAGCGCCGGCAGCTCGCGGCTGCCGAGCCAGGACGGCAACGCCGTGATGCTCAGCGGCAGCGAAGTCGGCAATGCTTCGCGCAAATGCGTGAGAAACTCGCGGTACGCCGGTAGCCGGGCATTACCGGCATCGTGGTCGATTTCCACGCCGGTGAGGTTCAACCCCTGTCCCTGCCAATCGCTGATCACCTGCTGGATCTGCGCAGTGACCTCGTCCTGATCCAGCGCCTTGAGCTGCCCATCCAGGCGAACCACCACAATCACCGGTCGGCCATCACGCTTGAGCAGTGCCGGGTCAATTCGGGCCCGACTCCAGCCCGCGTTGGGGAAAGCCTGCAAGGCCAGCACCCGCAACGTCGAAAAGTCGGCGTGGCTGTCCCTGAGGGCAGCGTCGTGGGCCGGCGTCCACTGCCGCTGCCAGACGTAAAGCTGTTGATCCAGCGGCGGTGCATCCTGTCTTTCGCATCCGGTGGTCAGCGCCAGCGCCATCAGCAAGACCATCGAGCGAGTGAAAAAAACCATTGAAACGCCTGTTCCTGAAATGCAGAAAGGGCCATTGCGGCTAATGTCGATCAGGTAAGCCGAGACACTGAGCCTGTGGCGAGGGAGCTTGCTCCCGCTGGACTGCGCAGCAGTCCCATTTTTAGGGCCGCTTCGCTGCCCAGCGGGAGCAAGCTCCCTCGCCACAGGTTAATCAGCGCTGGTCGATCCCTTAACTGACTGGCATAAGCCTCTTCGGCCCTTTTTCGTTCTGCTCACTACCCTACCCAGCCATCGACCGGCGGGCAATGTTGGCCTGCAATGATCTTCAGATATCGAGCACCAACGGCTGCGCCCCCTGCGCCGGAATCGCACAGCAAATCAGCACTTGTCCGTCATCCGGCACCTCCGCTGGCGGTAGTGGGTAATGCACCTGACCGCTGACCAATCGCGTCTTGCAGGTGCCGCATGAGCCACCGCGACAACTGAACTCCGGGCGCAGGCCACGGCTTTCCGCCAACTCCAGCAAGCTGCCGCCTTCCGGCTGCCAGCGCGCTTCCTTGGCCGAGCGCTGGAACACCACGGGCACCGACGTGGTGGCGGCTGGCGGTTGCTCGATGACCACCGCATCGGGGTCCGGTCGCCGACGCAAGGTGGACGGACCGAAGGTTTCGGCGTGAATCCGCGAATCGCGAATGTCCAGTTCACGCAAGCCGTCGTACAACGCCTGGGTAAAACTTCCGGGGCCACAGACGACAAAATCCAGCTGATCGTAGTCCTCGACTGTCAGCAGATCCTTGAGCAGCGCGACGTCGATCCGTCCACTGAGGTCGAAGTCCTCTCCTTGCATCGCCTCGGCTTCCGGCTGGCTGAGCAAACGCACCACCCGCACTGCGTCACCGGCGTCTTCGAGCAAGCAATCCAGCTCCCGGCGAAACGGCTGGTCGGCCAGTGTGCGCGAACTCTGGATGAACCATGTCGGGCGGATACGACGGGTGCGCAACCCCTGGTAAACCACTTCCCGTAGCATCGACAACAGCGGCGTGATGCCGACCCCGGCCGCCAGCAATACCAAAGGCCGACGCTCATGGGGCGCCACGGTGAAATGCCCTTGCGGCGCCCGCGCTTCCAACAGGTCGCCAACACGAATCTGCTCATGCAAATGCGTAGACACCCGCCCGTCACGCTTCACGCTGATGCGGAAAAAATCATCGGAGGGCGCGCTCGATAAACTGTACGTGCGGATGTGCACATCGCCGTCAATGTTGAAACGCAGGGGCAAATGCTGCCCGGCCTGGAACAGTGGCAATCCGGCTCCATCGGCGGGCTCCAGGTAAATCGAGCGAATGTTGTGGCTTTGCGCTTCAATCCGCGTCACCCGCAACGGCCGCCATTGATCACCCAGGGCCTTGGCCTGCAAACGCGCCTTGGCCTGCTCCCATGTGCCGGTGAGCAAGCTGGTGGGTGATACGCCATCGAAGCGCCAGCGCAAGGCCAGGGCGGCGGGGCGACGTACCACCCGCTCGACATCGATTGTCCACAGGCGCTCGGCCCCCTGGAACGCCTCGACCTGAGGGCCCTCCAGGATGATTTCAGTGCGTCCGCTGAGCTGCAGCAAATCACCGCTATTGAAATCGATGAACAACAATCCGGCCCGGGGGTTGAGCAGCAGGTTGCCCAAGGTGTTGAAATGCAGGTTGCCGGCGAAGTCCGGAATGGTCAGGCGATTGCCTTCCACGCGTACAAAACCACTCTGCCCGCCACGGTGAGACACATCCACCGAACGCTCACCGTCGACATCCACATAACTGGCAACAAAGAACGTGTCCGCCTCGGCGATCATGGCTTTGGCCGCGACATCGAGCTCGCTGAAATGCTGGGCGACACGCGTCGAGGGATCGGCCAGCGGCACCGAGCGAAACTGGCGCAGCTGAATGTACTGCGGGCAATTGCCGAAGGACTGATCCACCGTCACCGCGAAACCACCCGTAGCCATGGCGCGGACATGACCATTGATGCGGTTGCGACGGCGAGTGTGCAGCTCGATACCCAACAGGCCAATGGCCGAGCCGTCGCTCATCTGCGCAGGATCGTCAACGGCAGGCAGGCTGCGAAATTGCAGCAAGCCAGGTTCTGGCGAGTGGGCGAAACCAGGCTCACCTTCAAGGATGCTGGCCCAGGGATGACCGTCGGCATCCACCGAGCCGTACAGCATGAACGGCAATTGCTGATAGAACGTGCGGTGCTGGTCCGGCATCTCGCTACGAATCACCTTACGACCGAACGCCTCCATTCGCTCGGCAACGCCCACATGCGCCTGCAATTGTTTCTCACCGGCATGCCAGGGTGAACGGTCCATACGGCTGCTCCCTTGCGCCACTGGCGCAGAACGGGGCGGCCCGGTGTTGCCGGGCCGCCAGCATCAAGCGGTTTTTTGCAGGCCGGCGACGGTGCGCGGCATGCCGACAAAACCTGGCAAGGCTTCGATGCGGGCCAGCCAGGCACAAATGTTGGCGTACTCGTCCAGCGACACATTGCCCTCAGGCGCATGGGCGATGTAGCTGTAGGCGGCGACGTCGGCAATCGTCGGCTCAGTGCCGACCAGATACGGCGTATTGGCCAGTTCGTGATCGATCACCTTGAGCACGGTATGGGCGTAGGCAATCACTTCTTCAGCGTTGTAAGGCGCACCAAACACAGTGATCAAACGTGCCCGGGCAGGGCCGAAGGCAATCGGACCGGCAGCCACCGACAACCAGCGCTGGACCTTGGCCGCACCCACCGGATCCGCCGGCAGCCAGCGACCGTTGCCGTACTTTTGCGCCAGATACACCAGAATCGCGTTGGAGTCGGCCAACACCACGCCCTGGTCATCGATCACCGGCACCTGGCCGAATGCATTGAGCGCCAGGAACGCCGGTTGCTTGTGCTCGCCCTTGGCCAGGTCAACGAAGATCAGTTCGGTCGGCAATTTCAGCAGGGACAGCATCAATTCGACACGGTGAGCGTGGCCGGAAAGTGGGAAGTTGTAGAGTTTGATCGCTTGCATGGTCGACACCTCGGGTGAGTGGTGCTGCTCAGGAAGACCAGCGCCGATGAGGCGAATACTCTACCTTCAACCAAAACAACAGAATCACCATAAAATGCAATCAATTATTTCATTGGGTGAAATAACTCAACACTTGAGCGCCGGATGCTCGCGCAGGGTCTTCACCGCGAAATCAACAAAACTGCGCACCCGGGCCGGCGCTTTGCGTCCGCCCTGATAGACCACATGGATGGGCAACGGCGGCAGTTCGAAGTCGGCCAGAATGATTTCCAACTCTCCGGCAGCCACCTTGCTCGCGACTTGATAAGACAGTACCCGCGTGAAGCCCAACCCCAGACAGGCTGCCGTGATGGCCGCCTGATTCGCTGTCACCACCAGTCGCGGTTCAGCCCGCACACTCAAGGTTTCGCCGTCTTCAATGAATGGCCAACTCCTGAGTTGGCCGATGGCAGAGGTCGCGATAATCGGCGCCAGAGCCAGCTCCTGTGGATGCCTGGGCCGACCATGGCTGGCCAGATACTGTGGCGATGCGCAGATCACCCGCCGCACCTCACCTACGCGGATCGCATGCTGGTTGCTGTCAGGGAGTTCGCCGATGCGAATCGCCACATCGACGCCCTCCTCGACCACGCTCACTACCCGGTCCACCAACAGCGCATTGATACAGACCTCGGGGAATTGCGTCAGGTAGCTCACCATCAGCGGTGTAACAAACAGCTCGCCAAACAAAACCGGAGCGGTGATGGTCAGTTGCCCACGAGGATGGATATGGCTGCCCGCTGCCGAATCCTCGGCCTCCTGCACCTCGGCGAGAATTCTGCGACAGTCCTCCAGATATCGCTGACCGGCCTCGCTCAAATACACGCTGCGCGTGGTACGTGTGAGCAGTTGCGTGCCAATACGCTTCTCCAGCGCCGCCACCGCTCGGGTAACGCTGGCCGCCGACAGCCCCAAACGCCGCGCCGCCGCCGAAAAGCCCTGTTCCTGGGCGACGGCAGCGAAGACCTGCATTTCCTGGAAGCGGTCCATGGGACTGTCCTCATTTCAGATAGATAAATCGCAAAAAAAGCCGGGATGTTAAACGTAAGTGTGCAATAACAAAGTTTGGCGTCCGACCATCAAGTAAATCAATGGGCTACTGCACTCTAGCGCCTGCGCTGTAAAAACCAAGCGTGGCACAAACCTCAAAGAGCAGACCGGGGATTATTGATAATTAATGAGGATTATTTTCTTGCGACAGCTGCAACTGTTCGCAATTATCCGGACCCGCCCGCTGCAACGGCTGATGCCTGACAGGGAAAAAGAGCCACTGGCTCGGCTCCCAACCCGTTTCCAGGCATGGGCTCGTCAGCGGACGATATCCACAACGGCAGAATTCCAGCCTGCATAAACAGGCGGAATATACAACTGCTCCTATACTACAAGCCACCCTGTTACCTATTGAGTATTAGTAGGTACCTCGTTGAAATCTTCCCTACGTGAAATAAGGCGTTAGTTGTTAACGCTTGGACGCCTGCCCATCGATCTTGCTTTCAAGAGTCACTGAGTAGGGAAGAGTGAACTTCAACTAGCTGGCTAACCTGGTGACACCGCAAGGAGTTCGAGAATGTTGCGCACAAACATTTCCGCAAGAGCACTGTCCGGTGGTTTGCTCGATGTACTGATACGCGCCGGGCTGATTACCGTGCTGGTGCTGTTCTGCTTCCAGATCTTCCACCCGTTCCTCAACCTCATGCTCTGGGCGCTGATTCTGGCCATCACCCTGTATCCACTGCATGCGCTCGTCAAACGCAAGGTGGTCAACAAGGACGGTCGTGCCGCCACCCTGATCGTGGTAGTCGCCCTGGCCTTGCTGATGGTGCCGATCTACCTGCTGGGCACCTCGATCAGTGAATCGATCCATGGCACCCTGGCGGTCCTCAAGTCCGATACGCTGCAGATTCCGCTCCCCAGCGAAAAAATCGCTGCCCTGCCGCTCATTGGCAAGCCGCTCTATGGCTACTGGATGCAGGCCGCTACCGACATGAGCAGCGTGGTGATGAAGGTGATGCCTTACATCAAGTCCGTCGGCCTGACCTTGTTGGGCAAAATGGCCGACGTTGGTGTGGGCTTTCTGTTGTTCATCGGTGCCCTGATCATTGCCGGCGTGCTCATGGCCTATGGCGAAAACGGCGAAAGAAGCGCCTTGGCCATCACCTCGCGCCTTTCCGGACCTGAGCGTGGCCCACGCATTACCGAGCTGTGCACTGCCACCATCCGCGCGGTCGCCCAAGGCGTGGTAGGCATCGCGTTCATTCAGATGTTGCTGGTGGGCGTGGGCTTCGTACTCATGGGTGTCCCCGGTGCCGGCCTGCTGGCGATGGTTGCGCTGCTGATGGGGATCATGCAATTGCCAGTACTGCTGGTGACCCTTCCGGTGATCGCGTATGTCTTCGCCACCGATGGGACCAGCCTGGCCACCATCGTGTTTGGCATCTACAGCCTGATTGCCGGGATGGCCGATAACGTCCTCAAGCCATTGATGTTGGGCCGCGGCGTCGATGTACCCATGCCGGTGATTCTGATTGGCGCCCTGGGCGGCATGGTGAGCGGCGGTTTCATTGGTTTGTTCATCGGGCCGGTGGCGCTGGCGGTGGGCTACCAACTGTTCTGGCAATGGGTCCAGGACCAACCGTCTGCCGAGGTAATGAACGAGACGCCCGAGATAGGGGCGGTTAACGAGATACCGAAGATAGAGGCAATGAACGATCAGCGTCCCCTCTGAGGAGTGTGCGCTTGATGCCTCGCCCTGCTCGCGTCAGCCGGCTGCTGCTCTGTGGCACCGTCGTTCTGGGGGGCTGCGTGCAACTGGGCCCGGATTTCCAGTCGCCGGCCCAGCCCTGGGTCGACCACTGGAACAGCCCGGCCCTGGAGATTGCCGGCCAACAACACGCGCAACCTGACAGCCGCCAATGGTGGCGCGTGTTCAACGATCCGGTGCTGGATCATTTGATCGCCGAAGCCGACGCTCACAACGCCGACCTGCAGGTCGCTGGCCTGCGGGTCATGGAGTCTCGCGCGCAATTGGGCATCGCCCTGAGTGGACGCTACCCGCAATTGCAACAAGCCAGCGCCGACAGCCTGTACCTGAACCGTCGACAGTCGGGCGGCGCCAACCCCCAGGACACGCATTTCTGGCAACACAGCGTCGGCTTCGATATCGGTTGGGAGCTGGATTTCTGGGGGCGTTTCAGCCGTGCCATCGAGTCGGCCGACGCCTCCTGGTTTGCCGCCCAGGCCAACTATGAAAATGCCTTGGTGCTGTTGCACGCGCAACTGGCGCAAAACTACTACGCCTTGCGCACCGCCGAGGCGCGCCTGCAAATCGCCCGCAGTAACGCCAAATTGCAAAAGCGCAGCTACGAGATCACCGAGCGCCTGTTCAACAGCGGGGCCGAAGCCGAACTCGATCTGCAACAAGCCAAGACCCAGTATCTGGGCACTCTGAGTACCATCCCGGATTTCGAAAGCCAGGTGGCCAGCTTGCGCAATGCGTTGTCCACCCTGATCGGCCAACCACCCGGCTCGATCCCGGACCTCAATCGCAACACCGGAGTGGTGCCATTGCTCGATACCGCGGTCTTGCAGGATGTGCCGGCCAACCTGCTGGTGCGGCGCCCCGATGTTCGCGCTGCCGAGCTGCAAGTGGCAGCGCAGTCGGCGTTGATCGGTGTGGCCGAAACCGACCTGTATCCCTCCATCAGCCTGTTGGGCAGCATCGTCTGGTCTGCCAGTTCGCTCAATGGCGCATCCAACACCCTCGACATGGTGGCCGGCCCCAGCCTGCGCTGGGACATCTTCGATCATGGCCGGATCACCAACAACGTCCGCGTGCAGGATGCCCGCCTGCAGCAGCTGATCGTTATCTACCAGGACAGCGTGCGCCAGGCGGCGCGCGAGGCTGACGATGCCGCTACCGGTTTGATCAAAGCGTTGGAGCGCGACCAGATCCTCAGCGAAGCCTCGGTAGCCGCCGAACGTTCGGTGACCCTGGCCAATGCCCAATACCGCGAAGGCTATTCGGATTTCCAGCGCGTGCTGGATGCCCAGCGCGCCCTGTTTGCCCAACAGGATATCTACCTGGTCAACCGTGGCACCGCCGTCAACAGCCTGATCGCCCTGTACAAGGCCCTGGGCGGTGGCTGGTACAGCGACCAGCCGATGATCGACCCGGCCACCCGCCAACAGATGCAACAACGGACCGATTGGGGCGATCTGCTCGACGAACCGAAGGAAAGTGCCCATGACTGACAGCCAACAACCGGCCGCCGAGAACACCTTGGCCCCCGCCGCTGACCCGGCCAAAAAAGCGATCAACTGGGTGGTGCTGCTGATCATCCTGAGCCTGGTCTGGTACCTGATGGCCGACCGTTATACGCCCTACACGCAACAGGCACGGGTGCAGGCCTTCGTTGTGCCGGTGGCGGCTGAGGTATCCGGCCGGGTGACCAAGGTGCATGTACGCAACAACCAGGACGTCAAGGCCGGTGAGTTGCTGTTTGAAGTCAATCCCGAGCAATACCAGATTGCCGTCGATCGCGCCCGCGCCGACCTTGAGTCGACCCGTCGCCAGGTGGGCGCCAACACCGCCGGCGTCGACTCCAAGCAAGCGTCCCTGCGCGCGTCCCAGGCCAACGAACTCAAGGCACGCCAGGACATCCAGCGGCTTGAACGCCTGTACCGCGAAGACCCGGGCACCATCTCGTTGCGACGCCTGGAAATATCCCGCGCCACCCTGGAAGAGTCCATCAGCCAGGTCGCCGCGGCCAAGGCCGAAGTACAACGTGCACGGGAACAACAGGGCGGTAACGAAGACGAAAACGCCCAGTTGCTCAGCGCCGCCAGCAACCTTGAAAAAGCCGAGCTGGACTTGAGCAATACCAAGGTCCACGCACGCTCGGCCGGCCTGATCACCGATTTGCGCACCGATGTCGGCCAGTTTGCCGCTGCCGGTGCGCCGGTGATGACCCTGATTGCCATCCACGATGTGTGGATCAGCGCCGACATGACCGAAAACAACCTGGGAAGTGTCCAGCCCGGGACGCCGGTGTCCATCGTCCTCGACGCCCTGCCCGGGAAAATTTACCAAGGCCATGTGCGCAGCGTCGGCTATGGCGTCGATATCGGCCAGACCACCCAACCGGGCAGCCTGCCAAAAGTGGAGAACAGCCGCGATTGGCTACGCCCTGCCCAGCGCTTTCCGGTCATCATCGAGTTCGAGCCCGGTGAGTTGACTAGCCCGCAGGGCATCCGGTCCGGCGGGCAAGCAGAAGTCATGGCGTTCCCGAGTGAAGGTAACCCGCTGAATATTCCGGGTCGCCTGTTCCTGCGCCTGATGAGCTGGATGTCCTATGCGTATTGAGCGCCCGGCCCGGGTTCAGCGCGCCCTGCGCCTGAGCTTCGGCACGGCACTGTGCCTGGCGGCGAGCTTCGGTCTGGCCCTGCCCATCCCGTTCCTCGCGCCGATGCTGGCGCTGATGATGTTGGCAGCGATGAATCGACCGTTGCCGTTCAAGGCCAGCCTGGGTCTGATCCTGATCCTGATGTTGACCACCGGGACCGGCCTGCTGCTCATTCCCCTGCTGCGTTACTACCCGCTCAGTGGTGTGCTGCTGGTCGGGCTGTGCCTGTTCATGGCCTTCGGGTATGGCCTGCGCGGCGGCAACCCGCTGGTGGCGACTTTCCTGGTGGTGGGCCTGACCTTGATCAGCTCGGCCGGAACCGCCGAATTCGCCCTGGCGCTTGAGGTGATCGTGGCTCTGGTCAAGGGGCTGTTCCTGGCCGTGACAACGCTGACCATCAGTCATTGGCTATTTCCCGACCCCGCCAGCGCCCCCGCAGCCAAGCCCGGCCCGAGCCTTTCTCCCACCGAAAGCGGTTGGCTGGCGCTACGTGCCACGCTGGTGGTGCTGCCGACCTTCCTGCTGGCCATGATCGACCCGGCCAGCTACCTGCCGATCATCATGAAAGCCGTCAGCCTCGGCCAACAAAGCTGCGCGACCAGCGCCCGCACCGCCGCCCAGGAATTGCTCGGCTCGACCCTGCTCGGAGGCCTGATGGCGATTCTTTTCTGGTGCGCGCTGAGCCTGTTCGTCAACCTGTGGATGTTCTTTCTGTGGATGTTGCTGTTCGGCTTGCTGGCGGCCAGAAAACTCTATGGCCTGGCGCGAACCAGACAACCACCGAGTTTCTGGCTCAACAGCCTGGCGACCCTGATCATTCTGCTCGGCCAATCGGTACAGGACAGTGCAGCGGGCAAGGACGTCTACACCGCCTTCGCTATCCGCATGGGGTTGTTCATTCTGGTGACTTTGTATGCCTGTGCGATGGTCCATTTGCTGGACACGCGGCGGCGTCGCCATGTCGCCAAGCCGACACCTGAAGAGGGTCAGACCCGTTGATCACACGGTACGAAACGGGAAAGCGTCTTGAATATGTTAGAAAAGCCCCCCTCACATTCCTCGGGCCCATCCAGTTACTGTAAGAAAACTCTCTGGTCGGTGAAGGCTGCATCCGTAAATAAAAGATTCTTGAACATCCTGCTTGTGCAGTCGCCCCTATCTGAATCAAAGATACATTCATGAATGGAAATTTTTCAGGTATTACTTGGGGTCTTCCCGATATCGACCGGCGCCTGCTGAAACTGCAATTCAGCTTTTTGCTGATCACTCTGGGTGGACGGTGCAATCAACTGGCGGTGGCCTGGTGGGCCCTGCAGGTAACAGGCTCTGCCACCTACTTCGCCAACATGATTGCCTGTTCGATCGCGGCGGAAGTGTTAGCCAAACCCTTGCTGGGATGGCTGGGCGACAAGTACAACAAAATCCTCATCATCAAACTGACCTCATGGATCAGCCTGCTGACAGCGTTATTGATGGCGGTGCTGTCCGCCACGGAGGCTTTCAACCCTTGGGCGGTTGGCGTGCTGATGATGCTCAGCAGTGCGATCGTCGGCGTTCGCGATCCTCTCCAGGCGTCGATCATTCCTTTGTTTGCAGACGACGATAAAGTCTCCTTGGCCCTTCGGACCAAAAGTGTGATGTCGTCCTTATCTATTCTTCTGGGGCCGGTACTTGCCAGCGGGTTGATTTACAGGTTCGGCATCACATTCGCCCTTGCCACCGATTTTTTTGCAATTCTCATCGCCGGCGCATTGATCGCAACCATCCCGGACTACATCGGTGCGGCTGACAAATGCGAAAAACCACCACGTTCCAGTGGCTTCAGCATGATCTATTCCGGCTTCAAAGTGGTTTATGGCGTGAAAGTCGAATTTTACCTGGCGATTATTTCGATGCTGATCAACTTCGCCCTGTTTCCGTTTTTCACTATCCTGATCCCGCTGTATGTAAAGGACGTCATCCAGTATCCAGTCACTTACATCGGTCTTCTGGATTCGTGCTTCGGGCTGGGCATTTTGGCAGGTAGTTACAGAATCATCGGATGGTTATCCACCCGGTTACCACGTGACATGTGCGTGTCCGCAGGTTTTGCGCTACTGGGAAGCAACCTCGTGGTGGTTGGGACTGTTTCATCGTCGTTCTTCATACCCGTAGCCTTTTTCTGCGGAGGCGTCGGCTTGATGTTAATCAACATTCCCACCTCTGCCGTGAGGTTGTTGGCGACGCCAAAGCTCCATCGCAACAGGGTTTTCGCCATAGTTTCATTTCTGTCTGCGGCGGCCAGCCCCTTGGGCAGTTTCGCGATGCCCTCCCTGATCGTTAATCTTGGAGTCACATTGACAATCACGCTGCTGGGCGTATTGGTTCTACTCTTGTCTTTGCTGGTCTTTCTCGTACCCGATTTCACGACTTTCATGCGTTCCCGGGATACGCAGCTCAATGATGCCTATCGGGTCAAATACCCTAAAGCGTTTACGCAGTGACGTGCCTCGACGTACAGCAGCAAAAAGTCCTAGGAAAATATCAGAGCTGTGAATAAGTCTGAGTACCAATACCAGACTAATTCCCTGGCAAGATCACAGACAAAATTGGACATACAGTGGAGGAATAAAAAAAGCCCCTGAAATCAGGGGCTTTTGGCATTTTTCAAAATCTATTATTTGGCGTCAGAATGTTTTGTCTGTTGTCAAAATCTATTGTCTGAAACCAGGTTTCTTTCATCTGTGGATAACTTATTCCACAGTGACCGACTTCGCCAGGTTGCGCGGCTGGTCAACGTCAGTGCCTTTGAGTACGGCAACGTAGTACGACAGCAGTTGCAGCGGGATGGTGTAGAGAATCGGCGACAGGATGTCGTGGATGTGTGGCATGTGCACCACGTGGGTGCCTTCACCGTTGGTCATGCCGGCCTTCTCGTCAGCGAAGACGATCAACTGGCCACCGCGGGCGCGAACTTCCTGGAGGTTGGACTTCAACTTCTCCAGCAGTTCGTTGTTCGGCGCCACGGTCACCACTGGCATGTCGTTATCCACAAGCGCCAACGGGCCGTGTTTCAGTTCACCGGCCGGGTAGGCCTCGGCGTGGATGTAGGAGATTTCCTTGAGTTTGAGTGCCCCTTCCATCGCTACCGGGAACTGCGCGCCACGGCCGAGGAACAGCGTATGGTGTTTCTCGGCGAACAGCTCGGAGATTTTTTCCACGGTGCTGTCCATGGCCAGTGCTTCGCCCAGACGGGTTGGCAAACGACGCAGTTCTTCGACCAGCGTCGCTTCGACGCCTTTGGCCAAGGTGCCACGAACCTGGCCCAGGGAAAGCGTCAGCAACAACAGGCCAACCAATTGCGTGGTGAAGGCTTTGGTCGAAGCCACACCAATTTCACGACCGGCCTGGGTCAACAGGGTCAGATCGGATTCACGCACCAGCGAGCTGATACCGACGTTGCAGATCGCCAGGCTGGCGAGGAAGCCCAGTTCCTTGGCATTGCGCAGCGCGGCCAGCGTGTCGGCGGTTTCGCCGGACTGGGAAATGGTCACGAACAAGGTGTCCGGCTGCACCACCACCTTGCGGTAACGGAATTCGCTGGCGACTTCGACCTGGCAAGGAATGCCGGCCAGCTCTTCGAGCCAGTAACGCGCGACCATGCCGGCGTGGTAGCTGGTGCCGCACGCGACGATCTGTACGTTACGCACTTTGGCGAACAGCTCGGCCGCCTGTGGGCCGAATGCCTGTACCAGTACCTGGTTCTGGCTCAGGCGACCTTCCAGGGTGCGCTGCACCACGGACGGTTGCTCGTGGATTTCCTTGAGCATGAAGTGGCGGAACTCGCCCTTTTCAGCGGCTTCGGCACCGTCGCGATACTGCACGGATTCGCGCTCGACAAGCTTGCCGTCAACGTCCCAGATCTGCACGCTGTCGCGGCGGATTTCGGCGATATCGCCTTCTTCCAGGTACATGAAGCGGTCGGTGACTTGACGCAGGGCCAACTGGTCGGATGCCAGGAAGTTTTCCCCCAGGCCCAGGCCGATCACCAACGGGCTGCCGCTGCGGGCTGCGACCAGGCGATCCGGTTGCTGCGCGCTGATCACTGCAAGGCCGTAAGCACCGTGCAACTCTTTGACGGTCGCCTTGAGGGCCACGGTCAGATCGCGCAGATCCTTGAGTTTGTGGTTCAGCAGGTGGGAGATGACTTCAGTGTCGGTGTCCGAAGTGAACACATAGCCCAGGGCTTTGAGTTGTTCACGCAGGGCTTCGTGGTTTTCGATGATGCCGTTGTGCACCACCGCCAGGTCACCGGAGAAATGCGGGTGAGCATTGCGCTCGCACGGTGCACCGTGGGTGGCCCAGCGGGTGTGGGCGATACCCAGACGACCGACCAGCGGCTCGCTGGCCAATGCCTGCTCCAGCTCACTGACCTTGCCCGGACGACGCACGCGCTCGAGTTTTTCATCGTTGGTGTAGACCGCCACGCCAGCGCTGTCATACCCACGGTATTCGAGGCGCTTCAGGCCTTCGACGAGGATGGCGGTGATGTTACGTTCTGCGACTGCGCCGACAATTCCACACATGCTATTTCTCCTGACTGACAGCCGCGCAAATCAAATTGATACCGCGGGCCTGAATCTGATCGCGAGCCTCAAGCGGCAGGCGTTCATCCGTAATAAGGGTATGGACACTGCTCCAGGGCAGCTCCAGGTTGGGAATCTTGCGGCCGATCTTGTCGGCCTCCACCATCACGACTACTTCGCGAGCGACTTCGGCCATGACCCGGCTCAGTCCGAGCAGTTCGTTGAAGGTGGTTGTACCGCGAACCAGATCGATGCCATCGGCGCCGATGAACAGCTGGTCGAAGTCGTAGGAGCGTAGTACCTGCTCGGCAACCTGCCCCTGAAAGGACTCGGAATGCGGGTCCCAGGTGCCACCGGTCATCAACAGCACCGGTTCGTGCTCAAGTTCGCTCAGGGCATTGGCGACATGCAGCGAGTTGGTCATTACCACCAGACCGGGTTGCTGTCCGAGTTCCGGGATCATGGCGGCGGTAGTACTGCCGCTGTCGATAATGATGCGCGCATGCTCGCGAATCCGCGCGACGGCGGCACGGGCGATGGCTTGCTTGTATATGGAAACCGGCTGACCAAGGTCCGCGACCAGCTCCTGAGGCATGGTGATCGCCCCGCCGTAACGACGCAGCAACAGACCATTGCTTTCAAGTGCTGCCAGATCCTTGCGAATCGTAACTTCCGACGTTTCGAAGCGCTTGGCCAACTCATCCACACTGACTTCGCCCTGCTCATTGAGCAAGGCGAGGATGTTGTGGCGACGCTGAGGTGTGTTGCGCTTCGACATGAGCTGATAAGTTTCGATTCGAAAGATAGCGGAAGCAATCAAAACCTATCAGCGAAACTTCGTCAAGCGCCATGCGATAAAAAGAGCTGTGGATAACTTGTAGGAGCGAGCTTGCTCGCGATGGGCGTGAACGATGATGCATTCTTTCTGAAAAAATGCGCCGCTCTCGAATTCATCGCGAGCAAGCTTGCTCCTACAATGGAGTTGTGGATAACTCAGCTCTTCTTGATCTTCTCCGGCCGCTTCCAGCCGTCGATGTTCTTCTGGCGAGCACGTCCGATGGCCAACTGGGATTTATCCACAGTCGAGGTGATGGTCGAACCGGCCGCTGTCGTTGCACCGGCGAGGATATCCACAGGCGCCACCAACGAGTTGTTGGAACCGATGAACACATCTTCGCCCAACACGGTTTTCCACTTGTTGGCGCCATCGTAGTTGCAGGTGATGGTGCCAGCACCGATGTTGGAGCGCGCGCCCACCTCGGCATCACCCAGATAGGCCAGGTGACCAGCCTTGGCGCCTTCGCCCAGATGAGCGTTTTTCAGCTCGACGAAGTTACCCACATGCGCGCGGGCTTCCAGCACGGTGCCTGGACGCAGACGGGCGAACGGGCCGGCGTCGCTGCCTTCACCCAGAATGGCACCCTCGATATGGCTGTTGGCCTTGATGACCACGCCTTTGCGCAGGGTGCTGTCCTTGATCACGCAGTTCGGGCCGATCACCACATCGTCTTCGATGACGACCTTGCCTTCGAGGATCACGTTGATATCGATCAGCACGTCGCGGCCAACGGTGACTTCACCGCGCACATCGAAACGAGCCGGGTCGCGCAGTGTCACACCTTGGGCCATCAAACGACGGCCGGCGCGCAACTGATAGTGGCGCTCGAGTTCGGAAAGCTGCTTGCGGTCGTTGGCGCCCTGCACTTCCATGGCGTCGTGGGGTTGTTCGGTGGCCACCACCAGTCCGTCGTTGACTGCCATTTCGATCACGTCGGTCAGGTAATACTCACCCTGAACATTGTTGTTCGACAGGCGGCTCGTCCAGTCGGCCAAGCGATCGGCAGGAACAGCGAGGATACCGGTGTTGCCTTCGCGGATCGCACGTTGCGCTTCGTTGGCATCCTTGTGTTCAACGATGGCAGCGACTTTACCGTCAACGTCGCGCACGATGCGGCCATAACCGGTCGCATCGTCGAGTTCGACAGTCAGCAGGCCCATCTGTCCTGGTACTACCTGAGTCAGCAGGCGTTGCAGGGTTTCCACTTCAATCAACGGCACGTCACCGTAAAGAACCAGCACAGTGTCAGATTTGATGAAAGGAACAGCCTGGGCCACGGCATGCCCGGTGCCCAGTTGCTTGTCCTGCAGGACGAAGTTCAGGTCGTCAGCGGCCAGACGTTCGCGCACGGCGTCGGCACCATGACCAATCACGACGTGGATGCGCTGTGGATCAAGTTGCCGGGCGCTGTGGATAACATGGCCGAGCATCGAATTGCCGGCAATCGGGTGCAAGACTTTCGGCAAGGCTGAACGCATGCGCGTGCCTTGGCCAGCAGCGAGAATAACGATTTCTAGGGACATGACTGGCTACCAATCCAGGGTGGTCAGCGACTGCGACCAAGGTTATAAAATGTCGAAAAAGAAAAAGGGTAGCCGAGGCTACCCTTTTTTATCAATCACACAACAAGCGCTGCCTTAATGGCCGAACTTCTTGCGGATCTGCTGGACGGTGCGCAGCTGAGCTGCAGCCTCGGCCAGTCGTGCGGCAGCAGAACCGTAATCGAATTCCGCGCCTCGCTCATGCAGGGCTTTCTCGGCAGCCTTAACGGCTTCCAAAGCTGCGGCTTCGTCCAGGTCGGCAGCACGTTGCACGGTGTCGGCAAGAACCTTGACCATGTTCGGCTGAACCTCGAGGAAACCACCGGAGATGTAATACACCTCCTCTTCCCCGCCCTGCTTGACCAGGCGGATCGGACCTGGCTTCAGATTAGTGATCAGCGGCGCGTGACCCAGGGCGATACCAAGATCACCCAGTGCACCGTGCGCAATCACCATCTCGACCAGACCGGAAAAGATTTCTCCTTCCGCGCTGACGATATCGCAATGGACTGTCATAGCCATCTGATTGCCTCAACCTAAATTAGCGCCCGTTGCCGGGCGCCGGGATTACAGTTTCTTGGCTTTCTCGATCGCTTCTTCGATGCCGCCAACCATGTAGAACGCTTGTTCTGGCAGGTGGTCGTAGTCACCGTTGAGGATGCCTTTGAAGCCAGCAATGGTGTCTTTCAGGGAAACGTATTTACCCGATGCACCGGTGAAGACTTCAGCCACGAAGAACGGCTGCGACAAGAAGCGCTGGATCTTACGAGCACGGTTTACCAACTGCTTGTCGGCTTCCGACAGCTCGTCCATACCCAGGATCGCAATGATGTCCTTTAGTTCTTTGTAACGCTGCAGAACGTACTGAACGCCGCGAGCGGTGTCGTAGTGGTCCTGGCCGATTACGTTCGGGTCCAGCTGGCGCGAAGTCGAGTCGAGTGGATCGACCGCCGGGTAGATACCCAGGGAAGCGATGTCACGGGACAGAACGACGGTGGCGTCCAAGTGGGCGAAGGTGGTCGCTGGCGACGGGTCGGTCAAGTCGTCCGCAGGTACGTATACCGCTTGGATCGAAGTGATCGAACCTTCCTTGGTCGAAGTGATACGTTCTTGCAGAACGCCCATCTCTTCAGCCAGGGTCGGCTGGTAACCTACTGCAGAAGGCATACGGCCCAGCAGTGCGGATACTTCAGTACCGGCCAGGGTGTAACGATAGATGTTGTCGACGAACAGCAGAACGTCGTTACCTTCGTCACGGAACTTCTCGGCCATGGTCAGGCCGGTCAGTGCTACGCGCAGACGGTTACCCGGCGGCTCGTTCATCTGACCGTAAACCAGTGCCACTTTGTCCAGAACGTTGGAGTCCTTCATCTCGTGGTAGAAGTCGTTACCCTCACGAGTACGCTCACCCACACCGGCGAACACGGAATAACCGCTGTGCTCGATGGCGATGTTACGGATCAGTTCCATCATGTTTACGGTTTTGCCTACACCGGCACCACCGAACAGACCGACTTTACCGCCTTTGGCGAACGGGCAAACCAGGTCGATAACCTTGATGCCGGTTTCCAGCAGGTCGTTGCCGCCTGCCTGCTCAGCGAACGAAGGCGCTGGACGGTGAATGCCCCAACGCTCTTCGGTGTCGATCGGACCAGCTTCGTCGATCGGGTTACCGAGGACGTCCATGATCCGGCCCAGGGTCGCTTTACCGACCGGTACGGAGATGGCTGCGCCAGAGTCGACAACGTCCAGACCGCGCTTCAAGCCTTCGGTGGAACCCATCGCAATGGTACGAACCACGCCGTCGCCCAGCTGTTGCTGAACTTCCAGGGTGGTCCCGGCCGCGCTTTGAACTGTCAGCGCGTTGTAGATGCTCGGTACGCTGTCGCGTGGAAATTCCACGTCGATAACGGCGCCGATGATTTGAACGATACGTCCGCTACTCATAGCTGGATCCTCTGAATATTTGAACCGTTAAACCGCGGCAGCGCCGCCGACGATTTCCGAGATCTCTTGGGTGATCGCAGCCTGACGCGCCTTGTTGTAGACCAGCTGCAAATCGCTGATCAAATCACCGGCGTTGTCGGTAGCGTTCTTCATCGCGATCATCCGCGCAGCCTGTTCAGCCGCGTTGTTCTCGACCACCGCCTGGTAGACCTGCGACTCCACGTAACGGACCATCAAGCCGTCAAGCAGCTCTTTGGCGTCCGGTTCGTAGAGATAGTCCCAGTGGTGCTTGAGTTCTTGATCCGGGGTTGCCACCAGTGGAATCAACTGCTCCACGGTAGGCTGTTGTGTCATGGTGTTGATGAACTTGTTGGACACCACGGACAGGCGGTCAATACGGCCGTCCAGGTAGGCATCCAGCATCACCTTGACGCTGCCGATCAGATCATTGATCGACGGCTCTTCACCCAGGTGGCTGATAGCTGCTACGACGTTACCGCCGAAGTTGCGGAAGAAAGCCGCACCCTTGCTACCCACTACACACAGATCGATCTCGACGCCGTTTTCGCGGTTTACCGCCATGTCCTTGACCAGAGCCTTGAACAGGTTGGTGTTCAAGCCACCACACAGACCACGGTCACTGCTCACTACGACATAACCAACTCGCTTTACTTCACGGTCGATCATGAACGGGTGGCGATATTCCGGGTTAGCGTTGGCCAGATGGCCAATAACCTGGCGGATGCGCTCCGCATAAGGACGGCTAGCAGCCATGCGCATTTGTGCCTTGCGCATTTTACTGACCGCCACTTTTTCCATGGCGCTGGTAATCTTTTGCGTGCTTTTGATGCTCGCAATCTTACTGCGAATCTCTTTTGCGCCTGCCATGTAACACCTATCAGGTTAGCAAGCGGGAGCCTTGCGGCTCCCGCTGCGGCTTACCAGGTTTGGGTGGCCTTGAACTTCTCGATACCGGCTTTCATGCCAGCGTCGATTTCGTCATTGAAGTCACCTTTCACGTTGATCTTCGCCATCAAATCGGCGTGATCGCGGTTGAAGAAAGCAATCAGCGCTTGTTCGAAGCTGCCGATCTTGGCGATTTCAACGTCAGTCAGGAACCCACGCTCAGCGGCATACAGCGACAGCGCCATGTCAGCGATCGACATTGGTGCGTATTGCTTCTGCTTCATCAGCTCGGTAACGCGCTGACCATGCTCAAGTTGCTTACGGGTCGCTTCGTCCAGGTCAGAAGCGAACTGGGCGAATGCCGCCAGTTCACGGTACTGAGCCAGAGCGGTACGGATACCACCGGACAGCTTCTTGATGATCTTGGTCTGAGCGGCACCACCCACACGGGATACCGAAACACCGGCGTTCACTGCAGGGCGGATGCCCGAGTTGAACATGGCCGATTCCAGGAAGATCTGACCGTCGGTGATGGAAATCACGTTGGTCGGAACGAACGCGGAAACGTCGCCAGCCTGGGTTTCGATGATCGGCAGTGCGGTCAGGGAACCGGTTTTGCCGGTCACTGCGCCGTTGGTGAACTTCTCTACGTATTCTTCCGAAACGCGGGATGCGCGCTCCAGCAGACGGGAGTGGAGATAGAACACGTCGCCTGGGTAAGCTTCACGGCCTGGTGGACGGCGCAGCAGCAGGGAAATCTGGCGGTAAGCCACTGCTTGCTTGGACAGATCGTCATAAACGATCAGCGCGTCTTCACCGCGGTCGCGGAAGAATTCACCCATGGTGCAACCGGAGTACGGTGCCAGGAATTGCAGCGCAGGAGATTCCGAAGCACTGGCAGCCACGATGATCGTGTTGGCCAGGGCGCCGTTTTCTTCCAGCTTGCGAACCACGTTGGCGATGGTCGATTGTTTCTGACCGATCGCTACGTAGACGCAGAAAATGCCGCTGTTCTTCTGGTTGATGATCGCGTCGATCGCCAGAGCGGTTTTACCGATCTGACGGTCACCAATGATCAGCTCACGCTGGCCACGGCCGACAGGGATCATGGCATCGACAGCCTTGTAGCCAGTCTGTACAGGCTGGTCTACCGACTTACGCCAGATCACGCCTGGAGCAACTTTCTCGACCGCGTCGGTCTGGGTGTTGCCCAGTGGACCTTTGCCGTCAACCGGGTTACCCAGTGCGTCGACTACGCGACCCAGCAGTTCCTTACCCACCGGAACTTCGAGGATGCGGCCGGTGCACTTGGCGCTCATGCCTTCAGCCAGAGACTGGTAAGCGCCCAATACAACGGCACCTACGGAGTCTTGCTCCAGGTTGAGGGCCATACCGAAGACGCCGCCCGGAAACTCGATCATCTCGCCGTACATTACGTCGGCCAGACCGTGAATCCGCACGATACCGTCAGATACGCTGACGACAGTGCCTTCGTTACGGGCTTGGGAGGTCACATCGAGCTTGTCGATGCGGCCCTTGATAATTTCACTTATTTCGGAAGGATTGAGTTGCTGCATTGCTCTGCTGCCCCTTCAAACTCAAGATTTCAATGCTTCGGCCAGTTTCGCGATTTTGCCGCGAATCGAGCCATCGATAACCAGGTCGCCGGCGCGGATGACGACACCACCAATAAGGGCAGCGTCCTCCGCAACTTGCAGGCGCACTTCCCGGTTGAGTCGTGCACTGAGAACCTTGGCGAGTTTGTCTTGCTGTTCTTGGTTCAATGCAAAAGCACTGGTCACTTCAACGTCTACCGACTTCTCTTGCTCGGCCTTGTACAGGTCGAAAAGAGCGGCGATCTCCGGCAAGAGCAGGAGACGGTCGTTTTCGGCAACGACATTGATGAAGTTCTGTGCCTTGGCATCAAACTTGTCGCCACACACGTCAATGAACGTGGTGGCCTTTTCTGCGCTCGTCAGTCGCGGGGCCTTGAGCACGCGCTGCAGGGTGTCGTCTTGCGACACCGCTGCAGCCAGGCCGAGCATGGCTGACCAATTGGCCAGTTGCTGGTGGGCCTGAGCGTGCTCGAAGGCCGCCTTAGCGTAAGGTCGGGCCAACGTGGTCAGTTCTGCCATGATCGCCCTCGCTTAGATTTCAGCAGCCAGTTGGTTAACCAGCTTTGCGTGCGCGTTTTGATCGATTGTGGCACCCAGGATCTTCTCGGCGCCTTCGACTGCCAGCAAGCCCACTTGGGCACGCAGCACGTCTTTGACACTGTTCAGTTCCTGTTCGATCTCGGCTTGAGCCTGAACCTTCACACGGTCAGCATCGATACGGGCTTTTTCAACAGCCTCTTCGACAATCTGGTTACCGCGTTTCTTGGCTTGCTCGATGATTTCAGCTGCCTGAGCTTTCGCTTCGCGCAGTTGGTGACCCGCTTTCTCTTGGGCCAACTCCAGGTCGCGAGCTGCACGGCTGGCAGCGTCCAGACCATCAGCGATCTTCTTTTGACGTTCGTGCAGTGCCGCAATGACCGGAGGCCATACGAACTTCATGCAGAACAGTACAAAAATCAGGAACGCAACGGACTGGCCAATCAGGGTCGCATTAATGTTCACGCCAACACCTCGCAGTTACGTTGTCCATCACACCAAATTACCCGGAAGATCCGAGTAATCAGCCAGCGATTTGACCAACGAACGGGTTCGCAAAGGTGAAGAACAGAGCGATACCAACACCGATCATGGTTACGGCGTCGAGCAGACCGGCAACGATGAACATTTTAACTTGCAGCATTGGAACCATTTCTGGCTGACGCGCTGCGCCTTCCAGGAACTTGCCGCCCAGCAGGCCGAAACCAATTGCGGTACCCAGTGCGCCCAGGCCGATCAACAGTGCAACAGCGATAGCGGTTAGACCAACTACAGTTTCCATCTTTCCTCCCGACTTTTACGTCGTATGGTTTAGGTTTTTTTAATTTAAAGCGGTAAAACAAATCGTTTCAGAGGCCCCGTTAAGAGCCCCCTCCCGTTTAACGGGGAGGGACATCAGACTAGTCGAGACTGGCCTTAATGGTTTTCTTCGTGTGCCATCGACAGGTAGACGATGGTCAGCATCATGAAGATGAACGCCTGCAGGGTGATGATCAGGATGTGGAACACAGCCCACGCCCACTGCAGAACAACGCCCAGGCCACTAAGCCAGAGCAGACCGCTGCCGAACATCACAGCAATCAGAATGAAGACCAGCTCGCCGGCATACATGTTGCCGAACAGACGCAGAGCCAGGGAGATCGGCTTGGCGATCAGGGTCACGAATTCCAGCAGGAAGTTCACCGGGATCAGCAGGGCCTGAAGGAAGATGTTCTTGCTGCCGAACGGGTGCAGGGTCAGCTCGCCGATGAAGCCGCCGAGGCCCTTGATCTTGATGCTGTAGAAAATGATCAGCGCGAACACCGTGAAGGCCATGGCCAGGGTCGCGTTCGGGTCGGTGGTCGACACGGCGCGGAACGGGATGTGGTGGTCGCCGGAGATCAGGATGGCCAGTTGAGGAATCCAGTCGACCGGTACCAGGTCGACGGCGTTCATCAGGAACACCCAGACGAAGATGGTCAGTGCCAGCGGTGCAATCACCGGGCTTCGGCCATGGAAGCTGTCTTTCACGCTGCCATCGACGAATTCGACCAATACTTCAACGAAGTTCTGCAAAGCACCAGGCTGACCCGAAGTCGCTTTCTTTGCCGCCATGCGGAAAAGAAGAACGAAGATCAGACCCAATGCGACCGACCAGCCGAGAGTATCGACGTGGAAAGCCCAGAAGCCCATTTCCTTGGCTTCTGCTGCGGTGTGGGCAAAGCCCCAGCCGCCGTTAGGGAGCTGACCGAAGGTCAGGTTCTGCAAGTGGTGCTGGATATAGCCCGAAGCGGTTGTTTCTGCCATGGTTGCCTCAAACGCCCTAAGGTCTCGAAAGTCTTGTTCTCATCAGCAGGGGAGCGAACCAGCTGACCAGTTGGGTCAGCACGAAGACGCCGAATACAGCCAGCGGCGCCAATGGCTTCACACCTGCGAACGTCAATGCAAAAAGCACCGCCGTCAAAATCAGTTTGCCCGCCTCGCCGGCATAAAAAGACCGGACGATGGCTTGAGCTGCCCGGGCGCCGGTAAACCGAAATGCCCTGTGAGCGAAATAAATATTGGGAAGCAAGGCTATCAGGCCTCCGCAGAGTCCCGAGTACCCGGCAACGACTCCATACCGTTGCCAGAGCGCCAAAGCGGCAATGAGCAGAACGACAAATTGAGCCATCAACACCGGAAAAACTGCCAGGCGATGGAAGGGCAGGCGGTTTGGCGTGCGGGTTTCCATCACTTTTACTCCCCAATGGTCGGCTGCCAGAATTCAATAACTTGGCATAATTTGTGCCGACAAAATGCGCGCAGAGTATAGGGGCGGTTCTGCCCCTATTCAACTGTCAGGTAGTGATTTCCGACTTCACGCTACATGAGGAATTGTTTCAGCGGATGTGTGCAAGCACACCTTGAAGCTCATCAAGAGAGTTGTAGCCGATCACCAGTTGCCCCTTACCCTTCTTTCCGTGGCGGATCTGCACCGCAGAGCCTAGGCGCTCGGCCAGGCGCTGTTCGAGGCGGGCGATATCCGGGTCCGGTTTTGCCGGTTCAACAGGCTCCGGTTTGCCACTCAACCACTGGCGAACCAGTGCTTCTGTCTGGCGCACGGTCAGCCCGCGTGCGACAACATGTCGCGCCCCTTCAACCTGTTGAATTTCCGGCAAACCGAGCAAAGCTCGGGCATGACCCATTTCCAGGTCTCCGTGGGACAACATGGTCTTGATGACTTCCGGCAAGGAAATCAGGCGCAGCAGGTTAGCCACGGTCACCCGGGACTTGCCCACCGCCTCGGCTACCTGTTGCTGGGTCAGCTGGAACTCCTGCTGCAAACGCTGCAGGGCCACCGCTTCTTCAATCGGGTTCAGGTCTTCGCGCTGGATGTTCTCGATCAGGGCGATGGCGATCGCGGTTTCATCGGGTACATCGCGAACCATCGCCGGGATGGTTTCCTTCCCGGCTTGCTGGCTGGCGCGCCAGCGGCGTTCGCCGGCAATGATTTCAAAGCGGCCGCTGCCGATCGGGCGAACCACGATGGGCTGCATGACGCCCTGGGCCTTGATCGACTGCGCCAGCTCTTCGAGCGCCTGCGGATCCATGTCACGACGCGGCTGGTATTTGCCGCGCTGGAGCAGATCCAGGGGAAGGTGTTGCAGCTCACGCTGATCGGCTTGCGCCGCTTGTTCTTCCAGCGAGCTGACAGTCGGACCACTCAACAGAGCATCCAGTCCACGTCCGAGACCTCGTTTCTTGACGGCCATGGGGATTCCTTAAGTTGCCTGAGCAGCGGCGATGCGTGAGTTTTTGCGTTGACGACGAACCATTTCGCCCGCCAATGCCAGATAGGCAACGGCGCCTCGCGATGCTTTGTCGTACGCCAGCGCCGGCATGCCGTAGCTTGGCGCTTCGGCCAGACGGATGTTGCGCGGAATGACGGTGTCGTAGAGCTGTTCGCCGAAGTGTTCCTTGAGCTGCGCCGAGACATCGTTCATCAGGCTCAGGCGCGGGTCGTACATCGTCCGCAGCAGGCCTTCGACCTTCAGGTTCGGGTTCAGCAGTTCAGCGATACGCTTGATGTTATCCACAAGGTCGCTCAAGCCTTCGAGTGCGAAATACTCGCACTGCATGGGGATAATGACCCCGTCGGCGGCAACCAGTGCGTTCAAGGTCAGCATCGACAGCGACGGAGGACAGTCGATCAGGATGTAATCGTAGTTTTCCCGGATCGGCGCCAGCGCACTGCGCAGACGGCTTTCCTTCATTTGCATTTCCAGCAGCACCACTTCGGCCGCGGTGAGGTCGCGGTTGGCTGGCAACAGCTGGTAACCACCGTGTTCGGAGAAGTGCATGGCCTGGGCCAGATCACATTCGCCGATCAGCAGGTCGTAGACCGAGTTTTCCAGGCCATGTTTATCCACACCGCTACCCATGGTGGCGTTGCCCTGTGGATCAAGGTCGATCAACAGCACCCGGCGCTTGGTCGCGACCAGGGATGCTGCGAGGTTGATGCAGGTGGTGGTTTTGCCCACGCCACCCTTTTGGTTCGCAATCGCGAATACCTTAGCCATTCTTGCTTGTGTTCCCAATCATGCCGTGCGGCGCAGTATCAGCAGATGGCGTTGGCCTTGGCAACCAGGTACGGCCAGGGCGTGTTCGCTATCGAGGTGGAAGTCTGCCGGCAATGCTACCAGCTCATCGGCCGGATGAACGCCCTTCATTGCCAGCCAGCGTGTTTCGCTATCGCCGAGGTGGCGAGTCCAGTTGCTGAAGTTCTCCATGCTGCTGAACGCCCGGGAAACGATCCCGTTGAACGGCTGGGCAGGCTGGAAGGCTTCGACGCGACTGTGGATAACTTGCAGGTTATCCAGTTTGAGTTCGAGTTTGACCTGGGTCAGGAAGCGGGTTTTCTTGCCATTGCTGTCCAGGCAGGTCACCTGGGACTCGGGAAACAGAATGGCCAGCGGAATGCCAGGCATGCCGCCGCCACTGCCGACGTCGAGCCAGCGTCCGTTTTCGATGAATGACATCACGCTCAGACTATCGAGCAGGTGACGGGAGACCATTTCGTCCGGATCACGTACGGCTGTGAGGTTGTAAGCCTTGTTCCATTTGATCAACAGGGCCAGATAACCCAGCAGTTGCGCGTGCTGGGTTTCTGTCAGCGTGACGCCAAGCTGGCGGGCACCTGTGGATAACTCTTCTGCGTGTTGCGAAGTGACCAACGAACTCAAGCGCTTTGCTCCAACTGACGGCCCGCGCCGCGTTTTTTCAAATGAATCATCAACAGCGAAATGGCTGCCGGTGTTACGCCCGGGATACGCGAAGCCTGGCCCAAAGTCTCTGGACGGGTCGCACCGAGCTTGCTCTGGATCTCCTTGGAGAGACCGGAAATGTTCGTGTAATCGATATCCACAGGCAATTTGGTGTCTTCGCTGGCTCGCAAGCGGGCGATTTCATCCTGTTGGCGATCGATGTAACCGGCGTACTTGGTCTTGATTTCGACCTGCTCGGCAACCTGTGGATCTTCTGCGCCCCCACCGGTCACGGCGATCAGACCAGCGTAGTCGATTTCCGGACGACTCAAGAGATTGAGCAGGTTGTATTCGTGAGTCAGTGGCGTGCCGAATTTTTCGGCAATGGCATCACCCTGTTCGGTGCCCGGGCGTACCCAGGTGCTTTTCAGGCGCTGCTCTTCCAGTTCGATGCTTTCGCGCTTTTTGCAGAAAGCCGCCCAGCGCACGTCATCCACCAGGCCCAGTTCGCGACCTTTTTCGGTCAAACGCAGGTCGGCGTTGTCTTCGCGCAGAATCAGACGGTATTCGGCACGGGAGGTGAACATCCGGTACGGCTCTTGGGTACCGAGAGTAATCAGGTCGTCGACCAATACGCCGATATAGGCCTCGTCGCGACGCGGGCACCAGGCTTCTTTGCCTTGCGCACGCAGTGCAGCGTTGGTCCCGGCGAGCAAACCCTGGGCACCGGCTTCTTCGTAACCGGTTGTGCCGTTGATTTGCCCGGCGAAGAACAGACCGCCGATGACTTTGGTTTCAAGGCTGTATTTCAAATCCCGTGGATCGAAATAGTCGTACTCGATCGCATAGCCAGGACGCACGATGTGCGCGTTTTCCATGCCGCGGATCGATTGCACGATCTGCAGTTGCACGTCGAACGGCAAGCTTGTGGATATCCCGTTCGGATACAGCTCATGGGTGGTCAAACCTTCCGGTTCGATGAACACCTGATGGCTTTCCTTGTCGGCAAAGCGATGGATCTTGTCTTCGATCGACGGGCAATAACGCGGGCCGATGCCTTCGATCTCACCGGCAGCGGAATACATCGGCGAACGGTCGAGGTTCGCGGCAATGATTTCGTGGGTGCGCGCATTCGTGTGGGTAATCCAGCAACTGACCTGCCGTGGATGCTGTTCCTTGTTGCCCATGAACGACATCACCGGGATCGGCGTATCGCCCGGTTGTTCGGCCATCACCGAGAAATCCACAGACCGGCCGTCGATACGCGGCGGAGTACCGGTTTTCAAACGACCCACACGCAATGGCAGTTCACGCAAACGGTGAGCCAGCGCGATCGACGGCGGATCACCGGCGCGACCGCCGGAAAAATTCTGCAAACCGATGTGGATAAGTCCACCGAGGAACGTACCGGTGGTCAACACCACGGAATCGGCGAAAAAACGCAGACCCATTTGGGTGACAACACCACGGACTTGTTCCTGCTCGACGATCAGATCGTCAGCGGCCTGTTGAAATATCCACAGGTTCGGCTGGTTTTCCAGGATTTCGCGGACAGCAGCCTTGTACAGAACCCGGTCTGCCTGTGCACGGGTTGCACGTACCGCCGGGCCTTTGCGGCTGTTCAACACGCGAAACTGGATACCACCCTTATCGGTAGCCATGGCCATCGCGCCGCCGAGGGCGTCGATTTCCTTGACCAGGTGGCTTTTGCCGATCCCGCCAATGGCCGGGTTGCAACTCATGGCACCGAGGGTTTCCACGTTGTGCGTCAGCAACAGGGTTTTAACCCCCATACGTGCTGAGGCCAGTGCTGCCTCGGTACCGGCATGACCGCCGCCGATGACGATCACTTCAAAACGGGAAGGGAAATCCACCACGCACCTCGTGCCTGCTTAAGTAGGTAATTCAGGAATAGTTTGAGCTCAGGTTTTTGGACCTGGTCGACAAGTATAGGGACTTCGCCCTTCCTAAAGAACCCTTTGCACAAAATTTAACCAGCTGTGGAAAAGTCTGAGTTATAGAAATTAAAAAGAAAGAAATTTATTAAATCTTTGTTTTTATGTTTATTTCTATGCAGGCCACTATCTGTGGATAAATCTATACAGCCCTTTGTTTTCAATATGTACAGAGATTCAAAACCCTGTGTTCATGTGCCAATGAGGCCCTTGGATAACCGGTGTAAGCCTGTGGATGAAAGGGGTGGTTATCCACAGAGGCGGTTATGTTCAGTTTTCGACCCCTGTTATCAACTGACCTTAGCTGCGGTTATTCACAGGGCTTAATCCACAGAAAAGTGCCGTTCGCTCGAAATTCGGGTACAGGAATTTCGCTCAAGCAGACGACGTCCGCTCGGCACTGGAGGTTTTTTTCAGAAAAGGAGGGGGCAGACAGGCACGAATGGCCTGTCTGTGAATAACAGGAGGGCTACTTACCGATACAGAAGCTGGAGAAAATTCGCCCCAGCAGATCGTCAGAGCTGAAAGCACCGGTGATTTCACCCAGCGACTGCTGAGCCTGGCGCAAATCCTCGGCCAACAGCTCGCCAGCGCCGGCCAGGGTCAATTGGGCACGCCCATGCTCGAGGGCAGCACTGGCATGACGTAGCGCCTCAAGGTGTCGCCGGCGAGCGCTGAAGCTGCTTTCGGACGTTTGTTCATAGCCCATGCAGGCCTTGAGGTGATCACGCAGCAGCTCCAGCCCGATACCACCAGACTTGGCGCTCAGGCTGATGGTGACATGGCCGTCGTCGCTGACCTCCATGGCAATGGCTTCGCCCGTAAGGTCGGCCTTGTTGCGGATCAGGGTGACTTTCGCGGGATCGGGACGGATTTCGAGAAACTCCGGCCAGAGTGCGAACGGATCGAGGGCTTCCGGTGCCGTGGCATCGACCACCAGCAGTACCCGATCTGCTTCGCCAATGGCTTTCAGGGCTCGCTCGACGCCGATTTTTTCCACATGATCATCGGTATCGCGCAGACCGGCGGTATCCACCACGTGCAACGGCATGCCATCGATGTGGATATGTTCACGAAGGACATCCCGGGTAGTGCCGGCAATTTCGGTCACGATCGCCGCTTCACGCCCGGCCAGGGCATTGAGCAGGCTGGACTTACCGGCATTCGGACGACCGGCAATGACCACGGTCATGCCGTCACGCAGCAAGGCGCCCTGCCCGGCTTCGCGCATGACGGTGGATAACTCGTCGCGCACCTTGTCGAGCATGCTCAGAACGTGGCCATCGGCGAGGAAGTCGATTTCCTCTTCCGGGAAATCGATGGCCGCTTCGACATAGATGCGCAGGCCGATCAATTGCTCGGTGAGGTTATGCACACGTGACGAGAAGGCACCCTGCAGGGAGCGCAACGCGTTTCGCGCAGCCTGGGCAGAACTGGCTTCAATCAGGTCGGCGATGGCTTCGGCCTGGGCGAGATCGAGTTTGTCGTTGAGGAAGGCGCGCTCGCTGAACTCCCCTGGTCGGGCGAGCCGGCAACCCAGTTCCAGGCAGCGCTTGAGCAACATATCCAGAACGATCGGGCCGCCATGGCCTTGCAACTCCAGCACATCTTCGCCTGTGAAAGAGTTCGGGCCGGGGAAATACAAGGCAATGCCCTGGTCCAGCACTTCGTCGTTTTCACTGAAGAACGGGCCGTAGTGAGCAAATCGCGGCTTGAGCTCGCGACCACTGAAGGCCTTGGCCGCAACGCTGGCCAACGGCCCGGAAATACGCACGATGCCTACACCGCCGCGACCCTGGGCGGTGGCAACGGCGGCGATGGTTTCACGAGGAACGCTCATAAACCGGTATCCAGACAAAAGTGACAGATAGCAAAACGCCCCACTAGGGGGCGTTTTGAGTGGTTATCCACAGTGTAAATCAGGCAGCTGCTTTGGTAGCTGCTTCGATCTTACGCGTGATGTACCACTGTTGGGCGATCGACAGGCAGTTGTTCACTACCCAGTACAGCACCAGACCAGCCGGGAACCACAGGAAGAAGAAGGTGAAGATGATTGGCATCAGCTTCATCACCTTGGCCTGCATCGGATCCGGAGGAGTCGGGTTCAGCTGCTGCTGGATGAACATGGTTGCACCCATGATGATCGGCAGAATGAAGAACGGATCCTTGATCGACAGGTCAGTAATCCACAGCATGAACGGCGCCTGACGCATCTCGACGCTTTCCAGCAGAACCCAGTACAGCGAGAGGAAAACCGGCATCTGCACGAGGATTGGCAAGCAACCACCCAGCGGATTGATCTTCTCTTTCTTGTACAGCTCCATCATGGCTTGCGACATTTTCTGCCGGTCATCGCCATGTTGCTCTTTCAGCGCAGCCAGTTTCGGTGCCACTGCACGCATGCGCGCCATGGATTTGTAGCTGGCAGCCGACAGCGGGAAGAAAATCCCTTTGATCAGCATGGTCAGGAAGATGATCGACCAGCCCCAGTTACCCACAATGGCGTGGATGTGTTGCAGCAACCAGAAGATCGGTTGGGCGATGAACCACAGAATGCCGTAGTCGACGGTCAGTTCCAGACCTGGGGACAACTCTTTCAGCACGGCCTGGCTTTTCGGACCGGCGTACAGAACAGCGCTGGTTTCAGCCTTGGCACCTGGCGCAACACTCATCGATGGGCCGGTGTAGCCGATGATGTAGTTGCCTTTGCTGTCTTTACGGGTCTGGACGACGTTGTTTTCGCCCTTGGCCGGAATCCATGCGGTCACGAAGTAGTGCTGCAACCAGGCAACCCAACCGCCAGTGACGGTTTCTTTCAGCGCCGCCTTGTCCATGTCCTTCATGGACACTTTCTTGTACGGCTCGGAACTTGTCCACAGGGCAGCGCCCAGGTAAGTCGCGGTGCCGGTGGCGGTTGTGGAAGATGGATCCGCGCTGGCGTCACGCTTCAATTGCGCGAACATCGCACCGGACCAGGGCTGAGCGCTCTGGTTGTCGATCAGGTAGGAAACGGTTACGTCGTACAGGCCGCGTTTCAGGGTGAAACGCTTGATGTAGTTGACGCCGTCCTTGCTGAACTTCAGGTCTACGACCAATTGGTCCTGACCGTCAGCCAGTTGATAAACCTTCTTCTCCGAGGAATAAACCGGACGACCGGCCGAATTGGCATCCGGACCATTGGTGCCGATCAGACCGCTTTGCGCCAGATAAGTACGTTCGCCGCCGTTATCGAACAGCTGGAACGGAATTTCCGGGTGATCCTGACGACGCGGATACAGCGGCAGGGTCAGTTGGGCAACATCGCCACCTTGTGGGTCGACAGCCAGGTCCAGTACATCCGTTTTGATCTGGATGAGGTCTTTGCTCACAGCCACCGGCGTTTCAGCAGGTGCGCTGGTGTCGCTTGCAGCACGTGGAATGTCGTCACTGGCGGAAGCGTTGGAGCCAGATGCCGTATCCGGCAGGCCCGATGCAGTCGTATTGGTGGCAACATTCTGAGTCGGCAGGGCAGCCTGGCCATAGTCCTGGTTCCATTTAAGAACCATAACGTAGGACACGATTGCCAGGGCGACGATCAGGATCGTGCGTTTGATATCCATGATTACTCGGCCATCGAAGAAGAACGGGAGGTAGGGATAGGTGGAACCGGGTCATAACCACCGGGATTCCACGGATGACAGCGACCTAAACGACGAAAGGTCAGCCAGCCACCGCGAAGAAGGCCATGATTTTCGATGGCTTCTAACGCGTAGCAGGAACAACTGGGGTAGAAACGACAGTGACTGGCCATCATGGGACTAATGGCATAGCGATAAAACTGGATCGGAACGAGTGCCAGTTTACGCATCTGGACTGTCTACCCCTACAGTTTCGGTTTTGACTGCTGGTACCGGCGAACTGCGAGCCAGACGCTTCCAGAGTTTGCCGAAATGCTGAATCAATTCGGGGTTTTCTACATCACCCAAACCTTTGCGCGCGACGATAACGATGTCCCAGCCGACCAGAGAATCCTGGTTCAGGCGAAACGATTCGCGCATCAGACGTTTGAGGCGATTGCGCTCGACGGAGAGCTTTACGCTCTTTTTCCCGATAACCAACCCGAGACGGGGGTGATCGAGATCGTTGTTGCGCGCAAGGAGCAGGAGATTTTTCCCCGGAACCTTGCCGGTAGGGGAGTCAAAGACTGCCTTGAATTGTCGGGGGGTAAGCAGACGCTTTTCCCGACTGAAGTCCTGACTCACCTCCAGTGCCGGATTATCAAACTGCCAGACGCGCACGACCTTTGGCGCGACGACGCGACAGGACGGCACGACCGTTCTTGGTAGCCATGCGAGCACGGAAACCGTGGGTACGAGCGCGTTTGATAGTGCTTGGTTGGAAAGTACGTTTCATTGTCGTGTTACCTGGTTCGTCCACAACGGGCCGGAATGGCCCCCGTTTTAAGAGACCGGGGATTCTAGAGAAAGCAAGCCTTCAGGTCAATTTCCAACCAGCGTTTCCTTATAAATAGATCTCCGGACGTTTTGCGCTGAACGAACCGTCGGCAAATATAAGAATAAGAAAGGAAAGTATTTAAAGCTTTTCTGTAAAGCTTATAAAAGCTAGGCCCGCAGCCTTCTGTGGATAAGTCGATTGAGCCCTTGTTTTATCAGCTGTACAGAGAATGACAACTACAGTGGAAAACAGTGTTCAGCCTGTGCTGCGCTGTCGGATAACCTGTGTGTGGAAGCTCGGCTTATCCACAGGCCGGTTATCCACCGAGTTTCGCCCCCACTTGTGCAATGACCTTAACCCCTGTTATCCACAGAGCTTATGCACAGACCGCTGGTCGTCTTTTTTGCGTATGAAACGGCGATTCTTCTTGGCCGATGAACCACCTTCGTGTGGATAAGTCGGCGTCTGGTCGCTACAATGGCCGCTTGTTTTTGCCTCACCGGCTTTCAACTTAGGGGATATCCGTGTCAGTGGAACTTTGGCAGCAGTGCGTGGAGCTTTTGCGCGATGAGCTGCCTGCCCAACAATTCAACACTTGGATCCGTCCACTACAGGTCGAAGCTGAAGGCGACGAGTTGCGTGTCTATGCACCCAATCGTTTTGTTCTGGACTGGGTCAATGAAAAGTACCTGGGGCGTGTTCTCGAATTGCTCGATGAACACGGCAATGGCATGGCGCCTGCGCTTTCCTTGTTAATAGGCAGCAAACGCAGTTCGGCACCCCGTGCCGCACCCAATGCTCCCCTGGCTGCCGCCGCTTCCCAGGCCCAGGCTGCTCAAGCGCCCGCCAGTCCTCCGCCAGCACCTGCCGCCGCGTCGACCAAACGTACGACGCAAAAAGTGGCGGAGGTCACCGAGCAAGAACCTTCCCGTGACAGTTTCGACCCTATGGCCGGCGCCAGTTCGCAACAGGCCCCGGTTCGCGCCGAGCAACGTACCGTGCAGGTCGAAGGTGCGCTCAAGCACACCAGTTACCTGAACCGCACCTTTACCTTTGAGAATTTCGTTGAGGGTAAATCCAACCAGTTGGCGCGCGCCGCCGCCTGGCAGGTGGCGGACAATCCCAAGCACGGTTACAACCCGCTCTTCCTTTATGGTGGCGTCGGCCTGGGTAAAACCCACTTGATGCATGCTGTGGGTAACCATCTATTAAAGAAGAATCCGAATGCCAAGGTGGTGTACCTGCATTCCGAGCGTTTTGTGGCGGACATGGTCAAGGCCCTGCAACTGAATGCGATCAACGAGTTCAAACGCTTCTACCGTTCGGTGGATGCATTGCTGATCGATGACATTCAGTTCTTCGCCCGCAAGGAGCGTTCCCAGGAAGAGTTTTTCCACACCTTCAACGCCCTGCTCGAAGGTGGCCAGCAGGTCATTCTCACCAGTGACCGCTACCCGAAAGAAATCGAAGGCCTTGAAGAACGTCTCAAATCCCGCTTTGGCTGGGGCCTGACCGTAGCGGTCGAGCCGCCGGAGCTGGAAACCCGCGTGGCGATCCTGATGAAGAAGGCCGATCAGGCCAAAGTCGAGTTGCCGCACGACGCCGCGTTCTTCATTGCCCAACGCATTCGCTCCAACGTCCGTGAGCTGGAAGGCGCGCTCAAACGCGTGATCGCCCACTCGCACTTCATGGGCCGCGATATCACCATCGAGCTGATTCGCGAATCCCTGAAGGACTTGTTGGCGTTGCAGGATAAACTGGTCTCTGTGGATAACATTCAGCGCACCGTCGCCGAGTACTACAAGATCAAGATCTCAGATTTGCTGTCCAAACGCCGTTCGCGTTCGGTCGCTCGTCCGCGTCAGGTCGCCATGGCGTTGTCCAAGGAACTGACCAACCACAGCCTGCCGGAAATTGGCGATGTGTTTGGCGGTCGCGACCATACAACGGTCTTGCACGCGTGCCGCAAGATCAACGAACTTAAGGAATCCGACGCGGACATCCGCGAGGACTACAAGAACCTGCTGCGTACGCTGACCACTTGATGAACACCAGCGCAGCTTATTAAGGCAAGGGACTAGACCATGCATTTCACCATTCAACGCGAAGCCCTGTTGAAACCCCTGCAACTGGTCGCAGGCGTCGTCGAACGTCGACAGACCTTGCCGGTGCTTTCCAACGTGCTGCTGGTTGTCGAAGGCCAGCAATTGTCGCTGACCGGTACCGACCTGGAAGTCGAGCTGGTCGGTCGTGTTCAACTCGAAGAGCCGGCGGATCCGGGTTCCATCACCGTGCCGGCGCGCAAGCTGATGGACATCTGCAAAAGCTTGCCGAACGATGCGCTGATCGATATCAAGGTCGACGAGCAGAAGCTTGTGGTCAAGGCCGGCCGTAGTCGCTTCACCCTGTCGACACTGCCGGCCAACGATTTCCCTACCGTGGAAGAAGGCCCGGGTTCGCTGACCTGCAGCCTGGAGCAAAGCAAACTGCGTCGTCTGATCGAGCGCACCAGCTTCGCCATGGCCCAGCAGGACGTGCGCTACTACCTCAACGGCATGCTGCTGGAAGTCTCCGCTGGCGTGATCCGCGCCGTCGCCACTGACGGTCACCGTCTGGCCATGTGCTCGATGCAGGCCGATATCGGCCAACCTGATCGTCACCAGGTCATCGTGCCGCGCAAAGGTATCCTCGAACTGGCACGCCTGCTTACCGAGCCGGACGGCAATGTCAGCATCGTGCTGGGTCAGCACCACATCCGTGCCACCACCGGTGAGTTCACCTTCACTTCGAAATTGGTCGACGGCAAATTCCCGGACTATGAGCGTGTTCTGCCTAAAGGCGGCGACAAGCTGGTACTGGGCGATCGCCAGGCGCTGCGCGAAGCGTTCAGCCGTACCGCGATTCTGTCCAACGAGAAGTACCGTGGTATCCGACTGCAACTGGCCAGCGGTCAGCTGAAGATCCAGGCGAACAACCCGGAGCAGGAAGAAGCGGAAGAAGAAGTGGGCGTTGAATACAACGGCGGCTCCCTGGAAATCGGCTTCAACGTGAGCTACCTGCTCGACGTACTGGGTGTGATGACCACCGAGCAGGTTCGTCTGATCCTGTCCGACTCCAACAGCAGCGCGCTGGTACAGGAATCGGATAACGACGACTCGGCCTACGTTGTCATGCCGATGCGTCTGTAATCATGTTCAGCAGAAGCTAGATGTCCTTAAGTCGCGTCTCGGTCACCGCGGTGCGCAATCTGCACCCGGTGACCTTCTCCCCCTCCCCCCGCATCAATATTCTTTACGGCGCCAACGGCAGCGGCAAAACCAGTGTTCTGGAAGCCATCCATCTGCTGGGGCTTGCCCGTTCGTTTCGCAGCACCCGCCTGTTGCCGGTCATTCAATACGAACAATTGGCGTGCACAGTCTTTGGCCAGGTTGAGCTGGCAGAGGGCGGGCATAGCGCCTTGGGCATTTCGCGGGATCGCCAGGGCGAATTCCAGATCCGTATCGATGGGCAGAACGCGCGCAGCGCCGCGCAACTGGCCGAGATCCTGCCACTGCAACTGATCAATCCGGACAGCTTTCGATTGCTGGAAGGTGCGCCGAAGATTCGCCGACAGTTTCTGGATTGGGGTGTGTTCCACGTGGAACCGCGCTTCATGTCAACCTGGCAGCGCTTGCAGAAGGCCCTGCGCCAGAGAAACTCTTGGCTGCGGCATGGTACACTTGACGCCGTTTCGCAAGCGGTTTGGGACAGGGAACTGTGCCAGGCCAGCGCTGAAATAGATGAATACCGCCGCGCTTATATCAAAGCCTTGAAACCAGTCTTTGAACAAACCTTGAGCGATCTGGTTGAGCTTGAAGGCTTGACGCTCAGCTATTACCGCGGCTGGGACAAAGACCGTGAACTGAGTGCTGTGCTCGCCGGGTCTCTGCAGCGGGACCAGCAAATGGGGCATACCCAGGCCGGACCACAACGTGCTGATTTGCGTCTCAGACTGGGCGCGCACAACGCCGCGGACATCTTGTCCCGTGGCCAGCAGAAGTTGGTGGTTTGCGCATTACGGATTGCTCAAGGGCACTTGGTCAGCCAGGCTCGACGCGGTCAGTGTATTTATCTGGTGGATGACCTGCCGTCCGAGCTGGACGAGCACCACCGTCGCGCGCTTTGCCGCTTGTTGGAAGACTTACGCTGCCAGGTATTTATCACCTGTGTAGATCACGAATTATTGAGGGAAGGCTGGCAGACGGAAACGCCAGTCGCTCTGTTCCACGTGGAACAGGGCCGTATCACCCAGACCCACGACCATCGGGAGTGAAGGCATTGAGCGAAGAAAATACGTACGACTCAACGAGCATTAAAGTGCTGAAAGGCCTGGATGCCGTACGCAAACGTCCCGGTATGTACATTGGTGACACCGACGATGGCAGCGGTCTGCACCACATGGTGTTCGAAGTGGTCGATAACTCGATCGACGAAGCTCTCGCCGGCCACTGCGACGACATCAGCATCATCATCCACCCGGATGAGTCCATCACCGTTCGTGACAACGGTCGTGGCATCCCGGTAGACGTGCACAAAGAAGAAGGCGTTTCGGCAGCCGAGGTCATCATGACCGTGCTGCACGCCGGCGGTAAGTTCGATGACAACTCCTATAAAGTATCCGGCGGTCTGCACGGTGTAGGTGTGTCGGTGGTGAATGCACTGTCCAAAGAACTGGTCCTGACCGTTCGCCGTAGCGGAAAAATCTGGGAACAGACTTACGTACACGGTGTTCCGCAAGAACCGATGAAAATCGTTGGTGAGAGCGAAACCACGGGCACCCAGATTCACTTCAAGCCATCGGCTGAAACCTTCAAGAATATTCACTTCAGCTGGGACATCCTGGCCAAGCGGATTCGTGAACTGTCCTTCCTCAACTCCGGTGTCGGCATCGTCCTCAAGGACGAGCGCAGCGGCAAGGAAGAGCTGTTCAAGTACGAAGGCGGCCTGCGTGCGTTCGTTGAATACCTGAACACCAACAAGACTGCGGTCAACCAGGTGTTCCACTTCAACGTCCAGCGTGAAGACGGCATCGGCGTGGAAATCGCCCTGCAGTGGAACGACAGCTTCAACGAGAACCTGTTGTGCTTCACCAACAACATTCCACAGCGCGACGGTGGTACTCACCTGGTAGGTTTCCGTTCCGCACTGACGCGTAACCTGAACACCTACATCGAAGCAGAAGGCCTGGCGAAGAAGCACAAGGTCGCCACCACCGGTGACGATGCCCGTGAAGGCCTGACCGCGATCATTTCGGTGAAAGTGCCGGATCCGAAGTTCAGCTCCCAGACCAAAGACAAGCTGGTGTCTTCCGAAGTGAAGACCGCGGTCGAACAGGAAATGGGCAAGTACTTCTCCGACTTCCTGCTGGAAAACCCGAACGAAGCCAAACTGGTCGTCGGCAAGATGATCGACGCGGCCCGTGCCCGTGAAGCGGCGCGTAAAGCCCGTGAGATGACTCGTCGCAAAGGTGCACTGGACATCGCCGGCCTGCCGGGCAAACTGGCTGACTGCCAGGAAAAGGACCCTGCCCTGTCCGAACTGTACCTCGTGGAAGGTGACTCCGCGGGCGGCTCTGCCAAGCAGGGACGTAACCGCCGGACCCAAGCCATCCTGCCGCTGAAGGGCAAGATCCTGAACGTCGAGAAAGCGCGTTTTGACAAGATGATCTCTTCGCAAGAAGTGGGCACCTTGATCACCGCGCTGGGCTGCGGCATCGGTCGCGACGAGTACAACATCGACAAGCTGCGTTACCACAACATCATCATCATGACCGATGCTGACGTCGACGGTTCGCACATCCGTACCCTGCTGCTGACCTTCTTCTTCCGTCAGTTGCCGGAGCTGATCGAGCGTGGCTACATCTACATCGCTCAGCCGCCGCTGTACAAAGTGAAGAAAGGCAAGCAAGAGCAATACATCAAAGACGACGACGCCATGGAAGAGTACATGACGCAGTCGGCCCTGGAAGATGCGAGCCTGCACCTGAACGAAGAAGCACCTGGCATTTCCGGGGAAGCACTTGAGCGTCTGGTGAATGACTTCCGTCTGGTGATGAAGACCCTCAAGCGTCTGTCGCGCCTGTACCCACAGGAGCTGACCGAGCACTTCATCTACCTGCCAGCGGTGAGCATGGAGCAACTGTCCGATCACGCAGCGATGCAAGATTGGCTGGCTCAATACGAAGTTCGCCTGCGCACCGTCGAGAAGTCCGGCCTGGTTTACAAAGCCAGCCTGCGTGAAGATCGTGAACGTAACGTTTGGCTGCCAGAGGTCGAACTGATCTCCCACGGCCTGTCGAACTACGTCACCTTCAACCGCGACTTCTTCGGCAGCAACGATTACAAGACTGTCGTTTCGCTAGGCGCTCAACTGAGTACCCTGCTGGACGACGGCGCGTACATCCAGCGTGGCGAGCGCAAGAAGCCGGTGACCGAGTTCAAGGAAGCCCTTGAATGGCTGATGGCTGAAAGCACCAAGCGTCACACCATCCAGCGATACAAAGGTCTGGGCGAAATGAACCCGGATCAGCTATGGGAAACCACCATGGACCCAAGCCAGCGCCGGATGCTCAAAGTGACCATCGAAGACGCCATTGGCGCGGACCAGATCTTCAACACCCTGATGGGTGATGCGGTCGAACCTCGTCGTGACTTCATCGAGAGCAACGCTTTGGCGGTGTCCAACCTGGACTTCTGATCCCGGTCGATGCCAACGAAAAGGCCAATGCATTCGCATTGGCCTTTTTATTGTCTGCGTTTTACTCGCTCGCCGGAGCAACTCTTAGCAATTGTTCCGGGCATAAAAAAACCGGCTATATCAGCCGGCTTTTTTACGTCCGAAAAAACTTATGCACGTTTTTATGGTTTTTATCATTCAAAAAAATATGCAAACAAATCATAAAGTTACGTACAAGAAACGACGTTTTTCAATGAAACGGTACACAGGTTATCCACAGAATCTCAGACAGCCACCTGATCGTTTGAAACCGGCGCTTGCGGAGCCGGTGGCAGCGAGCCCATTTCCCGTTGCATCTGCTCGTTCCACGCCTGGACCCGGTCGTTCAATTCAGCAATGGCTCGCGGTCCTGTGCCTGCGGCATACATCGGTTCGCCAATGATCACAGTGATGACGCCCTGCTTCTTCGCCCAACCGGTTTTCGGCCAGAACTTGCCTGCGTTGTGCGCAATCGGCAGCACGGGCAATTCGGCGTTGACCGCCAAGGCGCTGCCACCGCGCGAGAACTTTCCGACGGTGCCGAAAGGAACACGCGTGCCTTCAGGGAAGATCAGCACCCAGACATTGTCCTTGAGCAGTTCATCGCCCTTCTTTGCGACATGCTTGAGTGCGGCTTTCGGGTTGTCGCGATCGATGGCGATCGGTCGCAGCATGGCCATGGCCCAGCCAAAGAACGGCACATAGAGCAATTCACGTTTGAGCACCTGGCTCAGCGGTGAAAAGTAGGCAGAGAGAAAGAACGTCTCCCACGTGCTCTGGTGGTTCGACTGAATGACACAAGGCCTTTCAGGTACGTTCTCGGCACCCTTCACTTCGTAGCGGATACCCAGAAACACTTTGCTCAGCCACAAGGCGCAGCGGCACCAGTACACGTTGATAAAGCGGTAGCGTGCCTTGAATGGCAGAAACGGCGCGATGAAAAAACTCAGGCTGCACCACAGCAAGGAACTGGTGCCCAGCAGCAGGTAAAAGAGGAAGGTTCTGATGGCCTGCAATATCGACATGGTGACGTTTACCGTTGCGGGAATTGCCCGTCCTATATAAAGCGCACTTCCCTTTCATCCTTGGTCAGGACCAATCGAAGCGCACACTTACTCAAGGGCATTTGTGGATAAGTTCTGCGGCAATCGCCGCCAGATCGTCAAAAATCAATGTGCCTACCGGAAGGGTCAAGCCCAGAGTCTTTTCGCCTTTCCCGGTCTTTACCAAAACTGGCTGTGAATCGACGGCTTTGGCGGCTTCCAGGTCACCAAGGCTGTCGCCGACGAACCAGAGATTGGTCAGCGACACGTTGTAATGAGCGGCGATGGTTTTCAACATCCCGGGTTTCGGCTTGCGGCAATCGCAGCCTTCGTCCGGCCCGTGGGGGCAATAGACGATCAGGCCGACTTCACCGCCCTGCTCCGCCACCAGCGCGCGCAAGCGCTCGTGCATGGCATCCAGGGTGGCGAGGTCGTAATAACCGCGAGCGATGCCCGACTGGTTGGTAGCGACTGCTACCGTCCAGCCGGCCTTGCTCAACTGCGCGATGGCCTCGATCGATCCGGGGAGCGGAATCCACTCCTCCACCGACTTGATGTAAGCGTCGGAGTCGTAATTGATCACTCCGTCCCGATCGAGAATCAGCAGTTTCAACAGCAGTCCCTCAACCCAGCAGCGAAATGTCGGCGACGCCGAGGAACAACCCACGCAGACGCGCCAGCAACGCATAACGGTTGGCGCGGACTTTTGCGTCCTCTGCGTTGACCATCACGGCTTCGAAGAACGCATCCACGGGCTCACGCAGTGCAGCCAGGCGTGCCAGGGATTCGCTGTACTGACGCGAGGCGGCCATTGGCTGTACAGCCTGGTCAGCCTGCTGGATCGCCGAGTACAGGGAGAACTCGTTGGCATTGTCGAAGTACTTGGCTTCCACGACAGTAGGCACCGAGCCTTCGACCTTGCTCAGCAGGTTCGACACTCGCTTGTTCACCGCGGCCAGGGCAGCGGCTTCCGGCAATTTGCGGAAGGCCTCTACCGCTTGCACGCGCTGGTCGAAGTCCAGGGCCGAGCCTGGCTTCAAGGCACGCACCGACAGGTAGGTCGCAACATCGACGCCTTCGTCTTCGTAACGGGCACGCAGGCGGTCGAAGATGAACTCCAGCACCGATTCGTTCAGGCCGGCAGCCTTGATCTTGGTCCCGAATGCATTCACTGCGAAGGCCACGGCGTCGTTCAGGTCCAGATCCAGTTGCTTTTCGATCAGGATACGCAACACGCCCAGTGCGGCACGGCGCAGGGCGTACGGGTCTTTGCTGCCGGTCGGCAGCATGCCGATACCGAAGATACCCACGAGGGTGTCGAGCTTGTCGGCAATGGCCACGGCCGCACCGGTCAGGGTGCTCGGCAGTTCTGCGCCGGCACCGCGCGGCATGTACTGCTCGTTCAGCGCCAGTGCGACGTCTTCCGGCTCGCCATCGTTGAGGGCGTAGTAGTAACCGGCGACACCTTGCATCTCCGGGAACTCGCCGACCATTTCGGTCGACAGGTCGCACTTCGACAGCAGGCCCGCACGAGCAGCCCACGAAGCGTTGCCGCCAATGCGCGCCGCGATGTAGGCGGCGAGTCTGGAAACGCGCTCGGCCTTGTCGTAGACGCTGCCGAGTTTTTCCTGGAACACCACGTTCTGCAGGCGTTGGTTGAAGTCTTCGAGTTTCTGCTTCTTGTCTTGCTTGAAGAAGAACTCGGCGTCGGTCAGGCGTGGGCGAACCACCTTCTCGTTACCGGCGATGATCTGCTGCGGGTCTTTGCTTTCGATGTTGGCCACGGTAATGAAACGTGGCAGCAACTTGCCGTCGGCGTCCAGCAGGCAGAAGTACTTCTGGTTGTCTTGCATGGTGGTGATCAGTGCTTCTTGTGGCACGTCGAGGAAGCGTTCCTCGAACGAGCACACCAGCGGCACCGGCCATTCGACCAGCGCGGTCACTTCATCGAGCAGGGCTGGCGGAACGATTGCCGTGCCTTCCTGACGGGTGGCCAGCTCTTCGGTGCGCTTGCTGATGATCTCGCGACGCTCGTTGGAGTCAGCCAGCACGTAGGCGGCACGCAGGTCGGCCAGGTAGCTGGACGGCGAACCGATGCGCACGCTTTCCGGGTGATGGAAGCGGTGACCACGGGAATCGCGGCCGGCCTTCTGGGCGAGGATGGTGCAGTCGATGACCCGGTCACCGAGCAGCATCACCAGCCATTGGGTCGGACGAACGAACTCTTCCTTGCGCGCGCCCCAACGCATGCGTTTCGGGATCGGAAGGTCGTTCAGGGAGTCTTCGACGATGGTCGGCAGCAGACTCGCGGTCGCCTTGCCGGCAATGCTCTGGCTGTAGCGCAGTTTCGGACCGCTCTGATCGATTTCGCTCAGATCGACGCCGCACTTCTTGGCAAAGCCCAGTGCCGCCTGGGTCGGGTTGCCTTCGGCATCGAACGCGGCCTGACGTGGCGGGCCGTCGAGGTTGATGCTGCGATCCGGTTGCTGGGTGGCCAGCGAGGTGATCAGCACAGCCAGGCGGCGCGGCGCGGCATAAACGGTTTTGGTCTCGTAGTTCAGGCCGGCAGCTTGCAGGCCCTTGTCGATACCGGCGAGGAACGCCTCGGCCAGGGTGTTCAGGGCTTTGGGTGGCAGTTCTTCAGTGCCCAGTTCAACCAGAAAATCCAGAGCACTCATTGTGCAGCCTCCAGCTTGGCCAGTACTTCATCACGCAGGTCCGGGGTCGCCATCGGGAAGCCCAGCTTGGCGCGAGCCAGCAGGTAGGCTTGCGCAACGGAACGCGCCAGGGTGCGTACACGCAGGATGTATTGCTGACGCGCAGTCACCGAGATTGCCCGGCGCGCATCCAGCAGGTTGAAGGTATGGGAGGCCTTCAACACCATTTCGTAGCTCGGCAACGGCAGCGGCTGGTCGAGTTCGATCAGGCGCTTGGCTTCGCTTTCGTAGAAATCGAACAGTTCGAACAGCTTGTCGACGTTGGCATGTTCGAAGTTGTAGGTCGACTGTTCCACTTCGTTCTGGTGGAACACGTCGCCGTAGGTCACCTTGCCGAACGGGCCGTCAGCCCAGACCAGGTCGTAGACCGAGTCCACGCCTTGCAGGTACATGGCCAGACGCTCGAGACCGTAAGTGATTTCGCCGGTCACCGGGTAGCACTCGATGCCGCCCGCTTGCTGGAAGTAGGTGAACTGGGTTACTTCCATGCCGTTGAGCCAGACTTCCCAGCCCAGACCCCAGGCACCGAGGGTCGGCGATTCCCAGTTGTCTTCGACGAAGCGGATGTCGTGGACCAGCGGGTCCAGACCGACGTGCTTGAGGGAGCCCAGGTACAGTTCCTGGAAGTTGTCCGGGTTCGGCTTCAGGACGACCTGGAACTGGTAGTAGTGCTGCAGACGGTTCGGGTTTTCGCCGTAGCGGCCGTCAGTCGGACGGCGGCTTGGCTGCACGTAGGCGGCGTTCCAGGTTTCCGGGCCGATGGCGCGCAGGAATGTAGCAGTGTGGAAAGTGCCGGCGCCTACTTCCATATCGTAGGGCTGAAGTACCACACAACCTTGCTCGGCCCAGTATTGCTGGAGGGCGAGGATCAAGTCTTGGAAGGTACGCACGGCTGGCGTAGGCTGGCTCACGAAATTCACCTGTTTCTTGGGCTGCGATTTAAAGAGCGGGAGTATACCCGATTCATGGCTGCGCACGCCCCCTGGAGCCTTATGCCACGCTGCTTTTGGTGTTCCGAAGATCCGCTGTACATGGCATATCACGATCAGGAGTGGGGCACGCCGCTACGCGATGCGCAGGGATTGTTCGAGTTGCTTTTGCTCGAAGGGTTCCAGGCCGGCCTCTCCTGGATCACCGTGCTGCGCAAACGCGAGCATTATCGTCAGGTGATGTTCGGTTTTGATGTCCAGCGCGTGGCGCAGATGAGCGATGCCGAAATCGACGAGTTGATGCTCGATCCGGGCATCATCCGCAACCGCCTCAAGCTCAACGCGGCCCGGCGCAATGCCCAGGCCTGGCTGGCGCTGGAGGACCCGGTGGAATTTCTCTGGTCGTTCGTCGGTGGCAAGCCTGTGATCAATCATTTCAAGGATCGCAGCGAAGTCCCGGCCATGACGCCGAACGCCGTGGAAATGAGCAAGGGCTTGAAAAAAGCCGGTTTCACCTTCGTCGGGCCGACCATTTGCTACGCGCTGATGCAGGCCTCGGGCATGGTCATGGATCACACCCGTGATTGCGACCGCTACGCGCATCTGGCGAACGGCGGTTAGAATGGCCGCCTCGCGCACAGCACAAAATCAGGAGTGACCTGTGGATAAGTTGAAAGGCGCCTTGCTGGTAGGCGCTCTGCGGCTGTTTGCCCTGCTTCCGTGGTGGGCCGTGCAGGCCGTGGGCTCGGCGATTGGCTGGGTCATGTGGAAAACCCCGAACCGTTCCCGCGATGTGGTACGGATCAATCTGTCCAAGTGCTTTCCGGACATGGACCCCGCCGAGCGCGAACGTTTAGTCGGACAGAGCCTTAAGGACATCGGCAAGTCCCTGACAGAGAGCGCCTGCGCCTGGATCTGGCCGGCCCAGCGCTCCATCGACCTGGTGCGCGAGGTCGAGGGCCTCGACATATTGAAGGACGCCCTCGCCTCCGGCAAAGGCGTGGTCGGCATCACCAGCCACCTGGGCAACTGGGAAGTGCTCAACCACTTCTATTGCAGCCAGTGCAAACCGATCATTTTTTACCGTCCGCCCAAATTGAAGGCGGTGGATGAGTTGCTGCAAAAGCAGCGGGTGCAACTGGGTAACAAGGTCGCTGCTTCCACCAAGGAAGGCATCCTCAGTGTCATCAAGGAAGTGCGCAAAGGTGGTGCAGTGGGCATTCCCGCTGACCCGGAACCGGCCGAATCCGCCGGGATCTTCGTGCCGTTCTTCGCCACTCAGGCGCTGACCAGCAAGTTCGTGCCGAACATGCTCGCTGGCGGCAAAGCGGTCGGCGTATTCCTGCACGCCCTGCGCCTGCCGGACGGTTCAGGCTACAAAGTAATCCTGGAGGCCGCACCCGAAGCCATGTACAGCACCGACACAGCGCAATCCTGTGCGGCCATGAGCCAGGTGGTCGAGCGCTATGTGCGAGCGTACCCGAGCCAGTACATGTGGAGCATGAAGCGCTTCAAGAAGCGTCCGCCAGGTGAAGCTCGCTGGTATTGATGCTGTGGATAACCCCGTAGGAGCTGCCGAAGGCTGCGATCTTTTGATCTTGCTGTGATAAAAATCAAAAGATCGCAGCCTTCGGCAGCTCCTACAAGGGCTTCTCACAGTCTGCGTTATCTCTGATCAGTGCGCCTGACGCTCGAGCTTCTTCAGGAACACCGTCATTTCCTTTTCGGCCTGTTTGTCACCATGGCCGCGAGCAGCTTCCAGGCCTTGCTCCCAGGCTTGGCGCGCGGCCGCAAAATCCGCCAGCGCCAGGTGGGCCTTGCCCAGTAGTTTCCACGCCGCCGAATACTTCGGATCGAATTCGACGCAACGTTGAAAATGCTCCACTGCCTTGGCGTTCTCTCCCAGATCCAGATAGCCCTTGCCCAGGCCGAAGCGTAGCAAAGCGTTATCCACACCTTTGGCGAGCATTTTTTCCAGGGATTCGATCATGGGGGAGTTTCCGAATGGTTGTCGTTTTCGAAATCGCTTCGCTGGCAAGCCAGCTCTACAGGTTGTGCGCGATTCTCTGTAGGAGCTGGCTTGCCAGCGAAGGCGGCCTAAAGGATCAGAAGAAGCTCAACCCCACATGGAACAGCTTCTCCACATCGCGAATATGCTTTTTATCCACAAGGAACAAAATCACATGGTCGCCCGTTTCGATCACGGTGTCGTCATGGGCAATGATCACCTCTTCGTCGCGGATGATCGCACCGATGGTGGTACCCGGCGGCAGGCCGATGTTCTCGATGGCCTTGCCGATCACCTTGCTCGATTTCGCATCGCCATGGGCAATCGCCTCGATGGCCTCCGCCGCGCCTCGGCGCAGTGAGTGCACGCTGACGATGTCGCCCCGGCGCACGTGGGCCAGCAAGGTGCCGATGGTGGCGAGTTGAGGGCTGATGGCGATGTCGATGTCGCCGCCCTGGATCAGATCGACATAAGCCGGGTTGTTGATGATGGTCATCACCTTCTTCGCACCCAGGCGCTTGGCCAGAAGCGACGACATGATGTTGGCTTCGTCGTCGTTGGTCAGGGCGAGGAACAGATCCGCGTCGGCGATGTTCTCCTCCAGCAGCAGGTCGCGGTCCGAGGCGCTGCCCTGCAGCACCACAGTGCTGTCGAGGTGGTCCGAGAGATGACGGCAACGGGCCGGATTCATCTCGATGATCTTTACCTGATAACGGCTTTCGATGGCCTCGGCCAGACGCTCGCCGATTTGCCCGCCACCGGCGATGACAATGCGTTTATAGGTTTCGTCGAGACGGCGCATTTCGCTCATCACAGCGCGAATGTTCGCTTTGGCGGCAATGAAAAATACTTCGTCGTCGGCCTCGATCACCGTGTCGCCTTGGGGCAGGATCGGCCGGTCACGACGGAAAATCGCCGCGACACGGGTTTCCACGTTCGGCATGTGTTCACGCAGCTGCCGCAGTTGCTGGCCCACCAGCGGCCCGCCGTAGTACGCCCGCACCGCCACCAGTTGCGCCTTGCCTTCGGCGAAGTCGATTACCTGCAAGGCGCCGGGATGCTGGATCAGGCGCTTGATGTAGTTGGTAACCACTTGTTCCGGGCTGATCAGTACGTCCACCGGAATCGCTTCGTTCTGGAACAATTGCTCTTCGCGGGTCAGGTACGCGGCTTCGCGAACCCGGGCGATCTTGGTCGGGGTGTGGAACAGGGTGTGGGCGACCTGGCAGGCGACCATGTTGGTTTCATCACTGTTGGTCACAGCGACCAGCATGTCGGCGTCATCGGCTCCAGCCTGGCGCAACACGGTCGGGAACGAACCGCGACCTTGGACGGTGCGGATGTCCAGGCGGTCGCCAAGGTCGCGCAGGCGTTCGCCATCGGTGTCGACCACAGTAATATCGTTGGCTTCGCTGGCCAGGTGTTCTGCCAGCGAACCGCCGACCTGCCCTGCGCCGAGGATGATGATTTTCATCCAGTCACTCCATTGAATCCGTTTAACCGCGAGCGGCGGCGATCTTGATCAGCTTGGCGTAGTAGAAACCGTCGTGGCCGCCTTCCTGGGCCAGCAACTGGCGACCATGGGGCTGCTTGATGCCGGCCGCCGTGGCGAGGTCCAGTTCGCGGGCGCCCGGCGTGCGGGCGAGGAAGGCTTCGATGACTTCGGTGTTCTCGGTCGGCAGCGTGGAACAAGTGGCGTACAGCAGAATGCCGCCCACCTCCAACGTGTGCCACATGGCATCGAGCAATTCGCCTTGCAGCAGCGCCAGCGCGGCGATGTCGTCGGGTTGGCGGGTCAGCTTGATGTCCGGGTGACGACGGATCACGCCGGTGGCCGAACATGGCGCATCCAGCAGGATGCGCTGGAACGGCTTGCCGTCCCACCACGCCTGGGTGTCGCGGCCGTCGGCGGCAATCAGTTCGGCGCTCAGCTTCAGGCGTTCGAGGTTTTCCCGCACCCGCACCAGGCGCTTGGCCTCCAGGTCTACCGCCACGACGCCGGCCAGTTTTGGCTCGGCTTCGAGAATATGGCAGGTCTTGCCGCCCGGTGCACAGCAGGCGTCCAACACCCGTTGACCGGGGGCCAGGTCGAGCAGATCGGCGGCCAGTTGCGCGGCTTCGTCCTGCACGCTGATCCAGCCTTCGGCGAAACCCGGCAGGCTGCGCACGTCGGCGGCGGCTTCGAGCACGATGCCGTCGCGGCTGTAGACACACGGCGTGGCGGCGATACCGGCATCTGTCAGCAAACCGAGGTAGGCATCACGGGTGTGATGGCGACGGTTGACCCGCAGGATCATCGGCGGATGCGCGTTGTTGGCGGCGCAGATGGCTTCCCACTGTTCTGGCCAGAACGCCTTCAGGGATTTCTGCAGCCAGCGCGGGTGAGCGGTGCGCACCACCGGATCACGCTCCAGCTCGGCGAAAATCGTTTCGCTGTCGCGCTGAGCATTGCGCAGCACAGCGTTGAGCAAACCCTTTGCCCAAGGCTTTTTCAGCTTGTCGGCGCAACCGACGGTTTCACCAATGGCGGCATGGGCCGGGACGCGGGTGTAGAGCAACTGATAAAGACCGACCAGCAACAGCGCCTCGACATCGGCGTCGGCGGCCTTGAACGGTTTCTGCAGCAGCTTGGCCGCCAGTGCCGACAAGCGTGGCTGCCAGCGCGCGGTGCCGAACGCCAGATCCTGGGTGAAGCCGCGATCACGATCCTCGACCTTGTCCAGTTGCGTTGGCAGCGAACTGTTGAGCGATGCTTTTCCGTTCAGGACAGCGGCGAGTGCCTTGGCGGCGGCCAGACGCGGGTTCATTGAGCGTCCGCCGCTTGTCCGAGGACAGTGCCGGTGGCGAATTTCTCGCGGCGGCTGTTGAACAGGTCGCTGAAGTTCAGCGCCTTGCCGCCGGGCAATTGCAGGCGGGTCAGGCACAGGGCCTGTTCGCCGCAGGCGACGATCAGGCCGTCCTTGCTGGCGCCGAGGATTTCACCCGGGGCGCCTTTGCCTTCGGCCAACTTCGCGGCCAGCACTTTCAGGGCTTCGCCATTCAAGGTGCTGTGGGTGATCGGCCACGGGTTGAAGGCACGGACCAGACGCTCGAGCTCAACCGCCGGGCAAGTCCAGTCGATGCGTGCTTCGTCCTTGTTCAATTTGTGCGCATAGGTCGCCAGGCTGTTGTCCTGCACTTCGCCCTCCAGGGTTCCGGCGGCGAGGCCGGCAATCGCCTGGACCACGGCCGGAGGGCCCATTTCGGCCAGCCGATCGTGCAGACTGCCGCCCGTGTCTTCGGCGCTGATCGGGGTGGTGACCTTGAGCAGCATCGGCCCGGTGTCGAGGCCGGCTTCCATGCGCATCACAGTCACGCCACTTTGTGCATCGCCCGCTTCCACGGCGCGCTGGATCGGCGCCGCACCACGCCATCGCGGCAGCAGCGAGGCGTGGCTGTTGATGCAACCCAGGCGCGGAATATCCAGCACCACTTGCGGCAGGATCAGGCCGTAGGCGACCACCACCATCAAGTCCGGCTTCAACGCGGCCAGTTCCGCTTGCGTGTCTTCGTTGCGCAAGGTGGGCGGCTGCAGCACCGGGATGTTGTTCTCTAGAGCAAGCTGCTTGACCGGGCTCGGCATCAGTTTTTGCCCGCGACCGGCCGGACGATCCGGTTGGGTGTAGACCGCGACGATCTCGTAAGGGCTGTCGAGCAGGGCCTTGAGGTGTTCGGCGGCGAATTCCGGGGTGCCGGCAAAGACAATGCGCAGTGGCTCAGTCATGGGTGACGTCTCTTGAAAAGAAAAAGGCTTGCCGCAGCAAGCCTTTGAAGATGGGCATCAGGCGTTCTGGCGATGGAGCTTTTCCAGTTTCTTCTTGATGCGGTCGCGTTTGAGCGTGGACAGGTAATCAACGAACAATTTGCCGTTGAGGTGGTCGCATTCGTGCTGGATGCACACGGCGAGCAAATCTTCGGCGATCAGTTCGTAAGGCTGGCCGTCGCGGTCCAGCGCCTTGACCTTGACCCGTTGCGGGCGATCGACGTTTTCGTAGAAACCCGGCACCGACAGGCAGCCTTCCTGATACTGGCCCATCTCGTCGGTCAACGGTTCGAACTCGGGGTTGATGAACACTCGCGGTTCGGTGCGGTCTTCGGAGAGGTCCATCACGACGATACGTTTGTGCACGTTGACCTGGGTTGCGGCGAGGCCGATGCCAGGCGCTTCATACATTGTTTCAAACATGTCGTCGACCAACTGACGCACTTCGGCGTCCACTACGGCCACTGGCTTGGCGATAGTGCGCAGGCGCGGATCAGGGAATTCGAGGATGTTCAAAATGGCCATAAGCTTGATGATTGCACGTGTGAAGTAAGGTCAGGTCGATGGCCTGGCGGTCCGAAGATGCCGGCTACCGTTGTAAAACGTAGCTCCCTTCTGTTGACAAGCAAGTTTTGACAAGCAAGCCGGGAGCGAGCCACTGAGGGCTCTGGCGTTTTACGCGAACCTACATAATAAAGGGATTCACCGCATGAGGAAATCACTACTCGCCCTGTTGCTCCTGGTCTCGGCAGGTTGGGCGCATGGGCAAGCGCAACTTCGGGAAGACATTCCCACCATTAAGCTCTCGCCTCAGGTGCGCAGCAGCCCGATGAGCGAGGCTATCCCCGGCATTGCGCTGAAATCGATCAACAGCTTTCTACTGAGCAACCGCATCGTCGACAAGGCCGAGGATTTCGACAAGGCGCCCTACATCGTCGCCGGCGATGCCGAGCGCGTACTCAGCGGCGCGGGTGACCGCATCTTTGCCCGCGGCCATTTCGATCTGGCGCAACCGGCGTACGGCATCTTCCGCCAAGGCAAGGTCTACACCGATCCGCAGAGCAAGGAGATTCTAGGGATCAACGCCGACGACATCGGCGGTGGTGAGGTCGTCGCCGTCGAAGGAGACGTCGCCACCCTGGCCTTGCAACGCACGACCCAGGAAGTGCGCATCGGCGATCGCTTGTTCAGCGGTGAAGAGCACACGATCAACTCGACCTTCACGCCCAATGCACCGAGCCACGAAATCAATGGTTTGATCATCGATGTGCCGCGTGGGGTCACGCAGATCGGCGAGTTGGACGTGGTTACGCTGAACAAGGGGCAGCGCGACGGCCTGGCCGAAGGCAATCTGCTTGCGGTGATGAAGACCGGCGAAACCGTGCGCGACCGGATCACCGGCCAGCCGTTGAAAATTCCCGATGAGCGCGCTGGTCTGCTGATGGTTTTCCGTACCTACGACAAACTCAGTTATGGGCTGGTGCTTAGCGCTACGCGCTCGCTATCGGTGATGGACAAGGTGCGAAATCCGTAAGCCTGCCTCACAAGTTACCAACAGAGTTATCCACAGCTTATTCCCGTTTGTACGGGTGCTTATTACGATCAAGGATGATCCATGTCGCTGTCTACGGTTACACCGGTTTCCCCCGCGGAACTGGAAGCTCGATTACGTCTGCATCGTTTGCCGGAACTCGGTCCTGCGCGTTTCAAGAAATTGCTCGAAGCCTTCGGCTCGGCATCCAAAGCCATCAGCGCACCGGCCAGCGCCTGGCGTTCACTGGGTTTGCCACTGGCCTGCTCTGAGGCCAGACGAAGCACTGAGATTCGTGACGGCGCCAGCCACGCATTGGCCTGGTTAGAGCACCCGGCCCAGCATTTACTGATGTGGGACCAGCCGGACTACCCGGCACTGCTGGCACAAATCAGCGATGCACCACCACTGTTATTTGTCGCGGGCAATCCAGGCATTCTGGAAAAACCACAACTGGCGATGGTCGGCAGCCGGCGCGCGTCCCGGCCGGGGATGGACACCGCTGCAGCGTTTTCCCGCAGCCTGGCCGGTGCCGGTTTTGTCATTACCAGCGGCCTGGCACTGGGCATTGACGCCGCCGCGCACCAGGCCGCTCTCGACGTCGGCGGGCAAACGATCGGTGTGCTTGGTACGGGGCTCGAGAAGTTTTATCCACAGCGAAATAGACGCCTGGCAGACGCCATGGTCGCTTCGGGCAGCGCAGTGCTTTCGGAGTTCCCGCTGGATGCCGGCCCCAGCGCCGGCAACTTCCCTCGACGCAACCGGATCATCAGTGGTTTGTCACTCGGGGTGCTGGTGGTCGAAGCCAGTGTTGCCAGCGGTTCACTGATCACCGCGAGGCTGGCGGCGGAACAGGGGCGCGAGGTGTTTGCGATGCCCGGGTCGATCCATCACCCCGGCGCCCGAGGCTGTCACCAGTTGATCCGTGACGGTGCGGTGTTGGTGGAAACCATAGAACATATCCTCGAAGCCTTGCGCGGCTGGCAACGACTGTCGTTATCCACGCAAACCTGCACCCCTGCGACGATTCACCCACTGTTGAAGCTGCTGCATGCCGCGCCTCTCACCAGTGAAGCGCTGGCCGACGCAAGCGGCTGGACCTTGCCGAAAGTGCTGGCTGCGTTGACGGAACTGGAAATGGATGGCCGCGCCGTGTGCGAAAGCGGACGCTGGTTTGCGCGGGTGAGCTAGGTTTTATAAACAAGATCGGTAAACTGCGCAGAGCCTTATTCTGGAGTGTTTTTCATGGTCAACAGTTGGCGTGTGCAACAAGCCGCGCAAGCAATTCGCGCCGGGGCGGTGATTGCCTACCCAACCGAAGCAGTCTGGGGCCTGGGGTGCGACCCGTGGGACGAGGAAGCGGTGGAGCGTCTGCTGCTGATCAAGGGCCGGTCTGTGGACAAGGGGCTGATTCTGGTCGCCGACAATATCCGTCAGTTCGATTTCCTCTTCGAGGACTTCCCCGAATTGTGGATGGACCGCATGGCCAGTACCTGGCCGGGACCGAACACCTGGCTGGTGCCGCACCAGAACTTGCTGCCGGAGTGGATTACCGGCGTGCATGAAACCGTGGCGCTGCGAGTCAGCGATCACCCGCTGGTGCGGGATTTGTGCGCACTGGTCGGGCCGCTGGTGTCGACGTCGGCCAACCCGCAGGGGCGCCCGGCGGCACGTACGCGGATTCGCGTCGAGCAGTATTTCCGTGGCCAGGTGGATCTGGTGCTGGGTGGCAATCTGGGCGGGCGCAAGAACCCGAGCGTGATTCGCGATCTGGCGACCGGCAAGGTTGTGCGCCCGGACTAGGACCGAGGCGACATGTGGCGAGGGGGCTTGCCCCCGTTGGACGGCGCAGCCGTCCCAAAACCAGCGAACGCGGTGTATCCGGCAAACCGCGTTCATTGGTTTTACGATTGCTTCGCAATCGAACGGGGCGGTGCGGCGTTCCGACAAGCCCCCTCGCCACAGGTTACGGCAACAACACCACCGAGCCCGTCGTGCGCCGCGCCGACAACTCGGTCTGCGCCTTCGCCGCGTCAGCCAGTGGATAACGCTGGCTGACGTTCACGGTCAGTTTGCCGCTGATGATCATCTCGAACAGTTCGTCGGCCATGCGTTGCAGGTTTTCGGCGTTGTTCGCATAAGAGCCGAGGGTTGGCCGGGTCACGTACAGCGAGCCTTTGCCCGCCAGGATTCCCAGGTTCACGCCGTCGACCGCGCCGGACGCATTGCCGAAACTCACCACCAGCCCACGCGGCGCGGCGCAGTCGAGTGAAGTCAGCCAGGTGTCCTTGCCGACGCCGTCGTACACCACCGGGACTTTTTTGCCGTCAGTCAATTCCAGCACGCGTTGGGCGACGTTTTCATGGCTGTAGTCGATGGTCGCCCAGGCTCCGTTGGCCTTGGCCAGTGCAGCTTTCTCTGCCGAGCTGACCGTGCCGATCAGCTTCACGCCCAAGGCCCTGGACCATTGGCAAGCCAAGGATCCGACACCGCCGGCCGCGGCGTGGAACAGGATGGTTTCGCCACCCTTGAGTTCATAAGTCTGACGCAGCAGGTACTGCACGGTCAGGCCCTTGAGCATCACCCCGGCGGCCTGTTCGAAGCTGATGGCATCCGGCAGTTTCACCAGATTGGCCTCGGGCAAGACGTGAACTTCGCTGTAGGCGCCCAGAGGGCCGCTGCCATAGGCCACACGATCGCCGATCTTGAAGCGGGTCACTTCGCTGCCCACCGCCTCGACCACGCCCGCGCCTTCAGAGCCGACTCCCGATGGCAGGGATGGCGGCGGATACAGACCGCTGCGGTAATAGGTGTCGATAAAGTTCAGGCCGATGGCCTTGTTGGTCACGCGCACTTCCTTCGGACCTGGCTCGGCGGGTTGGTAATCCACATACTCGAGTACTTCGGGGCCGCCATGGGTGCGGAACTGGATACGCTTTGCCATCTGAACTCTCCATAGGTCGTTTTACCAAGCACCCTATCGGACTCCTAAGCTTGATCTTCGTCAACTGCGAAGGGGTAACGTGCGATGTTATGCTACGGACCCATTTGCGCAGGCTGAGCTCCAATGGAGCACCGCGTAGTTTTGCCCGATTCAAGGTGATGACATGACGACCCGCACCGAGGCCGTAAAAGCCTACCTGCTCGACCTGCAAGAGCGCATTTGCGCTGCCCTGGAAGCCGAAGACGGCGGCACGCAATTCGTCGAAGACGCCTGGACCCGGCCTGCCGGCGGTGGTGGTCGTACCCGCGTGATCGAAAACGGCGCGGTGATTGAAAAGGGCGGCGTCAACTTTTCCCATGTCTTCGGCAGCGGCCTTCCACCGTCTGCCAGCGCTCATCGACCGGAACTGGCGGGCCGTGGCTTTGAAGCCCTGGGCGTGTCGCTGGTGATTCACCCGCACAACCCCCACGTGCCGACTTCCCACGCCAACGTGCGCTTTTTCATCGCTGAAAAAGAAGGTGAAGAACCGGTCTGGTGGTTCGGTGGCGGCTTCGACCTGACCCCGTATTACGGCAACGAAGAAGACTGCATCCACTGGCACCGCGTCGCCGAGCAGGCCTGTGCGCCGTTCGGCCCGGACGTTTACCCGCGTTACAAGGCCTGGTGCGACAGCTACTTTCACATCAAGCATCGCCACGAGCCGCGCGGCATCGGCGGGCTGTTTTTCGACGACCTGAACGAGTGGGACTTCGACACCAGTTTCGCCTTCATGCGCGCCATCGGCGATGCGTACATCGACGCTTATCTCCCGATCGTGCAGCGCCGCAAGAACGATGCGTTCACAGTCAAGCAGCGCGAGTTCCAGGAGTTCCGCCGTGGCCGTTACGTTGAATTCAATCTGGTCTACGACCGTGGCACGTTGTTCGGCCTGCAATCGGGTGGGCGGACCGAGTCGATTTTGATGTCGCTGCCACCGCAAGTGCGCTGGGGTTACGACTGGAAGGCCGAGCCTGGCAGCGAAGAAGCGCGCCTGACCGAGTATTTCCTGCAAGACCGCGATTGGTTGGCCGACGCCTGAACGAGGAAACCTGATGGACCGTTATGTCGTATTCGGAAACCCGATCGGCCACAGCAAGTCGCCGTTGATCCATCGCCTGTTCGCCGAGCAGACCGCGCAAAAGCTCGACTACAACACGCTGCTGGCGCCACTCGACGACTTTTCCACCTGTGCCCGGACGTTTTTCCTCGAAGGTCGCGGTGCCAATGTGACGGTGCCGTTCAAGGAAGAGGCCTATCGATTGGCTAACAACCTGACGGCGCGGGCGCAGCGGGCGGGTGCGGTCAATACCTTGAGCAAACTGGCCGATGGCAGTCTGCTGGGCGACAACACCGACGGCGCCGGGCTGGTGCGGGACCTGACGGTCAACGCCGGTTTCAGCCTCAAGGGCAAACGCATCCTGTTGCTCGGTGCCGGCGGTGCGGTGCGCGGTGCCCTGGAGCCGCTGCTGGCCGAGCAACCGGCATCGGTGGTCATCGCCAACCGCACGGTGGAAAAGGCCGAGCTTTTGGCGGAACTGTTCTGTGATCTGGGACCGGTCTCGGCCAGTGGCTACGACTGGTTGCAGGAGTCGGTGGACCTGATCATCAATGCGACCTCCGCGAGCCTGACGGGCGATGTGCCGCCGATTGCGCCCAGCCTGATCGAACCGGGCAAAACGGTGTGCTACGACATGATGTACGGCAAGGAACCGACCTCGTTCTGCCGCTGGGCCAGTGAACACGGCGCGGCGGTGGCGATGGATGGCTTGGGGATGCTGGCCGAGCAAGCGGCGGAGGCGTTTTTCCTGTGGCGCGGAGTGCGGCCGGATACGGCGCCGGTGTTGGCTGAACTTCGCCGGCAACTGGCCCTATAACCTACTGTCGGAGCGAGCTTGCTCCGGGCGGCGTTCCGACGAAGGTCGTGAACGATAACGCGAAAAACCAGATGCCCAATTGCGCCCTCAGGTTTTTCGCGAGCAAGCTCGCTCCTACAGAGGGCGGTGCTTTAATCCTCAAACCGAATCGGGCATTTCTCCGCTCCTTCCAGCTTCCTCAATTCTTCCACCACCTGCGGCCGGGCCCGGCGCAAGGTCAGGCTGCGGTCCTGGCGAAGCAGGCGCCGCGCCTCCTGATGCAGCATTTCCACCCCTGAATAGTCGATGAAGTTGATCTGCTGCGCCTCGATCACCACGCGCGCGCCGTGCAAGCGTTGCAGGCGCACTTGCAGGTAATGGCTGGCACCGAAAAAGATCGAACCGCCCACCCGCAGAATGTCTTCCTCGCCATCTCGCACATGCTGCACCCGTGGCTGCGAGGTGCGCTTGAGGTAGAAAAAAAGCGAGGCCAGCACGCCGGCGTAGATCGCCGTTTGCAATTCCAGCAGCAGCGTGGCGACGCAGGTCAGCGCCATTACCACGAACTCAGCGCGGCTGACCCGCAACAACGCGCGAATGCCGCGGTGGTCCACCAGCCCCCAGGCGATCAACAGAATGCTCCCGGCCATCGCCGGGATCGGGATGTGTGCGATCAGGCTCGCGCCGAAGATTGCAAACAGCGCCACCCACAACGCCGAAAAAATCCCGGCCAGTGGCGAACAGGCCCCCGCTTCATAGCTCAGGCCTGAGCGAGTGAAGGAGCCGGCCGACAGCGATCCGGAAAAAAACGCCCCGACGATGTTCGACAGGCCCTGGGCACGGACTTCCTGATTGGCATCGAGTAATTGCTGCGAACGCGCTGAGATCGAGCGGGCGATCGACAGGCTGGTGACCAGCCCGAGCATACCGACCGCCACTGCGCTGGGCAGCAGGCGCAGGATCAGATCGAGATCCAGCGGCACCAGACTGAAAGGCGGCAGCTTGCCGGTGAAGGCGCTGATCAGTTGCACATGGCCGAACATTGATGGCCAAAGCCAGACCAGCAACGCACCCAGCACCAGCGTGATCAACAGCGTCGGCCAGCGTGGCAACCACAGCTTGAGGGTCACGCCCACCACTACTGTCGCCAGCCCCAGCGCCAGCGAAGGTTTGTCCATTTTGCCGAGATGGCGCAACAACGTGATGAAACTATCCAGAGCGGTGGCCTGGCTGGGCAAATCCAGCCCCAGCAGGTTAGGCAATTGACCGATGGCAATGACCACGGCAGCACCCAGGGTGAAGCCGAGTACCACCGAGTGAGAGACGAAATTCACCAATGCGCCAAACCGCAGCAAACCCAGCAGCCACTGGAAGATACCGGCAAGAAATGTCAGCAACAGGATCAACATGACGTAATCCTGCGAGGCTGGAACGGCCAGAGGACTCACGCTGGCGTACAGGACAATCGAGATGGCCGCGGTAGGGCCGCAGATCAAATGCCACGACGAACCCCACAGGCAGGCGATCAACACCGGGATGATTGCGGCGTAGAGGCCGTATTCCGGTGGGAGGCCGGCAATCAGTGCGTAGGCAATGGATTGCGGCAACGCGAGAATCGCGCCGCTGAGGCCGACGATCAGGTCGCGCCCGACGCTGGCGCGGGTTTGCCGGGGTAGCCAGGTGAGGAAAGGGAAGAGTGAATGGCGGCTTGGCAGGGCCATGGGGCCTCTCGGTTGGGGATTTTTTCGAAAGAGTATCAGGACCGGACAATCATTGTGGCGAGGGAGCTTGCTCCCGCTGGACCGCGCAGCGGTCCCAAAAGGGTAATCACGATGTGTCTGTCTCATCGAGGTAACCGGTTTGCGTCTGCTGCGTAGCCGAGCGGGAGCAAGCTCCCTCGACACAGATGGCGTTACAACTTGGCTTTGACCGCCGGCAACGCGTCCTTGCCATCCACGGTCTTCACCCCATCGAGCCATTTATCCAGCACCGCCGGGTTGGCCTTGATCCACGCCTTCGCCGCGTCGGCATTGCTGATTTTCTTGTTCACCACCTCGGCCATGATGCTGTTCTCCATTTCCTGGGTGAAACTCAGGTTGGTCAGCAGTTTGCCGACGTTCGGGCAGGCCTGTGCATAACCTTTGCGGGTCAGGGTGTGCACGCTGCCGGTGTCACCGAAGTATTTCTCGCCGCCCTTCAGATAGTGCATTTTGAGCTGCACGTTCATCGGGTGCGGGGTCCAGCCGAGGAAGGTCACGAACTTCTGTTTCTTCACTGCGCGGGACACCTCGGCCAGCATCGCCTGCTCGCTGGACTCGACCAGTTTCCACTGGCCCATGTCGAAATCGTTTTTCTTGATGATCTCTTGCAGCGAGATGTTCGCCGGCGCGCCGGAGCCGATACCGTAGATCTTGCGGTCGAACTTGTCGGCGTATTTGTTCAGGTCGGCAAAGTCATGCACACCCGCGTCCCACACGTAGTCCGGAACGGCGAGGGTGAATTCGGTGCCGTCGAGGTTCTTCGCCAGTTGCGTGACATCGCCGTTGGCGACGAACTTGTCATAGAAGCCCTGCTGCGCCGGCATCCAGTTACCCAGGAACACATCGACCTGGCCATCCTTGAGCCCGCCAAAGGTGATCGGCACCGCGAGGGTGTCGACCTTGGCCTTGTAGCCCATGCCGTCCAGCAGAAACCCGGCGATGGCATTGGTTGCGGCGATGTCGCTCCAGCCCGGGTCGGCCATTTTCACGGTCTCGCAACTCTGATCGGCAAACGCCGATGCGCTGCCCAGAGCCAGGAGCCCGACCGTCAGTACTGTGGATAACCTTTGCATGGACTTCCCCTTGAGATTATTGGTTTTGGCAGGGTTGTGGATAACGTGCTTTACGTTCCAGATCGTCGAGGTCGATGTGGTTGCGCATGTATTGCTGACTGGCGTCCACCAGTGGCTGGTGATCCCAGCTCTTCAGCTTGCCGAGGGTCAGCGCCTCGGCCACGAACCGCCGGCGCCGTTGGCTGGCGAGCACCTGCTGGTGAATCGCCGGAATGTTCCATTTGGCCCGCGCTTCGGCGAGAAAATCGTCGAAAAGTTGGCAATATTGCGGCGAATGACTGAGTTCTTCCAGCTCGCGAGGGTCATTGTGTACGTCGAAGAGTAGGCAAGGGTCGTCTTCGCTGTAGATGAACTTGTAGGCGCCGCGGCGGATCATCATCAACGGGCTGATAGTGCCTTCGGCCATGTATTCGCCGAACACCTCGTCGTGACCGCCCTGCCCTTGCAGGTGCGGGACCAGAGAGCGGCCGTCCAGCGGCAAGCCTGGTTCCAGCGAGCCGCCAGCCAGTTCAACGAAGGTCGGCAGCAGATCGGCCGTGGAAACACTGGCGCTGACCCGACCCGCGCCGAATTGCCCCGGTGCGCTGATCAGCAGCGGCACCCGTGCGGCCATTTCGTACCAGTGCATTTTGTACCAGAGCCCGCGTTCGCCGAGCATGTCACCGTGGTCACCGGAGAACACGATGATGGTGTCGTCGATCAGCCCGGTATCTTCGAGGGTTTGCAGGAGTTTGCCGACGTTGCTGTCGATATAGCTGCACGCGCCGAAATAGGCGCGGCGGGCGTCGCGGATCTTATCCACAGGTAGTGGCTTGTCCCACAGGTCATAGACCTTGAGCAAACGCTGCGAGTGTGGATCGAGGTCATGCTGATCCGGAGTCGAAGGCAACGGGATGTCAGCATCGTCGTACAAATCCCAGAAAGCCTTGGGAATGGTGTACGGATCGTGTGGGTGAGTCATGGAAACAGTCAGGCAGAACGGCCGATCGCCCTCTTCGCGGATATGGTCGAACAGGTACTGCTGGGCCTTGAACACCACCTCTTCGTCGAAATCCAGCTGATTGGTGCGCACGCACGGGCCGGCTTGCAGCACCGACGACATGTTGTGGTACCAGGTCGGACGCACGTCCGGCTCATCCCAGTTCACCGCCCAGCCATAGTCGGCCGGGTAAATGTCACTGGTCAGGCGTTCTTCGTAGCCATGCAACTGGTCTGGTCCACAGAAATGCATCTTGCCCGACAGGGCAGTGCGGTAGCCGAGGCGGCGCAGGTAGTGGGCGTAGGTCGGTACGTCGGCGGGGAAATCGGCGGCATTGTCATAGGCGCCGATCTTGCTCGGCAACTGGCCGCTGACCAGGGTGAACCGCGACGGCGCGCACAGGGGGCTGTTGCAATAAGCGGAGTCGAACACCACGCCTTGTGCGGCGAGGCGGCTGAGATTGGGCAGCTTGATGGGCGATGGGCCGTAGAACGGCAACATTGGCGCGGCCATTTGATCGGCCATGATGAAAAGAATGTTCTTGCGCTTCATGTGATCGCGGCATTCCATAGTGGATGTTTATGCGAGAGTGCTGGCTTCGAGAATGAAACCCCAGCACCTTGCAGTAAAGCCCACGCGCGGCAATGACTAGGATAAGCACAGCTTATGTATGACGCCCTTGGTGACCTGTCTCTTGATCTGCTTCGCGCCTTCGAAGCCGCAGCCCGTCAGCGCAGCTTTACCGCGGCGGCGGTTGAGCTGGGCACCACGCAACCGGCCATCAGCCAGCAGATCAAGCGCCTGGAAGAACAACTGGCGACCCGCCTGTTCGACCGCATTTACCGTGGAATCGAACTGACCGAGGCCGGGGAGATTCTTTTCGAACAGGTTCAGCTCGGATTGCAGAACATCGACGCAGGATTGAGCGCAATCAGCGCACAGCAACAGCATGAGGTGCTGCAGGTTGCGACGGATTTTGCCTTCGCCGCCTATTGGTTGATGCCGCGTTTGCATCGCTTTCACGCGGCCAATCCGCAGGTGGATGTCAGCCTGGTCACCAGTGAACGCAGCCATAACATGCTACGTACCGATATCGATGTGGCGGTGCTGTTCGGCGATGGCCGCTTCAAGCAGGGTGAAAGCCATTGGCTGTTCAACGAAGAAGTGTTTCCGGTGTGCAGTCCGCAGTTGTTGGGTGAGCGTTCCCTGCCCTTGCCGGCCCAGGCATTGCTGGAGTTTCCGTTGCTGCACCTGCGTGGGGAACACAGCAGCAACTGGTTCGACTGGAGTGGTGTATTCCGCGAATTGGGCATCACCTCGCCCCCGGCGCCCGGTCAGCTGCGTTTCGACAATTACACCCTGCTGATTCAGGCGGCGATTGGTGGTCAGGGCGTGGCCATCGGCTGGCGCCACCTTGTGGATAACTTGCTGGCGCAAGGGTTGTTGTGTCGGCCGATCGGCGAAACGGTGATGTCGAGACTGGGTTATTACGTGGTCCTGCCCCAGCGCAAACGACGCGGAGCGCTGATCCAACAGTTTGTGGATTGGTTGATGGCCGAGCAGGCCAGCAGTGCGCAATCGCTCAGCGGCCTGACGCTGCCGTCCGTTGCGGTTTAGCTGTCGGTTGCGATGAAGTTGACGTGCTGGCCGATGTGCAGGTTCAACTGCAATTCATCGGCAATGCCCACGGCGGTGCGGGCCAGCCGTCCGAGCGGTTCGGCCAACCCCGGCTCGAGGTTGCGACCGATTTTGGTAAAATGTTCGATGGTCAGCCCCGGCACCCCGCGCGGTTCGTTAACCAGCGTCCACTTCAAAGGACTGCTTTGCAGTGCCACGCGGATTTCCTCGGCGGCGTGACGTTGCAAGCTGTCTTCGGATTCCGGATCGTCCAGCACGTCGAAATCACCCACCAGAAACAATCGGGCGATGTTTGCTGCCTGCATGCCATCGATCAGCGCATCCACTGCCAGCACCTGTTCGACCGGGCCGGGCACGATGGTTTTTTCCACGTGTTCGCTATTGAACGGTAAGCCTGGTGCGTCCAGTAAGCAGATGACCACGGAGCTGCCGGCCACACTCTGCTTGACCCGTTGCGCGTCGAACAGATCGCCAGTCTTGGTGCGCAGCCCCGGACGGGATGCCAGCGCATTGAGGTCATCGAGAATCGCGATGACTTCATGCTGGCGCCGCAGCATTTCAGCCATCAGCGCACTGCCCAGGCTACTCATGGCACCATAAAGCACCACTTTCACGACGGGGGTTTCAGCATTTTTCATGGCTGGGCTTCCTGTTTTCCAGCGCCTATATGATGTTTGACCTACAGGAAACGGCGAGGGTTCGAACAGCTCCCAGAGGGAATCAGATGCAGCAGATAACGGGCTATCACGCCCACGTTTATTTCGATGCCAGCACGATCGGGCAGGCGCGGGCCTTGTGTGAGCAGGCGGCGCAATTGTTTCCACTGAAAATGGGCCGCGTGCACGAGCGCCCGGTCGGCCCGCACCCGGACTGGAGCTGTCAGTTGGCGTTCGAGCCGCAGGTCCTGGGCGACGTGCTGCCGTGGCTGGCGCTCAATCGCAACGGTTTGGTGGTGTTCCTGCACCCGGACACCGGTGACGATCTGCTTGACCATACCGAGCACGCGATCTGGATGGGCGCGATTCGGCCGCTGGATCTGTCTATTTTTTGATCAGAGTGTTTCTTCAGCCTCGCCGGGCAAGTGTTCGTCCAGATGCAGCCACGGCAAGCGGCTGTTGGTCCAGATGTGCCGCTCGGCCGGTGCTTGTTCGGGATGGTCGAGGGTGGCGATGGTCAGGTCGATGCTTTCAGGACTCAGATGCGTGATCAACGCCAGTTGCGCCCCACACTGTCCGCAGAAATATCGCTCGCAGGTGGATGAAGAGTCGTACCGCGACGGCGTCCCGGCCAACCATTGAAAGGCCGATGCCGGCACGGTGATCCAGGTGGTCACGATGCCGCCGCTGACCCGTCGGCAAATCGAGCAATGGCAGTGGGCGATATCGTGCAGCGGCCCGCTGAATTGATAGCGCAGTTGCCCGCAATGGCAGCCGCCGGTGTGAAGTTCGCCCATGTTCAACCTCCCGCCCTGTGTTCAGGGACTTGAAACCCAATCCGACGATCGGTTGCACATCCGGTCCTTGCTTTCATTTCCGAAAGCTGGCTGAAAGCTTCCCCGATTAGGATCGCCCCCACTACCGGCAACAGACCGGTTGGCCAATGCCAGCGTTTTATCGCTCGCACAGCCCATTTAACAACAACAATGGTGATTCTGATGTCCTCTTCTACCCGCCGCTTCGCTGTAACTCCGCCCGTACGTCTCGTGCTTCCCGTTCTGCGCTGATCCCGCCCGATCTGCCCATTCCCTAGCCGCGCTACGCCTGGAGTATTCCCATGCTGACTTTCCTTGGCTTCGCCATGGTCATCACGTTCATGTTCCTGATCATGACCAAGCGCCTGTCCGCGCTGATCGCCCTGATCCTCATTCCAATCATTTTTGCCCTGTTTGGCGGCTTTTCGCCGAAGATCGGCCCGATGATGCTCGAAGGCATCACCAAGCTTGCGCCAACCGGCGTGATGCTGATGTTCGCAATTCTGTACTTCGCCCTGATGATCGACTCCGGCCTGTTCGACCCGGCCGTGCGCAAGATCCTCAAACTGGTCAAGGGCGACCCGTTGAAAGTTTCGGTCGGCACCGCCGTACTGGCGCTCGTCGTTTCCCTCGATGGTGACGGCGCGACCACTTATATGATCTGCGTGGCCGCCATGCTGCCGCTCTACAGCCGTATCGGCATGAGCCCGCGGATCATGGCCGGCCTGATCATCCTCGCCGGTGGCGTGATGAACATGACTCCATGGGGTGGCCCGACTGCTCGCGCTGCCAGTGCGTTGCATGTGGACCCGTCCGACATCTTCGTACCGATGATTCCTGCGATGCTGGCCGGTGTGGTGGCGATCCTGGTTATCGCCTACTTCTACGGCAAGCGTGAACGTGCTCGCCTGGGTGAACTGCACCTGGTGGGCGATGAAATCGATCATAGTGAAATCAGCGTTTCGCAGTTCCCGGATGCCCGTCGTCCGAACCTGATCTGGTTCAACGGCGCCCTGACCCTGGCCCTGATGGGCACCCTGATCGCCGGCCTGCTGCCGTTGCCGGTGCTGTTCATGGTGGCGTTCAGTATCGCCATGATCGTCAACTATCCTTGCCTGCAACAGCAGAAGGATCGCGTTGCGGCTCACGCCGGTAGCGTGCTGGCGGTAGTCGGGTTGATCTTTGCGGCCGGTATCTTCACCGGTATCCTGACCGGCACCGGGATGGTCGATGCGATGTCGAAAAGCCTGCTGGCGGTGATTCCGGATTTCCTCGGCCCGTATCTGGCGGTGATTACGGCGCTGGTGAGCATGCCGTTCACCTTCTTCATGTCGAACGATGCATTTTATTACGGCGTGTTACCGGTACTTGCCGAAGCCGCGAGCCATTACGGTATAACCGCGGTGGAAATGGCACGTGCCTCGATCGTCGGTCAGCCCGTCCACCTGTTGAGCCCGCTGGTTCCATCGACCTACCTGTTGGTGGCCCTGGCCGGTATCGATTTCGGTGACCACCAGCGCTTCACCCTGAAGTGGGCAGTGCTGGTTTGTACCTGCATACTGATTGCTGCGCTGCTGTTGGGGACTTTCCCGGTGTTCAGCACTCTATAAGCCCAAGACTCACCACAACGGGTCCAGGCTTCGCTGTTTGAAGCCCGGACCCGTTGTGGTTTAACAATCGCTCAAAGGAATACACATGGAATGGCTGACCAACCCTGAAATCTGGGTTGCCTTCTTCACCCTGACCGCCCTGGAAATCGTCCTGGGTATCGATAACATCATCATGATTTCGATCCTGGTCAGCCGCATGCCCAAGCACATGCAGGCGCGTACCCGGATTTTCGGTCTTGGGCTGGCCATGATCACGCGGATCCTGCTTCTGCTGTCGATCACCTGGGTCATGCGCCTGACCGCCGATCTGTTCGAAGTGTTCGGCCAGGGTATTTCCGGACGCGACCTGATCCTGTTCTTCGGTGGTCTGTTCCTGCTGTGGAAAAGCTCTCAAGAGATGTTCCACGCGCTGGAAGGTGAAGATGAAAGCAGCGACGAACCTTCTGGCAAGGGCGGCAACTTCCTCTACACCATCATCCAGATCGCGATCATCGACATCGTGTTCTCCCTGGACTCGGTGATCACCGCGGTCGGCATGGTCTCCCACGTTCCGGTCATGGTCGCAGCGATCATCGTGGCCGTGCTGGTGATGATGTGGGCATCTGGCACCATCAGTGAGTTCATCGACAGGCACCCATCGCTGAAGATGCTGGCGCTGTCGTTCCTGTTGATCGTCGGTACGGTGCTGATTGCCGAATCCTTCGACGTGCACGTGCCAAAAGGCTACGTCTACTTCGCCATGGCGTTCTCGCTGGCAGTGGAAGCGATCAACATCAGGATGCGCACCGCCATCGCGAAAAAAAAGAAACAGCAGGATCCGGTAAAGCTGCGCAAGGACATTCCGGGCCAGTAACCCGAAAGCGCTAAATACGCAAAGCCTGTGGGAGCGGGCTTGCTCGCGAAAGCGGAGTGTCAGTCAACCTCTATGTTGCCTGGTACACCGCTTTCGCGAGCAAGCCCGCTCCCACATTATTTTTGGCGGATTGCATGAATGGGATTTCATGACAGTTTTATTTCAATCCCTTCTTTGGCTATGCGATGCTGGCGCGTAGACCGTTAGCCAACTACAGCTTATGTACAGAACGTAGAACGTCACGCGGTACCGTCAACTTGCTCCTTTGGGGCGCTACACCACAGGGGGTCATTATGCTCACCCTGCTCAATTTGCTTTCTGCAGTGGCCCTGCTGATCTGGGGCACGCATATCGTCCGAACCGGCATCCTGCGGGTCTACGGCACCAATCTGCGCCATGTCATTGCTCATAACATGTCCAATCGCTGGCTGGCATTTGTCTCCGGGATCGTCGTGACGGCGATGGTCCAGAGCAGCAACGCTACCGCCATGCTGGTCACTTCCTTTGTCGGCCAAGGCCTGATGGCGCTTACGCCGGCGCTGGTCACCATGCTCGGTGCCGATGTCGGTACGGCCCTGATGGCGCGGGTTCTGACGTTCGATCTGTCGTGGTTGTCGCCCCTGCTGATTTTTGCCGGGGTGATTTTCTTTCTGTCGCGCAAGCAGACCCGACTCGGGCAGATGGGCCGTGTCGCCATTGGCTTGGGCTTGATTATTCTGGCGCTGCAACTGATTGTCGAAGCGGCGTACCCGATTACCCATGCCAAAGGGGTGAAGGTGATTTTCGCCTCACTCACCGGCGACCTCCTGCTCGACGCCCTGATCGGCGCGCTGTTCGCGATGGTTTCCTATTCCAGCCTGGCCGCAGTGTTGCTTACCGCGACCCTGGCGGGCGCCAACGTGATCAGTCTGCCGGTGGCCATCGGGCTGGTGATCGGCGCCAATATCGGCAGCGGCGTACTCGCCTTCCTCAGCACCAGCATGCAGAACCCCGCCGGGCGCCAAGTGGCGCTGGGCAGCCTGCTGTACAAACTGATTGGTCTTTTATTGATCATTCCGGTACTTGATCCGTTGGTGCACTGGCTCGATAGCCTCGATTTCAGCCCTCAGGAAATGGTCATTGGCTTTCACCTGCTCTACAACACCGCACGCTGCCTGATCCTGCTGCCCAGTGTCGGGCCGATAGCCAGATTTTGTGCCTGGGTACTGCCGGAGCGCCCGCAGGTCAACGGCACGGCCAAGCCCCGGCACCTTGACCCCACAGCGTTGGTCACGCCCGGTTTGGCGCTGGCCAACGCGGCCCGGGAAACCCTGCGCATGGGCGACCTGATCGACAACATGCTCGAAGCCATGCTCGACGTGTTGCGCGGCAAGCAAACCGCCGTCACCCAGGAAATACGCCGCCTGACTGACGATGTCGAAGCGCTCTACAGCGCGATCAAGTTGTATCTGGCGCAAATGCCCCGGGAAGATCTCAGCGATCAGGACAGCCGGCGCTGGGCGGAAATCATCGAGCTGGCGATCAACCTGAAACTCGCCAGCGACTTGATCGAACGCATGCTGCGCAAAGTCCAACAGCAGAAAACCTCGCAGCGCCGGTCGTTTTCCGAAGTCGGGCTGGGCGAATTGACCGGGTTGCATACCCAGTTGATTTCCAGTCTGCGGCTCGGGATGTCGGTGTTTCTCAGTGGCGACCCGGAAAGCGCTCGTCAGCTGGTGCGTGAAAAACGTCGTTTCCGCGCTCAGGAGCGGCGCCTGGCCCATGCCCATGTCAGCCGTTTGCAACGTAAAATCGTGCAAAGTATAGAAACCAGTTCGTTGCACCTGGAGCTGATTGCCGACATGAAGCGTCTGAATTCGTTGTTTTGCAGCAGTGCCTACGTGGTGCTGGAAACATCCGACACCGGCGCGCTGGTGGTCGACGATTTGGCTGACATTACTCATTCACCCTGAACGTCCACAGTTGCATGAAGTCTGTTGAACTTACGCCAGTTGTACGGAAGCTTGTTATGCGTTGTCTGTTGTTCGCCTGTCTGTTGCTTGGTTCTTTTCCGTCGCTGGCCCTGGATCGCTTCCAGGTCGAGGGCTACACCCTGCGCAACGGTTTGCAGTTGCTGCTCAAACCCGGCACTGACCACGGACATGTGGCGATTCGGCTGGTGGTGGGCGTTGGCCTGGACGATTTCAATTGCGAAGAAAAGGAATTGCCGCATCTGCTGGAACACCTGCTGTTCAGCGGCATCGACGCCAGTGGCGAAGGTGGCCTGGAAGAACGCATGCAGGCCCTGGGCGGTGAGTGGAACGCCTTCACCAGCAATGCCGATACGACTTTCGTCATTGAAGCGCCGGCGAAAAACCAGCGCAAGGTGCTCGACCTGCTGCTGGCGCTGCTGACCCAGACCCGTTTCGACGACAACGCCATCCACGCGGCCAAGCAAGTGGTCGAGCGTGAAGACGGCGGCCACTACTCGCACTTGCAACGCTGGCTCGATCGTCAGGACCTCGGCCACACGGCCAGCAACCAGCTGGCCGTGGAGCTGGGCCTCAAATGCCCGGAGCGTGCGCAAGTCGATGACCTGACCCATGAGCAACTGGAGCAGGTGCGCAAGGACTGGTATGCGCCGAACAACATGACCCTGATCGTGGTCGGCGACCTCGACAAGTTGCTGCCGGCCTATCTGGAACAGGCCTATGGCGAGCTTGAAGCGATTACCCCTGGCGAGCATCCTCCGCTGCCGCAAATCCAGGCCAGCGCCGCCCACGAGCGCGCTCTGACCCACGGTCTGGTCGGCAACGGCGCCAAATTGCACTGGCTGGTGCCAGAGCCGGTGCTGGACGACGGGCACGATCAAACCTTCGATTTGCTCAAGGATTATCTGGATTGGGCGCTCTATCGCCAGCTGCGCCTGGCTCACGGTTTGTCCTACGGTCCGTGGGCAGAACGCGAGGTGTTCGGCGGCGTGGGTTTCATGAGCCTCAATGCCGACCTTGAACGCGACGACGTGCTTGCGGCCGAACAAGTGCTCGACGACTTGAAGGCCGGACTGCTCAAGGACGGCCTCAATGCCGACACCTTCAACCGCCTGAAGCAGGCCGCGATTGCCCGCCAGGCCTGGGCCGTGCAAGGCAACAGCGCGTTGGCCGACTACTACTGGAGCGCCATCGGTGATTACGAGGACGGCCAATTCACCAACCCGGCCCGGGAGCTGCAAGGGGTGACGCTGGAAGAGGCGAACAAGGCCGTGCGTGAACTGTTGTTGCAGCCGGGGTATTTGCGGATCGAGAAGCCACTGTTCAGTTATGACCAGTTGATGTGGTTGGCGGTCGGGGGGGTGGGCTTGATCGTGTTGATGTTGGTGGGCTGGCGTTTGCACCGCAGGAAGTAAATATCCCTTCTCGCCACAGCGCCGCACCAACGGTACCCTGTCGAGGTTTTTTCCTACGACTACTGTGAACCCACCGAATGCAAAACCTGACCCTTTTCGTACAGCGCATCCTCGAATTGATGAAGCGCTACCCTGGGGTTATTGCACTCTGTGGTTTCATCTCCGGGGTGGGCAGTTTCATTCTGGTCGATCGCCAGCAAGGCCTGGCGAGCTGGATCACTACCATCATGCTGATCAGCTGGATTTGGCTGATGCTGGAAAACAGCCTGACCAAGCTGTTCACGCGCATTTTCAAGCGCGAAATTCCGGAACCGTTGCTGCGTTATGCAACGCAGATGATTCATCAGGAAAGCCTGTTCTTTGTCCTGCCGTTCTTCTTCATCACCACGACGTGGAACAGCGGCCAGTTGGTTTTCACCGGGCTACTGGGCGTCGCGGCGCTGATTTCGATCATCGACCCGCTCTACTACAAATGGTTGGCGCCGCGGCGTTGGGCGTTTCTGGCCCTGCACACCCTGACCCTGTTCGCCGCCCTGCTCACCGCGTTGCCGGTGATCATGCACCTGACCACCGCACAAAGTTTCAAATGGGCGCTGGGCATCTCGGTGCTGTTGTCGTTCCCGAGCCTGGCGTCGATCTTCCCGATTCGTACTGTACGCAGTGCGTTGGCGATTTTGAGTATCACCCTGGGCATTGGCTTCGTCGGTTGGGAGCTGCGCTCGTGGGTGCCGCCGGCGACGCTGTGGATGACTGACGTGGCCATCAGCACGCAAATGCAGGACCGCACCCCGGGCGCCAGCCTCGACGAAGTCAGCGTCGAGCAGATTCGCAATGGCGGGCTCTACGCGTACACCGCGATCAACGCTCCACGTGGCCTGGACGAACGGATTTATCACGTCTGGAAGTTCAACGGTAAAGAGGTCGACCGCATTCCTCTGGATATTCGCGGCGGGCGCAAGGAAGGTTACCGGGCCTGGACCCACAAGCAGAACTTCCCGGGCAACCCGGCCGGCAAATGGCAGGTTCGGGTGCTGACCGAAGATGGCCAGGTCATCGGCGTGCTGCGCTTCAAAGTCACGGACAGCACAGCGATAAAAGAAAAGTAGTGCGGTTCGTGCTATTACGTAGCGTGTGGCGAGGGAGCTTGCTCCCGCTGGGTCGCGAAGCGGCCCCAAAAAAGGGACTGCTACGCAGCCCAGCGGGAGCAAGCTCCCTCGCCACGTTCATACGAAATAACAGTATTCCAATAAAGCACGGAGCTTATGATCAGCAGCACGATGGCCGGCGACGCCCGATTAGACACCTCGATTACCCCTGCGCGGTTGCGGGTGACGGGCGACTGGACGCTTGCCCATTACGCTGACCTCAAACTGTTGGGCGAAAAGCTCCATGGCCAGTACGACACCAACACCCCCATCGATCTCAACGGACTGGGCGCCCTCGACACCGCCGGTGCCTCGCTATTGGTAGAGCTGCTCGGCTCCGAGCGCCTCGGTCGCTCCGCTGAACATCCTGATTGCACGCTCTGCGCTGCAGATCGCGCGTTGCTGCAAACCGTCTACTGCTCGCTGACCGATTTCTGCGTACCGATCAAGGAACCGGAAGTCAGCGTTACCATTCAGTTGCTGACCCGCATTGGTCGCGCTGTGGACATCGTCTGGCAGGACACCCTGCAACTGCTGGGTTTCGTCGGCCTGATCATCGAAACCATCGCCCGCGGCCTATTCCGGCCCAAACGCTGGCGCGTCACGTCGATGATTGCGCACATCGAGCAGACTGGCCTCGACGCCGCGCCGATTGTTGCGTTGCTGACCTTTCTGGTGGGCGCCGTGGTGGCGTTTCTCGGGTCGACGGTACTGGCCACTTTCGGTGCCACCGTCTTCACCGTGGACCTGGTGGGGTTTGCCTTTTTGCGCGAATTCGGTGTGCTGCTGACCGCGATCCTGATGGCCGGGCGCACCGCCAGTGCGTTCACGGCGCAAATCGGTTCCATGAAGGCCAACGAAGAAATCGACGCCATCCGTACGCTGGGCCTGGATCCCGTGGAGTTGCTGGTGGTGCCGCGGGTCCTGGCGTTGCTGATCTCCCTGCCGATGCTGACCTTTCTGGCGATGCTGTCGGGGATTATCGGCGGTGCCGTGGTCTGCGCGGTGGCGCTGGATATCTCGCCGGCGATGTTCCTGTCGCTGCTGCAAACGGACATCAGCGTTCAGCACTTTCTGGTGGGGATCGTCAAAGCACCGTTCTTCGCTTTCCTGATTGCCGCTATTGGTTGCCTCGAAGGCTTCAAGGTCAGTGGCAGTGCCGAGTCTGTGGGCGCCCACACTACGTCGAGTGTGGTGCAGTCGATTTTCGTGGTGATCGTGATGGATGCGATAGCCGCAATGTTTTTCATGGAGATGGGTTGGTGAGTCGTGTCCCCCGAGCGCCCTCGGAGGCGGTGATTGAAGTCCGCGGGCTGTGCAACCGCTTTGGCCGCCAGAGTGTGCATGAGAACCTCGACCTGGACTTGTACAAAGGCGAGATCCTCGCCGTGGTCGGCGGCTCCGGCAGCGGCAAATCAGTGCTGCTGCGCAGCATTGTCGGGTTGCGCGAGCCCAGCGAAGGCGTGGTGAAAGTCTTCGGGAAAAACCTGCCGACCGTGTCCGAACACGAACGTTCGCTGGTAGAGCGGCGATTCGGCGTGTTGTTCCAGAAGGGCGCGCTGTTTTCCTCGCTGACAGTGACCGAGAACGTCGCTCTGCCACTGATCGAACACGCCGGCTTGAGCCGCAACGACGCCGAGCACCTGGCAGCGGTGAAAATGGCCCTGGCCGGATTGCCGCTGTCGGCGGCGGAGAAGTACCCTGCGTCGCTGTCCGGCGGCATGATCAAGCGTGCCGCATTGGCCCGGGCGCTGGCACTGGACCCGGACATCCTGTTTCTCGACGAGCCCACCGCCGGTCTCGACCCGATCGGTGCCGCCGCGTTCGACCAATTGATCCTGACCCTGCGTGACTCCTTGGGCCTGAGCGTTTTCCTGGTGACCCACGACCTTGACACGCTTTACACCATCACTGACCGGGTGGCGGTGTTGGCGCAGAAAAAGGTGCTGGTGGCGGACGCCATCGACAAGGTGTCGGAAACCAACGATGCGTGGATTCACGAATACTTCCATGGCCCTCGCGGCCGCGCGGCATTGACAGCCGCCCAACAGCTCAAAGAGGTCTGACATGGAAACCCGAGCCCATCATGTATTGATCGGCCTGTTCACGGTGATTGTGGTGACGGCCGCGCTGCTGTTTGGCCTGTGGCTGGCCAAGTCCAGTGTCGACACCGAGTTCAAGGACTACGAGGTCGTGTTCAACGAGGCGGTCAGCGGTTTGTCCAAGGGCAGTTCGGTGCAGTACAGCGGGATCAAGGTCGGCGACGTGATCTCGCTGCACCTGGACCCGAAAGATCCGCGTCGGGTGCTGGCGCGAATTCGCCTGGCCGGTGATACACCGGTCAAGGAAGACACCAATGCCAAGTTGGCCCTGACCGGCGTCACTGGGACCTCGATCATCCAGCTCAGCGGCGGTACGCCACAGAGCCCAACGCTCAAGGGCAAGGACGGCAACCTGCCGACCATCGTCGCCTCGCCCTCGCCCATCGCCCGCCTGCTCAATGACAGCGAAGATCTGATGGCCGGGGTGACCACGCTGATGCATAACGCCAACCTGATGTTCTCCACGCAAAACATCGAGCGCATCAGCAACACCCTGGAGCACCTGGAGCAGACTACCGGGACCATTGCCGAGCAGCGCGGCGATATCGGCCAGGCCATGCAGCAACTGGCGTCGGTGGGCAAGCAGGCCAACACCATGCTGGAGCAGACCACGGCGCTGATGCGCAATGCCAATGGGCTGCTCAATGATCATGGCAAGGAGGCGCTCGGCAGCGCCGAGCAGGCGATGAAGTCGCTGCAGGAGAGCAGCGCCACCCTCAACAAGCTGATCACTGCCAATCAGGATTCGCTCAACAGCGGTATGCAAGGCCTCAATGGCCTGGGGCCGGCCGTGCGCGAGATGCGCGAAACCCTGAGTTCGTTGCGCACCATTACCACACGCCTGGAAGCCAACCCCAGCGGTTACCTGCTGGGCAGTGAAAAGACCAAGGAATTCACGCCATGAAGCTGATTCGGATTGTCCTCTTCGCTGGCTTCACGCTGATCAGTTCGTGCTCGATCCTGCCAAAGCCCGAGCCCTTCGAGGTCTATCGATTGCCGTCGGCCCAAGGCGCATCGGCCAACCATGGAACGCCGCAACGCTGGTCGCTACGCCTGAGCAAATTCCAGTCCAGCGAAGCGTTGAACAGCCCGAGCATTGCCGTGATTCCTCAGGGTGATGTGATCAGCCACTACCAGGGTTCACGCTGGAGCGACCCGGCACCGGTGCTCGTACGCAATCGCCTGCTGGAAGGTTTCCTGCATGACGGACGGGTGCCGTTGTTGAGCACCGATGACAGCATTTTCCAGACTGATCTTGAATTGGGCGGCAATCTGCAGGCGTTCCAGACTGAATACCAGGGCACGAATGCCAGCGCGGTCGTGCGTCTGGATGCATTGCTGGTGCGCAGTTACGACCAGCGCATCCTCGCCAGCCGCCGCTTTGAAGTGCGCCAGCCACTCAGCGATGTGCGGGTTCCGGCGGTGGTGGTCGGGTTCGGTCAGGCGAACGATCAGTTGGCCGCGCAGGTGGTGAACTGGGCGGTTGAGCAAGGACAGAAATTGGCGCCACCACCGAGACCTTGAGGACGAACGCAGTCCCCCTGTGGGAGCGGGCTTGCTCGCGAAGAGGGAGTGTCAGTCGACATCAATGTTGCCTGATACACCGCCTTCGCGAGCAAGTCGGATCGCCGCACCGCCGCTCCCACAGTTGATTTGTGTCGAACCTATCACTGCTGCAAAAACGCCTGATGCAGCTCCGCCAGCGTTTCAAAATGATACGCCGGCGCTTCGGCGCTCAATTCTTCGCGGCTGCCGAACCCGTAACCCACCGCTGCCGCGTCCAGCCCGTTGCTGCGTGCGCCGATCAGGTCGTGCTTGCGGTCGCCGATCATCAAGGTGTTGGCCGGGTCCAGGTTTTCTTCGGCCATCAGGTGAGCGATCAGCTCGACCTTGTTGGTCCGGGTGCCATCCAGTTCGCTGCCGTAAATCACCTTGAAGTGTTTGGCAAAATCGAAATGCCGGGCGATTTCCCGGGCGAACACCCACGGCTTCGAGGTGGCGATGTACAGTTGCCGGCCTTGTCCGCCCAGGGTTTCCAGCAGCGGCGTGACACCCTCGAACACCCGGTTTTCGTAGAGGCCGGTGACCTTGAAGCGCTCACGGTAGAAATTCACCGCCTCCCACGCCTTCGGCTCGTCAAAGTCGTAGAACTGCATGAACGCCTGCAACAGCGGCGGGCCGATGAAGTGTTCGAGTTTGCCCAGGTCCGGTTCATCGATACCCAGTTTGCCCAGGGCGAACTGGATCGAACGGGTGATGCCCTCGCGTGGGTCGGTCAGGGTGCCATCGAGGTCGAACAAAACGGTTTGGTAATGCATGTTGAATCCTGAATAAGAGGACCGGGTCAAAGCTGGTCGTAACCTTCGGCCAGATGCAGGTCCTTGAGCTTTACGTAATTCGCCGCGCTGTAGGTGAAAAAGGCGCGCTCCTTGTCGGTCAGCAGGCGGATCTGCTTCACCGGGCTGCCCACATACAGGAAGCCGCTTTGCAGATGCTTGCCCGGCGGCACCAGGCTGCCGGCACCAATGATCACATCATCGTCGACCAGCGCACCGTCCATGACGATGCTGCCCATGCCGATCAACACCCGGCTGCCCACCGAACAGCCATGCAGCATGACTTTGTGGGCGATGGTCACGTCATCGCCGATCAGCAATGGAAAGCCATCGGGATTGAACGGACCGGCGTGGGTGATGTGCAACACGCAACCGTCCTGCACGCTGGTACGCGCGCCGATGCGGATGCGGTGCATGTCGCCACGAATCACTGTCAGCGGCCAGACCGAGCTGTCTTCGCCAATTTCAACGTCGCCGATCACCACCGCCGAGCCGTCTACAAAAGCGCCTTTGCCGAGCAGCGGCGTGTGGTTCTGATACTTGCGAAGGTTCACGATAGGGTTTCTCTCTGTTGCTGATAGCTGCGGTGAACGTCGATTGTAATTAAGATGGCTACATGTTTCTCCAGCCAAGGTATCAACCGTGAGCGTGAACAACCCTCTTTTGCAGTCCCATGACCTGCCGCCGTTCTCCGCCATTCGCGCCGAACACGTACAACCGGCCATTGAACAGATCCTGGCTGATAACCGTGCCGCCATCGTCGAGATCCTCAAGACCCAGGTCAAACAGCCATCGTGGGCTGGCCTGGTGCTGGCGATGGACGAACTCAATGACCGTCTGGGTGCCGCCTGGAGCCCGGTCAGCCACCTCAATGCCGTGTGCAACAGCGCCGAACTGCGTGAAGCCTACGAGTCGTGCCTGCCGGCCTTGAGCGCCTACTCCACCGAGCTGGGCCAGAACCGCGAACTGTTCCAGGCCTTCGAAGCCCTGGCCAGCAGCCCGGAAGCGGCCGGTTTCGAGGTGGCGCAGAAAACTATCCTGGAACACTCCCTGCGTGACTTCCGTCTGTCGGGTATCGACTTGCCGGAAGCCGAGCAGAAGCGTTACGCCGAAGTGCAAAGCAAGCTGTCCGAGCTGGGCAGCCGTTTCTCCAACCAGTTACTCGACGCCACTCAGGCGTGGACCAAACACATCACCGATGAAGCCGCCCTCGCCGGCCTGACGGATTCCGCCAAGGCGCAAATGGCCGCCGCGGCCCAGGCGAAGGACCTGGATGGCTGGCTGATCACACTGGAATTCCCGAGCTATTACGCGGTGATGACCTACGCCCAGGACCGCGCGCTACGTGAAGAAGTCTACGCGGCTTACTGCACCCGTGCGTCGGACCAGGGACCGAATGCCAGTCAGAACGACAACGGCCCGGTCATGGAAGAAATCCTCGACCTGCGTCAGGAGCTGGCCAAGCTGTTGGGTTTCAGCAGTTTCTCCGAGCTGAGCCTGGCGACCAAAATGGCTGAATCCAGCGATCAGGTGCTGAGTTTCCTGCGCGATCTGGCCAAGCGCAGCAAGCCGTTCGCCGCCCGGGATCTGGAGCAGCTCAAGGCTTACGCCGCCGAACAAGGCTGCCCGGACCTGCAGAGTTGGGACAGCGGTTTCTACGGTGAAAAACTCCGTGAACAGCGTTACAGCGTGGCCCAGGAAGCCCTGCGCGCCTATTTCCCGATCGACAAGGTGTTGAGTGGTCTGTTTGCCATTGTTCAGCGCCTGTACGGCATCGAAATCGCCGAGCTCAAAGGCTTCGACACCTGGCACCCGGATGTCCGCCTGTTCGAAATCAAGGAAAACGGCCAGCATGTCGGCCGCTTCTTCTTCGACCTGTATGCTCGTGCCAACAAGCGTGGCGGGGCCTGGATGGACGGCGCCCGGGACCGTCGTCGTACCGCTGGCGGCGTGTTGCAAAGCCCGGTGGCGAACCTGGTGTGCAACTTCACCCCGGCCGACAGCGGCAAGCCTGCGCTGCTTACCCACGATGAAGTCACCACCCTGTTCCATGAATTCGGACACGGCCTGCATCACTTGCTGACCCGCGTCGAGCATGCTGGCGTGTCCGGCATCAACGGCGTGGCCTGGGATGCCGTCGAACTACCAAGTCAGTTCATGGAAAACTGGTGCTGGGAGCCGGAAGGCCTTGCGCTGATTTCCGGTCATTATGAAACCGGCGAACCGCTGCCTCAGGACCTGCTCGGGAAAATGCTCGCGGCGAAAAACTTCCAGTCCGGCCTGATGATGGTCCGCCAACTGGAGTTCTCTCTGTTCGACTTCGAATTGCACGCGACCCACGGCGACGGCCGCAGCGTGCTGCAAGTGCTCGAAGGCGTGCGCGACGAGGTCTCGGTGATGCGCCCGCCGGCCTACAACCGCTTCCCCAACAGCTTTGCGCATATCTTCGCCGGTGGTTATGCCGCGGGTTATTACAGCTACAAATGGGCTGAAGTGCTGTCGGCCGATGCGTTCTCGAAGTTCGAAGAAGAAGGCGTGCTCAATGCCGACACCGGTCGCGCCTTCCGTGAAGCGATCCTGGCACGCGGCGGTTCCCAGGAGCCTATGGTGTTGTTCGTCGACTTCCGTGGTCGTGAGCCATCGATTGACGCACTCTTGCGCCACAGCGGCCTGAGTGAGGACGCAGCAGCATGAGTGAGGGATTTGTGATTACGAAAAAACGCTTTATCGCCGGGGCGGTCTGCCCGGCATGCAGCGAGCCGGACAAGTTGATGATGTGGAACGAAGACAGCGTGCCACATCGTGAATGTGTGGCTTGCGGTTACTCTGACACTCTCAATGAACAAGGGTTGTCGGTGCCCAAGGAGTTGGGTACGCGGGTTAACACCAGCGCACTCAAACCAGCCGACACCAAGGTTCAGGCGGTTCAGTTCTTCCCGAACCCGAAACTGAAGAAAAAGCCTGACGAACAACACTGAGTGAAAAAAAGCCTCCGTTGCGCAATGCCGCGGGGGCTTTCTTTATTCGATGTGAGCGGACTTGAACCAGCTCTTCATCGAACACGCCGCAAACGGGCTCGTGCTGCAATCGCCGTTGGCCAATGCAGTGCGAAGCTTGTCCACGTCAGCCTGCATCATGTAACGAATACCGTCCTTGAAGTGGGTGCTGTCACCAAAGCCACCCTGGGTCATTTCGTTCAGTGCCTCTTCCTTGCTCCAGTCCTGGATGACAACCCGGTACATGGCCGCCATCAGGCCAGTACGGTCTGAGCCGTGTTTGCAATGCATCAGCACCGGGCCTTTGGCTTCGGCTGTTTGAATGGCTCGCAAAGCCTTGAGTACATCGGCGTCATCCACATGGTTGGTGCGATAAGGCAGCTGTACTTGCGTGATGCCTGGCGTGGACAACCAACTGGAGTCTGCTTCAGGCAGGAAGTTGATCACCGTGCCGACCTTGAGTTTCTCCAGCAGCGGCACCGCCCCTTTGTCCGGCAAGGCGCTGCGATAAAGCGTCGGCGACATCTGGAAGAGGTTGTATTGCTGCTCGATAGGTTGAGCCCAGTCTGCCGGACGGTGTGCAGTACTGTCGTCGGCAAACGCTGGTGACTGGCTGAACAGAGCGACCAGCAAAAGGCACAGTGCAGGGAAAAAGCGTGGTAGGAACATGCTCGAGTGACCGTTCAGAAAGAGTCTGGATATTCACAAGCAGCATCAACGCTCACCGGTCAAAGGCCTGTGAGGGTCGTGTGAATGAAATGTGAAACATCGGTGCCCGGGTTGATCGCAGAACTGCCAAAGCGCCTGGACAGCTTTCAGTAAACCAGATTTACAGTTTGAATTTGATGAATGTTTTGACCAGTTCGTCCAGCCCCATAATGGCCTCGACGTCCTTCTCATCAATGTTGTTATCGCCGTTGATATTCATATCGGACCACGGAACACAGTCGAGTTTATGCTCGTCGATACCCTCGTAATTAAAATTAAAGCTCATGGTTGTTATGTTGTTGTAGAAGTTGTCAGAGAATGGGTTTGTATTATTTTCGGTGTTTTCTTTTGTCAACCTTCTCGTTGTTTTTTTATATTGCGGCATTTGTATTTCTTGTAAGAATGCGCCTGCATTTCTGGGCGCCCACATATGAATATCCCTGTTTTTTCAGTCTGCTGCGCATGATCTCCAAGCGCAGCAGATCAGTGTGGTTTTCTATTTTCTCTACGTGAGGATCAGTCCCCGATCACGGACTTTCGAAACCTGCATAAGCTTTAGCCAGCGCCAACAGCTTAGCCTTGTCATCTGTATCGATATCACCGTCACCGTCGATATCTTTATTGGCATTGCGGATACTGAACGTTTGTCCGCCATCATTCGAGACTGCCAGAAGCGTAGTGGAATCCACCAGGGCAGTAGTGACTACGGAGTTTTCCGCATCCCAGCCCTCCTGTTTCAATGCAAACTGCATCGATACCAGTACTTCGTCCGGGTTTACACGCGTTGGGCCGAGTTTTTGCAAAAAGATACCGCGACTGTTTAAAATTGACATAATCAAATCCCTTTATGAAATATCAATATTCAAGTTTGTTGCGACGGAAATAGTACCGACGCCTTTGCCATGTCAGCCAGACTTTATATGTGTCTCTTGGTTGCTTGGACATAATGTATTCAATTTAAAAAAAGCAGATGCCGAACGGCACTGGTGATTTGCCATTTTTAGCGATACTGTATGTACATACAGCTATCAGGACTTTGCCATGCACACGCCATTGCCTCTCCGTGGCCGCGGCACCGCCACCAACCCGCACAACCGCTTTGCCCCCAGCCATTCGGTGGCTGAGGACGATGGCTGGTACCAGGAAGTACCGCTCACACAGGGCACCGAGGTGCGCATCGAAACGGCGAAAACCATCATTACCCGCAACACGTCGCCGGACTTGCCCTTCGATCGCTCGATCAATCCCTATCGCGGCTGCGAGCACGGTTGCATTTATTGCTATGCGCGCCCCAGTCACGCCTATTGGGACATGTCGCCGGGGCTGGATTTCGAGACAAAGCTGATCGCCAAGACCAACGCCGTGGATGTGCTGGAGGAGCAGTTGTCCAAACGTGGCTATCAATGTGCTCCAATCAACCTCGGTTCCAACACCGACCCGTATCAACCGATTGAGCGTGAATACAAGATCACCCGCCGAACCCTCGAAGTGTTGCTGCGCTACCGCCATCCGGTGACCATCGTCACCAAGGGCTCGTTGATTCTTCGCGACCTGGATCTGCTGACCGAGCTTGCCAGCCAAAGACTGGTGGCGGTAATGATCAGCCTGACCACCCTGGACGACGAACTCAAACGCATCCTCGAACCGCGCGCAGCAGCGCCCAAGGCCCGGTTGCGGGCGATCCGGGTCATGCGCGATGCAGGCATCCCGGTAGGCGTGCTGTGTTCACCGATGATTCCGATGATCAACGACAGCGAACTCGAAAGTCTGCTCGCCGAGGCCCTCGGCGCCGGCGCACAGAGCGCCGCTTACATGATGCTGCGCTTGCCACTTGAAGTGGCGCCCCTGTTCGAGGAATGGCTGGGCACCCACTATCCGCAACGGGCGGCGCATGTGCTGAGCCTGATTCGCCAGAGCCGTGGCGGCGAGCTTTATGACAGCCGCTTTGGTGCGCGGATGCGCGGTGAAGGCCCGTTTGCGGACCTGCTGGCGCAGCGCTTTGCCAAAGCGATCAAACGGCTGGGACTCAATCACCGGGAGGGGTTCAATCTGGACTGCGAAGCCTTTTGTCCGCCGGGTCGCCAAATGTCGTTGATTTGAGGACAATTGGCCTATGGTTGAGTACTGGAGAGCGCGCTCACGCATTAGGCTGGTCACGTTTTTTGTGACCTGGAAGACACGTCCTAGAGCGTTTTATTCAGTTTCAATTAAGTTTCGATCGCTACCTTGTTCATCGAGTGACTGATGGGTCGAGATGTTTCGCCTGGATGTTTTTTAACCAGCCACTGGCTTCACACCGGACCACGCGGGATGACTCCCTGACTCCGCCAATGAGGATGAATCATGAGTGACAAGGATAAACAGCCGTTGGCTGCGTCGGCCTCGCCCGAACCCGAGGCGGAAACTGCCGATGCAGCGTTGCAGCATATCGTTGACGGCTTTTTGCATTTTCATCATGAGGTCTTTCCCCAGCAGGAAGAGCTCTTCAAGAAACTCGCCACGGCCCAGCGGCCACGAGCGATGTTCATTGCCTGCGCTGATTCGCGCATCGTGCCCGAGTTGATTACCCAAAGCTCCCCCGGCGACCTGTTCGTGACCCGCAATGTCGGCAACGTTGTACCGCCTTACGGGCAAATGAACGGCGGTGTTTCCACGGCGATCGAGTACGCCGTACTGGCTCTGGGGGTGCATCACATCATCATTTGCGGGCATTCCGACTGCGGCGCCATGCGTGCGGTGCTCAACCCGGACAGTCTGGAAAAAATGCCCACGGTCAAAGCCTGGCTGCGTCATGCCGAAGTGGCCAAAACCATGGTGCAGGAGAACTGCAACTGCTCTAGCGAAAGCGAAAGCATGCACATTCTCACCGAAGAGAATGTGATCGCCCAATTGCAGCATCTGCGCACCCATCCGTCGGTGGCCTCACGCATGGCCAACGGTCAGCTGTTTATCCACGGCTGGGTCTACAACATCGAAACCAGCGAAATCAAAGCGTACGACGCCGATCAAGGCTGCTTCCTGCCGCTAAATGGCAGCCTGCCGATTCCTGTGGCGACGCCAAAAGCGCGCTTCTAAATCCTCCTAAATCGTTGTGTGGTTTAGCCGAGGCCGCCGTTCAGGCAGCCTGGCTTTGCCATGGCTGAAGAAAACTTCGGGAGACTCACCATGCGTGCTGCTCGACTCAAAGCTGTTCTGCCACGGGAGCTGCTGGCTTCGGTGGTTGTGTTTCTGGTCGCCCTGCCTCTGTGCATGGGCATCGCGATTGCCTCGGGACTGCCGCCGGCGAAAGGGCTGATCACTGGCATCATCGGTGGCTTGGTAGTCGGCTGGTTGGCCGGTTCACCACTGCAAGTCAGCGGCCCGGCGGCGGGCCTGGCCGTTCTGGTATTCGAACTGGTCCGCCAGCACGGCATCGCCATGCTTGGGCCCATACTGTTGCTGGCAGGTTTTCTGCAACTGGTGGCTGGCCGTTTGAAGCTGGGCTGCTGGTTTCGGGTGACGGCACCTGCGGTGGTATACGGCATGCTGGCCGGGATTGGCGTGCTGATCATCCTGTCTCAGGTGCATGTGATGCTGGATGCCGTGCCCAAACCCTCGGGCCTGGATAACTTGGCAGCCTTCCCGGCGGCACTGGCTCAGGCGTTGCCCACGTTTGGCTGGCAAGCCGGTTTGCTCGGTTTGTCGACGATTGCCGTCATGTGGCTGTGGGAAAAGCTCCGTCCACAATCCCTGCGCTTCGTTCCTGGCGCGCTACTTGGCGTCGGTTTGGCCACGCTTGCCAGCCTGGTGCTGGCGTTGCAGGTCAAACGGGTTGAGGTACCGGCCAACCTGACGGAGGCCATCGATTGGCTAAAGCCGGTGGACATGCTCAACCTGGCTGATCCCGCCTTGCTGATCGCCGCGTTTGCCGTGGCCTTTATCGCCAGCGCCGAAACCTTGCTCTCAGCCGCCGCGGTTGATCGCATGCACAGTGGCCAGCGCTCGGACTTCGACCGGGAGCTGTCGGCACAAGGTATTGGTAACATGCTGTGTGGCTTGCTTGGGGCGTTGCCGATGACGGGCGTTATCGTGCGCAGTTCGGCGAATGTTCAGGCCGGAGCAACTACACGGTTTTCGACCATTTTCCACGGCCTGTGGCTGCTGGCGTTCGTGCTGTTGCTGTCCAGTGTCCTGCAAAGCATTCCGGTGGCAAGCCTGGCGGGCGTGCTGGTGTACACCGGTTTCAAACTGGTGGACCTCAAGGTCTTTCGTGGTTTGGGCCGGTATGGTCGGGCGCCGATGTTCACTTACGCGGCAACCGCGCTCGCCATCGTTTTCACGGACCTGCTGACTGGCGTGTTGATTGGCTTCGGTCTGACGCTGGTGAAGCTGGCGCTTAAAGCCTCGCGCTTGAAAATCAGCCTGATCGACCTGCCTCAGGAAGGGCAAATGGAATTGCGCCTGGTGGGCGCGGCGACGTTCCTCAAAGTGCCGGCGTTGACCCAGGTGCTGGGTAGTATTCCACCAGGCGCGACGGTGCATGTGCCGCTGAATAATCTGAGCTACATCGATCACTCGTGTCTGGAGTTGCTGGAGGAATGGGGTCGGGCGAATGCGGCCAAGGGTTCGAAGCTGTTGATTGAATCGCGGGGGTTGAAGCGCAGGCTTGAGGGGCGGGTGCGGACCAATACGGGCATAGGCGCGGCTGGTTGAGATTCCTGTGTGGGAGCGAGCTTGTTCGCGATGGCGGCGTATCAATCAACATTGGTGTTGAATGACATGGCCTCATCGCGAGCAAGCTCGCTCCTACAGGGGGATTGTGTTTACCGATGGATCAAGCTGCCGGCTGATCCAGCTCCAGGCCCACGCCCAAACGGCGCGACATGCACGGCCAGCGCTTCCACGCGGCACCGGTGTCCGGGCTGCTGAGCTTGTCGCGGTAGGCTTCCACCGACTCTAGCGCAAAGCTCTCTTCGGTCAACATTTGATCGAACGCGTGATGTACGACTTCGTCCAGTTGGTTGGCAAACTCCTCACCGATCAATTGGTGAGCAATCAGGTTGGCGACAGTCATGTCCAAGGGGATCAGAGGCTGGCCGAAATGCTTGATGTACAGGTCGTTGACCTCTTCGACAAACCGGTGCGCCAGGTAGGCTTCATCCAGCAGGCTGTCGAGCCCGACGTGGCCGTCCATGATGGCTGGCGGCTGAAGGAAGTACTGCTCGGCGATTTCCAGCACCGGTTTGATCTGTGAATCAATGCCCGCTTCCCTGGCGACTTCATTGGCTGCATCCAGCAGATCGGGCACTTCTTCGATGTAGGCGGCGACAAATCGCGTCAGTACGCCGTTGGTATCGGTCTCCGGCAATTGGATCGCCGGGTGTAGATGAGGCAGTTTACTTTCCAGCTGACGCGTCAGCAGGCCGGTCTCGGCTTCATGTTGTTGGGCTTTTTGGATCTGCTCGCGCAATGCGGCGGTGTTCATGAAAACTCCAGGAAACAAGGCAATGAAATAGGGAAGACATAACTTAGCTGGCTTACGAAAAATGCTAAGACGCATTTGTCATAATTATTTCATCCTTGATGCATCTGCGTTATATCGATTTGCCACCACTCGTCTGCATCCTTCTCCAATCGTGCCCTTGAACGCAAGTCCCCGCTGTTTCAGATCATTTACGTCATCGCGTTGCGTGGTCGGAGTCGCTGTCTATACTCGCCATTGAATGGAGTTAGCTGATGACGCCCGACTGCATATGCAGCAAGGCCCGGTGCTCAAGTTCGTAGTCTGATGCAGCCGCTCCCTTGCCGCAGGTGAAAGCCGGCGGGATAAAAAGAACGATAAGGGGAACCCGCAATGATGCGACATCCACATGTCTGGATGGGCCTCCTGTTGTGGTCGATTTTCAGTCAGGCGCAAGCGGCCTGGACTGTGAATATGGCGCCTGGAGCGACTGAAATCAGTCACGCAGTATTCGACCTGCACATGACCATTTTCTGGATCTGTGTGGTGATCGGCATCATCGTTTTTGGTGCCATGTTCTGGTCGATGATTCTTCACCGCCGCTCGACCGGGCAGGTGGCCGCCAAATTTCATGAAAGCACCACCGTCGAAATCCTCTGGACCATCGTGCCCTTCCTGATCCTGGTGGCCATGGCGGTTCCCGCTACCGCAACCCTGATCAAGATGTACGACGCCAGCGAGCCGGAGATCGATATACAGATCACCGGCTACCAGTGGAAGTGGCATTACAAATACCTGGGCCAGGACGTCGAGTTCTTCAGCAACCTGACCACCCCCCAGGATCAAATCCACAACAAGGAAGCCAAGAGCGAGCACTACCTGCTCGAAGTCGACAAGCCACTGGTGTTGCCGGTCGGCACCAAGGTGCGCTTCCTGGTGACCTCCGCCGACGTGATCCACTCCTGGTGGGTGCCGGCTTTCGCGGTCAAGCGCGATGCGATTCCCGGGTTCGTCAATGAGGCCTGGACCCGCATCGACAAGCCCGGCATCTACCGTGGCCAGTGCGCTGAGTTGTGCGGCAAGGATCACGGTTTCATGCCGACGGTGGTCGAGGTCAAGGAAAAGGCCGATTACGAAAAATGGCTGGCCGATCGCAAGGTCGAGGCCGCGCAGCTCAAAGAGCTGACCAGCAAGGAATGGACCCTCGACGAGCTCAAGGAGCGCGGCGACAAGGTCTATCACACCACCTGCGTGGCCTGTCACCAGGCCGAAGGCCAGGGCCTGCCGCCGATGTTCCCGGCGCTCAAGGGCTCGAAAATCGCCACCGGACCGAAAGACGCTCACCTGAGCATTGTCTTCCACGGCAAGCCCGGCACCGCAATGGCGGCGTTCGGCAAGCAACTATCGGAAGTCGATATCGCGGCGGTCGTGACCTATGAACGTAATGCCTGGGGCAACAACAAAGGCGACATGGTCACGCCTAAAGAAGTACTGGAGCTGAAACAGGCGGAAAGCAAATGACCCGGTCTATTGCGCACGTACGGAACCGGTCGGGGCTATGCACCCCGGCCTGCCCAGCCCATCTGTTTGCAGGAGACAGGACATGACTGCTGTAATCGATGAACATGTTCATACCGCCACTGACCACGCCCACGGCCCCGCCAAAGGCTTGATGCGCTGGGTGCTGACCACCAACCACAAGGACATTGGCACGCTGTACCTGTGGTTTGCATTCTCCATGTTCCTGCTTGGCGGCTCGTTCGCCATGGTGATCCGTGCCGAGCTGTTCCAGCCGGGGCTGCAAATCGTCCAGCCGGAGTTCTTCAACCAGATGACCACCATGCACGGTCTGGTGATGGTCTTCGGTGCAGTGATGCCGGCATTCGTCGGGCTCGCCAACTGGATGATCCCGCTGATGATCGGCGCGCCGGACATGGCCCTGCCGCGGATGAACAACTTCAGCTTCTGGCTGTTGCCGGCAGCGTTCCTGCTGCTGGTATCGACCCTGTTCACCGCCGGCGGCGGGCCGAACTTCGGCTGGACCTTCTATGCACCGCTGTCGACGACCTACGCGCCGGAAAGCGTGACCTTCTTCATCTTCGCCATTCACTTGATGGGGATCAGTTCGATCATGGGGGCGATCAACGTGATCGCGACCATCCTCAACCTGCGCGCCCCCGGCATGACGTTGATGAAAATGCCGCTGTTCGTCTGGACCTGGCTGATCACCGCGTTCCTGTTGATTGCGGTGATGCCGGTACTGGCGGGCTGCGTGACCATGATGCTGATGGACATCCATTTCGGCACCAGCTTCTTCAGCGCCGCCGGTGGCGGTGACCCGGTACTGTTCCAGCATGTGTTCTGGTTTTTCGGTCACCCCGAGGTGTACATCATGATCCTGCCGGCCTTCGGTGCCGTCAGCTCGATCATTCCGGCTTTTTCGCGCAAGCCATTGTTCGGCTACACCTCGATGGTCTACGCCACGGCGAGTATCGCGTTCCTGTCGTTCATCGTCTGGGCGCACCACATGTTCGTGGTCGGCATTCCGTTGGTGGGCGAGCTGTTCTTCATGTACGCCACACTGCTGATTGCAGTGCCAACGGGCGTGAAGGTGTTCAACTGGGCCAGCACCATGTGGCAAGGCTCGCTGACGTTCGAGACGCCGATGCTGTTCGCCGTGGCGTTCGTGATCCTGTTCTCCATCGGCGGGTTCTCCGGGTTGATGCTGGCCATCGCCCCGGCAGACTTCCAGTACCAGGACACCTACTTCGTGGTTGCGCACTTCCACTACGTACTGGTGCCGGGGGCGATCTTCGGGATCTTCGCCTCGGCCTACTACTGGCTACCGAAATGGACTGGCCACATGTACGACGAAACCCTCGGCAAGCTGCATTTCTGGCTGTCGTTCATCGGCATGAACATGGCCTTCTTTCCGATGCACTTCGTGGGGCTGGCGGGGATGCCGCGACGGATTCCGGACTACAACCTGCAATTCGCCGACTTCAACATGGTGTCGTCGATCGGTGCATTCATGTTCGGCGCCACGCAGATCTTCTTCCTGTTCATCGTGATCAAGACCATTCGCGGCGGCCCCCCAGCACCGGCCAAACCGTGGGACGGGGCTGAAGGCCTGGAGTGGAGCATCCCGTCTCCGGCGCCGTATCACACCTTCACCACGCCGCCGGAAGTGAAATGAACACTGTGACCCTTGTAGGAGCGAGCTTGCTCGCGATGGTCGTCAGAAAGCACGCTGGAAGCCTGACACCCCGCGGTGGTCTCAGGTTCTTCGCGAGCTGGCTCGCTCCTACAGGGGCTCCGGTGGAGGCAAAAAGTCATGGCTGACTCTGTTTCGATGAAAAAACTGGTCACGCGCCTGCTGACCGTGGTGGTGGCGATGTTTGTGTTCGGGTTTGCACTGGTGCCGATCTACGACGTGATGTGCAAGGCGTTCGGTATCAACGGCAAGACCGCCGGGCAGTACGAGGGCGAGCAAACGGTGGACACCTCGCGGCAGGTGCGCGTGCAGTTTCTGTCGACCAACACCGCCGATATGCCCTGGGACTTCTATCCCAAGGGCGAGGAACTGGTGGCCCATCCGGGGGCGGTGAACGAAATGATCTTCATCGCCCATAACCCCACCGATAAGCCGATGAGTGCCCAAGCGGTGCCGAGCATTGCGCCGAGCACCGCGGCGGCGTACTTCCACAAGACCGAATGTTTCTGCTTTACCCAGCAAGTGCTGCAGCCCGGTCAACGGATCGAGATGCCGGTACGTTTCATCGTTGACCGTGACATGCCAAAGGATGTGAAGCACCTGACGCTGTCTTACACGCTGTTCGATATCACTGCCCGACATCCACCGGTAGCTGTAAACACTGGCGGCTGAGCGTGTCCGATAAGGAGAACAATAAATGGCAACTCATGAACATTATTACGTTCCCGCCCAGAGCAAATGGCCGATCATCGCCACGGTCGGGATGTTCGTCACGGTGTTTGGCCTGGCCACCTGGTTCAATGATCTGAAAGCAGCGCGTCCGGAATCCCACGGGCCACTGATCTTTTTCGTCGGCGGGTTGCTGCTGGCCTACATGCTGTTCGGCTGGTTCGGTACGGTCATCAAGGAAAGTCGTGGTGGTTTGTACAGCGCGCAAATGGATCGCTCGTTCCGCTGGGGCATGAGCTGGTTCATTTTCTCGGAGGTGATGTTCTTCATCGCCTTTTTCGGCGCGCTGTTTTATGTGCGTCACATCTCCGGGCCGGCGCTCGGCGGTGAAGGCGCCAAAGGCATCGCGCACATGCTGTGGCCGAACTTCGAATTCGTCTGGCCGTTGCTGAACAACCCCGACTCGAAATTGTTTCCGCCGCCCAAGGAAGTCATCAGCCCCTGGGGTCTGCCGCTGCTCAACACCGTGTTACTGGTGAGCTCCAGCGTAACCGTGACCGTCGCCCACCACTCCTTGAAAAAGGGCCATCGCGGCGCACTGAAGCTATGGTTGGCGCTCACCGTGTTGCTGGGCTGCGGGTTCCTCACCTTCCAGGCCGAAGAGTACATGCACGCCTACCGCGAGCTGGGTCTGACCCTGGGTTCGGGCATCTACGGCGCGACGTTCTTCATGCTCACCGGGTTCCACGGCGCCCATGTGACCATCGGCACCATCATCCTGTTCGTGATGCTGATGCGGATCATGCGGGGGCACTTCGACAGCGAGCATCAGTTCGGCTTTGAAGCGGCGAGCTGGTATTGGCACTTCGTGGATGTGGTGTGGATCGGGCTGTTCGTTTTCGTCTATGTGCTGTAGGAGCGAGCTTGCTCGCGAAGGTTTATCAGTCGAAATCAGGGTGACTGACACGCCTTGGCGAGCAAGCTACCAAGGCACGTGAGAGACCAACTGGCCGCTGAAAAAACCCCAGGCGATCAGACCGAGGGTAAGGACGGCCAGCGTCACTCGCACACTCAAGGCAATGACGAGGCGGTTTGAGCGGCTGTCGTCCTTGACCAGAAAAAACAGGCCGCTGAACAGGCTGACAACCGTGGCAATCAGCATCAGGACGATGGCTGCTTTGAGCATGGTGAGACTCCGGGGGGAGAAGCGATGCATTTGAGTATAGCTATCGCAATGACCAACTTTCTGGCGACGCCATGAAGCGCTTTCGGCCAGGTATCGTGCCAACGCTGGTGGTGGCGTTGTTGCTGCCGCTGCTGGTGTCTTTGGGGTTCTGGCAATTGAGCCGGGGCGCGGAGAAAAGCGCGCTGCTGCAAGCCTACGCCGAGCGTCGTGTCGCCGAGCCGATGGCCAGCACCGAACTGCAACACACGACAGACCCGGCCTTCCGTCGGGTTCGCCTGCATGGCCAGTTCGATGCCGAACACAGCCTGCTGCTGGACAACAGTCAACGCAACGGCAGGGTTGGTGTCGAGCTGTTGCAACCGTTTCACGATCAGGCCTCCGGGCTTTGGCTGCTGGTCAATCGCGGCTGGCTGCCGTGGCCGGAGCGCCGCACACCCCCCCAATTCAAGACACCCACCGAAGCGGTCAGCCTCGACGCGTGGGTCTACGTCTCCCCCGGTGCGACGTTCCAATTGCACGAAGATCCCACAACGTTGACATGGCCGAAGCTGATTACGGCCGTTGAGCCAACCAGGCTCTGGACTGCGCTGAACCGCGAAGGCTTTGCCTTTGAGCTACGCGCCGAAACCGGCCCCGCCACTTATCAGGCCGACTGGCCGGTGGTGGCCATGGGGCCGGAAAAACACGTTGCTTATGCCGTGCAGTGGTTCGCCATGGCGATTGCCCTGTTCGGCCTTTATCTCTATCTCGGCTGGCACAACGCAAAGGAGAAACACCATGGGAGCGGCCATGAATCCACCCAGCATGTCTGAGGCGAAACTGTCGGTGAACCGGCGCAAGGGCCGCATGCAACTGCTGCTGATCCTGCTCGGGGTAATCGGTCCGATGATCCTCGCCACCGGCATGTACAAGCTGAATTTCTGGGTGCCCGAGGGCCGCAGCTATCACGGCGAACTGATCGGTAACGGCCAGACCCGTGCCGACATCGGCGTGCAGGCTCAGGAGGATCGCTGGCAGATACTGGTAACGGCGCCCAAGGCTTGTGCGGTGGACTGCCAGCAACTGGTGTATCTGGCGCGGCAGATCCAGATCGGCCTCGGCCGCGATGCATCCCGCGCCAGCCATGCACTGGCTGCCGCGCAGACGCTGAACAGCGATTACGAGACTAAACTTCAACGCGAGTACCCGCAGTTGCAACGCTATTCACTGGACTTGCCGACCTACACCAAAGGTGCTCAGAGCAATGACGCGCCGCACCTGTGGATCATCGACCCTCACGGCAACCTGGTGCTGCGCTATGACCCGTCGGTGAAGGGTAAGGACCTGCTCAACGACCTGCGTCACCTGCTGAAACTGTCGAATATCGGATAAGGGCATCGTCATGGCCAAACCTGGATTTCGCCTCGCGTTGTTTGCCACCTTGCTGGCACTGATTGTGGTGTTACTCGGCGCCTACACCCGCCTGACCCACGCCGGCCTCGGCTGCCCGGACTGGCCCGGCTGCTACGGCTTCATCAGCGTGCCGAAAAGCGAAGCCCAGCTGGCCCATGCCGAATTGCATTTCCCGGACGCTCCGGTCGAGGCCCACAAGGGCTGGAACGAGATGATCCACCGCTACTCCGCCGGCACGTTGGGGATATTGATCACGGTGTTGGCCGGTCGCGCGTGGTTGCATCGCCGTCATCCAGGACAACCGGTGAAGTTACCGTTGTTTTTGTTGGCGGTGGTTTTTGGCCAGGCCGCGTTCGGCATGTGGACAGTAACGCTCAGGCTCTGGCCGCAGGTGGTTACCGGGCATTTGCTTGGCGGTTTCGCGACCTTGAGCCTGTTGTTTCTGCTGACCTTGCGCCTGTCCGGCGTACTGCCGGCGCTGACCGTGCCGCGACGCCTGCAGCACTGGGCGACGGCCGGACTGCTGCTGGTGATCGGGCAAATCGCCCTCGGTGGCTGGGTCAGTTCCAATTACGCCGCCGTGGCCTGTATCGACTTTCCTACTTGCCACGGCCAATGGCTGCCGCCTGCCGACTTCGCCAATGGCTTTCACCTGACCCAACACATCGGTCCGAACTATCTCGGCGGGCAACTGGACAGCGATGCCCGTACGGCCATTCACCTGACCCATCGCATCGGTGCGTTGCTGGTCACCCTGGTGTTGCTCGGTCTGGCCTGGCAATTGAAAGTTGTCGGCATGACGCGCCTGGCAGGCCTGGTGCTGATCGCCCTTGGCGCACAAATCACACTGGGCATCAGCAACGTGCTGTTCCATCTGCCGCTGCCAGTGGCCGTCGCGCATAACGCGGGCGGTGCGGCGCTGTTGCTGACCATGGTGCTGGTCAATTACCACGCCCGAACCAGTCTGGTCCGGGTCAAGCAGCCAACGCGCTGGCACTTCAGCCCGCGTAAACACTCAGCCGGGCCCATAACAATAAAAGGAGAGATGCCATGGCGATTCTGATCGGCGAACGTCCCAGTCAGGCGATCTGGCGTGACTACCTGGAGCTGACCAAACCCAAAGTCGTGGTGCTGATGCTCATCACTTCGCTGGTGGGGATGTTCCTCGCGACCCGTGCCGGTGTGCCGTGGACGGTGCTGATTTTCGGCAATCTGGGCATCGCTTTGTGTGCCGGTGGCGCGGCGGCGGTCAATCATGTGGTGGACCGGCGCATCGACGCAGTCATGGCGCGCACCCACAAACGGCCGATCGCCGAAGGTCGGGTGTCACCAAGCGCCGCGCTGACGTTCGCGTTCGTATTGGCGGCCCTCGGGCAAGCCATGTTGCTGACGTTCACCAACCCGCTGACCGCATGGCTGACCCTCGCCTCGCTGCTCGGCTACGCGGTGATCTACACCGGATTTCTCAAGCGCGCGACCCCGCAGAACATTGTCATCGGTGGTCTGGCCGGTGCTGCGCCGCCGTTGCTCGGCTGGACCGCCGCCACCGGTCACGTCAGCGCCGAACCGCTGCTGCTGGTGCTGATCATCTTCGCCTGGACCCCGCCGCACTTCTGGGCACTGGCGATCCATCGCAAGGAGGAATACGCCAAGGCCGACATCCCGATGCTGCCGGTCACCCATGGCGTGCACTACACCAAGATTCATATCCTGCTGTATACCTTCGCGTTGCTCGCTGTCAGCCTGATGCCTTACGTGATCCACATGAGCGGTATGCTGTACCTGGTGTGCGCGCTCGGGCTGGGTGCGCGATTTCTGCAATGGGCCGTGGTGCTGTACCGTGGCACTCGGCCGCACGCGGCGATCAACACGTTCAAGTACTCTATTTACTACTTGTTCCTGCTGTTTATCGCCCTGCTCGTAGACCACTACTTACTGTTGAACCTATGACTCGAACCCAGAAAACCGTCTTCATTCTCGTTGCCCTGGTCGCACTGATCCTGGGTCTGACCGTCAACAAGGTGCTATCCGGGAAGAATCAAGGCGATCCGACAGCGCTGATCGACGCCGGAATCATCTTGCTGCCGCAGAGCCGTAATCTGCCGGACGTGACGATGACCAATCAGGACGGCCAGCCGGTCGCGATCAATGAATTGAAAGGCAAGTGGAGCCTGCTGTTCTTCGGCTACACCTTCTGCCCGGACATCTGCCCGACCACCCTCGCCCAGCTGCGACAGATCAAGAGCGAGTTGCCGCCAGAAGCGGTGGATAAACTGCAAATCGTGCTGGTCAGCATCGACCCCAATCGCGATACGCCCAAGCAGCTCAAGCAGTACCTGGGTTACTTTGACCCGCAGTTCATCGGCCTAACCCCGGCGTCGACCGAAGAGCTGCAAAAGATCGCCAACGCGGTGAGCATTCCATACATTCCGGCGGACACCAGCAAGCCGAACTACACCGTCGACCACAGCGGCAACCTCGCGGTGATCGGGCCGGACGGCACCCAGCGCGGCTTCATCCGCGCGCCGTTGAATAATGCGAAGCTGGTGGCACAATTGCCGGTGATGCTCAAACGCAATTAAGCACCGCAATCCCTCTGTAGGAGCGAGCTTGCTCGCGATGGAGTGTCAGTCGACATCACAGTGGCTGACACACCTTCGCGAGCAAGCTCGCTCCTACAAGGGGCCGTGTTTCGGGCACAAAAAAGGGGCGCATTCGATGCGCCCCTTTTTTGTTGCTTTCAGCCAATCAGAACGCCGGCACCACCGCGCCTTTGTACTTCTCGAGAATGAAGGCCTTCACTTCCGGGCTGTGCAGGGCAGCCACCAGTTTCTTCATCGCTTCACTGTCCTTGTCATCCGGGCGAGCCACCAGGATGTTCACGTAAGGCGAGTCGCTGCCTTCGATGAACAGCGCGTCCTTGGACGGATCGAGCTTGGCTTCCAGCGCGTAGTTGGTGTTGATCAGCGCCAGGTCGACCTGGGTCAGCACGCGCGGGATGGTCGCGGCTTCCAGTTCGCGGATTTTCAGGTCCTTGGTGTTCTCGGTGATGTCCTTGACGGTCGACAGGATGTTGTTCGAATCCTTCAACTTGATCAGCCCGGCCTTGGCCATCAGCAACAGCGCACGGCCGCCGTTGGTCGCATCGTTCGGGATCACCACATTGGCACCGCCAGGCAGTTCGGCAATGGTCTTGTACTTGCTCGAGTAAGCGCCCAGGGGCTCCAAATGCACGCCGGCCACGGAAACCAGGTGGGTGCCCTTGGCCTTGTTGAACTCATCCAGGTACGGCTGGTGCTGGAAGAAGTTGGCGTCCAGGCGCTTTTCCGCGACTTGCACGTTCGGCTGGATGTAGTCGGTGAATACCTTGACCTTCAGGTCCACGCCTTCTTTGGCCAGGGCCGGCTTCGCGAATTCGAGGATCTCGGCGTGTGGTACCGGGGTGGCCGCGACGGTCAGGGTTTGCGCATGGGCAGAGAACGCGGCAACGGCCGCGAAGGCCACGAGTAGTTTTTTCATTCAGCTAACTCCTTGTGCGGCGCCGGTTTCCGGCGCCTGCCAGCGAATGGCCGGCTCATGTCTTATTTACGGGAGAAATGCACAACCAGTTTGTCGCCAACGGTTTGCAGTACCTGGACCAATATCAGCAGCAACACCACCGTCACCACCATCACATCGGTCTGGAAACGCTGGTAACCGAAGCGGATCGCCAGGTCACCCAGACCACCGGCGCCCACGACACCGGCCATCGCCGTGTAGGACACCAGTGTAATGGCCGTCACCGTAATCGCCGCGAAGATGCCCGGACGAGCCTCAGGCAACAACGCATTGGTGATGATCTGCCGCGTGGTCGCGCCCATGGCCTGGGTCGCCTCGATGATGCCGCGATCCACTTCACGCAGGGCGGTTTCCACCAGGCGGGCGAAGAACGGCGTGGCACCCACCACCAGCGGCGGGATCGCACCCGCGACACCGAGGGACGTGCCGGTGATCAACACGGTGAACGGAATCATCACGATCAACAGGATGATGAACGGCAGCGAACGCAGAACGTTCACCACCAGCGACAACATCGCGTAGACGCCTTTGGCTTCCAGCAACTGGCGCGGGCTGCACAAGAACAGCAGCACCCCCAGTGGCAAGCCGAGCAGGACGGTGAACAACAGCGAACCGCCGAGCATCAGCAGGGTGTCGCAGGTGGCCAGCCAGATTTCGAACCAGTCGATATTGGCAAAGAAACTTGTCAGGGCTTCCATTAGCGCAGAACCTCCATGTGAACGTCGGCCGCGGTGAAGCAGGCGAAGGCCGCTTCCATGTCACCGCCGGTCACGGCCAGGGTCAGTTGCCCGTATGGGACTTCTTTGATGCGGTCGATACGACCGGCCAGGATGCTGTAGTCCACACCGGTTTCCCGGGCGACGGTGCCCAACAATGGCGCGTAGGTCGCTTCGCCCTGGAAGGTCAGACGCACGATGCGCCCCGGCACGTGAGCGAAGTCATCACGCTGTTCGCTTTCGTCGATCTGCTCGTCTTCCTGCACGAAACGCTTGGTGGTCGGGTGCTTCGGATGCAGGAACACCTCGGCCACCGAGCCTTGCTCGACGATCACGCCAGCGTCCATCACGGCTACCTGGTCGCAGACCCGGCGGATCACGTCCATCTCGTGGGTGATCAACACGATGGTCAGTTTCAGCTCGCGATTGATCTCGGCCAGCAACTGCAACACCGATGCGGTGGTTTGCGGGTCAAGGGCGCTGGTGGCTTCATCGCACAGCAGGATTTTTGGCTTGGTCGCCAGGGCGCGGGCAATGCCGACACGCTGCTTTTGTCCGCCGGACAATTGCGCCGGGTACTTTTTCGCGTGGTCGGACAAACCGACCCGCGCCAGCAACTCGGCCACGCGCGAGTCGATCTCGCTGCGCGACAGCTCGCCGGCCAGGGTCAGTGGCAGCGCGACGTTGTCGGCGACAGTCTTGGAGGCCAGCAGGTTGAAGTGCTGGAAGATCATCCCGACCTGCTGACGGAAGCGGCGCAGGCCATTGGCGTCGAGCGCAGTGACTTCTTCACCGTCGACGGTGATCTTGCCGCCACTGGCGTTTTCCAGGCGATTGATCAGACGCAGCAGGGTACTTTTTCCTGCACCGGAATGACCGATCAAGCCGAAAACCTGCCCGTTCTCAATCGTCAGACTGGTCGGATGCAGAGCGGGGATTTCCTTACCGGCGACGCGGTAGGTTTTATGGACGTTTTGAAACTCGATCACGTAGCGAACCTTGTGGGGCGCGTTAGAAAAGGATCAGCGGTTAGCCGGGCGCGCATTTTAGCCTGTCCGTATAGAGGTTCTTAGCATTTATTTCGCATTTGTCCTGTCATTTGGAAATAACGCGATCAAAGGTCAGAAAAAAGGAACGGCTGAAGAGGCGCGCTCCAGCGATTGGTCGGTATCGGGATTGGGAGGGGAAGGCAAATGCCAAGGCGATTTCGGCCTGAGCATTTTTTTGCCAGAAAGGACGCCTTCGCGGGCAAACCCGCTCCTACGTTGTCTGGAACGTTGTAGGAGCGGGCTTGCTCCGGGCGGCGTTCCGACGAAGCTTTTCAGGGTTTGCGAGGGCTAAGAACCATCTGCGCCGGAACACTGCGCAAAATCTGCCGTTCAAGCTTCAGATCAAACTCAGGATCGAGCTTGTTCACCCGTTTGGTCAGCAAATTAGCCAGCCAAGGGTAATCATTGGTGCGCGGTGCCTGAATGCTCACGTCGCACTGAAAGTTCACTACATCGGCAGCGATGGCATCCAGTTGGCGACGCAGTTTGCCCATATCGTTGATATTCAGCTCGACCGTGGTGCTTTCAGCCGTTAGATCGATGACCTTGGCCTTTGGCTTGGCTTCGGCAGCCTTGAGGGCGGCTTCGGCTTTTTCCAGCTCGGCCTTGCGCGCCTGGGCAATCGAGCCGTTGACTCCACCGGTCAGTGCCGGAGCCTTGGGCATCAACGCGCGGGCACGGCTCAAGGCGGTCGCGGCAGCATCCACATCACCCTTTTGCAGCACGATCTGACTGCGGCGCAGATAGGCTTCGGCCAGTTGCCGCTGGTATTGCTCAAGGGAAGCATCGTTGGGCGCTTCGGCCTGCAGGGCTGCCAATTGGTCTTCGGCGGTGGCCAGTTCATCGCTGGCGATGTTTTGTTCCAGCTGTACGATGGCCGTGGCCCGGGCATCGGCGGCCTCGGTGGCCGCCGGTGGCGTGCTTTGGCAGGCGCCCAGCAGCAAAGAAAATGCGACAAGGAGCAGATAACGGGAGGCGAACGACTTCATTCCTGCGACTCTCTATTTGCGCAAAAAACGAGCAAGTCTACACCCCTCGACGGGGCAGAACAAAACTCAGCAGAAACAGCATGGCGGCCGTCACCACAATCGACGGGCCGGCCGGGGTGTCCTTGAACCAGGACAGCGCCAGCCCGCCACACACGGCGAGTATGCCCAGCAGGCTCGCGCCCAGTGCCATCTGCTCCGGCGAGCGGGCGTGACGTTGTGCCGCAGCCGCCGGGATGATCAGCAACGAAGTGATCAACAACACTCCGACGATTTTCATCGCCACGGCAATCACTACGGCGATCAACAGCATTAACGCCAGGCGCAATCCCGCCACCGGCAGGCCTTCGACCCTGGCCAGTTCTTCATGCACCGTGATCGCCAGCAATGGGCGCCACAACGTAACCAGCAAGACCAGTACCGCAGCACTACCGCCAAGAATCCAGGCCAGATCGGTTGGACTGATCGCCAGCAGGTCGCCGAACAGATAGGCCATCAGGTCGATCCGCACTTCGTGCATGAAGCTTAGTACCACCAGGCCCAGCGAGAGCGTGCTGGGTGCGAGAATCCCCAAAAGTGTGTCGGATGCCAGCGGCTGGCGTTGTTGCAAGGTCACCAGCAACACTGCCAACAGCAAGCAGCCGACGGTGACGGCTACGGTCGGGCTGACATCCAGCAGGAAGCCCAGGGCCACGCCGAGCAGTGCCGCGTGGGACAGGGTGTCGCCAAAATAGGCCATGCGCCGCCAGACCACGAAAGACCCCAGCGGGCCTGCAACGACGGCCAGGGCCAGGCCTGCAAGCAGGGCGTAGAGCAGAAAATCAGCCATGCTTGCAGCTATCTCCGTGAACATGAGGTTGGCCCGACGCGGGCGCCTTGACCACCGAGCCATGCAAGTCGTGGGCGTGGTCGTGATGGTGGTGATAAATCGCCAGGCTTTGTGCGTTTTTTCCGAACAGCTCGACGAAAGCCGGATCGCCGCTGACCTGCTCGGGATGGCCGGAACAGCACACGTGACGATTGAGGCAAACCACCTGGTCCGTGGTGCTCATCACCAGATGCAAATCGTGGGAGACCATCAGCACGCCGCAACCGTGACGGTCGCGCAGGCGGGTGATCAGGCTGTACAACTCAGCCTGGCCGGCCACATCGACACCCTGCACCGGTTCGTCGAGCACCAGCAGTTCCGGCTCGCGCAACAAGGCCCGGGCCAGCAACACGCGCTGCATTTCGCCACCGGAAACGCTTTGCACCGGGCTGTCGATCACCTGTTCGGCACCGACTTCCTTGAGTGCCGCCAAGGCCATCGCACGGTCCACGCCCGGCACCAGGCGCAAGAAGCGCAGGACCGATAGCGGGAGGGTTGGATCGACGTGAAGTTTTTGCGGCATGTAACCGACCCGCAGTTTCGGCTTGCGCCATACGCTGCCGCTGTCCGGTTTCAACAGGCCGAGCACGGCACGCACGAGTGTGGTCTTGCCGGCGCCGTTGGGGCCGATCAGGGTAACGATCTGTCCCGGTTCGACGCTCAGCTCGATGTTGTCCAGCACCGGTTGCCCGGCGAACGTGACGGCAACCTGCTCAAGACGGATTAGCGCGTTGCTCATCAAGCCCCCTGGCAACCCGAGCAGAGACCGATCACTTCAACGGTCTGGCCTTCGACGATAAACCCGACATCCCTGGCGCTGGCGATGATCGCGTCGCTGATGGATTTTTGTTCGAGCTCGATGGCGGCGTGGCACCCACGGCAGATCAGGAACTGACCCTGGTGAGCATGTTCCGGGTGATTGCAGCCGATGAAGGCGTTGAGCGAGGAGATTCGATGGACCAGGCCGTTTTCCAGCAGGAAATCCAGCGCGCGGTACACCGTCGGTGGCGCGGCGCGGCGACCGTCCTGCTCGCTGAGGACCGCGAGAATGTCGTAAGCCCCCAGGGGTTTGTGGCTTTGCCACACCAGTTCCAGCACCCGCCGGCGCAATGCGGTCAGGCGCAGGCCTTGACGCGCGCACAGGGCATCGGCCTCGGACAAAGCGCTGTGAACGCAATGTGAGTGGTCGTGGGGGCGGCTGGCAATCGGTGTTTTTAGCATGAGCGACGACGAGTTTAGTGAGAGACGTTATTATGTTACCCGTTCTCGCCTCTTCGAGTGGTCATCGTGTCCCGACTTTTTTCTATCTTTGTCGCATTTGTCGCAAGTTTTCTGCTGATCGGTTCGGCACAGGCCGAGGTCAAGGTCCTTACCAGCATCAAGCCTCTGCAATTGATCGCCGCGGCGGTACAGGACGGTGTGGCGATTCCCGAGGTTTTGCTGCCACCTGGTGCATCGCCGCATAACTATGCGTTGCGCCCTTCCGACGTGCGCAAGGTGCAATCGGTGGACCTGCTGTACTGGATCGGCCCGGACATGGAAGGTTTCCTGCCACGCGTGCTGAAGGGTCGTACGCTGCCGAGCGTCGCCGTGCAGGATTTGTCAGGCATGAAACTGCGCCGCTTCGCCGAAGATAGCCACTCCCACGCCGAAGAAGCTGACGAACACGACCACGATCACCGCCCGGGCAGCCTGGATGCGCACCTGTGGCTGTCGCCGGTCAACGCCCGAGTCATCGCTACGAAAATGGCGGCCGACCTGAGTGCCGCCGATCCTGACAATGCCGCGCGCTATCAGAGCAACCTGAAGGCCTTCGACGAGCGCCTCGATGCGTTGGACGCGCGCCTGAAAAAGCGCCTGGCCGATGTTCAGGGCAAACCCTACTTCGTGTTCCACGAAGCTTTCGACTACTTCGAAGACGCCTACGGCCTCAAGCACGTGGGTGTGTTCAGCGTCGCGGCCGAAGTGCAACCCGGTGCCCAGCATGTCGCGGCGATGCGCGCGCGGTTACAGGAAGTCGGCAAGACCTGCGTGTTCAGCGAACCGCCGTTGCGCCCGCGTCTGGCGGAAACTTTGGTGGCGGGTTTGCCAGTGAAACTGGCTGAGCTGGATGCGCTGGGCGGGTACACGCCGGCGACTGCCCAGGGCTATGAGCAGGTGCTGGAGAAGTTGGGGAATGATCTGGCGGGGTGTCTGGAGTCGTTGTAGCCGCTGAAACAAAAAGATCGCAGCCTTCGGCAGCTCCTACCTCGGTCCGTAGGAGCTGCCGAAGGCTGCGATCTTTTGTTTTAAAGGGCGAAAGGCAGAGGCGTATTGACCGTCTGCCGCTGCGCCAGGCGTAACTGGAACTCCATCGGATCGTGAATCAACACATCCTGCCCGGCGAACGACTCCGCGGCGATCAAGCGTGACAACCAGAATCGTACGCAAGCCACCCGCAGCATGGTCGGCCACAACTCGGCTTCGGCAGCGGTGAACGGTCGCAAGGCCGCGTAAGCGCCCAGCAAGGCCCGCGCTCGCGGTCCATCGATCACGCCATCGTCGTCCGAGCACCAGTCGTTCAAGGCAATCGCCACGTCGTAGAGCATTGGCCCGGAGCAGGCGTTGTAGAAATCGATCAGCCCGGTCAGGTGCGTGCCTTCGAACATCGCGTTGTCGCGAAACAGGTCGGCGTGGATGTTCGCCCGCGGCAGTGCCAGGATTTTTTCCTTCTGTCGGGTGATTTCTTCCAGCGCCCGTTGCAGCAGGTCTTTCTGCTCGGCACTGAGGTGCGAGAGAAACTGCGTGCCTTCTTCCAGCATCCAGTCCAGGCCGCGATCGGTTTTGCGCTTGATCATATTGGCCTGGGTTGCCAGGTGCAGATGGCCGAGCAACTCACCGACCTGTGCGCAATGTTGCGCGTTGGCTTGCTTGATGTGCTTGCCGGCCAGGCGCGGTTGCAGCAACGCAGGTTTGCCCGCCAGTTCGCGCAAGGCCACGCCGTCTGTGGTACGCAGGGCGTAAGGTACCGGCAGGTCGGCGCCGTGCAGCACGTCGAGCAGTTCGATGAAGAACGGCATTTCCTGAACCGGGCCGCGTTCGACCAGGGTCAGGACAAATTCGCCCTGCTCCAGGCTGATAAAGAAATTGGTGTTTTCGCTACCGGCGGCAATCCCCTGGAAATCAAGCAGGCGGCCGAGGCCATAAGGGGCGAGAAAAGCTTCCAGCTCGGGCCGAGCCAGGGGGGTGAACACAGACATGTTTAAGCTGCCAGTACGGGCGCCGCTGTTGAGCCAGCGCCGATTAAAGTTAGGGACGACTTACCACTTAAAAATTTCCCACGCCGGAATAAGCATATCCGGGTAGTCGGAGCGGATGAAGTTTCCCTCCGAGCCATCCGCGCGCACCAGGAAATACGGCTTGCCGCCTTTGGGCGTGACTTTGATCGCATACAGGAAGCCGTTTTGGCGATATTCCTGAATGAGCTTGTCCCCTTCCGTACGAATGGTGACATCCGGTTCCGGCGTTGGCGCATCGTCCGCCGCCATGACGGCCAATGGTGCGATTGCAAACAATCCAGCCAGCAACAGGCGATTTAGTGTGCGCATGATAACCTTGTCCCTTTGTCGTCAACGGTCCCGCTATTCTAGCGCCGGACCCGCCGAAAAGGTTGATCCTGCTCATGAGCCAAGCCCCCCTCGTCCTGGTGGACGGTTCTTCTTACCTGTACCGCGCCTTTCACGCGCTGCCGCCGCTGACCACCTCCAAAGGCCTGCCGACCGGCGCGGTCAAGGGCGTGTTGAACATGCTCAAGAGCCTGCGCAAGCAGTATCCGGACAGTCCGTTCGCCGTGGTGTTCGACGCCAAGGGTGGGACTTTTCGCGATGACATGTACGCCGAATACAAGGCCAACCGTCCGAGCATGCCTGACGACATGCGCGTGCAGATCGAGCCGCTGCACCAGAGCGTGATCGCCCTGGGCTTCCCGCTGCTGTGCGTCGAAGGCGTCGAGGCCGATGACGTGATCGGCACCCTGGCCCGCAGCAGTGCGGCGGCGGATCGTCCGGTGATCATCTCCACCGGTGACAAGGACATGGCGCAACTGGTCGACGGTCACATTACCTTGGTCAACACCATGACCGGTAGCAGCATGGACGTGGAGGGCGTGAAGGAGAAATTCGGCGTCGCTCCCGAACAGATCATCGATTATCTGGCGCTCATGGGCGATTCGTCCGACAACATTCCGGGTGTTCCGGGTATCGGTCCCAAGACCGCGTCCGGCCTGCTGGTGGGTGTGAACGGCGGCCTGACCGAACTCTATTCGCAACTCGACATCGTGCCGACCCTGCCGATTCGTGGCGCCAAGACCCTGCCGGCCAAACTTGAAGAGCACAAGGAGATGGCATTCCTCTCCTATCAACTGGCTACGATCAAGGTCGACGTGCCACTGGACATCGGTCTCGATGACCTGCAAATGGGCGCGGAAGATCCGGACAAGCTTTTCGAGCTCTACACCCTGCTGGAGTTCAAGAGCTGGCTGAACGATCTGCAACGGGACGCCAAGCGTAGCGAACTGAGCAGCGCTGCCGAGCCTGAGCCGGCCGTTGATCTGTTCAGCGCCGTCGAGGCCGAGGCACCGGTCGTGGCCGCTGACGCCCAATATGAAACCATCCTTGATCAGGCGCGGTTCGATGCCTGGCTGGAAAAACTGAAAAACGCCAAACTGTTTGCCTTCGACACCGAAACCACCGGCATCGATGCGCAGCAGGCACGACTGGTGGGCCTGTCATTCGCGGTTCAGGCCAACGAAGCGGCGTACATCCCGTTGACCCACTCCTACATCGGCGTGCCGCAACAGCTGGACCGCGACACTGTTCTGCGTGCGCTCAAGCCGATTCTGGAGGACCCGAACAAACTCAAGGTCGGCCAGCACGCCAAGTTCGACATGAACATCCTGGCCAACTGCGCCATCGGCGGCGATCAGGACAACGGCATTACCGTGCGTGGCATCGCCTTCGACACCATGCTTGAGTCCTACGTGCTCAACTCCACGGCCACGCGCCATGACATGGACAGCCTGGCGCAGAAGTACCTGGACCACACCACGGTGAGTTTCCAGGACATCGCCGGCAAAGGCGTGAAACAGCTGACGTTCGATCAGATCGCCCTGGAGCAGGCCGGGCCTTACGCCGCCGAAGATGCGGATATCACCTTGCGTCTGCACCAGACTCTCTTCGAAAAACTGTCGGCCATTCCAAGTCTGGCCAGCGTGCTGACCGACATCGAAATCCCGCTGGTGCCGGTGCTGGCACGCATCGAGCGCCAGGGCGCTTTCGTCGACGCCGCCCTGCTGGGTGTGCAAAGCATCGAACTGGGCGACAAGATGGTGGCGCTGGAGCGTGAAGCCTTCGAGATTGCCGGCGAAGAGTTCAACCTTGGTTCGCCCAAGCAACTGGGCGTGATCCTTTACGAAAAGCTTGGCTTGCCGGTATTGAAGAAAACCGCCAAGGGCCAGCCATCCACCGCCGAAGAAGTGTTGGCCAAACTGGCCGAAGACGACTATCGATTGCCCAAAGTGCTCATGGAATACCGCTCCATGAGCAAGCTGAAAAGCACTTACACAGACCGTCTGCCGGAGCAGATCAACCCGCGTACCGGGCGGATCCATACCTCGTACCACCAGGCGGTGGCGTCTACCGGGCGGCTGTCCTCCAGCGATCCGAACCTGCAGAACATTCCAGTGCGCACCGCCGAAGGGCGTCGCATTCGCCAGGCCTTCGTGGCACCGGCAGGTTACAAGCTGCTGGCGGCGGACTATTCGCAGATCGAACTGCGGATCATGGCGCACCTTTCCCGGGACGAAGGGCTGATGAACGCCTTCCGCCACAATCTGGACGTGCACACCGCGACCGCCGCGGAAGTGTTCAAGGTCGAACTGGCGGACGTGACCTCCGATCAGCGCCGCAGCGCCAAGGCGATCAACTTCGGACTGATCTATGGCATGGGGGCGCAGAAGCTCGGCAAGGACATCGGCGTCGACACCAAGACCGCCAAGGCTTACATCGATACCTACTTCACCCGCTATCCCGGCGTTCGCCAGTACATGGAGCGCACCCGTGCGCAGGCGGCGGAACAAGGTTACGTGGAGACACTCTTCGGACGTCGCCTGTACCTGCCGGACATCAACTCCAACAAGCCGCAAGAGCGCGCCGCCGCGGAACGCACGGCGATCAACGCACCGATGCAAGGCACCGCTGCGGACATCATCAAGAAAGCCATGGTTGCAGTGGATAACTGGCTGACCGCGTCTGGCCTCGACGCCAAAGTCATTTTGCAGGTGCACGATGAGCTGGTGCTTGAGGTGCGTGAAGACCTGGTCGACCAGGTTCGCGATGAAATTCGCGTACACATGAGCGAGGCCGCGAAACTGGATGTGCCGTTGCTGGTCGAAGTGGGTGTCGGAAATAACTGGGATGAGGCTCACTGAGCCTTCTTGTAGGAGCGAGCTTGCTCGCGATGGAGTGTCAGACACATCGATTTCGACTGTAATTCCATCGTCGGAACGCCGCCCGGAGCAAGCTCGCTCCTACAGAAAATTGTCGTGTTCTGCTGCGGCATAGTGCCGCGGCAGAAGGGCGCAACTCGCTTAGTCCGGAAGGCGCTTAGAGTTATTTCAAAGCCATTTGAAAAAAATCTGAACTAATCTTGTGAACCACCACTCAGAGTTACTGAATGGCTGGTGAAGCCCTTCGATGCTCCTATGTTGTGTTAAGTGTTGGCAGATATCTGGACCCCGCCCTAGCGGTCTAGAGCTTGAACCCCGGAACTTCTCCCTCCCCATATGAAGTCCGGGGTTTTTTTTGCCTGCAAAAAAAGCTGCCTGGGGCGACCCAGGCAGCTTTCGCTGCTTACTGGGCCTCTACTTCGGCACCCTTGTCCGCCAGCTCCATCCATCCAGCCAGTACGGTGTAGGCATCTTCCAGGCCCATGCGTTTCGGGGCCGAGAACAGCTGGATCGTCACGAGATCACCCCAGCCCTTGCGGATTTCTGCCTGAACCTTGAGCAGCGTGTTCTTGGCCGCGCCATAGGTCAGCTTGTCCGCTTTGGTCAGCAGAATGTGCATCGGCATACCGGCAGCCACGGCCCAGTCGAGCATCAGCAGGTCGAAATCGGTCATCGGATGGCGGATGTCCATCATCAGGATCAGACCTTTCAAACTCTCGCGACCACCCAGATATGCCTCCAGGTGACGCTGCCAGTGTTGCTTGAGCGGGATCGGTACTTTTGCATAACCGTAGCCCGGCAGGTCGACCAGACGGCGTTCATCGTCTAGCTTGAAGAAGTTCAACAGTTGCGTGCGCCCCGGGGTTTTCGAGGTGCGCGCCAGGCTGGCGTGGGTCAGGGTGTTCAAGGCACTCGACTTGCCGGCGTTGGAACGCCCGGCGAAGGCGACTTCGAAGCCCTCGTCATCCGGACATTGGTCGACTTTGGCGGCGCTGAGCATGAAGGTGGACTGTTGGCACAGACCGAGGATGGGATTCTTGAGTTGCATGGGATTTCCGATGTGGGCGGCGCCAGGAATGGGGGCGGCAAGCAGTGTCGCTTCCGTTTCAGTGACGCCAGTATATAATGCCGCAGATTTTGTGTGCGCTTTGTCCCAGCGTAGGATGAAGTTCACGAGAGCGACAGACCTTGATTGCGCACTAGAACGCAGCACGCTCTCAACCCTGAAAAGGTCGTTTTATGACGAAATGGCTGCTAGCTGCCGGTGTCTTGATGCCGCTTTACAGCGCTCAGGCTACACAGGATCCGCAAGCTGTGTACAACCGTGTTTGTGGTGCCTGTCATTCCGGCCAACTCCCCATGGCGCCGAAAAAAGGCGATCAGGAAGCTTGGGCGCCGAGGTTGGCGAAAGGTATGGAGACGCTGGTGCAACACGTGACCCAGGGTTTCAAGGCGATGCCGCCGCGTGGTTTGTGCATGGACTGCAGTGCCGAGGATTACCAAGCCATCATCCTTTGGATGAGCGAGTAAGCCCGGTCCATAACTCTTAACCCTTAGCCGTAGTTGGATTAGCTGATGAAGAAATTGATCGTGAGTCTGCTGTTGACCGTGGGCATCTCCGGCATGGCCCATGCTGCAGGTGAGGCAGTACAACCGGGTGATGCAAAAGCCGGCCAGGCCAAAGCTGCCGTCTGTGGCGCCTGCCACGGCCCGGATGGCAACAGCATGGCGCCAAACTTTCCAAAACTGGCAGGTCAGGGTGAACGCTACCTGACCAAGCAATTGCACGACATCAAGTCGGGCAAGCGCACCGTTCTGGAAATGACCGGTCTGCTGACCAACCTGAGCGATCAGGACCTGGCGGACATCGCCGCCTACTTCGCCAGCCAGAAAGGCAGTGTCGGCGCCGCCGATCCGAAAGTTGTCGCTCGCGGTGAAGCCCTGTTCCGTGGCGGTGACCTGGCCAAGGGGATGCCAGCTTGCACCGGGTGCCATTCGCCAAATGGCGCAGGTAACGCAGCTGCCGGTTTCCCGCACCTTGGCGGCCAGCACGCTCAATACATCGCCAAGCAACTGACCGACTTCCGCAAGGAAGAAGGCGGCCGCAACAACGACGGCGATGCCAAGACCATGCAGACCATTGCCAAGAAGTTGAGCGACGAAGACATCGCTGCGGTGTCCAGCTACATTCAAGGCCTGCACTAAGGCCGGCGGATCGGGTGTTGAACAGGGTGCTTATCGCCTGCAACGTTAACGCTCGATTAATCCGTGACAGCAAGTATAAAAAGGGTGGCCTTGGCCGCCCTTTTTTGTGGCCGCTGCCGTTACACTACAGAACTCAAGCCCGCCAGGATCTGTCTGAAAACAAGTCGCGCGAGGCGATAAAATTTGTCCAGGAGTAAAGCATGCGTAATCTGATCATCAGCGCCGTTTTTGCCGCTGCCAGCCTGTTCGGCATGACCGCCCAGGCTGCTGAAGCCCCCGCCGCACCATATGTGGAACTGAGCAATCCGGTTCCGGTCGCTGTGCCTGGCAAGATCGAAGTGGTAGAGCTGTTCTGGTACGGCTGCCCGCATTGCTACGCCTTCGAGCCGGTGATCAATCCGTGGGCGGAGAAGCTGCCTTCGGATGTGAACTTCGTCCGCATCCCTGCGATGTTCGGTGGCCCGTGGGACGCCCACGGTCAGATGTTCCTGACCCTTGAAGCCATGGGTGTCGAGCACAACGTTCACGCCGCGGTGTTCAACGCGATTCAGAAAGAACACAAGAAACTGACCGACAAGGATGACATGGCCGACTTCCTCGCTACCCAAGGCGTGGACAAGGACAAGTTCCTCGCGACCTTCGACTCTTTCGCTATCAAAGGTCAGATCGTCAAGGCGCGTGAACTGGCCAAGAAGTATGAAATCACCGGCGTTCCAACCATGATCGTCAACGGCAAGTACCGGTTTGACGTGGGTTCTGCCGGCGGTGCCGAACAGGCCCTGCAACTGGCCGACAAACTGATCGACAAAGAGCGGGCGGCTAACAAGGCTGCCGCCAACTAAGGGCAGTCACTGCCATGCGCCGATGGGGTACTGAACGCGTCGTTGGCCGGCATGATCCGCGGGTCAACGAGCATCATCTGGAGTCCACGGGCCTGCCCGTAGACAGTCGTCTGCGCTTGCTCAGCTTCAATATCCAGGTCGGCATCAGTACCGAGCGTTATCGGCATTACCTGACCCGGGGCTGGCAGCATCTGCTGCCGCACACCGGGCGTGCAGACAATCTGCAGAAAATCGGCAATCTGCTGGGCGATTTCGATCTGGTCGCCTTGCAGGAAGCCGATGGCGGCAGCCTGCGGTCAGGCTACGTCAATCAAGTCGAACACCTGGCCCAGCTCGGCGCCTTCCCCTACTGGTATCAACAACTCAATCGCAACCTTGGTCGCCTGGCCCAGCACAGCAATGGCGTGCTCAGTCGATTGCGCCCCTGGGCCATTGAAGATCATCCGTTGCCGGGGCCAAAAGGTCGCGGAGCCATTCTGGTACGGTTCGGCGAAGGCCCTGAAGCGCTAGTGGTGGTCATGATGCACCTGGCCTTGGGCGCCCGGGCGCGTAGCCTGCAACTGGCCTACATCCGCGATCTGATTGGCGATTACAAACACCAGGTACTGATGGGCGACATGAATACCCATGCCAGTGACCTGCTGCAAAACTCCGCGTTGCGCGATCTCGGCCTGCTTGCGCCACAACTGGAAGCGACGTTTCCCAGTTGGCGCCCGCAGCGCTGCCTGGACCATATCCTGCTAAGCCCGAGCCTGACCCTGGAAAAGGTCGAGGTGCTGGCACAGCCCATTTCCGATCACCTGCCGGTCGCGGTAGAGATTCGTCTGCCGGGTTCGCTCACGGCCGATGCATTGCCCGCGTTGAGTCCTGCCCTTCGCGGATCCCATGAATGAGCGACGAAGCACAGCGCTGGAAAGAGAAATACCTCAAAAGCATCGAACAACAGGAAAAGCTCGAACGTCGCTGGGACGCGCGGCTCGACTTGCTGCGTCGTGGGCTGGTGCGCAGCACCCTGGCGGCGGAAGGTACCGACCGCGCCGTTGACCAATGCATGAAGGAAATGCGTGAGGTCGTGCGTACCGACGACATGGACGCCGGCCTGGCCGCGCTGATTCCGCGCTTGGAAAAAGCCGTGCTCGACTCTGAACAGCGTCGGGAAACCCGGGTCAACCAGACCAGTGCCGCCCTGACTGCGCTGGTCACTCAACTGCAAACATTGCCACTGCCACGGGATGTGAGCCGGCCACTCAAGAGTTTCGCCAAGCAGCTGGAGGCGCGGGTCAGTCAGGCACGTGAGATACCCTTGTTGCTCAGCGAGCTGAGTGGTTTGCAAGGCAAGGCCCTGAGCCAGCTGGAAACCCCGGCGGAACCCGATCGACCTGGCTTGCTGCAGCGGTTGTTCGGGGGGCGTGAAGCGCAGGAGACGTTGGCCTCAACGGCTACTTCTCCTGCCTTGGCTGCCCCTGTAACCGAGAGCACTGTGGCGATTATCGAGTCGGCCCCATTCGTGATCGAGCCAGCAATCTGCGAGGTTCCCGTCGCCGAGCGAGTTGAAGACGACTCCGTGCCGACTGAGCCAGCCGTGGCTTTTGCACCTCCGGCTGCGGAGCCTCGACCAGCCAACTCAGCCGCGGCAGAAGTCGAATCGGCCGAGAAACCGACCCCGGAAACCGTCGCGACGCCTCCTGAGTCGGTACCAAACCCCGACGAGCTGACCGTGCAAGCATCGACGGATAGTGTGCCCGTACCTCCGATTACGACGCAGGACGTGGTCGCCACCGATCAGGCGCCATCCGGGCACGACATTCTCTACGCACTCCCGGACTCCCCCGAGCCCTCCTACAGTTCGGTGGCCAGCCACATCGAAGACACGCTGCTAGGGCTGCTCGAAGACCTGACATTGCCCGAACGTTATCGTCCGCAAGCCGAATCCATGCGCGATCGTCTGAAAAACGGTTTGAACTGGTACGAGTTGCTGCCGATCCTCGACGACTTCGCCACGTTGATGCTGGCCATTACCGACAGCGGCCAGCATGAGTTCGAAGCCTATCTACAACGATTGAACGAACGCCTCGAATCGTTCCAGAGCAACTTGCAGGCCGCCACCGCAGGGCACGCCGACAACCGTTCGGCTGCGCGGCAGATGGACACGCAGATCCGCGAACAGGTCGATGGCTTGCAAAGCAGCATGCAGGAAGCCGCGGACCTGGAAGATCTCAAGCACGTCCTGGAAAACCATCTCGAAGGCTTGCTGGGCACCATGGACCAGCACCAGAAACAGCGCGATGAGCGCGAGCAAGAGGTTGCTGCGCGCTTGCACAGCCTGGCCGAGCGGGTTGCCCATATGGAGCAGGAGGCCCAGGGTTACCGTGAGCACCTTGAAGAGCAGCGTCAGAAGGCATTGGTCGACCCGTTGACCGGTCTGCCCAACCGCGCGGCCTGGAGCGAGCGCCTGGACCATGAAGTCACACAATGGCAGCAACATGGCAACACGCTGCTGCTGGCCATGCTGGACCTCGATCATTTCAAGCGTATCAATGATAACTACGGGCACCTGGCCGGTGACAAAGTGCTGAAAATCATCGCCAGCGTGTTGTGCAAGCGTTTGCGCGGGACGGATTTCATTGCGCGGTTTGGCGGCGAAGAGTTTGTTCTGTTAATGCCATCCACGGTGCCGGCGGCGGGGTTGAAGTTGCTGGAAAGCTTGCGTGCCTCGATTGAGGCCTGTCCGTTCCACTTCAAGGGAGAGCCGGTGACCATCACCGTGTCCATCGGAATGACGGCGTTCAGGCAGGGAGAGCACGGCGATCAAGCGCTTAAAAGAGCCGATCAGGCGCTGTATCGCGCAAAAAATGCCGGCCGCAACCGCGTGGAGCCAGGCTGATCGTCAATTGTTCCATTTTGTTTGATTGCCGTCCGTCCGCCAGGCATTACGTTACACTGTTGCATTATTGTCTTGTGTGTACTGCCTTCGCCATGAAATATTTTGCTCTGATCGCGTCACTGATTCTGCTGGCCGGCTGCGCCAGCGGTCCCCGTATTGACACCAGCCATCCTTCAGCCAATTACGACAGCCGTGTGCAGTTCGTGGTGGTGCATTACACCAACGCCTCGCTGGAGCGTTCGTTGCAACTGCTTACCCACGGTGAAGTCAGCAGCCATTACCTGATCGGCGACGACAAGGGCGCCACCATCTACAAGCTGATGGATGAAAATGTGCGCGCCTGGCACGCCGGGGAGAGCGAGTGGAATGGCCGTACCTGGCTGAACTCCAGTTCCATCGGTATCGAAATCGTCAACCCGGGCTTCGAGGACACGCCGACCGGGCGCGTGTGGTATCCCTATACCGAAGATCAGGTCCAGTCGTTGATCGTGTTGCTCAAGGACATCAGCAAACGTCACGGCATAAAGCCTCGCGACATCATTGGCCATAGCGATATTGCACCATTGCGCAAGCTGGACCCGGGGCCGCTGTTCCCCTGGAAGCGTCTGGCCGCCGAAGGTTTGGGCCTCTGGCCGAATGAACAGTCGGTGGCGCGCCAGCAAATGTTGTTCGCCGAGCAGTTGCCGAGCATCAGCTGGTTTCAGGCGCAGTTGACCCGCTTGGGTTATGCCTCGCCACAAACCGGCGAGCTCGATGTCGCGACACGGCATGTGATAGCGGCATTCCAGATGCATTTCCGTCCGGCGCGCTTCGACGGCACTCCGGATGCGCAAACTGCAGCGCTACTTTTGGTGTTGAATCAGTCAAAATAATGACACCGCCAGACGGTGCGGGCGTTTTCCCAATCAGCAGCTATAACTCATTGGTAATCCTTCGGATATTACACAATGCCTGCTGCTCGAGAGACCTTCCGTAGTTGGTTCCATCGCCCCTGGTTTCTGGGGCTGATATCTGCTGTCTTGAGCGCAACGTTACTGATGGCCGGCAGCCTGTTCGTCGCCATTCACCAGGTCGAGCAAAACGAAAGCGAAGAAATGAATGCTCAGGGTGAGCGCTTCCTCGCCCGCCTGGAACAGCTCTTCGGGCAACTACGCGAAAGCCTTGATGACCTTGAAGCGCAGCCGTTGCGTGGCTGCGATGCGGAAATGATCGCGACCTTGCAACAGGTTACGTTCAATTATCGCTTCGTCTACGAAGCTGCCTATATGGACTCCTCGCGAATCTGCTCCAATCGCCCTCGCCAGGAAGGGCTGTCACTGAGTCGATCGCCAGACATCAAAGGCCCGACTTACAGCTATTGGCTCAACACCACCACCGAACCCGACGAAAACCGCGCCGCGCTGATGCTCGGGCGCGGGAATTTCCGGGTCGCGACCTCTCGCGGGCATTTGACCGATATGGTCGACCTGTCGCCGGGCAGCAGTCTGCTGGTGGTCCTTGACCATGGCGCGCGCGCGATTCCGGTGCTGGGCGCTTCTCAGGTCTGGCCGCCGGCCGAGACCTGGCCACCGAGAAACCGTGATGCGCTGCAGATAACCCAGACACGCCTGATATACCGCATGCCCACTGACAATCCGGAATATCAATTGGTGTTGATCAGCCCGCGCAGCGGCATGCATATCCCGGCGGTCTGGTGGTGGCTGCTGCCGGCCAGCCTCACACTGGGCATATGCGTTGGGTTCCTGGTGTTTCTGCTGGTGCGCCAGCGGCAGTCGCTGGACGCCGAACTGACCGGCGCGATTCGCCGTGGCGAGTTGCAGGTGCTGTATCAACCGATCTTCGACCTCGATAGCCGCAACTGTGTCGGGGCTGAAGCGCTGCTACGCTGGCGCAGGCCGGACGGTACTCTGACCAGTCCCGACCTGTTCATCCCAATGGCGGAGAACACCGGGCAGATTCGCCAGATGACAGACTTCGTCCTGCAACGCCTGCTCGAGCAACTCGGCCAGTTGCTGCGTGCCAACCCGCAACTGTACATCTCGGTCAATCTCGCGGCGTGTGATGTGATGGTTCCGCGGATTGGTCAGGTGATGGCGCGGCTGCTGACCCTGCACCGTGTCGCTGCGCAGCAAATTGCCTTTGAGGTCACCGAGCGCGGGCTGGTGGATGTAGTGGTGGCCCGGGAAAACCTGCAATCGTTACGGGATGTCGGGCACCAGGTGTTGATCGATGACTTTGGTACCGGCTATTGCAGCCTCGCCTATTTGCAAACCCTGCCGGTGGATTGCCTGAAAATCGACAAGGCGTTCATCGATGCGTTGGGCCATGACGCCGCCAGCAGTGGTGTGGCCCCGCACATCATTCACATGGCCCAGTCGCTGCACCTGAAGGTGATTGCCGAAGGCATCGAACATGAGGCCCAGGTCGAATTCCTCAGCAGTGAAGGCGTGAAGTTCGGCCAGGGGTGGCTGTTCGCCCGTGCGCTGAGCGCCGTGCAGTTCATTGAATTGATAACCCGGGGCCGACGCCTGGCGGGCGCTGGCCGACGTCTGGATGACGAGACGTGAAGGTGAGCTAAACGGTCAGCGCCATGTAGAACTGAGTACCTTGCCCTGGCCGGGAGTAGACGCCCATGCGCCCGCCATGCAATTGCACGATTTCCTTGCACAAGGCCAGGCCGAGCCCGGCCCCGCCCTTCTTGCGTCCGACCTGTACGAACGGCTCGAAGATCCGCCCCTGTTGACCGTAGGCGATGCCTTCGCCGTTGTCCTCGACACTGATGATGACCCGGTCGCCGTGGCGCCGGGCCTGCAGGCGTATCCGCCCGCCGGAGCCGGTGTGACGCAAGGCATTGTCGAGCAAGTTGTCGAGTACCCGGTCCAGTTGTGCCTGGTCGGCCTGTAACCGTGGCAAAGGCCCCTGCACTTCCACCAGCAGACTGATTTCCTTCTCTTCGGCCGATGTGGCAAAGCGCGATTGAGCCTGTTCCAGCAATGCCTCGATGGAACACGGCGCCAGAGTGAGTTTCTGCAACCCGTTCTGGTAACGGGAGAAATTCAGCAGGTCATTGATCAACTGCATCAGCCGCTGCATCTCTTCATTCACAGTATCGAGCAGGTCGGCTTCCCGGGAATCCGGGGCAAAGTGAACGCGCTCGCGGAACAATCCGAAAGCCATGTGCATGCCGGTGACCGGTGTGCGCAATTCATGGGAGGCGCGCAATACAAATTCGCTGCGTACCCGTTCGAAGGCACGCTGTTCCGTGACGTCATGCAGCACCATCACGGCGCCGAGAATGTGTCCCTGGGTATGGCTTACCGGGGTCAGGCTATAAGTCAGTAGTCGCGACTCGCCATCGACTTCGACACTCAAGTCTTCCGGTGCCCGCTCCAGCGTACCGCCGCGCAGCACCAGTTGCAGCTGCTCATCGAGCTCGGGGCGCTCCAGCGCCGTGCCCAACCCCTGACCCAGACGATCGGACTCCCAGCCCAACTGGCGCTGGGCCACAGGGTTAAGGTGTTCCAGATTGCCTTGGCGGTCGATCATCAGCAGTCCGTCGTCGATGCTGTCGAGCACGGCCTGCAAACGCTGCTGACCGGCCAGCAGTTCATCGACGTTAGTGGCCTGATGTTCACGCAGCGCTTGGGCCATGATCCCGAAACGCCGGGTCAACTGGTTCAGCTCCACCGCCGAAGAGATCGGCAGGGTGACATCGTAATTGCCCTGGCCGATATTGTCCGCCGCCTTGACCAAAGCCTCGATCGGCTCCCCGAAGCGCCGGGCGATGGCCTGCGCGGTCACGAAGCCGACGATCAGCACCGCCAGCCCCACCAGGCCAAGCAACCCGGCAATCAGCTGCGCCTGCTCCCGGGCCTGACGCTCGGTATCGTTGATGTTATCCAGTGCGCGCTTGTGCTCGGCGATCAGGCCATTGCGTAGCGCGTTGAATTTTTCCGTCAGGTTGCCGTGGCTGCCGAGCGCATTCGACGGGTCCGGGGACGTTTCATAAGCCTGTATAAAGCGCTCGTAGTCGGCCTTGGCTTTTCTGAAGCCGTACTCGCCTGCGGACTGTTCTGGCTCCTGGGCGATGCCTTCCTCCAGCAGTTCGAAGTAATGCTGCTTCGAGGCGGCGAAAGCGGCGGAGTCAGGTTTTTCGCTGAGCATGATGATCAGTTGATCACCCAGGATCTGACGCAGCTTGAGCCCCAGGTCCAGAGTGACGAAGTTGTTGCGGGTGGGCATTTCCTGGCTGCCGGCCATCTGCATCACGCTGACCAGCCCGAGCAAGAGCCCGAGCAACGCGATGGTCATCAGTGCGGAGATGCTCAGGAATAGCCGGGTCCGCAATTTCATCGCCAGTTTCATCCGCTGTTGCTCACAAGTTGTACTGTTTGCGTTTGCGGTACAGCGTCGAGGCGTCGATGCCCAGGGTTTTCGCCGCTTGATCCAGGGTGTCGGCGGTGGCGAGGACCGCGCCGATGTGAGCTTTCTCCAGCTCATCCAGGCTCAGTGCCGCGCCGATACGCGGTGCGTTGTGGACCGGGGTTTCGGCCATGCCCAGATGACTGATCTCGACCCGCTCCTGCGGACAGATGATGCTCGCCCGCTCGATCACGTTGCGTAGCTCACGGATGTTGCCCGGCCAACGATAGCCCAGCAGCGCTTCCCGGGCCTCGTCGCTGAAGGCGCGCGCGGGACGGGCGTATTCCTTGACGAAGCGTGCGAGGAAGCGATCGGCGAGGTTGAGAATATCTTCGCGGCGTTCGCGTAGCGGTGGCAGGTGCAAGGTAATGACATTCAGGCGGTAGAGCAGGTCTTCACGGAAACGACCGTCGCGGGCCATGTCCTCAAGGTTGAGGTTGGTGGCCGCAAGGATGCGCACATCGGCGCGACGGGTCACCGGATCACCAACGCGCTCATATTCCTTGTCTTGAATGAAACGCAGCAACTTCGGCTGCAATGTCAGGGGAAAGTCGCCGATCTCGTCGAGAAACAGCGTACCGCCGTCAGCCTGGTTGACTCGGCCCAAGGTGCTTTCGCTGGCACCGGTGAAGGCGCCACGGCTGTGGCCGAAAAGTTCGCTTTCCATGAGTTCAGCGTTCAGCGACGGGCAGTTGATCGTGACGCAGGATTTCTTCGCGCGTTTGCTCCAGCCGTGAATGGCTTGGGACAGTTCGCCCTTGCCGGTACCGGATTCACCAAGAATCAGGATATTGGCATCGGTCGTGGCAACCTGGCGGGCGGTTTCGAGTACCACTTTCATGGCCGGGCTGTGGGAGTCCAGACCATCCTGGGGCTTGCGTACTTCACCTTCCAGGGCTTCCAGTCGCGCCGACAGTTGCCGCACTTCCAGTTGCTTGGCGGTTGCCAGCCGCAATTGATCGGGGCTGCACGGTTTGACCAGATAGTCGGCGGCACCGGCCTGAATCGCATCCACTGCGGTGTCGACGGCAGAGTGCGCAGTGACGATCACCACCCGCATCCAGGGCGCCTGAATACGCATCTGGGCCAGCACATCGAGGCCGTTGTCTTCACCCAGACGCAAATCGAGGAAGCACAGGTCGAAGACCTGTCGCTGCAACAGGGCTTCTGCCTGCGCGGCGCTGGTAGCGGTGGCCACGCTGTAGCCTTCGTCTTCGAGGCAATAACGGAAAGTACGCAGGATGGCGGACTCATCATCCACCAGCAGAATGCGGCCTTGATGCTCCGTGGCTGATTCCATTTTCCTACGCTCCTTAATGAATAATCTTTATTTAGTCTCAGAGAAATCGGGCAAGTTGCATGATTGATTCTGAGCCATTCCTGTCATGGCAGGATAGCTTTCATCCCATGTATCGCTTTGCCACCTGATTTCGCCGGTCCTTTAATGGATGCCCGGTTTCCTACAAAAACCAGCGTGTATTTCTGACATCCGCGCCCTCCTCTCAATTCAAAAAATTTACGCCTTCCTTCAAACGAATCGTGCAATACGCACGACCGCGCAAGTGGCATCGTGCAGGATGCGTGCAAAGTGATTTCTTTTATGGTCTTAAGATATTGAAATTCAAGGAAATTAAATCGAGTCAAAGCTGGCATGCGGGCTGCAATTGTCTGGTTGACCAGGGCATTCAAAATCCAGCGCCCGCTATCGAATACCGACCCGAGTGGCAGGAGCTCCAGGATGAACCTTCAACGTGCCACCCACCGGCGCCTTTCGCCTGTGCATATCCAGCAAGGACTGTTTGCTGTACTGGCGCTGTTGATCACCCTGATCGGCGGCCAGCAGTTTCAACGCTGGGAACAGGGCCAGCAGCCTGAAGCGCCACGTCTGTCGATTCAGCGCCCGACCCAAACCCATTTCAGCGCAGTCAGCAGCGGTCAGGCCGATAGCACCCCGATGCGCATGATGGATGTCGACCAGGTCGGGCCTGTGGGTGAGATACGTTATCAGGAGCATTGGGTGTTCTAGGTAAAACTTCCGCGCACCCAATGCGCCGGGAAACGCGGCACCTCTAAACAGAAACGTAAGGAGAATTACCATGTTGAGTTGGGCAATCACATTCCTGGTTATCGCCATCGTCGCTGCCGTACTGGGTTTCGGCGGTATCGCGGGCACCGCCACAGGTATCGCCAAGATTCTGTTTGTCGTGTTCCTGGTGATGTTCGTTGTTTCCTTCTTCTTTGGCCGTCGCGGTCAAAGCTGACATGAACGGTTTGTTCAAGAAACTGGCAGCCGCCCTGTTGATGGAGCAACTGAAGAAAGATCCGAACGGGTACTGAGTTCGCACATGAGGGGGGCCACAGCGCCTCTTTCCACCTGCGTCACCTGATGAGGGCTGGCGCATGACCAAGGGGTCGGGACGTTCTGCCTGTTTCAGGGGCGGAGTGACCTACGGGTACAGGGAGTGCCTGCGCAAGGGCCGGGTCAGGAAAAGCTGCTGCGCAAGTTCGCCGGCCCGTCATGGCTCGACGGGCTTGCGAAGGGCTTGATCACGCAACACATTGAAATAGAGCGTTCGTCTCGGTGTCATCACCGTTATCGCGTCCTTGTCCTGGTTACGTCGGAAAATACTTTTCCCGGTGTTTCACCGGCGACCGTATATCGAGAAAAATCACCTTTTTTTGGCCGCGATTTTTCGCTTCGTTCTGCGGGATTCTGCTGAAAAATCAACCCACGGCCACTGCTCAAAAAACACTCGATCTGCCCTGTAATGACCGGTTCACGGCACTTATGCCTGCCGAAATGTCGTATTCGAACCGGTTGGGACGCACCTTTCACCTAAAAAACCTCATGCCGATTCGGCATAGGGTAGGCGTTTACAGCATTAGACGGCGCTCCCTTGCATCGGAATAGTTGCGCCTTTTTTCACCTGCCAGAGAGCCGTAAACACGCGTTCCGGGGCACCTTATACGGGGGCAGATGCACTAGACTTTTTCGCCATAAGCGTTCCAGTTCGCGCATCTCCCTGAGTCAAACAACAAAGTAAGGGTAAAGATATGAAGAAGGCAAAGCTTAGCCTCGCCTGGCAGATCCTCATCGGTCTGGTATTGGGGATTGCAATCGGTGCGCTGCTCAACCATTTCAGTGCCGAAAAAGCCTGGTGGATCAGCAACGTCCTGCAACCGGCAGGCGATATCTTTATCCGTCTGATCAAGATGATCGTGATTCCGATCGTCATCTCCTCCCTGATTGTCGGCATTGCCGGCGTCGGTGATGCCAAGAAGCTGGGGCGTATCGGCTTCAAGACCATTATTTACTTCGAGATCGTCACCACCATCGCTATCGTGGTCGGTCTGCTGCTGGCCAACCTGTTCCATCCGGGTGCAGGCATCGACATGAGCACCCTGGGTACTGTGGACATTTCCAAGTACCAGGCCACGGCGGCCGAGGTTCAGCATGAACACGCGTTCGTCCAAACCATCCTCAACCTGATCCCGTCGAACATCTTCGCGGCCATGGTTCGCGGCGAAATGCTGCCGATCATCTTCTTCTCTGTATTGTTCGGTCTCGGTTTGTCGAGCCTGCAGGCGGACCTGCGCGAGCCGCTGGTGAAGATGTTCCAGGGCGTATCGGAAAGCATGTTCAAGGTCACTCACATGATCATGAACTACGCCCCGATCGGCGTGTTCGCACTGATCGCGGTAACCGTGGCCAACTTCGGCTTCGCGTCGCTGATACCGCTGGCCAAACTGGTGATCCTGGTTTACGTCGCCATCGCCTTCTTCGCTTTCGTGGTCCTGGGCCTGATCGCTCGCCTGTTCGGCTTCTCGGTGATCAAGCTGATGCGCATCTTCAAGGATGAGCTGGTACTGGCCTACTCCACCGCCAGTTCCGAAACCGTGCTGCCGCGCGTGATCGAGAAGATGGAAGCCTACGGCGCGCCGAAAGCCATTTGCAGCTTCGTGGTGCCGACCGGTTACTCGTTCAACCTTGACGGTTCGACCCTGTACCAAAGCATTGCAGCGATCTTCATTGCCCAGCTGTATGGCATCGACCTGTCGATCAGCCAGCAACTGTTGCTGGTACTGACGTTGATGGTCACCTCCAAAGGCATCGCCGGCGTACCGGGCGTGTCCTTCGTGGTACTGCTGGCTACCCTGGGCAGCGTCGGTATTCCTCTGGAAGGCCTGGCGTTCATCGCCGGTGTCGACCGCGTCATGGACATGGCCCGTACCGCACTGAACGTGATCGGCAACGCCCTGGCTGTTCTGGTTATCGCTCGTTGGGAAGGGATGTACGACGACGCCAAGGGCCAGCGCTACTGGAACTCCCTGCCGCACTGGCGCAGCAAGGAAAAACTGCCGGCTGGTGAAATTTCCCGCAACTGATACAAATCCCCTGTAGGAGTGAGCCTGCTCGCGGTAGCGCAATATCAAACAACAGAGATGTTGAATGTACCGCCCTCATCGCGAGCAGGCTCGCTCCTACAGTGAGCAGTGCCAGCAGTACCAACAAACCCCGGAGAAATCCGGGGTTTGTCGTTTCTGGCCACCCCGCTATCATTCGCGGATCTTTTGGGGGGATTTGACTGATGCTCAATGGCCTGTGGCTTGGCTTCTTCATCGTGGCAGCCGTATCGGCGCTGGCGCAGTGGCTGATCGGCGGTAATGCCGGGATTTTCGCGGCAATGGTGGAAAGCATTTTTTCCATGGCCAAGCTGTCGGTCGAAGTCATGGTGCTGCTGTTTGGCACCCTCACCCTCTGGCTGGGTTTTCTGCGCATTGCCGAGAAAGCCGGGATCGTCGAATGGTTGGCCAAGGCCCTGGGTCCGCTGTTTTTGCGCTTGATGCCGGAAGTCCCGCCTGGTCATCCGGCCATCGGCCTGATCACCCTGAACTTCGCTGCCAACGGCCTGGGCCTGGACAACGCCGCCACGCCGATCGGTCTCAAGGCCATGAAAGCGCTGCAAGAACTCAATCCCAGCGCTACCGCCGCCAGCAACGCACAGATCCTGTTCCTGGTGCTCAACGCCTCCTCGCTGACCCTGCTGCCGGTGACCATCTTCATGTATCGCGCCCAGCAAGGCGCGCCCGACCCGACGCTGGTGTTCCTGCCGATCCTGTTGGCGACCAGTTGCTCGACCATTGTCGGCTTCCTGTCGGTGGCGTTCATGCAGCGCCTGCGCATCTGGGACCCCGTGGTGCTGGCTTACATGATCCCCGGTGCCCTCGCCCTTGGTGGGTTCATGGCGTTACTGGCGACCCTTTCGGCGACCGCGCTGGCCGGTCTGTCATCGATCCTCGGCAACCTGACGCTGTTTGGCCTGATCATGCTGTTTCTGCTGATCGGCGCGCTGCGTAAGGTGAAGGTCTACGAGGCCTTCATCGAGGGTGCCAAAGAGGGGTTCGACGTCGCCAAAAACTTGCTGCCCTATCTGGTGGCGATGCTCTGCGCGGTGGGCGTATTGCGAGCCTCCGGTGCGCTGGACTTCGGCCTGGAAGGGATTCGCCATCTGGTCGCGTGGGCTGGCTGGGACACGCGATTCGTCGATGCGCTGCCGACGGCGATGGTCAAACCCTTCTCCGGTAGTGCTGCCCGGGCGATGCTGATCGAAACCATGAAGACCTCGGGCGTCGACAGCTTTCCGGCGCTGGTGGCGGCAACGGTCCAGGGCAGTACCGAGACGACGTTCTATGTCCTGGCGGTGTACTTCGGCGCCGTGGGCATCCAGCGCGCGCGCCATGCCGTCGGTTGTGCGTTGCTGGCGGAGCTGGCCGGGGTGCTGGGTGCAATCGGGGTTTGCTATTGGTTCTTTGGTTGATCGGCCCTGTCAGCCAATGCTTTCAGCGCCGCCTTGCGTTCGCCCGCGGGCAAGGCGCCGAGCTTCTCCACGGCGGTATAAAACCTGAGCCAATCGTCATCCACCTGATGGAACAGCGCGGCAAATGCCGGTACCCATTGGTCGTATAAACCAAACGGCAATAGCCGGGCATTGTTCATCGGGGCATAGATCCAGGTGTCGTAGCGTTTGTCTGCGGCCCACTGACTGTCACGCAACTGCCGGTATTCGCTGCGCAAGCGCTCGAACTCGGCAGCCTTGCGCTGGCGCATTTGTCCGGTTGGCAACGGCAAGGTGTAGAGCTTTTCCAGTCGGGTGCGGGTCCTGAGCACCAACGCAGTGAACTGGTTGCGCTGACGCGCCTGCGCATTGTTATCCGGTGGCAGGAGGCGGTAGGCGCGCCATTGGCGAGTACCTTCCTGCTCGACGAAGGTGGCGAAGGATTCGTTGAACTCCGTGTCGTCCTTCACATAGAAGCGTTGATGGGCCAGCTCGTGAAAGATCAGCGTGGCCAGTCGCTCGTCCCCCCAGCCCATCATCGAATTGATGATCGGATCGTTGAACCAGCCGAGTGTCGAATAGGCCTCGACACCGCCAATCGACACGTCCATGCCCTGCAAGCGTTGCAAAGCTGCTTCGCCGCGGGCTGCACTCTGGCTGTAGTAACCGCGATAAGCCACGCAACCGGCGATGGGGAAGCAGTGGTTTACGGGTTTGAGGGAAAACTCCGGCGTGGCGAAGACATTCCAGACGACGAAGGGGCGCCCGATGTCTGCGTACAAGCGGTAGCTCTGGTTATCCGGCAGGTGCAATTGCTGGCTGGCGAACGTTCGGGCCTTTTGCGATTGCTCCAGGTGGGTACGCAGTTTTTGATCGCGCGCCGGGTCGGCAACCACGCTGGAAACAGGCTCCCTCGCCCGCAGCAACTGCAGTTGGCCGCTGGCCAGTTGGTTGTAGTAGCTGACGCCGGCGCAACCGTTGAGCAACAAAAACATCACACCCGGAAACAAAACGCGAAAAACGCGATCAAGTAATCCAAGGCTAGGAAGCGGCCTGAACACAATAATTCTTCCTTGGAGAGTCTTTGCGCAAGATTATCCCGCCTGACTGGAGTTCCGCTATGCGCATGTTGATACTGACAGGAGGCCTGCTGATGCTGGCCGGCTGTGCTTTTTTCGGACTACCCCGCCCTGATCCTGCGCAAGCCTGGATCGACCTGGACTCGAAGCAAGAAGATACGACTTTGCAGGCGCTGGAGGTCGATGACAAGGCCACCGGCGACAAACGCTATTTCCAGGTCCAGCCCGGTAGCCATGAGCTGACGGTCCGTTACCAATTCTCGGTCCAGCCCACCAACATCGGCCCTGATGCCGAACCGTTGTGGCGCGATTGCCAGTTGAACGTGAAATTCAACGACTTCAACGCGGGCGAGCGTTATCGGCTAAAGGTGGGGAACATCGGTTTTCGGCCTTGGGCGAAACTCTACGATGAACAGCGAAAAGTGATTGGCCAAGGCACGCCTGCGGGCTGTCAACACACCTGATCGGCGTTATGCTGAATGTATAACCCCTTGGGACATTCATCATGTACAGGTTGATGTTGTTGCTGGCTGCCAGCATTGTCGCTGGCTGTCAGAGCCCGATGCCAACGGCTAATCCAAAGATGGCCTGGGTCGAATTTTCCACGCCCTTCCCTAACGATAAGTTGCTGATGGCTGAGCGTCTGGATAAACAGCGCTTGTCCGACGGGCGTTTTTTTGAGGTTATGCCTGGCAGCCATGAACTGATCGTCCGCTTCGACTTCGAAGTACCTGGCGGCGGGGGCTTGAACATGATGGGCGGCCCTTCTGAACGTATATGTTACTTGACCATCAACTTCGATCATTTCGAAGCCGGCCAACGTTATGTGCTTGAAGGCCGCTCGATTGCCTTCACCCCTGAAGCCAGGCTATACAACGCCAAGCGGGAGATCGTTGCAGAAGATCGGGAGTCTTACTGCTTGATGTGAGGTGTCAGCGGTCGTTCTTCTGGTAGATGATTTTCTTGGTGCCGTTTTCGCACGAGCCAACGACCATGTTCTGGTCGTGGACCTCGTCGTTGGTGACGATTTCAAGCGTGTAGGCGGTGACGCCACTGGCCTGGATCTTGGCTTCGATCTCGGCCTTGAGTTCTTCGCAGGGTTTAGGTGCCGCGAGGGCCGAAGTGGTCAGTGCGCAACAGATAACCGCCAGGGCAAAACGTTTCATGTTGAAGCTCCTTTGACGCAGCGCGCACAGTCGTGGGTTTTCGCTGCTGTCGTTTATTCGACCACAGTTTTAGCGGGCAAATCTGTCGCGACGCAAAAAAGATCGCAGACTTGAGCACTTTTTGCCGAATGATCCCGGCATGTTGCTCAAGGCAGCGATCTTTTGTTCTCAACAGAAACCTGGTCGACCAATGTTGCCTCCAGGCCGATCTTCGCATTCAGCACCTTGGACACCGGGCAGAACTGTCCGATCAATCTGCTTTTTTCGCGGGATTTTTTACCGGGCTATTGAAACTCGGGTATATGCCCACATTGCATGTACACGCTTTTGGATTCGGCAGGTTTCCATTCGCAAGAACAAACCTGCACCCTCATTTGGAGAAGCAGGTTTATGAAACGACTGTCCGATATCAAGTTCTCGACCCTCGATCTGGTGCCGGTGCGCGAGAACGGCAGCGCGGCCCAGTCGCTGCGCAATTCGCTGGATCTGGCGCAGCACGTCGAGAAATTCGGTTACAACCGTTTCTGGGTGGCTGAGCACCACAATATGGACGGCATCGCCAGTTCCGCGACTTCGGTATTGCTCGGTTACCTGGCCGGTGGCACGTCGACCATTCGAGTCGGTTCGGGTGGGGTGATGTTGCCCAACCACGCACCGTTGGTGATTGCCGAGCAGTTCGGCACCCTGGAAAGTCTTTATCCGGGCCGCATTGACCTGGGCCTGGGGCGCGCGCCCGGTTCCGACCAGATGACCGCACGTGCGCTGCGTCGTGAACGCTCCGGCAGTGCCGACGATTTCCCGGAAGATGTCGCGGAGCTGGTGCGCTATCTCGGGCCGCGTACTCCGGACCAGCGCATCATCGCCATGCCGGGCACCGGGACCAATGTGCCAGTCTGGTTGTTGGGTTCGAGCCTGTTCAGTGCGCAACTGGCCGGTGAGCGTGGTTTGCCCTACGCCTTCGCATCGCATTTCGCACCGCGCTACATGCATGAAGCGATTCGGGTCTACCGCAATCACTTCAAGCCGTCAGCCGTTTTGGACAAGCCCTACGTGATGCTCGGCGTGCCTTTAGTGGCAGCCGATACCGACGAGCAGGCCGATTACCTGGCGACTTCGGTGTTTCAGCGGATTCTCGCCCTGATGCGTGGCCAAAGCCTGGTACAGCGTCCACCGGTGAAGACCATGGACGGCCTGTGGCTGCCCCATGAGAAAGAGGCCGTGCACGATTTCCTTGGCCTGGCCATGATCGGCAGCCCCCAGAAAATCCGCGCCAAACTCGAGGTCCTGATCGAACAGACCCAGGCTGACGAGCTGATTTTCACCAGTGACCTGTACGAACATTCGGATCGCGTGCATTCCTACGAGTTGCTGGCGCAGGTCATGCGAGGCTGATACTCAAACGACAGGCATAAAAAAGCCGGCGCCATGGCGTCGGCTTTTTCATTGAGACGGGAATCGGCCTATTTTTTATAGACGATCACTTTGGCGCCTGCTTCGCATTTGCCAACTACTTGCCCGCCGGCAGCGGCACCTTTATCGACAATCTCCAGCGAATATCCGGAAACTCCCTTGGCATCAAGTTTCGCTGCGATTTCGGCTTTCAGCTCGTCGCATGGCTTGCCGACCGCCAATGCGGTCCCTGCAAGGCTCAACAAACCTACTGCCAACATAAACTTCTTCATCGGTTGCATTTTCCCTGGTCGGATCATAGGGGTAACCAGCCGTCAGCCGGACGCGCTCATGGAGCGCTTTGCCATTCCCTATGGCATTCGGCTGGCGTGCAAGTTCAGAAGACTAGCCCAAAGTCAGCTGCTGGCAATCCGGAACCCGACTTTCAAGGTCACCTGAAAGTGCGCAGCCTTACCGTCCCTGATGTGCCCACGGGTCTCGGTCACTTCAAACCATTCCATGTACTTGATGCTCTTGCTGGCTTCGGTCAGAGCGTTGTTGATTGCATCTTCGATACTGCTGGTGGACGAGCCAACCAGCTCGACTTTCTTGTAGGTGTGATGGTCAGACATGGCGTTCTCCTCGGCGTGTGAATTACAGCCTAGCAGTGATTTTTCCTATTTTTTCTGTTGGTCGCTCTGTGGATGAAGTTCAGGTTTTCTGCACTTTCTCGAACCCCTGAAGTCCCAATCAACACATGCCACTCATCACCAATGCAGGAGAGCCACCATGGCCAACACCTCGTTACGCAAAGCCTCATTGCAAAGCATGGAAGCCGAGATCGAGAGTCTGCTCAAGTCTTTGGAAAGCTTGAAGGACGACGCCTCGGACGAGTCGCGTAAAACACTCAAGACCCTGAAAAGCAACGCCGAGAATGCCTTGAAGCACTCGCGCCATTTGCTGGCCGATGCCTATGAAGAGGTCAAGGTCAAAACCCGCGAAACCGGGATTGCCACCCGGGACTACGCCCAGGAACACCCCTGGACAACAGCCGGTGTCGCCGTGGGCGCATTAGGCCTGCTGGCCGCTTATCTGTTGTGCAAGCGTGATTAATCCGTTCGACGCAGTTCGTTCTTGAGCCACTGCGCCAGTTGCCGGGCGCGCCCGTCCGCGGCGCGCTTGGGGAGCCACAACGCCAGGTGTGCCGGGGTTTCACTGAAGCCCCATGGTGCAACCAGGCGACCGGCCTTCAAGTCCTCCGCCACCAGGGGTTCGGGGGCAATCGCCACACCCAGACCCGCGACGGCGGCTTCCAGCAAGTAATACAAATGTTCAAATCCCTGACTGTACTTCAGCGCCCTGGCGTCGAGTCCGCGTGGTTGCGCCCAGCTCGGCCAGGCTTGCGGGCGTGAGGTGGTGTGCAGCAAAGGCTCGCTCAGCAGTACAGTGTCCGGCGCGTCCTTGAGCCGTTCATAGCCGGTGAACCGTGGGCTCATGACCGGGCCGATGCGTTCGCTGGCCAGCTCAAAAACCTGCATGTCCGCGGGCCAGGGGGGCTCGGCAAATACCAGCAAGGCATCCAGCCCCGGCCTTCGCGGGTCGAGATCGCCTTCTCCGGCCGACAAGTGCAGGCGCAAGTCCGGCAGGTCGGCATTGAGTCTCCCCAGTCGCGGGATAAACCAGCGCGCCAGCAGGCTTCCCGAGCAACCGAGCACGAATGGCGCATCGGCTGTGCTTTGTGTGAGTTCGGCGCAAACGCTGCGCAGGCGCTCGAAAGCTTCGCTGCTGGCGTCGCGCAGGCGTAACCCGGCATCTGTGAGTTTCAGGCCGCGACCGTCCTTGATGAACAGGCTTACGCCGAGGTGTTCTTCAAGCACCTTGAGTTGCCGGCTGACGGCCCCATGGGTGACGTGCAACTGTTCGGCCGCCTGACTGACGCTGTTCAAGCGGGCAGTGGCTTCGAAGGCACGAAGCGCGTTCAGCGGAGGAAGGTCATGGCTCATGGGATCTGTGAGTTTTCCTGACAGGTTGTGGCGATCTTATCGGTTTTCAGGCCGGGGCGTCAGGGGTAGAGTGAAGCCCACTATCTCTTTATGCATCACTTCACGCATTCAACTGGAGCGCCAAATGACCCAGACTAATCTGCGCAACGGCCCTGATGCCAACGGCCTGTTTGGCGCGTTCGGCGGTCGCTACGTTGCCGAAACCCTGATGCCGTTGATCCTCGACCTGGCCCGTGAATATGAGCTGGCCAAGGAAGATCCTGCATTCAAGGAGGAACTGGCCTACTTCCAGCGCGACTACGTCGGACGTCCAAGCCCGCTGTACTTCGCCGAGCGTCTGACCGAGTTCTGTGGCGGCGCGAAGATCTACCTCAAGCGCGAAGAGCTGAACCACACCGGCGCGCACAAGATCAACAACTGCATCGGCCAGATCCTGCTGGCGCGGCGCATGGGCAAGAAGCGCATCATCGCTGAGACCGGCGCCGGCATGCACGGTGTGGCCACTGCCACCGTCGCCGCGCGTTTCGGTCTGGATTGCGTGATCTACATGGGCACCACTGACATCGAACGTCAGCAGGCCAACGTGTTTCGCATGAAGCTGCTGGGTGCCGAGGTGATCCCGGTGGTGGCCGGCACCGGCACGCTGAAGGATGCGATGAACGAAGCCCTGCGTGACTGGGTGACCAACGTTGACAGCACCTTCTACCTGATCGGCACCGTGGCCGGTCCGCACCCTTATCCGGCGATGGTTCGCGACTTCCAGGCCGTGATCGGCAAGGAAACCCGTGAGCAACTGCAAGCCCAGGAAGGCCGTCTGCCAGATAGCCTGGTGGCGTGCATTGGCGGTGGTTCCAACGCCATGGGCCTGTTCCACCCGTTCCTCGACGACAAGAGCGTGGAAATCATCGGCGTTGAAGCTGCCGGTTACGGCATCGAGACCGGCAAGCATGCGGCCAGCCTGAACGGCGGCGTACCGGGTGTGTTGCACGGCAACCGCACCTTCCTGCTGCAGGACGACGATGGCCAGATCATCGACGCCCACTCGATCTCTGCTGGCCTGGACTACCCGGGTATCGGCCCGGAACACGCCTGGTTGCACGACATTGGGCGCGTTCAGTACACCTCGGTGACCGATGACGAAGCCCTCGCCGCGTTTCACCAGTGCTGCCGTCTGGAAGGGATCATCCCTGCCCTGGAAAGCGCCCATGCCCTGGCTGAAGTGTTCAAGCGCGCACCGAGCCTGCCAAAGGATCACCTGATGGTGGTCAACCTGTCCGGCCGTGGCGACAAAGACATGCAGACCGTGATGCACCATATGGAACAATCAAAGCAGGAGAAACACTGATGAGCCGCCTGCAAACGCGTTTTGCCGAACTCAAGGAACAGAACCGCGCCGCCCTGGTGACCTTCGTGACCGCCGGCGACCCGGGTTACGACACGTCCTTGGCCATCCTCAAGGGCTTGCCGGCGGCTGGCGCCGACGTGATCGAACTGGGCATGCCCTTCACCGACCCGATGGCTGACGGCCCGGCCATCCAGCTCGCCAACATCCGTGCGTTGGGTGCCAAGCAGAATCTGGCGAAAACCCTGCAAATGGTTCGCGAGTTCCGCCAGGACAACAACGATACGCCGCTGGTGCTGATGGGGTACTTCAACCCGATCCACATGTACGGCGTGCCGCGCTTCATCGCCGAAGCCAAAGAGGCCGGCGTTGACGGCCTGATCGTGGTCGACCTGCCGCCGGAGCATAACGGCGAGCTGTGCGACCCGGCGCAGGCCGCGGGCCTGGATTTTATCCGCCTGACCACGCCAACCACCGACGATGTGCGCCTGCCGACCGTTCTCAACGGCAGCTCCGGCTTCGTCTACTACGTCTCTGTGGCTGGTGTGACGGGTGCCGGTGCCGCCACGCTCGAACACGTCGAGGAAGCGGTCGCCCGTCTGCGCCGCCATACCGACCTGCCGATCAGCATCGGTTTCGGTATCCGTACCCCAGAGCAGGCGGCGTCCATCGCTCGCTTGGCTGATGGAGTGGTGGTGGGTTCGGCATTGATCGACCAGATCGCCAATGCCACCTCCCCGGAACAAGCCGTGGATGGTGTGCTGAGCCTGTGCTCGGCACTGGCGGACGGCGTGCGTAAAGCCCGCGTCAGCTGAAGGTAAAGCTCCTAAACGCTGTAAACCTTGTGGGAGCAAGCTCGCTCCCATAAGGTTGCGGTATCAAGGCAACTCTATCCCGCCTGACGCCTTGTGCAATTTGCGCAGGTGCTCGCCAATCTGTTTCACGTTGGCCTCATTGGCAGCCATTTCGGCGGCACGGCCCGGTTCAAGCAACGCTCTCACTTCCTTGTCCAGGTCCCCGGACAGCGCCAGGAGCTGCTTCTGGCGCTGGCTGCTTTCCGATTCCAGGTGCTCCCACTCGCTCGACTGTGGCAAGCCATAACCGTTGGTGCCCAGCAGCTCCGCCGGTCGGCTGAGGAAGCCACTGTTGGCGAGAATGTCCTTGAGCGTCTCGTTGGCCTTGTCCATGCCGCCATTCTTCAGTTCTCGGGCGCCCAGATAACGCTGTTTCACTTCATCCTGGGCCAACAGCAACTGCCGACGGAAACTCGCTTGCTCCAGTAGAAGCAACGCCGCACTGGTGCGCAAATCAGCCTGCTCGAACCACTGCCGACGCTGCGCGGCTTTCAAGTCGAGCCAGTCTTCGACGGTTTCCTGTTTGATCGGCAAGTGCTTTTTCAGGACTTCGAACATGGCTTGATAGCGATCGCGGAAGGAGTCGAAACGATAACCCAGGCGCAGGGCTTCCCGTGGGTCGTCCAGCACACTGGTGTCCGCCAGTCCTCGGCCCTTGAGCACTTCCAGCAAACCGTTGGGCATGATGTTGTCGAGTCCAACCAACTGCGGGTTGTTGGTTCCGCCGCGCAGCAATTTCAGTTCTTCCACTGCGCAGTTGTTCGACAGGAAGAAGTAGTTGCCGTCATAGCTCCAGTGCATCTCGGCGGCACGTCCCACCACGTCTTCAATCTCTCTGCGCGACAGGTTCAGGGGCACGGAGGCCAGGCTGCGCAGTTCGGTCTTGGTGTATTCGTCAATGACCTGGGACAGCGGCAGGATAAACAGCCGCGACGGGTATTTACCGACCAGACCATCCCAGCTCGACAGCTGTACGTCGCCGACGAAGGCCCGGTACGACAGCACCAGATGCTGGTCCAGGTCCAGTCGACAATCCGGTCCGCGTGGTCTGCCCGGGGCGCAGATCACCAGGCGCAACATGCTGTGGCCCCAGCGGCTGAACAGGTTCTGGTTAGCTTCGGCCAGCAGATAGTCAACGGCATACACCCGCTCCGGATCGACCTGGCCCAAAGGTGTCTTGGCGAAGTCGTTGCCGGCATTGAGGAACGCGAAGGTTTTATTGCAGGTGTTTTTGGCGGCGGGCGCCCAACCGAAATGTTCCTTGTAGTAGCGGTACAGTGCGGGTCGGCGGCAGGCGTAGCTCGGGTCGAGGAGGAAATACTCCATGTTGACCGCGACGAATTCCTTTGGACTGCTGGTCTCGTAGATATCCGGACTGCGGGCAATCTGGCGGTTGTGCTGTTCGCGTTCACCGCGACGGCCTACGTATTGCTGCCAACCGGCGAGGTCGAGCAGGCGTGGATCATCACTGAGGGTAAAACGCCGATCCGACTGGCCCCGGCATTGGTCGGGAATGCCAACCAGCCCTGAGCTGTTGTTGCGCTGGGTGCAGCGTTGAATCAGCTTGCGTTCGGCATCCGGCCACAGGCGTGAGCGATCGTAGATGTGAGTCAGCTCGTGCAAAACCGTGGCCAGCATTTCCCGGCGCACGGTGCCATGGGGACGATGGGTTTTCCTGGTCGCGGCACTGCCATCGGTGAGGCCGGCCAGCAGGTTGCGGTTCAGATCGAGCTCGGACACCAGTGATGCCTGACCGTAGGCGTTGCGTGGCATGTCATCGGTCCAGCCAACGTCGATGCGTCGATCGAGTTGCTCGATAAAGCGTGGCGGCAGCGCCTGCATGGCTTCATCGAGCAACGCCTGGCTGGCTTGCTGTTGTGCGGGTGTCAAACCTGCGGTTTTGAGCTGTAACTGAAGGCCTGCGTGGGCCGTGTTGCCGAGCAGCAACACGGCCCCAGCCAGCAGCCAGGCGCATGGACGCTTCACAGTGCGAGGATGGCTTCGGCGAGGTCCTGGTCACTGGCGTCGCGCGCTTGCGGCACGCGGGTGCGCAGCAAGTCGAAAGCGGATTCCAGGTGAGCGCCACGAATGTCGCCATTGCTGGCAACGAAACTGGCGGCGTCGTCCTGGGCTTCGCGCACGATTTTCGAATCGCGAATGGACGTTGTGGTGTCAGAGGTGAAATCGAGGGTGCGCTGGGTAGCACGGATCAGAATATTACTGGTGGCAACCAGAGTATGTGCCTGGGCCACATCGGCCAACAGTAGCAGGCCTAAGGTGGCAGCAATCAGCGGGTTACGCATGGAATGACTCCAGAAAAACAGGGATAACTATTGGACGAGAATTGCTTGTGCCAGTTCAAGGTCGCTGGCATGAAGTTTTGCCTGGGTTCGGCGCAGATACCGCAGGGCCGACTCCAGTCGTGCGCCTCTCAGTTGGCCGTCACTGGCAATGAATGCCGCAGCGTCATCCTGGGCGGCGAGCAGCAGTTTATGGTCGAAGGGGGCGCTGGTCACCAAACTTGTGGCGTAACCGCTGGCGACGATGCCTTGGGTGGACAGGTTGAAGGCGTCATAAGCGTGGGCTGATCCGCAGCAGCCAAGGGTAAGAAAGACTGGAGCGATCAATAAAGCTGAAGGGAAACGCATGAGGCTCGACAGTTGAATGTGAGTCTCAAGCCTAGCGCAAGGCCCGTTCTAGAGCCAGCGCCGAAACATTGGGGCGCGCCGGGCGTGCCCCATGTCTGTGCAGTCGTTTAGATCGTCAGGATCGCTTGCGCCAGTTGGGCGTCGGTTGCGTTCAGCTGTGGCGCCTGGCGGTGAATGTGGTCGATGGCGCTTTCCAGTTTCACGCCGCGGATGGAACCTTCACTGGCGACGAAGCTGGCAGCGTCGTCACGGGCCGCGAGGACGATCTTGTCATCCTTGAACGAAGACGAGATGACGTCGGAGGTCGCATCGGACGTGGCTTTGAGCGCGTTGACGACAGCGTCAGTGGTCACGATGAAGCTGCTGGCTTGGGCACTGGCAGCCACGGCAAACAGGGTCGCAGCGCTAAGCAGGCGAAGACGGGACATGGGGTAACTCCTTAGGGTAAACCAATTGAAAAATGGCGCAGTGTCTGCAAAGTCAGACGCCAGGCGCTTGGCGCTCGCCACGTTCTAGTTTGATATTAGGCCTGAGTGTGTCAGTTCGAACAGCCCGTCATGCAAACAGGAAGTCAGCGCCAGAACGGTTTATCCAATTCATTGATGCGGTCGGCGTGGCTGATGCCGAGATCCGATAGCTGACGATTATCGAGTTGAGCCAGTAAACGTCGTGTTCTCGCCCTTTCCAAACTAGCGAAGACACCTGTTAACAGGTGTCTAGCCCAGCTCAAGCAAGGTCTCGATTGAACCGATGGGGTGGAAACATCCTGTAAAGAACTCATGGTGAGGTCCCTGTCCTGATAAGTGGAGAGCTCCATGCTGACACTGGCCGAATATCCGCTACAGACACACCGCGACAATATTGTACTCATCCAGTTAGTTGTTTTTTCAAACTGTACTGGTGTTCACGGTTCCCTACTGTAAAAGCAGATTTGACAGGCCAAAACGACAAAACCCGTCGTGGTTTCCCACGACGGGTCTTGTTTTTTCAATTCGGGTTGCTGGCGGTGGACCTTCAGGTCAGAGCCAGCGACGCTAACTTAGCGCCAGAACGGCTTGCTCAGCTCTTCGTAGCGTTGTGCTTCGCTAATCCCGGCGTCAGCCAGCAGACGCGAATCCAGGCGAGCCAGTTGATGGCGGCTGGTGATGCGGCGCTGCCACAGCATCAGATTGGCGATAACGCGCAGAGGCAGGGAGGCCTGGGTTTTTGCAGCAGTGTCTTGAAAGAACAGATCGGAACTGAGTGTACGTTCCATGGTGGTCATCCTTCCGCTTATGGCGGGATTAGGTAGTGGTTTAACTGGTGCCCATGATCCTCTCGTTTGCCTAGTCTCTGTAGATACAGTTCATCTGTATTGTGAGGGCTCAGTTAACTGTTTATAGGGGGTGTACTGGTCGAAATTGAGGCAACTGTACCTGTACGCACTATTAAGGTGCGAAATTGCTGTTTTTGCCCGATGGGGTAGGAGTTTTCCCTAGGAAATGACCGGTACAGCAGTACAGTTTTTTCAATATTACGAAGAGGCGAGAGCAAGCTGACGAACCTGTGTTTGCGCCAGCTGCAATCTGTACCAATTACTTCTTCAGCATTTGCCCGGTTTCTTCCAGGTTTATGTGCCAGCTCAAGGCGTCACGCAGGATGTGCGGGGTGTGCCCGCCGATGGCGCACGCGGCGGTGAAGTAATCATTCAGCGCCTGGCGGTAATCCGGGTGCACGCACTTGTCGATGATGATCCGGGCACGCTCCCGCGGTGCCAGGCCTCGCAGGTCTGCCAGACCGACTTCGGTCACAAGGATGTCGACGTCATGTTCGGTATGGTCAACGTGGCTGACCATCGGCACCACGCTGGAGATCGCACCACCCTTGGCGATCGACTTGGTCACGAACACGGACAGGTGCGCGTTGCGCGCGAAGTCGCCCGAGCCACCGATGCCGTTCATCATCCGTGTACCGCAGACATGGGTGGAGTTGACGTTGCCATAGATGTCGAACTCCAGGGCGGTGTTGATGCCGATGATGCCGAGGCGGCGCACGACTTCAGGGTGGTTGGAGATCTCCTGCGGGCGCAGGACCAGTTTGTCCTTGTAGCGCTCCAGATTGCCGAACACGTCGGCATTGCGCCGGCTCGACAGGGTGATCGAACTGCCCGAGGCAAAACTCAGCTTGCCAGCGTCGATCAGGTCGAAGGTCGAGTCCTGCAGCACCTCGGAATACATCGTCAGGTCTTCGAACGGCGAGTCGATCAGGCCACACATCACCGAGTTGGCGATGGTGCCGATACCGGCTTGTAGCGGGCCGAGCTTGTTGGTCATGCGCCCGGCTGCCACTTCCTGTTTGAAGAAGTCGATCAGGTGGTCGGCAATGGCCTGAGTCTCGGCGTCCGGTGCCAGCACAGTGGAGGGTGAGTCAGCCTGGTTGGTGACCACGATGGCGACGATCTTTTCCGCAGGAATCGGGATGGCGGTGCTGCCAATGCGGTCGTCGACCTTGACCAGTGGAATCGGCGTGCGGGTTGGACGGTAGGTCGGGATATAGATGTCGTGCAGACCTTCGAGGTTCGGGTTGTGCGCCATGTTGATCTCGACGATCACGTGCTTGGCGAAAATCGCGAAGCTGGCCGAGTTGCCGACCGAGGTGGTTGGCACGATATGCCCTTGCTCGGTGATCGCTACGGCTTCAATCACGGCAATGTCCGGCAGCTTCAATTGCTGGTTGCGCAATTGCTCCACAGTTTCCGACAAGTGCTGGTCGATGAACATGACCTCGCCGGCATTGATCGCCTTGCGCAGGGTGCTGTCGACCTGAAACGGCATGCGTCGCGACAGCACGCCGGCTTCGGTCAGTTGCTTGTCGAGGTCGTTGCCCAAGCTTGCGCCAGTCATCAGGCTGATCTTCAGCGGCGTGACCTTGGCACGCTCGGCCAGCGCCTGGGGGACGGCCTTGGCTTCGCCAGCGCGAGTAAAGCCACTCATGCCGACGGTCATGCCGTCCTCAATCAGAGCGGCAGCGTCGGCAGCGCTCATCACTTTGTCCAACAACGAAGGCAGGCGAATACGGTCACGGTACATGGATTGTTATCTCGGGCAACAGGTAGCAGGACGTGCAGTCTAGTGAATTGCGCCGGCTTCTGTCCCGCTACCAAGGTCGCAATCGAGGCGTCTATTCCGGGTCTTTCAAGCAAAACACCGTTACCGGATCGGTAACAAAAGAATGGTTTGTCCGACGATTTGCGCAAACAAAAACGCCCCGACGAGTCGGGGCGTTCTGTGTACCGCAGAGGGTTACTCGACAGCCTTGACCATGTCTTCGATGACCTTCTTGGCGTCGCCGAACACCATCATGGTCTTGTCCAGGTAGAACAGTTCGTTATCCAGACCGGCATAGCCGCTGGCCATCGAGCGCTTGTTGACGATGATGG
>NZ_JAHUWC010000012.1:0-236724 GCF_019219185.1 Pseudomonas sp. PDM26 | reverse complement strand
AATCGGTGCTGCCATCGTCGACGACGATGATTTCGTACGATTCAGCGGCCAATGCGACGCGGATTTCCTCAAGCAATGGCTTGAGGTTGTTCGCTTCGTTTTTGGCGGGAATCAGTACGGATACAAAAATGTCTTGGCTCATGGAGTCACTCTCGCCTTTATTGGATTTCTTTTATCAGAGGCGAATGAAGGTGTCGTACACCGGCCGACTCGATGCAGGGTTCAGCTATTTGGGGCGATGACGCCAACAATATCCCGCCCTGTGGACGCACTTGCGCGCGAACCCGCATACGGTGCCCGGCCAATTGTAAAAATGGCGTTAATAATTCATACACTTTTTGTCATCATTCACTTGATGACGCAACGAATTCGGTTGCCATTGGCGCCGGCCCATCTAAAGTGCATCCACGCGAGTGAAAACATGAATCGGGTAAGGACGCAGAACCATGAGCACTGAGCAAGAGACGACTTTAGACGAGCCGCGACTCGACAGTACGGAAATCCGCATTCTGGGCTCGTTGATCGAGAAACAGGCCACCAGCCCGGAAACCTATCCCCTGACCCTCAATGCCCTGGTGATTGCCTGCAACCAGAAAACCAGCCGCGAGCCGGTGATGAACCTCACACCAGGCCAGGTCGGCCATAGCCTGCGCGTCCTCGAAGGACGCGGTTTCGCCAGACTGGTGATGGGCAGCCGCGCCGACCGCTGGGAGCACCGGGTCGACAAGGCCCTGGAACTGGTGCCGGCGCAGGTAATCCTGACCGGGCTGATGTTCCTGCGCGGCCCGCAGACCGTCAATGAACTGCTGACCCGCAGCGGCCGCATGCATGAATTCGAAGATGCCGAACAGGTGGTGCATCAACTCGAACGCCTGATTGCCCGGGGCCTGGCCGTGCTGATTCCGCGTCAGGCCGGCCAGCGTGAAGACCGCTATACCCACGCTCTGGGTGATCCGGCAGATATCGAGGCGATCATGGCGGCACGGCAAAACCCGGCCGAACGTGGCAGCAGCGGGGTTTCGGTTGAAAGGATCGAAGAGCTGGAAGCGCGCATCGCCGCACTGGAAGAACGACTGGCCCGCCTCGAGTAAACGCAGCCCCCGCATTGATTGGTGTCTGGCACGAAACCAGCGATCACCTTCAACCCCTTGTAGGAGCTGGCTTGCCAGCGAAGGCGGCCTGTCAGGCAACATCGATGTTGAATGGGCCGCCCTCTTCGCTGGCAAACCAGCTCCTACAGAGGCTACATCGCCTAGCTGCGGGCAAACGCCACGGCCTTGTGGAATTGCTCGTCCGTCGGTCGTACGCCGGTATAGAGCACAAATTGCTCCAGCGCCTGGATCGCGATCACTTCCAGGCCGGTGATGACCCGCTTGCCTGCGGCACGAGCACGCACGATCAACGGTGTTTCCGATGGAATCGCCACCACATCGAAGACAGTTTCCGCTTTTTCGATCACGTCCGCCTCAAAGGCCAGTTGATCGGCCTCCGGCCCTCCCGTCATGCCAATAGGAGTGACGTTGACCAGCATCTGCGGGCGACGATGCCCCAGCTCGGCCTGCCACTCATACCCCAGCGACTGCGCCAGCGCTTGGCCGGCGCGCTCGTTGCGGGCCACGATCAGGCCGTTTTCATAGCCGCCATCGCGCAAGGCGCTCGCCACGGCCTTGGCCATGCCGCCGCTGCCGCGCAAGGCAAAGGTCGAGTCCTTGGGCACATGATGTTTTTCCAGCAACTGGGCCACGGCGATGTAGTCAGTGTTATAGGCCTTGAGATGACCGTCGGTGTTGACGATGGTATTGATCGATTGAATGGCGGCGGCCGAGGCGTCGAGCTCATCCACCAGGGCAATGCAGGCTTCCTTGAACGGCATCGACACGCCACAGCCCCGAATCCGCAGGGCGCGAATACCGGCAACGGCGCCCGGCAGGTCCTGACTGGCAAAGGCCTTGTAGTAAAAATTCAGGCCCAGCTGTTCATACAGATGATTATGAAAACGCAGACCAAAGTTCCCGGGGCGCCCTGAAAGGGACATGCACAGCTGGGTGTCTTTGTTGGGGTTCATCTGCATGGGAAAGCTCCTTCAAATGCACTTTTCGGATGGACGGGGATTAGCCCTCCATCGGGTTCTGATCGATCATATAAACTTGATTACACAGGCTTAAACAGTCCGGTAAGAAAGTCGGTACAGACCTTACACAAAATTTACTCAACGGCCGTGCTGTTTTTCAGAAATACGCTGTCTTAGAAGTATCCCCGCGACAATCCTTGAGTCTATTGCAGACACAAGCGCCGGGCTGAAGAACCGAGGAACTATCATGATCCGTAAAGTCCCCACAGTTGCCTTACTGATCGGCGCCCTCGCTATCGCAGGACAGGCGCAAGCCCATGGTGGAGGCAATTACTGGCAAGGCCCGGCGGTGTTTGGCGCGATCGTCGGTACTGCCATTGTCGGCTCGGCCCTGATCAACGCTAACCGTCCGGTCTATGTCGCACCGCAACCGGTCTACTACCAGCCCGCGCCAGTTTATTACGCACCACCGCCTCCGGTTTACTACCAACCGGCCCCGGTCTACGTGCAACAACCGATCTACTACCGCCCGACCCCGATGTACTACGGACCACCCCGTGGTTACTACGGCCCGCCTCGCGGCGGCTACGGCCATCACTACGGCCGCTGGTAACGGACTCATCAAGCCCCGCTGAAACAGCGGGGCTTTTTTATCCCTTTTGTCGGTGCAGGTCTGGATAAATCTCGCCAAGGTCGCTATCGGGACAATGCCCGTGGTGGAAACGGGCAAGATGGACTCGACCCGTTTTCTGCCTTGCGGCAAAAAACGGTCATATTTTTGTCATGACAGTTCCGCAAGCTCGGTGCTGTCCGTCGATAACAGGTTGATAACAACAAGGACGACCACATGCCAACGCAAAACCCGCACCGCATCGTCGGTCTGTGCACCTCCAGCAAGGTCTACAACGCACTGACCGAACTCAAGCACCTGGAAGGCCATCGCAGCGCCAAGTTTCTCTCGCTGCTGACACAAAGCCTGGTGCGCAAGGGCCTGCTCAACGAGCAGGAAGTGGTTCATATGCTCGATCAGGTGGTCAACTGACCGACCGACGGTCGTTTGCCCCCGCTGGCATCAATGACCACTATCGAAAGCGTTGATTACCCCTCGAGGCACCCGGACCTTAAAGTAACTCCACAGATTGATGGAGGTACTTTTCATGTCCAAAGTTCAGATCATGTCCGTTATCGGCAGCGCGGTTCCCCCACAGCTCAGAGAGCTGGGCATGCTCGCCTGCTGGTATCTGGTGCAGGACGGCGTGCAGATCAGCGGCCCGCTCACTTCGCTGCCTGCCGCCCGGGAGCTGTCGCAACGCATCGGCACCGGCCAGTCCGGCAGATTCAGCGCCTGAGGCAGCTGGATGAAAAAGCTGACGATGATGTTTAGTCCGCCACGGCTCGCGCGAATGCCAACGGTTGGTTGATCAGGCATAGATCCAGGTCAATAAACCCTCGGCACAGGACATTTACCCTGTGCGGCTTTTGCGACCGACACCGCCATGAACCTCTGCGCACCAGAACTGCTCGCCCCCGCCGGTACCCTGAAAAACATGCGTTACGCCTTCGCCTACGGCGCCGATGCCGTGTACGCCGGCCAGCCGCGCTACAGCCTGCGGGTGCGCAACAACGAATTCGATCACGCCAACCTGGCTCTGGGCATTCGCGAGGCACAGGCTCAGGGCAAGCGTTTTTACGTGGTGGTGAACATCGCACCGCACAACGCCAAGCTCAAGACCTTCCTCAAAGACCTTGAACCAGTGATCGCCATGGCCCCGGATGCACTGATCATGTCCGACCCCGGCCTGATCATGCTGGTGCGCCGGCACTACCCGCAGATGCCGATCCACCTTTCGGTGCAGGCCAATACGGTGAACTGGGCGAGTGTCGAGTTCTGGCAGCAGCAAGGCCTGAGCCGGATCATCCTGTCCCGGGAGCTGTCGCTGGAAGAAATCGCCGAGATCCGCGAGCAAGTGCCTGCCATGGAACTGGAAGTGTTCGTGCACGGCGCGTTGTGCATGGCCTATTCCGGGCGCTGCCTGCTGTCGGGCTACATGAACAGGCGCGACGCCAATCAGGGCAGTTGCACCAATGCCTGTCGCTGGAAATATTCAGCGCAACCGGCCACCGAAAACCAGCTCGGAGAGATCGTCCAGACATTCGATCCCGAACCGACCCTGGGCATCGGCGCACCTACCGACCAGGTGTTCCTGCTGCAGGAAGCCAATCGTCCCGGCGAACAGATGCCCGCCTTCGAAGACGAGCACGGCACTTACATCATGAACGCCAAGGACCTGCGCGCCGTGCAGCACGTCGAACGCCTGACGCACATGGGCGTGCACTCGCTGAAAATCGAAGGCCGGACCAAATCCCATTTTTATTGCGCGCGCACTACCCAGGTTTATCGCCGGGCCATCGATGACGCGGTGGCGGACCGGGCCTTCGACCGCGACCTGATGACCGACCTGGAATCCCTCGCCCAGCGCGGCTACACCGAAGGTTTTCTACGCCGGCATGTGCATGACGAGTACCAGAACTACCAGAACGGCAGCTCGGTGTCGGAGCGCCAGCAGTTTGTCGGTGAACTGACTGGCCAGCGCCGGGATCGACTGGCCGAGATCAAGGTGAAGAACCGCTTCGGCCTGGGCGATCACATGGAACTGATGACGCCCAAGGGCAACTTCCACTTCGATCTGCATCAGTTGCAAAACGCCAAGGGTCAAGCGATCGAGGTTGCACCGGGCGATGGGCATACGGTGTATTTGCCAATACCGGATGCGGTGGATCTGGAGTTTGGGCTGTTGATGCGGGATGTGGGGGCGGCCTGAACTTCAAATCCGCACAAAACACCTGTACAAGCGAGCCTGCTCGCGAAAACAGTGTGACAGACGACATTGAAAGCGGAACGACGTCCCTACGATTGCAACTTTCTTACGCATTGCTACTCGCCTCATTCATCCCCAGCCCTTTTCCAAAAGCTGAAAAACAATCAAATTCCATTAATGTAAATGCGGGAAACCCGGCGACACCCTGGATGTCATGCATCACTTTCTGCCTGACCAAAAATAACGTCACACGCAAAATAGCCGCGAATCGTACGCACCCGCTCATTAAGGGAAACCTGAAAAGTTCAACCGCCGGGCAGGTCAATCCTTTCAACACAGGGCGAAATTGAGACACACGTCAGACGCTTAAAAAACATTCAATAAATCCGCGACGCAGCCGACAACTCTTGAAAGCCTTGCGGATTGAAAAAGCCATGCGTAACAACCAGCCAATTACACAGCGCGAGCGGACCTTCCCGGCTCAGCAACGGTTGATTTCCACCACCGATGCCAAGGGCATGATCACCTACTGCAACGACGCTTTCGTCGAAATCAGCGGGTTTTCCCGGGAGGAGCTGATCCGTGCACCGCACAACCTGGTCCGTCACCCCGACGTCCCGGCCGCGGTGTTCGCGCACATGTGGGGCACACTCAAACAAGGCTTGCCATGGATGGGCATTGTCAAGAATCGCTGCAAGAGCGGTGATCATTACTGGGTGAACGCCTATGTGACACCGATCTTCGAAGGCAATCAGGTAATCGGTTACGAGTCGGTGCGGATCAAGCCCACTGCCGAACAGATCCGCCGCGCCGAAGCGCTCTACCAACGCATCAACCAGGGCAAGTCGGCCGTTCCCTCCTCGGATAAATGGTTGCCGATCCTGCAGGACTGGCTGCCGTTCATTCTGGTCAGCCAATTGAGCTTCATGATCGGTGCATCGCTGAACTCCCATTGGGGGTTTGCCCTGGCAGCAGGGCTCTCGGTGCCGCTGGGCCTGATGGGCCTTCAGTGGCAGCAGCGTGGTCTCAAGCGCTTGCTGCGCCTGGCCGAGCAGACCACCTCCGATCCGTTGATCGCACAGATGTACACCGACAGTCGTGGCGCCCAGGCGCGCCTGGAAATGTCCATCCTCAGCCAGGAGGCACGCCTGAAAACCTGCCTGACCCGCCTGCAGGACACGGCCGAACACCTGACCGATCAGGCCAGGCAGTCCGATGCCTTGGCACACAACAGTTCCAGCGGCCTGGAACGCCAGCGCGTCGAGACCGAGCAAGTGGCCACCGCGGTCAACCAGATGGCCGCTACCACCCAGGAAGTCGCCAGCCACGTACAACGCACCGCCGACGCCACCCAGGAAGCCAATCGCCTGACCGGTCGTGGTCGTGACATCGCCGGGGAGACCCGCGAAGCCATCCAGCGCCTGTCGGTGGTGGTCGGTGAAACCGGCGTGACCGTGACCCAACTGGCCAAGGACAGCAACGAAATCGGTGGCGTGGTCGATGTGATCAAAGGCATCGCCGACCAGACCAACCTGCTGGCCCTGAACGCCGCCATCGAAGCGGCCCGTGCCGGCGAGATGGGTCGTGGTTTTGCGGTGGTGGCCGACGAAGTCCGGCAGCTGGCGCAACGCACCAGCGAATCCACCGGGCAGATTCATGCGCTGATCGCCAAGCTCCAGCAAACCGCCAGTACTGCCGTGCAGACCATGGAAGCCGGGCATCGTCAGGCGGAAGAAGGCGTGGCGCGGGTACTGGAAGCGGACCAGGCACTGGTCGGGATCAGCGAAGCGGTGGCCAACATCACCGACATGACCACCCAGATCGCCGCTGCGACCGAAGAGCAAAGCGCCGTGGCCGAAGAAATCAGCCGCAACATCAGCAACATTTCGGACCTGGCGGACCAGACCTCGGAACAAGCGCAGAACTCGGCGTTGCTCAGTGAAGAGCTGACCAAGACGGCCAATACCCAGTATTCGTTGGTGGAGCGGTTTAACCGGTAACCTCAAAATCAAAAGATCGCAGCCTGCGCCAGCTCCTACTTTTGTCTGTATTACACCCTGTAGGAGCTGGCGCAGGCTGCGATCTTTTGATCTTGCATCTCACAAAAATGCTGCGACCTTCTGCGCCGCAGCCGCCAAATGCTGCTCATGGGTAAACCCCGAAGCCTTCAATGGCTTCAAGTCATGATCCCCCGCCACCAGCCAGAACACCTCGATACTCGGCGATAGCGCATACCCCTCGACCGCCTCGCGATTGCCCAGTGCATCGCGCTCGCCCTGCACGATCAAGGTCCGAGTCTTCAGCCCGGCCAGATGTTCGACCCGTGGTTTCTCCGGCTTGCCCACCGCATAAAACGGATAGCCCAGGCACACCAGCGCATCCGCCCCCAATTCATCCGCCAGCAGGCTGGCCATGCGACCGCCCATGGACTTGCCGCCAATGACCAGCGGCCCAGTGACATGGCGTCGCACCTGGGCATACACCTCGCGCCAGCATTCCAGCAGTTTCGGCGCCGGGTTCGGCGGGCGTTTGCCGCCGTCGAGGCGCCGCTGCGCCATGTAGGGAAACTCGAAGCGCAACACGTTGACGCCTTGAGCTTTGAGGCGTGCAGCCATGTCGCTCATCCAGTCGCTGTCCATCGGTGCGCCGGCGCCGTGGGCGAGAATAAGCGTCGCCGACGCCTTGCCTGTCGCGGCATTCCACAACCATCCATGATCCCGCACGCACTGCGCCCATTGATCCCCGTCAATACCGGCCTTGTGCCCTTTGTCCATGCTTGCCTCGCTTTCAGTCTGCCTATAACTCCGGCCGAAGGGTGCACTGCCTTGCGCTGCGCGCTCACTTCGGCTGAACCGTGGATGGGGAACCATGAACACTTCTATCAGTACCGCCTACAACTACAAGGTGGTCCGCCAATTCGCCATTATGACGGTGGTGTGGGGCATCGTCGGCATGGGGCTCGGGGTTTTTCTCGCTGCCCAGTTGGTCTGGCCCGAACTCAACTTCAATTTGCCGTGGACCAGCTTCGGCCGCTTGCGCCCGCTGCACACCAATGCGGTGATCTTCGCGTTCGGGGGCTGCGCGCTGTTCGCCAGTTCGTTGTACTCGGTGCAACGCACCTGCCAGACCCGGCTGTTTGCACCGAAAATCGCCGCCTTCTGCTTCTGGGGCTGGCAGCTTGTGATTCTGCTCGCGGCCATCAGCCTGCCGCTGGGCTACACCAGTTCCAAGGAATACGCGGAACTGGAATGGCCGATCGACATACTGATCACCATCGTCTGGGTCGCCTACGCCATCGTGTTCTTCGGCACGATCATGCAGCGCAAGACCAAACACATTTATGTCGGTAACTGGTTCTTCGGCGGGTTCATCATCACCGTGGCGATCCTGCACATCGTCAACAACATGGAATTGCCGGTCAGCTTCACCAAGTCCTACTCGCTGTACTCCGGCGCCACCGATGCGATGGTGCAATGGTGGTACGGGCACAACGCCGTGGGCTTTTTCCTCACTGCCGGTTTCCTCGGGATGATGTACTACTTCGTGCCGAAACAGGCCGAGCGCCCGGTGTATTCCTATCGCCTGTCGATCGTGCACTTCTGGGCGCTGATCACCCTGTACATCTGGGCAGGTCCGCACCACTTGCACTACACCGCGCTACCGGACTGGGCGCAGTCGCTGGGCATGGTGATGTCGCTGATCCTGCTGGCACCGAGCTGGGGCGGGATGATCAACGGCATGATGACCCTGTCGGGCGCCTGGCATAAGTTGCGCAGCGACCCGATCCTGCGCTTCCTCGTGGTGTCGCTGGCGTTCTACGGCATGTCGACCTTCGAAGGGCCGATGATGGCGATCAAGACCGTCAACGCCCTCTCCCACTACACCGACTGGACCATCGGCCACGTACACGCCGGCGCCCTGGGCTGGGTGGCGATGATCTCCATCGGCGCGCTGTACCACATGATCCCGAAAGTCTTCGGCCGCGAGCAGATGCACAGCATCGGCCTGATCAACGCGCATTTCTGGCTCGCCACCATCGGCACCGTGCTCTACATCGCCTCGATGTGGGTCAACGGCATCGCCCAGGGCCTGATGTGGCGCGCGGTGAACGAGGACGGCACGCTGACTTACTCCTTCGTCGAAACCCTGGTGGCCAGCCACCCTGGCTTCGTCGTGCGGCTGGTGGGTGGCGCGATCTTCCTCAGCGGCATGCTGCTGATGGCCTACAACACCTGGCGCACCGTGCGGGCCTCGCAGCCTGCCGAAGTCGCCGCTGCCGCGCAGATGGCCTGAGGAGTCCGCCATGAAACACGAAACTATCGAGAAAAACGTCGGCCTGTTGCTGCTGCTGATGATCCTGGCCGTGAGCATCGGCGGCCTGACCCAAATCGTCCCGCTGTTCTTTCAGGACGTGACCAACAAACCGGTGGAAGGCATGAAGCCCTATACCGCGCTGCAACTGGAAGGTCGCGACATCTACATCCGCGAAGGCTGCGTCGGCTGTCACTCGCAGATGATCCGTCCGTTCCGCGCCGAGACCGAACGCTACGGCCACTATTCGGTGGCTGGCGAAAGCGTCTGGGATCACCCGTTCCTCTGGGGTTCGAAACGCACCGGGCCAGACCTGGCGCGGGTCGGCGCGCGTTACTCGGATGACTGGCACCGCGCGCACTTGTACAACCCGCGCAACGTCGTGCCGGAGTCGAAGATGCCCGCCTACCCGTGGTTGGTGGCCAACCAGCTCGACAGCAGTCATACCGAAACCAAGATCAAGGCCATGCGTACCCTGGGCGTGCCTTACACCGACGAGGACATCACCGGCGCCGTCGCTTCGCTCAAGGGCAAGAGCGAGATGGATGCGCTGGTCGCCTACCTGCAAGTGCTCGGCACTGCGATCAAGAGCAAGAGGTGAGCAATGTTTGAATTGAGCACTGGAATGATCCGTGGCCTGGGCACCGTCGTGGTGTTCGTGGCCTTCGTCGGCCTGACGCTATGGGTGTTCAACGGCAAGCGCGGCCCGGAATTCGCCGAAGCACGCCTGCTGCCGTTCGCCGACGAGCCACAACCCGACATTACTGACGAACCTGTCACAAGGAGTACCCGCCCATGACCACCTTCTGGAGTACGTGGATCTGCGTACTGACCATCGGCAGCCTGATCGGCCTGACCTGGCTGCTGATCGGTACCCGCAAGGGGGAAACCAAGGGCAGTGTCGACCAGACCATGGGCCACAGCTTCGACGGCATCGAGGAATACGACAACCCATTGCCGCAATGGTGGTTCATGCTGTTCGCCGGCACGCTGGTGTTTGCCATCGGCTATCTGATCCTTTATCCAGGCCTGGGCAACTGGAAAGGCGTTCTCCCCGGCTACGAAAACGGCTGGACCGGGGTGCACGAATGGGAAAAGGAAATGGCCAAGGCCGACACGAAGTTCGGGCCGATCTTCGCCAAATTCGCGGCGATGCCTGTGGAAGAAGTGGCCAAGGATCCGCAAGCGCTGAAAATGGGCGGCCGCCTGTTTGCCTCCAACTGCTCGGTGTGCCACGGCTCGGATGCCAAGGGTGCGTTCGGCTTCCCCAACCTGACCGACAGCGACTGGCGCTGGGGCGGCAATGCAGAAACCATCAAGACCACCATCACGGGTGGCCGGATGGCGATGATGCCGGCCTGGGGTGAAGTCCTGGGGGAAGACGGCGTGAAGAACGTCGCCGCGTATGTGCGCCATGGCCTGGCCAAGCTGCCATTGCCTGCCGACAGCAAAGCCGATCTGCAGGCCGGACAGCAAGCGTTCAGCACCACCTGCGTGGCTTGCCATGGGGCAAACGGCCAGGGCACTGAAGCCATGGGCGCACCGAACCTGACGCACCCGGCAGGCTTCATCTACGGGACGAGCCTGACGCAACTTGAACAGACGATTCGGCATGGCCGCCAAGGCCATATGCCGGCACAGGCCGAACTGCTCGGCAACGACAAAGTGCAATTGCTGGCCGCGTATGTGTACAGCCTGTCCCACGGCTTGAATACCGAGCGCTTACAGGCTGAAGACAACCGCAAATAAATCCCGACCGCTCTGCTGCCGCATTCTCGCGGATGCGGCAGTTCCCTGCCCCTTTGCGACGCATTGTCGCACCCTCTTTGACTCTTCCTTTCGGATCCCTGGATTCGGGTCTAAGCTTCCCCCGATGCGGACTGGCCGGTGCCGGTTCCAGGTCGACCCTGAACGATGTGTTCGACGAATCTGCCCGATGACAGGCCGCAAAGGCTGGTAGATACCGGCTGTCGCACCAATTGCCTTCGGTCAGCCAAACGTTGCGTTTGAACACACCCCGTTACATCCGACCTGACCCCCTCGCCTGATCAGTCCGCCGGGACGTTTTGCCCGCGGGCAATTTTGTCCTTACGCGGCGCATGGAAAGGCCGCAGAATCAGCTTTTGAACGCATTGACCCAGGTCATGGCGCGTTGCAATGACCCCTTGCTTTCTCCATACTTGCGGCCGATTTTTAATCCTAATAAAACACCCAAACCGTGGAACCTTAGAATGAGCACAGCAATCAGTCCGACTGCTTATAACTATAAGGTAGTCCGCCAGTTCGCCATCATGACGGTGGTCTGGGGGATCCTTGGCATGGGGCTCGGCGTATTCATCGCCTCGCAACTGGTCTGGCCGGAGTTGAACTTCGGTCTGCCATGGACGAGCTTTGGACGCCTGCGCCCGTTGCACACCAACCTGGTGATTTTCGCCTTCGGTGGATGTGCACTGTTTGCCACTTCTTATTACGTCGTGCAGCGAACCTGCCAAACGCGACTGATTTCCGACAGCCTCGCCGCCTTCACCTTCTGGGGATGGCAAGCGGTGATCGTCGGCGCGATCGTGACCTTGCCGCTGGGTTACACCACCACCAAGGAATACGCGGAACTGGAATGGCCCCTGGCTATTCTGCTGGCCATCGTCTGGGTTACTTACGGTCTGGTGTTCTTCGGCACCATCACCAAGCGCAAGACCAAGCACATCTATGTCGGTAACTGGTTCTACGGTGCCTTCATCGTCGTGACGGCGATGCTGCATATCGTCAACCACATGTCGCTGCCGGTCAGCCTGTTCAAGTCGTACTCGGCCTACTCGGGCGCGACGGACGCGATGATCCAGTGGTGGTACGGCCATAACGCCGTGGGCTTCTTCCTGACCACCGGCTTCCTGGGCATGATGTACTACTTCGTGCCGAAACAGGCCGAGCGTCCGATCTACTCCTATCGCCTGTCGATCGTGCACTTCTGGGCGCTGATCACCCTGTACATCTGGGCAGGTCCGCACCACTTGCACTACACCGCACTGCCGGACTGGGCTCAGTCCCTGGGCATGGCGATGTCGATCATCCTGCTCGCGCCGAGCTGGGGCGGCATGATCAACGGCATGATGACCCTGTCGGGCGCCTGGCATAAGCTGCGCACCGACCCGATCCTGCGCTTCCTGGTCGTCTCCCTGGCGTTCTACGGCATGTCGACCTTCGAAGGCCCGATGATGGCCATCAAGACCGTCAACTCGCTGTCGCACTACACCGACTGGACCATCGGCCACGTACACGCAGGCGCCTTGGGCTGGGTGGCGATGATCTCGATCGGCGCCATCTACCACATGATCCCGAAACTGTTCGGTCGTGCGCAGATGCACAGCACTGCCCTGATCAACACCCACTTCTGGCTCGCGACCATCGGTACCGTGCTGTACATCGCCTCGATGTGGGTCAACGGCATCACCCAGGGCCTGATGTGGCGTGCAATCAACGACGACGGCACCCTCACCTACTCGTTCGTCGAAGCGCTGCAAGCCAGCCACCCGGGCTTTATCGTTCGCGCCCTGGGCGGTGCGTTCTTCGCCACCGGCATGCTGTTCATGGCCTACAACGTATGGCGCACCGTACGCGCCTCGAACCCGGCTGAAGCCGAAGCCGCCGCCAAGATTGCCGTAGTTGGAGCTCACTGATGAAGCATGAAGCAGTCGAGAAGAATATTGGCCTGCTGGCCTTCTTCATGGTCATTGCCGTCAGCGTCGGCGGCCTGACCCAGATCGTTCCGCTGTTTTTCCAGGATGTCACCAACAAGCCGGTCGAGGGCATGAAGCCCCGCACCGCCCTGGAACTGGAAGGCCGGGACATTTATATCGCCAACGGTTGTGTCGGCTGCCACTCGCAGATGATCCGTCCGTTCCGTGCTGAAACCGAACGCTACGGCCATTACTCGGTCGCCGGTGAAAGCGTCTGGGACCACCCGTTCCTGTGGGGTTCCAAGCGTACCGGTCCGGACCTGGCCCGTGTCGGCGGTCGTTACTCCGATGACTGGCAGCGTGCGCACTTGTACAACCCGCGCAACGTCGTGCCTGAGTCGAAAATGCCGGCCTACCCGTTCCTCGTGGAAAACAAGCTCGACGGCAAAGATACCGCCAAAAAAATGGAGGTCTTGCGCACGCTCGGCGTCCCTTACACCGACGAAGACATCGCCGGTGCCAAGGATGCCGTGAAGGGCAAAACCGAAATGGACGCGCTGGTGGCCTATCTGCAAGGCCTGGGCACCATCATCAAAAGCAAACGGTGAATTGGATGGATATCGGGATGATTCGTGGCCTGGGCACCGTTGTCGTGATGGTGGCCTTCATCGGACTGGCACTGTGGGTGTTCAGTCCCAAGCGCAAGTCGGAGTTTGAAGACGCGACCTTGCTGCCTTTCGCGGATGATCCCGAAGCCATCAAGCACGTCGAGCAAGCTTCTAGGAGTAACAAAGAATGACTACATTCTGGAGTCTGTACGTCACAGTCCTCAGTCTCGGTACTATCTTTTCCCTGACCTGGCTGCTGCTGTCGACCCGCAAGGGCCAGCGCACCGAGCAGACAGACGAGACAGTCGGGCACTCTTTCGACGGGATCGCGGAGTACGACAACCCGCTGCCGAAATGGTGGTTCATGCTGTTCGTGGGCACCATCATCTTCGCACTGGGCTACCTGGCGCTGTATCCGGGCCTGGGTAACTGGAAAGGCCTGCTGCCGGGTTACGGCTACCTCGACAACGAGAAGCAGACCCCGTTCGCCAACGGCCAGACCGGCTGGACCGGCGTTCACGAGTGGGAAAAGGAAATGGCCAGGTCGGACGCCAGGTTCGGTCCGATTTTCGCCAAGTTCGCTGCCATGCCAATCGAGGAAGTGGCCAAGGACCCGCAAGCGCTGAAGATGGGTGGCCGCCTGTTCGCCTCCAACTGCTCGGTTTGCCATGGTTCCGACGCCAAGGGCGCCTATGGTTTCCCTAACCTGACCGACGCCGACTGGCGCTGGGGCGGCGAGCCGCAAACCATCAAGACCACCATCATGGGCGGCCGTCATGCCGTGATGCCTGCGTGGGCTGAAGTGATCGGCGAGCAAGGCGTGGCCGACGTGGCCGCGTTTGTCCTGACCAACCTCGATGGCCGCAAGCTGCCGGAAGGCACCAAGGCCGACCCGGTTGCCGGGCAGAAACTGTTCGCCACCAACTGCGTGGCGTGCCACGGTCCGGAAGGCAAAGGCACACCAGCGATGGGCGCGCCTGACCTGACTCACCCGGCCGCGTTCATCTACGGTTCGAGCTTCGCTCAACTGCAGCAGACCATCCGTTACGGCCGTCAGGGCCAGATGCCTGCGCAAGAGGCGATGCAGGGTAACGACAAGGTTCACCTGCTGGCCGCTTACGTCTACAGCCTGTCTCATGGCGAGAAGGCAGCGGACGCCCAGTAAGGCAAACGCTTGAAGCAACAAAAATCGGCCCTGCCAATGTGAATTGGCGGGGCCGTTTTGTTTAAAACAGTCTATTGGGATTCGACCGATGGTAATGCCCAACACCTTCTGCGAGGTTGTCGGATGCCGCACATAGTAGTAACGTTTCTACAAAGCTATTTCAGGAGGGCCAACCATGATGGCCATCACCACGATTTCCAGCCGCGAATTCAACCAAGACACAAGCGGTGCCAAAAAAGCCACACGCCAGGGGCCTGTTTTCATCACTGACCGGGGCAAACCGGCCCATGTGCTGCTAAGCATTGAGGACTACCAAAAACTGACTGGCACTAACGTCGACATCGCCGAACTGCTGGTCATGCCAGAAGCAGCCGATATCGAATTCGAAACCGAGCGTGCCGTGATCAAACATCGCCCTGTGGATCTGTCCTGATGTTTCTACTCGACACCAACGTAATTTCTGAACTACGCAAACCCCAGGCTGACGCGAACGTCGTTGCGTGGGCCAAAAGTGTCATCGCTCCACGCATGTTCATTTCGGCTATTACCTTGAAGGAACTGGAGACAGGCGTTCTACGAATGGAGCGTCGGGATCCCGTCCAAGGGAAAGTCTTGCGCACTTGGTTGAAGCATCACGTCATGCCAGCCTTCGACGCCCGAATCCTTCCGGTCGATGCCGCCGTAGCGATTCGCTGCGCCAGTCTGCATGTCCCCGACAGAGCCAATGAAAGCGATGCCTTGATTGCGGCCACGGCGCTGGTTCATGGTTTGACGGTGGTCACACGCAATGTCGCAGACTTTCAGTCCAGCGGCGTACAACTGATCAACCCATGGGCCGAATGACCGTCGACCTGCGCAAAGCAGTCCATAATTTCCAAGTCAATTGATTCAAGTCATTACACCATCAAATGATTTTGCCAAACGTGACCAAAGGTCGCACCCGCAGGCTAGAGCGACAGGCGTATCATTGAGCCACTGCAACACCCCCTTTTTGACCGCGGTCGGCACGTACTGACCGAGGCACTTTTCCACTGCCGTGGGATGCAATGATGAGCAACCAGATTCCGGTACACGACGTCACTCCACCTGCCAAGAACGCGAACAACAGCGTCGACCTCTACGCCTCTCGAGAAAAGATTTACACCCGCGCCTTCACCGGCCTGTTCCGCAATCTGCGGATGACCGGCGGCGCCCTGTTGTTCCTGCTGTACTTCGGCACGGTGTGGCTGGACTGGGGCGGTCATCAGGCCGTGTGGTGGAACCTGCCGGAGCGCAAATTCTTCATTTTCGGCGCCACTTTCTGGCCCCAGGATTTCATTCTGCTGTCCGGCATGTTGATCATCGCCGCGTTCGGCCTGTTCTTCATCACCGTGTACGCCGGACGGGTCTGGTGCGGTTATACCTGCCCGCAAAGCGTCTGGACCTGGATCTTCATGTGGTGCGAAAAAGTCACCGAAGGTGACCGCAACCAGCGCATCAAGCTCGACAAGGCGCCGATAAGCACCAACAAGTTCCTGCGCAAACTCAGCAAGCACACCCTGTGGCTGTTGATCGGTTTCGTCACCGGCATGACCTTCGTCGGTTACTTCTCGCCGATCCGCGAACTGGTGTTCGACTTCTTCACCGGCCAGGCGGATGGCTGGTCGTACTTCTGGGTCGGTTTTTTCACCCTCGCCACTTACGGCAATGCCGGCTGGTTGCGCGAACAGGTGTGCATCTACATGTGCCCGTACGCACGCTTCCAGAGCGTGATGTTCGACAAGGACACCCTGATCGTTTCCTACGATCCGCGCCGTGGCGAAAGCCGTGGCCCGCGTAAAAAAGGCATCGACTACAAGGCTCAGGGCCTGGGTGACTGCATCGACTGCACCATGTGCGTCCAGGTCTGTCCGACCGGTATCGACATCCGTGACGGCCTGCAAATCGAATGCATCGGTTGCGCCGCCTGCATCGATGCCTGCGACGCCATCATGGACAAGATGGAATACCCGCGCGGGCTGATCAGCTACACCACCGAGCACAACCTGTCCGGGCAGAAAACCCATAAACTGCGCCCGCGCCTGATCGGCTATGCCGTGGTGCTGCTGGCGATGATCAGCTTGCTGGCGACGGCATTCTTCATGCGTGCGCTGGTGGGTTTCGATGTCAGCAAGGACCGCGTGCTGTACCGCGAGAACGCCGAAGGCCGGATCGAAAACGTCTACAGCCTGAAAATCATGAACAAGGACCAGCGCGACCATACCTACGTGCTCGAAGCCTCTGGCCTGCCGGATCTCAAATTGCAGGGCCGGCGCGAGATCAAGGTCGCGGCCGGCGAGATCGTCAGCCAGCCTGCCGAGCTGTCCGTTGCGCCGGAAAAACTGCCGTCGAGCACCAATGAGGTGAAATTCATCCTCAAGGACGCTGATGACGACAGCGTTCACATTGAAGCCAAGAGCCGGTTCATCGGCCCACAAATTCGTTGAGAGAACTGAACATGCCCGCAGCAACTGCCGCAAGCCCCTGGTACAAGCACCTTTGGCCGTGGATCATCATCGGGATCCTGGCCTGCTCGGTGGCCTTGACCTTGTCCATGGTGACCATCGCGGTGAACAACCCGGACAATCTGGTCAACGACAACTACTACGAGGCTGGCAAAGGCATCAACCGCTCCCTCGACCGTGAGCTGCTGGCCCAGACCCTGAAAATGCGCGCCAGCGTTCATCTCGATGGCGTGACCGGCGAGGTTGACCTGCGCCTGAGCGGCGAGAGCCAGCCCAAGACCCTGGAGCTGAACCTGATCTCGCCGACCCAGCCGGAAAAGGATCGCAAGATCACCCTGGCCCGCAGCGAAACCGAACAGGGCCGCTACATCGGCCAGTTGAGCGACAAGATCGAAGGCCGGCGTTTTATCGAGTTGCTCGGCACCCAGGACGACCACATCTGGCGCATGTTCGAAGAGGAACTGGTCAGCCATGACAAGGATCTGCTGCTGGGCGACGAGCCGCTGCAAGGTGCCGAAGACCTGAAGAAATAATGTTTGCGCTTCGCGCTTCGCTGGCAAGCCAGCTCCTACAGGATCACACGAATCTGCGTAGGAGCTGGCTTGCCAGCGAAGAGGCCCATCCAGACACCATAGATTGCCCATGACCACCCCAACCCCCTGCTACCACTGCGCCCTGCCCGTCCCGACCGGCAACCGCTTCATCGCCGTCGTACTCGGGGAATCCCGCGAATTCTGCTGTCCGGGTTGCCAGGCCGTGGCCGAGGCCATTGTCGCCGGCGGTCTGGAAAGCTATTACCAGCACCGCAGCGAAGCCTCGGCCAACCCCGAGGCGCTGCCGGTGCAACTGGTGGACGAACTGGCACTGTACGACCGCGCCGATGTGCAGCAACCCTTTGTTCGCCACGAAGGCGAAGTGGCGCAAATCACACTGTTAATGGAAGGCATCAGCTGCGCGGCCTGCGGCTGGCTGATCGAAAAACACCTGCGCACCTTGCCGGCCGTGGCCGAAGCGCGCCTTAACCTGTCCAACCACCGCCTGCACGTACGCTGGGCCGACGCGCAATTACCCCTGAGCCAAATGCTCAGCGAACTGCGCCAGATCGGTTACGCTGCACACCCGTATCAGGCCGACCGCGCCTGCGAACAACTGGCCAGCGAAAACCGCCTGGCCCTGCGCCAGCTCGGCGTGGCCGGGCTGCTGTGGTTCCAGGCGATGATGGCAACCATGGCTACCTGGCCTGAATTCAACATCGACCTCAGCCCTGAAATGCACACCATCCTGCGCTGGGTCGCCCTGTTCCTTACCACCCCGATCGTGTTCTACAGCTGCGCGCCGTTCTTCAAAGGTGCCATGCGCGACCTGCGCACCCGCCACCTGACCATGGACGTTTCAGTGTCGCTGGCCATCGGCAGTGCCTACATCGCCGGGATCTGGACCTCGATCACCGGGGTTGGCGAACTGTATTTCGATGCCGTCGGCATGTTTGCCCTGTTCCTGCTGGCCGGGCGTTATCTGGAGCGGCGCGCCCGCGAACGCACGGCTGCCGCCACTGCGCAGCTGGTGAATCTGCTGCCCGCCTCGTGCCTGCGATTGACGCCCGACGGCCAGAGCGAACGCATTCTGCTCAGTGAACTGCGTGTCGGCGATCAAGTGCTGGTTCATCCGGGCGCCATTCTTCCGGCTGACGGCAAGATCCTCGATGGTCAGTCGAGTGTCGACGAGTCGTTGTTGACCGGCGAATACCTGCCGCAACCACGCAGCCTCGGCGATGCGGTCACTGCCGGCACCCTGAACGTCGAAGGCGCGCTGACCGTCGAGGTCCAGGCCCTGGGCCAGGACACTCGCCTCTCGGCCATCGTTCGCCTGCTCGATCGTGCCCAGGCCGAAAAGCCGCGACTGGCGGAAGTCGCCGACCGCGCCGCGCAATGGTTCCTGCTGTTGTCGCTGATCGCCGCCGCCGCGATTGGCCTGCTGTGGTGGGAGCTGGACGCCTCGCGGGCCTTCTGGATTGTGCTGGCAATGCTCGTGGCAACCTGCCCGTGCGCCTTGTCGCTGGCGACGCCGACCGCCCTCACAGCCGCCACTGGCACATTGCACAAACTTGGCCTGCTGTTGACGCGCGGCCATGTGCTGGAAGGCCTGAACCAGATCGACACGGTGATTTTCGACAAGACCGGCACCCTCACCGAAGGTCGCCTGGCGCTACGCTCGATCCGCCCCCTCGGCGCGCTCGACAGCGATCAATGCCTGAGCCTCGCCGCCGCCCTGGAAAATCGCTCCGAACACCCGATCGCCCGTGCGTTCGGACGCGCGCCGATGGCTGCCGAAGAAGTCCACAGCACACCGGGCCTCGGCCTTGAGGGGCTGGTTGAAGGGCGACGCCTGCGCATCGGCCAACCTCGCTTCGTCTGCGAACTCAGCGGCGCCGTGGTGCCGTCGATGCCCGAAGAGGCTGGCCAATGGCTGCTGCTCGGTGACAGCCAGGGGCCGCTGGCCTGGCTCGTCCTCGATGATCGCTTGCGTGCCGACGCGCCTGCGCTGCTGGCCGCGTGCAAGGCGCGTGGCTGGCGCACGCTGTTGTTGTCCGGCGACAGCTCGCCGATGGTCGCCAGTGTGGCGGCGGAACTGGGCATCGATGAAGCCCGCGGCGGCTTGCGTCCGGACGACAAACTGCAGGTCCTGCAACAGTTGCACAAGGAGGGTCGCAAGGTATTGATGCTGGGTGACGGGGTCAATGACGTGCCGGTGTTGGCGGCGGCGGATATCAGCGTCGCCATGGGCTCGGCCACTGACCTGGCGAAAACCAGTGCCGATGCCGTGTTGTTGTCCAACCGCCTCGATGCGCTGGTGCAAGCCTTCGGCCTGGCGCGGCGCACCCGCCGGGTCATTATCGAGAACCTGCTGTGGGCGGGGCTGTACAATGGCCTCATGTTGCCCTTCGCCGCCCTCGGCTGGATCACTCCGGTCTGGGCGGCGGTGGGCATGTCGATCAGTTCGTTGACCGTGGTGTTGAACGCCCTGCGCCTGACTCGCATGCCGAGCGCACCTGCCGCTGGCACCACGCCAGAAACCCGCCCGCTGCCGGCCTGAGCCGCGCGGGCATGGAGTCCAGATGCCAGCTCTATACGTGATGATTCCCGCCGCGCTGCTGATCGTGGCCATCGCCGTCTATATCTTCTTCTGGGCGGTCGACAGCGGTCAGTACGACGACCTCGACGGCCCGGCCCACAGCATCCTGTTCGACGACCAGGACCCGAACCACACCGCCGCCGTCGATGAGGCCAGCGGCCAACCGGCCAAAACGGACGACAAGGCCCCACCCCATGCTTGAGTTGGCGCCCCTGCTGGTGTCTGCGGTGATCCTCGGCCTGCTCGGTGGCGGCCATTGCCTGGGCATGTGCGGCGGCTTGATGGGCGCGCTGACCCTGGCGATTCCCAAGGAACAACGCAACCGCCGCTTTCGTTTGCTGCTGGCCTACAACCTGGGCCGGATTCTGAGCTATGCCTGCGCCGGACTGCTGATCGGCCTGGCCGGATGGGCCGTGGCCAGCAGCCCGGCAGCGATGTTCCTGCGTATCCTCGCCGGATTGTTGCTGATTGCCATGGGCCTGTACCTGGCCGGCTGGTGGAGCGGCCTGACCCGTATCGAAAGTCTCGGTCGGGGCTTGTGGCGGCATATCCAGCCAGTCGCCAACCGGTTGCTGCCGGTGTCGAGCGTTCCGCGCGCGCTGCTATTGGGTGCGCTCTGGGGCTGGCTGCCGTGCGGCCTGGTCTACAGCACCTTGCTGTGGTCGGCCAGTCAGGGCAACGCGCTGGACAGCGCATTGTTGATGCTCGCGTTCGGCCTCGGCACCTGGCCGGTGCTGTTGGCGACTGGCCTTGCCGCCGAACGCATCACCGCATTGTTGCGCAAGCGCAGCGTGCGGATGGCGGGCGGACTGCTGGTGATGCTGTTCGGCATCTGGACCTTGCCGGGGCCGCATCAGCATTGGCTGATGGGGCATTAAAAAAAGCAAAGATCAAAAGATCGCAGCCTTCGGCAGCTCCTACATGGATTGGCGTACACCTGTAGGAGCTGCCGAAGGCTGCGATCTTTTGATCTTGACACCCTTTGATGCAAATCAAGATGCCTTTGCGCACTTCTCCCTAGACTCGCAAACACTGCCAGCCTATCCGGGGGAATGCCCGCATGATGCTCGACGCCATTCGTTGGGACACCGATCTGATCCGCCGTTATGACCTGGCGGGACCACGCTATACCTCGTACCCGACCGCCGTGCAGTTCAACAGCCAGGTCGGCACTTTCGACCTGTTCCATGCCCTGCGCGACAGCCGCAAGGCTCAACGCCCGTTGTCGCTGTATGTGCACGTGCCGTTCTGCGCGAACATTTGCTATTACTGCGCCTGCAACAAAGTCATCACCAAGGATCGCGGCCGGGCGCAGCCGTATTTGCAGCGCCTGGAACAGGAAATCCAGTTGATCGCCTGCCACCTCGACCCCACGCAGAAAGTCGAGCAACTGCATTTCGGCGGCGGCACGCCGACCTTTCTCAGCCACGACGAACTGCGCCAGTTGATGGCGCATTTGCGCAAACACTTCAATTTGCTGGACAACGACTCCGGCGACTACGGCATCGAGATCGACCCGCGCGAGGCCGACTGGTCGACCATGGGCCTGCTGCGCGAACTGGGTTTCAATCGGGTCAGCATCGGCCTGCAAGACCTCGACCCGGCAGTGCAACGTGCAGTCAATCGCCTGCAAAGCCTGGAAGAAACCCGCGCGGTGATCGATGCCGCCCGCACCTTGCAGTTTCGCTCGATCAACATCGACCTGATCTACGGCCTGCCGAAACAGACGCCGGAGAACTTCGCCCGCACCGTCGAAGAGGTCATCCACCTGCAACCGGACCGTTTATCGGTATTCAACTACGCCCACCTGCCGGAACGCTTCATGCCGCAGCGGCGCATCAACAGCAATGAACTGCCGACACCCGCGCAGAAACTGGAAATGCTGCATCGCACCATCGAGCAACTGATCACGGCCGGCTACCGCTACATCGGCATGGACCACTTTGCTCTGCCCGATGATGAGCTGGCGATTGCCCAGGAAGAATCGACCCTGCAACGCAATTTCCAGGGCTACACCACCCACGGTCATTGCGACTTGATCGGCCTCGGCGTGTCGGCAATCAGCCAGATCGGCGACCTGTACTGCCAGAACAGCAGCGACCTGAACGAGTATCAGAACATCCTTGCCACGTCGCAACTGGCCACCAGCCGAGGCCTGCAGTGCAACGCGGACGACCGTTTACGGCGCGCAGTCATCCAGCAATTGATCTGCACCTTCAGCCTGGAGTTTTCCGACATCGAGCAGGCCTTCAACATCGACTTCCAGGGCTATTTCGGCGATCTCTGGCCCCAACTGCAAGACATGGCCAAAGACGGGCTGATCGAACTCGATCGCGACAGGATCACCATCCTGCCCGCCGGGCGACTATTGGTGCGCTCGGTGTGCATGGTGTTCGACGCGTACCTGGAACAACACAGTCGCCAGCGCTTCTCACGGGTAATCTAATTCTGCAAGCAAGCGCCCCAGACTGGCCTCGATATCCTATGGTGAGTTACCCTTACGTCTTATGTGTGAATTCCCACAAGGATTGAAGAAATGTCCGAGCCAGTAAAACTGCGCGCTCATAATCAAGCCCATTGCAAGGATTGCAGCCTGGCCCCTCTTTGCCTGCCACTTTCGCTGAATCTGGAAGACATGGATGCGCTGGACGAAATCGTCAAACGTGGCCGGCCGCTGAAAAAAGGCGAATTCCTGTTTCGCCAGGGCGATACCTTCGATTCTGTCTACGCAGTCCGTTCCGGCGCCCTCAAGACCTTCAGCCTGAGTGACACCGGTGAAGAACAGCTCACCGGTTTCCACCTGCCCAGCGAACTGGTCGGTCTGTCGGGCATGGACACCGAAAAGCACCCGGTGTCGGCACAAGCCCTGGAAACCACTTCGGTGTGTGAAATTCCTTTCGAACGCCTCGACGAACTGGCCCTGCAATTGCCACAGTTGCGCCGTCAGCTGATGCGGGTGATGAGTCGCGAAATCCGTGACGACCAGCAGATGATGCTGCTGTTGTCGAAAAAGACCGCCGACGAACGCATCGCCACCTTCCTGGTCAACCTCTCGGCACGTTTCCGCGCCCGGGGCTTTTCCGCCAATCAGTTCCGCCTGAGCATGTCGCGTAACGAAATCGGCAACTACCTGGGCCTGGCAGTGGAAACCGTGTCCCGCGTCTTCACGCGCTTCCAGCAAAACGAACTGATCGCGGCAGAAGGCAAGGAAATCCGGATTATCGACCCGATCCAGCTGTGCGCCCTGGCCGGTGGCTCACTGGAAAGCTGAAACAAACCGTTGCGGCTGCACGAAACGGTTCAGCCGCCGTTATACTGAGTCGTTTGCAGCCCTGCCAGGATTCTTCGACTATGGCCTTCGACTCCTTCGACATCAAATCCCTCATCCGCCCTGTCATCGACTTCCCGAAGCCGGGTGTGATCTTTCGCGACATCACCCCGCTGTTCCAGTCGCCCACGGCACTGCGCCTGGTGATGGACAGCTTCGCCCACCGTTACGTCGAGGCGGACTTCACCCACGTCGGCGCAATGGACGCCCGTGGCTTCCTGATCGGTTCGGTACTGGCCTATCAGTTGAACAAGCCGCTGGTGCTGTTCCGCAAGCAAGGCAAACTGCCGTCTGACGTGCTGGCCGAGGGCTATGCGACCGAATACGGCGAAGCCTTCCTGGAAGTGCACGCTGACAGCCTGTGCGAGGGGGATTCGGTGGTGATGTTCGATGACCTGATTGCGACCGGCGGCACCCTGATTGCCGCCGCCAACCTGATCCGTCGCATGGGCGCGCGGGTGCATGAAGCGGCGGCGATTATCGATCTGCCGGAACTGGGTGGCTCGCAGCGCCTGGAAGACATGGGTATTCCTACCTTCTGCCTGACGCAGTTTGCGTTGACTGATAAGTAACAAAGGTCAAAAGATCGCAGCCTTCGGCAGCTCCTACATTGGGATGGCTTTGATCCTGTAGGAGCTGCCGAAGGCTGCGACCTTTTGCATTACAGCCCCATCTGCTTGCTGATGATCTCGTTCATCACTTCCCGCGTCCCGCCGCCAATCGACAGGATCCGGTTATCCCGATACAACCGCTCCACCAGACTCTCGCGCATGTAACCCAGCCCACCGAGTATCTGCACCGCATCGGTGACGATCCGGTCTGCCGTATCCGTAGCAAAGTTCTTGGTCATGGAAATTTCCTTGATCACGCTCTGCCCCGCCGCCATTTTCGCAGCCTGGCGGTAAGTGAACTCCCGGGATACTTCCAGCGCGGTCGCCATCTCGGCAAGGCGATGCTTGATCACCTGAAACTTGCCGATCGGTTTGCCAAAGGCTTCGCGCTGGCGCGCCCATTTCAGGCTCTCCTCCAGCGCCAGTTGTGCGGTCATGTTGGCCATCAATGCCAGGGCCAGACGCTCGCGCTGGAAATTACCCATGATGCAGGCAAAGCCCATGTTCTGGGTGCCGATCAGATTTCCTGCGGGCACCTGGCAATCATCGAAGAACAATTCGGCCGTGTCTGACGCCCACCAGCCCATTTTCTTCAGCTGCCGCCCTACGGTGAAACCGGGCGTGCCCTTCTCGATCAGTAACAGGCTGATGCCCGCGAAACCTGGCTCACCCGTTCGCACCGCGACGGTATAGAAATCCGCACGCACACCGCTGGTAATAAAGGTCTTGCTGCCACTGACCCGGTAGAAATCGCCGTCGCGCACGGCACGGGTTTGCAGGTTGGCGACGTCGGAGCCGCCGCCGGGTTCGGTAATGGCCAGGGCGCTGATCTTCTCTCCCGACAGCACCTGCGGCAGCACACGATCACGCACTTCCGGCCGGGCCCACTTGAGAATGGGCGGCAAGCCGATATCCAGCGAGCCCAGGCCGGCAACCAGCCCGCCTGACCCGCAGCGCATCAACTCTTCGCTGGCGGCCACCTTGGCGAACAGATCCCCTTCGTGGCTGCCTCCGTAGGCTTCGGGGTAACCGATTCCGAGAATCCCCGCTGCACCGGCCTTGAGGTAGAGCTCGCGAGGGAAGCTTTCGGCTTCTTCCCACTGCTCGATATCAGGAAGGATCTCGCGCTCGACGAAACGTCTGACGCTGTCACGGACCAATTGGTGGCTGGGGTCGAAGTATTCCTGAAAGGCAGACATCGTCGAGCTCCACTGAAGGGGTCAGTGAAGTTAACCGAGCGCTTGCTTGGTTTTCAACAGGATTGTGTGAATCAGGTAGACCGAGGTGCCCTTATCGCGAGCAGGCTCGCTCCTACAGGGTATTGCGGCGTACACAAAATCTGTAGGAGCGAGCCTGCTCGCGATGGCGTCAGCCCGAACAACACAAATTACAGAGTGATCGGCTTACGCCCGGCAAACGAATGCGCCAGCGTGCCGCCATCCACCAGCTCCAGCTCACCACCCAGCGGCACACCATGGGCGATACGCGAGGCGATCAGGCCTTTGTTGCTGAGCAATTGGGCGATGTAGTGCGCGGTGGCTTCGCCTTCCACGGTCGGGTTGGTGGCCAGGATGACTTCGGTGAAAGTGCCGGCCTCTTCGATCCGTGCCATCAATTGCGGAATGCCGATGGCTTCCGGCCCCAGGCCGTCGAGCGGCGACAGATGCCCCTTGAGCACGAAATAACGCCCGCGAAAACCGGTCTGCTCCACCGCATAGACGTCCATCGGGCCTTCCACCACGCAGAGCAAGGTGTCGTCGCGACGGGTATCGGCGCATTGCGGGCAGAGATCATCTTCGGTCAGCGTACGGCACAAGCGGCAGTGACCGACCCCTTCCATGGCCTGGCTCAGGGCCAGCGCCAGTCGCGAGCCGCCGCTGCGGTCACGCTCGAGCAACTGCAATGCCATGCGCTGGGCGGTTTTCTGACCCACGCCGGGCAAAATTCGCAGGGCGTCGATCAGTTGGCGAATCAAAGGGCTGAAGCTCATGGTGGAAAAGTCCGACAAAACAACGAGACGCGGTTTATACCCGCGCCTCGGTTGAGCGTCAAATTGCAGCGTCAATTACTCAGTCACGGGAAACCCGAACCACCAATTTACCGAAGTTGCGCCCTTCCAGCATGCCGATGAACGCATCTGGCGCCTGCTCCAGGCCATCGACCACGTCTTCGCGGAACTTCACCTTGCCATCGCGTACCCAAGGTGCCATGGCACTGAGGAATTCCGGCTGGCGATCACCATAGTCATCGAACACAATGAAGCCCTGGATGCGCACCCGCTTGGTCAACAGGGTGCGCTGCAACAGTGGCAGGCGATCCGGCCCGCTCGGCGCTTCATAGGCGTTATAGGAGGCAATCAGGCCGCAGAGTGGAATCCGCGCCTTGGGATTGAGCAACGGCACCACGGCGTCGAATACCTTGCCGCCGACGTTTTCGTAGTAGATGTCGATCCCCTTGGGACAGGCTTGCGCCAGTTCCTCAGCAAAATCCGGGCTCCTGTGGTCGATGCAGGCGTCGAAGCCCAACTCGCCGACCACATAACGGCACTTTTTCGCACCACCCGCCACGCCGACCACACGCAAGCCCTTGATCTTCGCCACCTGGCCGACCACCGAACCCACCGCCCCGGACGCCGCTGCAACCACCAGGGTCTCGCCGGCCTTGGGCTGGCCGATATCCATCAGCCCCATATACGCGGTCATGCCCGGCATCCCCAGCACCCCAAGGGCCATCGAAGGACTTGGCAATCCCGATGGCACGGGGATGATGCCGCGCCCGTCATTGATGCTGTGGCTTTGCCAACCGGTGGCACCGACCACCAGATCACCCTCCTGAAACTTCGGATTGAGCGAGCGCTCGACCCGGCTGACAGCGCCACCGGTCATGACTTCGCCAATTTCCACCGGTGCTGCGTAGGACGGTGCGTCACTCATGCGTCCGCGCATGTAGGGATCCAGCGACAGAAAAACGGTCTTGAGCAGCACCTGACCGTCGGCCAGGTCCGGCAGCGCCACCCGCTCCATGCGAAAGTTTTCCGGCGTTGGCGCGCCTATCGGGCGTGAAGCCAGGACAATGCGTTGATTGAGGGTCATGGGGTCGGACATGGCAGCGTCTCCTGTGATCGATGGGGCTCGGTGATATAGGGAGCAGACCTTTGTGGCGGTATGGCGTTCGATGTGTTTTCAGTTGGACCAGGGTGAGCTCTTCGCGAGCAGGCTCGCACACATTTGGAATGCGATCCCCTGTGGGAGCGACGGTGCGGCGATCCGACCTGCTCGCGATGGCGGCATTCCAGACACCACATTTCCAATGCCAGAAACAAAAATGCCAGGCGCTATGCCTGGCATTTTTGTAACTCATCTGCCGCCTGAAGGCGAATCAGAATGGCAGTTTCATGCCCGGCGGCAGTTGCATGCCGGCAGTCATGCTGCCCATTTTGTCCTGGCTGTTGGCTTCGATCTTGCGCACGGCATCGTTGACCGCGGACGCAATGACCGCTTCCAGCATTTCCTTGTCGTCTTCGCTCATGCCTTCAACCAGGCTTGGGTCGATGGTCACGCTCTTGACGTCATGACGACCGGTCATCACCACGGTGACCATATCGCCACCGGCCTTACCGGTGACTTCGGCGTTGGCCAGCTCTTCCTGCATCTTGGCCATTTTTTCCTGCATCTGCTGCGCCTGCTTCATCAGGCCGGCCATGCCACCTTTCATCATGGTAATCACCTCAAAAGTACTTGGATCAAAACAGCACCCGGCCCAAGCGGCCGAACGCCTTCAGTTATTAGCCCTGAGTGACCAGGGCGTCGACAGGTTCAATAGTATCGTTACGGACCACCGCACCGAACTGCTGCATCATTTGCTGGATGAACGGATCACCGTGGATCGATTCCTCCGCCTCGCGCTGACGGTTGGCGCGGCGACGTGAAGCCGCTTGTGCCGGGGTTTCCTGCTCGGGCTTGATCAGCTCGATGCTCAGGGTCAGCGTGCGCTGGTGATACTGGTTCAGCGCATCGTTCAGGCGACGCTGCTGAGTGGCGTTGAACAAGGCACTGTGGGCCGGGTCCAGGTGCATCAGCCAATTGTCGCCATCCACCGCGATCAGCGTGCAGTTGGCGGCGATACTGCCAGTCATGCCGGAGATCGGCAATTTCGGAAACAGCTCCAGCCATTGCAGGGCCAGACCGGTGGCCGGCATTGCCGCGGGCTCAGGCTCGGGCTCAGGAGCCGGGTCGGCGGCATGCTCGCTGGCCAGCTCGTCGAGGTAACTGTAGGCCGAATCCATGTCCGGCTCGATGTAATCCTCGTCCAGCGGCGGCTCGTCATCCAGGTCCATGCCCGGCGTCGCGGAATCGACATCGGCCACCGAAGGTTCCGGGATCGGCGCGGCGGCCCACTCCGGGGCGTCCGGCACCACGCTGTCCGACGTCGGCAACGGCATCGGCGGTAATTCGGGTTGATCGCTGACGGTTTCCAGTACAGGCTCCACCGCCGTTTGCTGAACGGGCGCGGGCTCGACCGGGTCATTCCACGGCAAGTCGACAACTTCTTCGACCACGACCGCTTCAACCACAGGCGCAGGCTCTGGAACAGGTACAACGACCGGCGCAACCGGTTCCGATTCCGGTGCAGGCGCTGGCGCCGCCGCTATCGGTGCAACGGCCGCAGCGACTACCGGCGCAACAACCGGCGCGGCAGCCACTGAGTTTGCGGAATCAACTGTGGCCTGGCTGATCCCCACTGGCTTTAGCGGTTGCCTCGGGGCATCCGCGGTGTCTGCGGGCCGGAACGCCAGCATCCGCAGCAGCACCATTTCAAAACCGCCCCGGGGGTCCGGCGCCAGCGGCAAATCGCGGCGGCCGATCAGGCCCATCTGGTAGTAGAACTGCACGTCTTCGGCCGGCAGGGCCTGGGCCAGTGCCAGCACGCGATCGCGGTCGCCATGACCGTTATCGACGCCTTCCGGCAACGCCTGGGCGATGGCAACGCGGTGCAGCACATTGAGAATTTCCGAAAGCACGCCGTTCCAGTCCGGGCCTTGCTCGGCCAGGTGGCGGACGGCTTCGAGCAACGCCTTGGCATCGCCTTCGATCAGCGCATGCAGGACGTCGTAGACCTGCCCGTGGTCGAGGGTCCCGAGCATCGCCCGCACGTCGGCGGCCATGACCTTGCCCTCACCGAAGGCAATGGCCTGGTCGGTCAGGCTCATGGCATCACGCATCGACCCATCGGCGGCGCGGCCCAGCAGCCACAACGCATCGTCTTCGAACGGCACGTTCTCGACACCCAGAACATGGGTCAAGTGCTCGACCACGCGTTCCGGCGTCATGTTCTTCAGGGAGAACTGCAGGCACCGTGACAGAATCGTTGCAGGAAGTTTCTGCGGGTCGGTGGTGGCCAGGATGAACTTGACGTAGGGTGGCGGCTCCTCGAGGGTTTTGAGCAGCGCGTTGAAGGAGTGGCTGGAGAGCATGTGCACTTCGTCGATCAGATAGACCTTGAAGCGCCCGCGGCTCGGGGCGTACTGCACGTTGTCGAGCAACTCGCGGGTATCTTCGACCTTGGTGCGGCTCGCGGCGTCGATCTCGATCAAGTCGACAAAGCGGCCTTCGTCGATTTCGCGACACACCGAACACTCGCCACAGGGGGTCGAAGTGATACCTGTTTCGCAGTTAAGGCATTTGGCAATGATCCGCGCGATGGTGGTCTTGCCGACCCCCCGGGTACCGGTAAACAGGTATGCGTGGTGCAGCCGCTGGCTGTCCAAGGCATTGATCAGAGCCTTGAGCACATGGGTCTGGCCGACCATTTCGCGGAACGAGCGCGGACGCCATTTACGTGCAAGAACCTGATAACTCATCGAAAACCGTCGCAGCGAAGGAAGCAGAAGCGGCTAATGCTAGCGGAGCAAGGCACAAATTGCATCCGGTGCGCTCGTGTATTGTGGCTAAGCTGCACATCGGGGGCTATTAACGGAGTGTTTATGCGGCTGGCCTTGGGGGCATTGCTGTTGATCAGCCTGGACGGCCTGGCGGCGCAAGCACCGCTGCGCTTCGTGATAACCGACAGTTGGACCATGCCCATGGTGCAACTTGAACAGGACAAACCGACCCAGGGCATCCTGTATGACGTGATGCTCAGCCTCGCGACCCAGGTCGGCGTACCGGCCGAATTCCATGTATTGCCCCGCGGGCGGGTGCAAAACGCCATGGAGCAAGGCGAAGTCGATGTCCGCTGTTATGCCGCGCAATCGTGGCTACCCAATCAGTCTGGCGATTATCTCTGGAGCATCCCGCTCTTTACCCAGCCCGACCTGTTGATCACCCGGAATGCGCGCCCCACTGCTGTGAACCCGGCGGATTTGCCAGATCAACCCATCGGCACCGTGCTGGGTTACAGCTATCCGGCCCTGCAACCGCTGTTCGACGCCGGCCAACTGCAGCGCGACGACGCACGCAATCAGGAACTGGTGCTGGAAAAACTCCTCGCCGGCCGCAACCGCTATGCCGTCAGCAATCAATGGAGCCTGGACTGGTTCAATCAGCGGCTGCTGTCGGACCAACAACTGCACAGCGTGGCGGTGCTGCAGGAGCAGAATCTCGGCTGCTATGTACGCAACGATCCGCAAGTGCCGGTGCAGCGCATTCTGCGCACCCTGGTGCGGATGAAAATGTCTGGAGAGATCGATGCGATAGTTCGGCTGTATATCGGCGGCGAGCCCGCGGCTGTGGATAAACCGCAAACGACGAAAAACCGCCCCGGACAAGATCCTGGCAGCTAGCGAAAGTCTGTTTTCAGATAAATAACGCGAGAGAACACTCGCGTGGCGTTAAGGTGGCGACCCCACCAGCCACACCCCGGCACACAATGTCACCGCTGCGGCTGCTCCCTTCCAGGCCTGACCGGGTTCACGGTTGATCGTTGCGGGGGGACCGATGGGGTCACCATAACGACGCTCACCTGTCGGCGAGCCGCGCCATTGTACCTATCTGAGGCGAAGTTACAACCGTTCGGGGATATTAAAAAATATGAGCAGCTTCAAGGACATGCGCGGACCTTGAAAGATCGCAGCCTGCGGCAGCTCCTACATGGATCGGCGTACACCTGTAGGAGCTGCCGCAGGCTGCGATCTTTTGATCCTATTGCGCCAACACCTCATCCGCCCGGCCACCCTCCTGCTGAATCACCAGATGAATGAAGTGCAGCTTGGCAATCACCGCCGACGGCAGGACGAAAGGATAGAAATCCGGCTGCCCCATGCTGCGCGACAGTTCATTGAGCATGCCGGCCAGTTCGATCCAGGCATTGACGAACGACAGAAATGCCGCGCCATCGGGATGCTGCGGATCATAGAGGGTATCCAGCGGAAACGGCTGATAGTCGAAGTCCATGTCCCGGGCGCTCATGCCGAAGCCCAGCGCGGTGTCCACCGCATCCATCATGTGCAGGTAATGCGCCCAGGTCTCGGCCCAGTCTTCCCACGGGTGCATGGTGGCGTAGGCGCTGACGTAGTGCTGCTGCCAGTCAAGCGGCGCGCTCTGCTGATAATGTCGCTCGAGGGCTTCGGCATAGCTGGCGCGCTCATCGCCGAACAATCCGCGAAAAGGCTCAAGCCAGTGGCTATTGGCGATCAATCGATCCCAGTAGTAATGCCCGGCTTCGTGACGAAAATGCCCGAGCAACGTGCGATAGGGTTCGTGCATTTGCACCCGCACCTGCTCGCGGTGAGCGTCGTCGGCTTCCTTGATATCGAGGGTGATCAGGCCGTTGGCGTGGCCCGTGGTCGGCAGCTTTCCTTCCAGGTCGACGCCAATGAAATCGAAGGCAAGGCCAGTCTCTTCATCGACTGTTTTGGGAATCACCTGCAACCCCAGGCTGAGCAATTGCGCGACCAGACGCCGCTTGGCGGTTTCCACCTTGCCCCAGCGCTCGTGGTTGTCGGCTATCGACAGATCAGGAATGGTGCGATTGAGGCTGCAGGCAATGCACAAGACGTCATGGTCATTGGCTGGCAGCAACCAATTGCAGGCTGCCGGGGAGTCGAGGTTGGCGCAGCGTCGAAACAGGCCAGCCCCGGGATCGACATCAAGCTGCCAGGTGCCCGTTTGTACACCCGGTTGCAGCGCAGACAGGCGACTCCGCTCCGGCTGATAACCCAAGGCCGTTGAACAAGCCAGACACTGGCTGTTGCGAAAGAACAACGACTGCCCGCAACGACAGGACCAGACCTTGCTGTTGCGTGAACGCTCGCCCAAGAATGGCGCGGCGATGCGCGAGCTGAGCTGCTCGAAGAAAGGGTACATGGCGATCTCTCCCTGGGGCTTGCCAAGACTAGATCATTTCCCAAGAAGGATCGTTCCCAGGTCGAACGCAACACCTGTAGGAGCGAGCAGGCTCGCTCCTACAGGTTGAATTGCTACTCAATCTACCTTGCCGTACCCGCGCAATGTTTCAACAAACGCCTCTTCATCCAGCACCTTCAGCCCCAACTCATTAGCCTTGGCCAACTTCGACCCGGCGCCAGGACCTGCGACCACGCAATGGGTCTTGGCCGACACCGAGCCTGCTACCTTGGCCCCCAGACTTTCGAGTTTATCCTTGGCCACATCGCGGCTCATCAACTCCAGCGAGCCGGTCAGCACCCAGGTCTGTCCAGCCAGCGGCAAGCCTTCGACGACCTTCTTCTCGCTCTGCCAGTGCATGCCGAAATCGGCCAGTTGCTTCTCGGCCGCTTCGGCCAATTGGCGATTTTCTTCGACCGCAAAAAACTCGCGTACCGAATTGGCCTGTTTCTCCGGCAGCGCCTGACGCATGTCCAGCCAGTCCGCGCCGATCACTCCTTGCAGCGAGCCGAATTTGTCCGCCAGTTTCTGCGCCCCGCCCGGCCCGACCAAGGGGATATGCAGCTTGTCGAGAAAACCACCCAGTGTGGTGCTCGCCGAAAACTCGGCCCCCAACTCGCCCTGATCCTGAATCTGCATGCCATGCCTGAGCAAATCAGCGATCACCTGCTGGTTATGCGCGTCCTCGAAGAAGCTGTGGATTTCGTACGCGACTTCCAGCCCGACATCCGGCAAGTACGTCAGCACCTGTGGCAAGGCCTGTTGCACCCGCTCCAGCGAACCCAGGGAGCGCGCCAGGACCTTGGCCGTCTCCTCACCGACATCGGGAATCCCGAGGGCGTAGATGAACCGCGCCAGGCTCGGCTTCTTGCTGTCTTCGATGGCGCCGAGCAGGTTCTTGCTCGACAGTTCGGCAAAGCCTTCCAGATCGACGATCTGCTCGAAGGTCAGGGCGTACAGATCGGCCGGCGAACTCACCAGGCCTTCGTCGACCAGTTGCTCGACGCTCTTCTCGCCCAGGCCTTCGATGTCCATGGCACGACGGGAAACGAAGTGAATGATTGCCTGCTTGAGTTGCGCGCCGCAGGCCAGGCGACCGACGCAGCGATACACCGCGCCTTCGCTGACCGTCTCGCGCCCCTTGCTGCGTTTGATCAGCTGCGTGCGCTCGACATGGGAACCGCACACCGGGCACCGCTCGGGAATCTGCACCGGCCGGGCGTTTTCCGGACGACGCTCCATGACCACTTGCACCACCTGCGGAATCACGTCACCGGCGCGGCGAATGATCACCGTGTCGCCGATCATCAGGCCCAGGCGCGCGACTTCGTCCATGTTGTGCAGCGTGGCGTTGGCCACCGTGACACCCGCGACCTTGACCGGTCTCAGGCGTGCCACCGGCGTCACCGCACCGGTGCGGCCGACCTGGAATTCCACATCGAGCAGTTCGGTGAGTTCTTCCATCGCCGGGAATTTGTGGGCGATGGCCCAACGCGGCTCACGGGCGCGAAAACCCAGTTCGCGCTGGGAGGCAATGCTGTTGACCTTGAACACCACGCCGTCGATTTCATACGGCAGCGCATTGCGACGCTCACCGATGTCGCGATAGTAATCCAGGCATTCAGCGATGCCGTTGGCCAGCTTCAGTTCGTGGCTGATCGGCATACCCCAGGCTTGCAACTGCTTGAGGTTGCCGATGTGGGAATCGGTGATATCGGCAGACACCTGGCCGATGCCGTAGCAGCAGAACTCCAGCGGACGATTGGCGGTAATCTTCGAATCCAATTGGCGCAAACTGCCCGCCGCCGCATTGCGCGGATTGGCAAAGGTCTTGCCGCCGACTTCCAGTTGCGTAGCGTTGAGCCGCTCGAAACCGGCCTTGGACATGAACACCTCGCCGCGCACTTCCAGGGTCGCCGGCCAACCGGTGCCGTGCAGCTTGAGCGGGATATTGCGCACGGTGCGCACGTTGACGCTGATGTCTTCACCCGTCGTACCGTCGCCGCGGGTGGCGCCGCGTACCAGTACGCCGTCCTGATACAGCAGGCTGACGGCCAGGCCATCGAGCTTGGGTTCGCAGCTGTACTCGACTGTCGCGCCGCCACCCAACAGGTCGCCCGCTGGCAAATCCAGGCCCTCGGTCACGCGGCGATCGAACTCGCGCATGTCGGTTTCTTCGAAGGCGTTGCCGAGGCTGAGCATCGGCACTTCGTGACGCACCTGGGTAAACGCCGACAGCGCCGCACTGCCCACTCGCTGGGTTGGCGAGTCGCTGGTGATCAGTTCGGGATTGGCCGCTTCCAGCGCCTTGAGCTCGTTGAACAAACGGTCGTATTCGGCGTCCGGAATGCTTGGCTCGTCGAGCACGTAGTAGCGATAGTTGTGCTGATCCAGCTCAGCGCGCAGCTCTAAAATACGGTTCTTGGCGGCGGTCATGGGTGTTCTCTCATAAAGCAAAAGAGCAGCCGAGGCTGCTCAATTTTCATATTTCGGCCCGGCAAGGGGCTGCATTTGTGGCGAGGGGGCTTGCCCCCGTTCGGCGGCGAAGCCGTCGCAAAACCAGTGAACCAGATGCGACTGGAAAAAAACGGGGCCGCTTCGCAGCCCAACGGGGGCAAGCCCCCTCACCACAAGAGCCCGCTCCCACCACTTGAATCAACGCTTCTGGGTCAAAGCGCGGCGTTCGAATTCGACGATGCGCTGACGGTAGTGCTCGATCGTCTGGGCGGTCAGTACGCTGCGCTGGTCGTCCTTCAGTTCGCCGTTGAGCTCCTGGGACAATTTGCGCGCCGCTGCCACCATCACATCGAAAGCTTGCTTTGGATGACGCGGGCCTGGCAGACCGAGGAAGAAGCTCACCGCCGGGGTGCTGAAGTGGTCGATGTCGTCCAGGTCGAAAACGCCCGGCTTGACCGCGTTAGCCATGGAGAACAGCACCTCGCCGTTGCCTGCCATGCTTTCGTGACGGTGGAAAATATCCATTTCGCCGAAACGCAGGCCGCTCTCCAGAATGTTCTGCAACAGCGCCGGCCCCTTGAAGCCGGCAGCGTCGCGGCAGATCACGCTGATCACCAGCACTTCTTCAGCTTGCGGTTGTTCTTTGCCGTTGACCGAAGGCGAAGCCTTGGTGTCATCCGGGAAGTCGTCGTCGCGACTGCTGAAGCTCGGGCCGCCGTCCAGATCCAGGCTGAGGTTCATGTCGCCCTGGGAAGGTTCGCCGTGGCCACGCTTGCCGCGCTTGGACCCCGACTCGCGAGGCTCGCGGGCCGGCACGCTCACCGACGGCAGATCCTGTTCGTCCAGTTGCGGCTCTTTATGTGTGTCCAGCACGCGCGGCGGGCCCAGCAGCTCGGCGCTGGTGCTGCCTTCCTCGTCCGGCAGGCTGGACAGACTTCGATCAAGACGGAACTTCAGTTTTCCTTTGCCGCCGCGCATACGGCGCCAGCCATCGAAAAGAATACCGGCAATGACAATAATGCCGATGACGATCAGCCACTCGCGCAGACCGATTTCCATGTAATCCCGTGCCTCTATGAAAAATGCTGAAAAATAAGGGGTTTACAACCTGCAAACCGCTTTAAAACGTGGCGCCAACTCTATGTTCTGACAGGCGTTTTGCCCACGTATACGAAAAATTGACATTAAACTAGCACGACCAAAGGTAACTTTACACCGTCTACCACATTGGCTAGCGCGAATATGTCGATTGGCCAGCAGGTCGAAGCCAGTAAAAGAGTCCTACAAACCGTAAACACCCTTTCCTGCAACCACGACTCAGGCATCCACCATTGCCATCGCCTCCTCGACATCCACTGCCACCAGACGCGAACAACCGGGTTCGTGCATTGTCACTCCCATCAGTTGCTCGGCCATTTCCATGGCGATCTTGTTGTGGGTGATATAGATGAACTGCACTGTCTGTGACATCTCTTTTACCAATCGCGCGTAGCGTCCAACGTTAGCGTCATCCAGTGGCGCGTCAACCTCATCGAGCATGCAGAACGGCGCCGGGTTCAACTTGAAGATCGCAAAAACCAGGGCCAATGCGGTCAGGGCTTTTTCGCCGCCGGAGAGCAAATGGATGGTGCTGTTCTTCTTTCCGGGCGGCTGCGCCATGATTGTTACCCCTGTATCGAGTAAATCTTCGCCCGTCAGTTCCAAATACGCGCGGCCTCCACCGAAAACTTTTGGGAAAAGCGCCTGTAAACCGCCATTGATCTGATCAAAGGTATCCTTGAAACGGTTACGGGTTTCCTTGTCGATCTTGCGAATCACGTTCTCAAGGGTATCGAGCGCTTCCACCAGATCGTCGTTCTGCGCATCCAGATAACGTTTACGTTCCGATTGTTGCTGGTACTCATCGATGGCCGCCAGGTTGATCGCGCCCAGGCGCTGGATCCTCGCAGCGATGCGCTCGAGTTCTTCCTCGGCATCCTTCTCGCTGGCCTCGGCGGTCAACGTCGCGAGTACGCCATGGAGATCGTAGCCGTCTTCCAGCAATTGGTCCTGCAAGGTCTTGCGGCGTACGCTCAGGGCCTGCCATTCCATGCGCTGGGTTTCGAGCTGGCTGCGAATCAACTGGGATTGTTGTTCGGCCTGGCTGCGGCGCTTCTCGGCGTCGCGCAGTTCGCGGTCGGCGTCTTCGAGAGCGATCTGTGCAGTCTTGAGTTCTTCGTCGACGGTCATGCGTTTGTCGAGCAACTCTTCGAGCTTCAGACGCAGTTCTTCCAGTGGCGCTTCGCCCTCCTCCAGATTGAGGCTCAGTTGCTCGCGTTTTTCGGTCAGCCGCTCGGACTGCATCTCCAGACGCTCCAGCGCCTGGCGTGTGGAGTCGTGCTGCGCCTTGAGCGAGCCCAGACGCACCGCCAACTGGTGGGCGTGATCCTTGTGCTGCCTGGCTTCCTGACGCGCCCGGTCCAGACGTTCACGCAGGCTGTCACGCTGGGCCAACAGCAACTCACGCTGCTCGGTGTCCAGCGCCATGCTGTCGAGGGCTTCCTGCAACTGCAGGCGTGCCTCACCGATGTTTTCGTGCTCAAGGGCCCGCTGCTCGTCCAGCTCGGTGAGTTCTTCGTCGAGGCGGGTTCGGCGCAGGGTCAATTGTTCGGCCTTGGCCTTGCCGGCGGACAACTGGGCTTTCAGCTCACCTTGCTGGCGGGCTTCGTCCTGCAGCAAACGGCGCAAATGTTCGCGACCATTTTCCTGCTGACGCTGCTGCGCGCGCAGGTTTTGCAGTTGGGTTTCCAGGGTTTCGACCGCGGCTTCGCGCTCCTCACGCTCAAGACCCAGTCGCTGGATTTCCTGACCACGGGCGAGCACGCCGCTTTCGGCTTCACTGGCCCGACGCACCCGCAGAAAATGCCGACCGACCCAGTAACCGTCGCGGCTGATCAGGCTCTGCCCGGCAGCCAGTTGAGTGCGCAAGGCCAGGGCCTGCTCGAGGCTGTCGACCGGCTTGACCTGCCCCAGCCACGGTGACAGATCGACCTGCGCCTCGACCTTGTCCAGCAGGCTGCCCGGCACCCGTACGCCATCGCTGGACGGGCTGAGCAAGCGCAAGTCGCCCTGGGTAAACCCGGACAGATCGAAATCATTGAAGTCGTCCACCAGCACCGCTTGCAGGTCGGCGTCGAGTACGGTTTCCACCGCCAACTCCCAACCGGCTTCAACCTTCAGGCCTTCGGCCAGGCGCGGGCGATTCGCAAGATTCTGTTCACGCAACCATTCGGCGGTGCCGGTGCCCGGATCGAGCGCGGCTTGCTGCAAGGCTTCGAGTGAAGCCAGCCGACCGTTGAGGCGCTGCAAATCGCCCTGGGCCTGCTGTTGCGCCGTCAGCGCCTGCTGCAGTTCCTGACGCAACTGTTCGAGCTTTTCGACCTGAGCTTCTTCGCTGGTCTGCAAATCCTCAAGGGTCGCTTCGGATTCAGCGAGCTGCTCGCTGAGTTCCATGATTGCCGCGTCTTCGGGATCTGCTGAAAGCAAGGCGCGTTCTTCGCCAAGACGCTTCTGCCGGTCCGCCAGACGCTCCAGGCTGGTTTCCAGCTGCTGGATCCGCGATTGCTGCACTTCAGCCTGACGTCGTGGTTCGGCCGCGGTGTGGTTGAACGTATCCCACTGCTCCTGCCAACCATGCATGGTGGTCTCGGATTCTTCCAGCGCGGCAGCGGCCTCTTCGGCGGCGGCGCTGGTGACTTCCTGCTCCGGGGTGAGCATGTCCAGCTCTTCGCCGAGGGTCAGCAGCAGCGTGCGGTCGTGGCCCAGGTGAGATTCGGTTTCCAGGCGCGCGCGCTCGGCTTCTTTCAAGTCGTCCTGCAACTGGCGCAAACGTTGCTGACCGTGCTGGATGCTCTGCTCGACCCGGGCGATGTCGCCACCGACCGAGTAGAAACGCCCCTGCACCAGATTGAAGCGTTCCGAGAGGTCATGGTGGCCGTCACGCAGGCGTTCGATGCTCGCATCGGCATTGCGCTGTTCGGCCACCAAGGCTTCGAAAGAAACTTCCTGGTTGCCGATGATCGCTTCACGCTGGCCGACCTGATCGTTCAGCGCCTGCCAGCGCAGGGCGGACAGTTGGGCCTTGAGCTGACGCTCCTCGCCCTTGAATTCCTGATACTTCTTGGCGGCCTCCGCCTGGCGGTGCAAGCGTTCGAGTTGACGCTCGAGCTCTTCACGCAGGTCAGTCAGGCGCTCCAGGTTTTCATGGGTGCGGCGGATGCGGTTTTCCGTCTCGCGCCGGCGCTCCTTGTACTTGGAGATGCCCGCCGCTTCTTCGATGAAGTTACGCAGGTCTTCGGGCTTGGACTCGATCAGCTTGGAGATCATCCCCTGCTCGATGATCGAGTAGCTGCGCGGGCCGAGGCCGGTGCCGAGGAAGATATCGGTGATGTCGCGGCGCCGGCATTTGGTGCCGTTGAGGTAGTAGGTGGTCTGGCTGTCGCGGGTCACTTTGCGGCGAATGGAAATTTCCGCATAGGCGGCGTACTCGCCGAGCAACGTGCCGTCGGAGTTATCGAACACCAGTTCGATGCTCGCCTGGCTCACCGGTTTGCGGCTGGTGGAGCCGTTGAAGATGACGTCGGTCATCGACTCGCCGCGCAGGTTCTTCGCCGAACTCTCGCCCATCACCCAGCGTACGGCGTCGATGATGTTTGATTTGCCGCAGCCATTGGGCCCGACCACCGCCGCCATGTTACTGGGGAAGTTCACCGTGGTCGGGTCGACGAAGGACTTGAACCCCGCCAGTTTGATGCACTTGAGCCGCACGCTCAGGCGTCCGTCAGGGCAGAAACCACCAGATCGCAGCTGCGCTGGGCATAAGCCGTCAGCACTTCGCGGATCTGCGGAAAATCACGGGCCAGCACCGCAGCGAGCAAGCGCTCGAACAGCTCCAGGAATTCGCTCATCGACGCTTTGCGCTGGTCCAGAGCCAGGAAATACGCGCGGCTCATGGCCGGCTGCAGATTCTCGACGGTTTCCTGCAAGTACGGGTTGTTGGCGAACGGATACGCGGCGCGCATCACATTGAAGCTGTCGTCGACGAAGGTGCGGATGTCCTGACGCTCGTAGCTGGCCGTCAGGCGCTGCTGGATCTGCACGAACGGCGCCATGTCGGCCTGGGTTTTCCAGCTACTGGCCACCGAGTTACCGAGCAGGATGTAGAGCTCGCTCATCAATGTGCACAGGCTCTGCACCTTATGTGCGGTGAGCTCGGTAACGTGGGCGCCACGTCGCGGCAGGATCGCGATCAGGTGCCGACGCTCGAGGATCAGCAAGGCCTCCCGAACCGAACCACGGCTGACATTGAGGGCCAGCGTGACTTTCTGTTCCTGGATGCGCTCTCCGGGCTTCATTTCGCCGCGAATGATACGTTCGGCGAGGTGGTGAGCGATTTGCTCGGCGAGGCTGTCCGGCGCCTTGAACGTCATGGTTGTCCTTCAAACTCTTCGATCTGTACAAGCGGCGCAGTGTAGCGCAATTGCTGCATCAGGGCGCAGTGCCCGCCCGGAGGTTTTTGGCACGATTCAAGCCAAAAAGCAGGCTATCGAACCAGCGACAATAATTAAGGAACAGGTGGTTGATCGACAAATTGCAATTTCCTGACCTTTAAGTCAGAAAATCATTGACCGAAAAGTCAGACCTGCTAAATTCAGTTCCTGTCGGTTAACAACAATAATGAGTCTGCGAGGCCTTCCGTGATCCAGTTTTTACTAAACCAGGAACTCCGTAGCGAGCACGCCCTGGACCCGAACCTGACCGTGCTCAATTATCTGCGCGACCATGTGGGCAAACCCGGCACCAAAGAAGGCTGCGCCAGCGGTGACTGCGGCGCCTGCACCGTGGTGGTCGGCGAATTGCAGACCGATGATGACGGCCGCGAACACATTCGCTATCGCAGCCTCAACTCGTGCCTGACATTCGTGTCGTCCCTGCACGGCAAACAGCTCATCAGCGTTGAAGACCTCAAGCACAAGGGTGAACTGCACAGCGTGCAAAAAGCCATGGTCGAGTGCCACGGCTCGCAATGTGGCTTCTGCACCCCCGGCTTCGTGATGTCGCTGTTTGCCCTGCAAAAGAACAGCGATGCACCGGACCATGCCAAGGCCCACGAAGCATTGGCCGGCAACCTCTGCCGTTGCACCGGCTACCGGCCGATCCTGGAAGCCGCCGAGCAGTCCTGTTGCACCAAGCAGCCGGACCAGTTCGACGCCCGCGAGGCCGACACCATCGCGCGCCTGAAAGCCATTGCCCCGACCGATATCGGCGAACTCAACAGCGGCGACAAACGCTGCCTGGTGCCACTGACCGTGGCCGACCTGGCCGACCTCTACGACGCTTATCCACAGGCCCGACTGCTGGCCGGCGGTACTGACCTGGCGCTGGAAGTCACGCAGTTCCACCGCACTCTGCCGGTGATGATCTACGTCGGCAACGTCGCCGAGATGAAGCGCATCGAGCGCTTTGACGATCGCCTGGAAATCGGCGCCGCTACGGCCCTTTCCGATTGCTACGAGGCCTTGAACGCCGAGTACCCGGACTTCGGTGAATTGCTGCACCGCTTCGCTTCATTGCAGATCCGCAACCAGGGCACCCTGGGCGGCAACATCGGCAACGCCTCGCCAATTGGTGACTCGCCGCCCCTGCTGATCGCCCTCGGCGCGCAAATCGTGCTGTGCAAAGGCGAAACCCGCCGCACCCTGGCACTGGAAGATTACTTTATCGATTACCGCGTCACGGCGCGCCAGGAAAGCGAGTTCATCGAGAAGATCATCGTGCCGCGCGCCAGCGTCGAAAAACTGTTCCGCGCCTACAAGATCTCCAAGCGCCTGGACGACGACATTTCTGCCGTGTGTGCAGCCTTCAACATTCGCCTGGAGAACGGCGTGGTCGCTGAAGCCCGCGTCGCCTTCGGCGGCATGGCGGCCATCCCGAAACGCGCCGCTGCTTGCGAAGCCGCGTTGCTCGGCTCGCCATTCAACAGCGTCACCGTTGAACGCGCCTGCGCTGCCCTGGCCGAAGACTTCACGCCGCTCTCGGACTTCCGCGCCAGCAAGGAATACCGCCTGCTCAGCGCGCAGAACCTGCTGCGCAAATACTTCATTGAACTGCAAACACCGCACATCGAGACTCGGGTGACCGCTTATGTCTAATCATCACACCGTAGAGAAGACCCAAGCCGAACTGGCTGAACTGTTCGCCAAGGACCTGACCACCGGTGTCGGCCGCAGCGTCAAGCACGACAGCGCCGCCAAGCATGTGGCCGGTGAAGCACAGTACATCGACGATCGCCTGGAGTTTGCGAACCAATTGCACGTTTATGCGCGCATGTCGGACCGCGCCCACGCCCGGATCATCAGTATTGACACCGCCCCCTGCTACGCCTTCGAAGGCGTGCGCATCGCCATCACCCACGAGGACGTGCCGGGCCTGAAAGACATCGGCCCGTTGCTGCCAGGCGATCCGCTGCTGGCCATCGATACCGTGCAATTCGTCGGTCAACCGGTGGTCGCCGTTGCCGCGAAAGACCTGGAAACCGCGCGTAAAGCGGCCATGGCCGCGATCATCGAATACGAAGACCTCGAGCCGGTGCTGGATGTGGTCGAAGCCCTGCGCAAACGCCACTTCGTACTCGACAGCCACACCCACAAACGCGGCGATTCAGCCACAGCGCTGGCCACCGCCGAGCACCGCATCCAGGGCACCCTGCACATCGGCGGCCAGGAGCACTTCTACCTGGAAACCCAGATCTCTTCGGTGATGCCCACCGAAGACGGCGGCATGATCGTCTACTGCTCCACCCAGAACCCCACCGAAGTGCAGAAACTGGTGGCCGAAGTGCTGGATGTATCGATGAACAAGATCGTCGTCGACATGCGCCGCATGGGCGGTGGTTTCGGCGGCAAGGAAACCCAGGCGGCGAGCCCGGCGTGCCTGTGCGCGGTGATCGCGCACCTCACCGGCCAGCCGACCAAGATGCGCCTGCCGCGTGTCGAAGACATGCTGATGACCGGCAAGCGTCACCCGTTCTATGTCGAATACGACGTCGGCTTCGATAGCACCGGCCGCCTGCACGGCATCAACCTGGAACTGGCCGGCAACTGCGGTTGCTCGCCTGACCTGTCGGCGTCGATCGTCGACCGGGCGATGTTCCACTCGGACAACTCGTACTACCTGGGCGACGCGACCATCAACGGTCACCGCTGCAAGACCAACACCGCGTCGAACACCGCCTACCGTGGTTTCGGCGGCCCGCAAGGCATGGTTGCCATCGAAGAAGTGATGGACGCCATCGCCCGTTATCTGGCCCTGGATCCGTTGGCGGTGCGCAAGGCCAACTACTACGGCAAGACCGAACGCAACGTCACCCACTACTACCAGACTGTCGAGCACAACATGCTCGAAGAGATGACCGCGGAACTGGAAGAAAGCAGCCAGTACGCCGAGCGTCGCGAAGCGATCCGTCGCTACAACGCCAACAGCCCGATCCTGAAAAAAGGCCTGGCGCTGACCCCGGTGAAATTCGGTATCTCTTTCACCGCCAGCTTCCTCAACCAGGCCGGTGCCTTGGTGCACGTCTACACCGACGGCAGCATCCACCTGAACCACGGCGGCACCGAAATGGGCCAGGGCCTGAACACCAAGGTCGCGCAGGTCGTGGCCGAAGTGTTCCAGGTGGAAATGGACCGCGTGCAGATCACCGCGACCAACACCGACAAGGTGCCGAACACCTCACCGACCGCCGCTTCCAGTGGTGCCGACCTGAACGGCAAGGCTGCGCAGAACGCGGCTGAAACCATCAAGAAACGCCTGGTGGAATTCGCCGCGCGCCAATACAAGGTCAGCGAAGAAGACGTGGTATTCCACAACGGCCACGTGCGGGTCCGAGATCACATCCTGACCTTCGAAGCACTGATCCAGCAGGCGTATTTCGCCCAGGTGTCGCTGTCGAGCACCGGCTTCTACAAGACCCCGAAAATCTACTACGACCGCAGCCAGGCCCGTGGCCGTCCGTTCTACTACTTCGCCTTCGGCGCGGCGTGCTGCGAGGTGCTGGTCGATACCCTGACCGGCGAATACAAGATGCTGCGCACCGACATCCTCCACGACGTCGGCGCCTCGCTCAACCCGGCCATCGACATTGGTCAGGTCGAGGGCGGTTTCATCCAGGGCATGGGCTGGCTGACCATGGAAGAGCTGGTGTGGAACGACAAGGGCAAGCTGATGACCAACGGCCCGGCCAGCTACAAGATCCCGACCGCGGCGGACATGCCGCTGGACCTGCGCGTCAAGCTGGTGGAAAACCGCAAGAACCCGGAAGACACGGTGTTCCATTCCAAGGCCGTGGGCGAGCCGCCGTTCATGCTCGGCATTGCCTCCTGGTGTGCGATCAAGGACGCCGTGGCGAGCCTGGGCGATTACAAGCATCAACCGAAAATCGACGCCCCGGCGACTCCGGAGCGGGTGCTGTGGGGTTGTGAGCAGATGCGCCAGTTGAAAGCGGCGAAGGCTGTCGAGGCCGAGACCGAGTTGGCTTCGCTCTAAGACCGAGGCGCGCCTATCGCGAGCAGGCTCACTCCTACAGGGGAATGCATTCCAAGTGTAGGAGTGAGCCCTGCTCGCGATGAGGCCCGAACAGACAACAGAGATGTTGAGGTGTTTATGTACAACTGGATCGACGCCCTCGCCGACCTGCAAAACCGGGGTGAGCCCTGCGTGCTGGTGACCATCATCGAAGAGCTCGGCTCGACGCCGCGCAACGCTGGCTCGAAGATGGTCATCAGCGCGAACCAGAGCTTCGACACCATCGGTGGCGGGCACCTGGAATACAAAGCGATGAAGATCGCCCGTGAGATGTTGGCCAGCGGCAAGCAGGACACGCATCTGGAGCGCTTCAGCCTCGGCGCCAGCCTCGGCCAATGCTGTGGTGGTGCGACGGTATTGCTGTTCGAACCGATGGGCCAGGTGCAGGCGCAGATCGCCGTGTTCGGTGCCGGCCACGTGGGCCGCGCGCTGGTGCCACTGCTCGCCGGCCTGCCTTGCCGGGTGCGCTGGATCGACTCGCGGGAAGAAGAATTCCCCGAGCAGATCCCCCATGGCGTGCGCAAGATCGTCAGCGAAGAACCGGTGGATGAAATCGATGACCTGCCCGCCGGCAGCTATTGCATCGTGATGACCCACAACCATCAACTCGACCTCGAACTGACCGCTGCGATCCTCAAGCGCAACGACTTCGCCTACTTCGGCCTGATCGGTTCGAAGACCAAACGGGTGAAGTTCGAACATCGCCTGCGCGAGCGCGGTTTCGACAACAGCGTCGTGCAACGCATGCGCTGCCCGATGGGCATCGGCGAAGTCAAAGGCAAGCTGCCTGTGGAAATCGCCATCTCCATCGCCGGCGAAATCATCGCCACCTATAACGCGAACTTCGGGCAGCACACCGCCAGCGCCGGATCGATTGCCAAACTGCTGCCTGCGTCACGCCGCAGCCAAGCCTCCCATTGAGAATCCCCATGCCACTGACTCGCAAAGCCTACCGCGCCGCCATCCTGCACAGCATCGCCGACCCCGCCATCGTTGGTATCGAAGCCTCCTACGAGTATTTCGAAGACGGCTTGCTGGTTGTGGATAACGGCCAGATCAGCGCCCTCGGCCACGCCAGCGAATTGCTGCCGACCCTGCCGGCTGACGTCGAAATCACCCACTATCAGGACGCATTGATCACTCCCGGCTTCATCGACACCCATATCCACCTGCCGCAAACCGGCATGGTCGGCGCCTATGGCGAGCAGTTGCTGGACTGGCTCAACACCTACACCTTCCCGTGCGAAAGCCAGTTCGCCGACAAGGCCCACGCCGACCAGGTCGCGGACATTTTCATCAAGGAACTGCTGCGCAACGGCACCACTACTGCGCTGGTATTCGGCAGCGTGCACCCGCAATCGGTGAACTCGTTCTTCGAAGCGGCCGAGCAGCTCGACCTGCGGATGATCGCCGGCAAGGTGATGATGGACCGCAATGCCCCGGACTACCTGACCGACACCGCCGAATCCAGCTACGTCGAAAGCAAGGTGCTGATCGAGCGCTGGCACGGCAAGGGTCGCCTGCACTACGCTGTCACCCCACGCTTCGCACCGACCAGCACTCCGGAACAGCTAACCCTGGCCGGCCAGTTGCTGAGCGAATACCCGGATCTGTACATGCAGACTCACATCAGCGAAAACCTCAAGGAAATCGAGTGGGTCAAGGCGCTGTTCCCGGAGCGCAAGGGCTACCTGGACGTCTACGATCACTACCAGTTGCTCGGCGAGCGCTCGGTGTTCGCCCACGGTGTGCACCTGTGCGATGAAGAGTGCGCGCGCCTGGCAGAGACCGGTTCGGCCATCTCGTTCTGCCCGACCTCGAACTTCTTCCTCGGCAGCGGCCTGTTCAACCTGCCGATGGCCGAGAAGCACAATCTCAATGTCGGCATCGGCACCGATGTGGGCGGTGGCACCAGTTTCTCGCTGCTGCAAACCCTCAACGAAGCCTACAAGGTCATGCAACTGCAAGGTGCACGCCTGAGCCCGTTCAAGTCGCTGTACCTGGCCACCCTCGGCGGCGCTCGTGCGCTGCGCCTGGAAGACAAGATCGGCAACCTGCAACCGGGCACCGACGCCGACTTCCTGGTACTGGACTACAACGCCACGCCGCTGCTGGGCTATCGCCTGAAGCAGGCCAATAACATCGCCGAGACGTTGTTTGTGTTGATGACTCTGGGGGATGACCGGACTGTGCTGCAGACGTATGCGGCGGGGAATCTGGTGCATCAGCGCTAAGGTTTTTCCGAACAAAAAAATCCCCCGGCGCTTTTCAGCCCGGGGGATTTTTATTGCCTGTCAGAAAGATCAAAAGATCGCAGCCTTCGGCAGCTCCTACAGGTGTACGCATTCCCTTGTAGGAGCTGCCGAGTGAAACGAGGCTGCGATCTTTTAAAGCTTGGCGGTCGAGCGCCCTGGCTTCTTGGTCTGCAACAAATGCGAGAACACCGCATGCAGATCATCCGAAGCACTTTCCTCGTCGAGGTTGAGCTTGCTGTCGATATGATCCATGTGATGCATCATCAGGTTCACCGCCAGTTCAGCGTCGCGCTTCTCGATGGCGTCGATCAACTGGGTGTGCTCGTCGTAGGAGCAGTGGGAGCGGTTGCCGCTTTCGTACTGGGCGATGATCAGCGAAGTCTGGGACACCAGGCTGCGCTGGAAACTGATCAACGGGGCATTTTTCGCCGCTTCAGCCAGTTTCAGGTGGAATTCGCCCGACAGGCGGATGCCGGCACCACGGTCGCCACGGGAAAAGCTGTCGCGCTCGTCGTTGACCATCTGGCGCAATTCGGCAATCTGCTCGGCGGTTGCGTGCTGCACCGCCAATTCGGTGATCGCGCGCTCGACCAGACGGCGGGCCATGAACACCTGGCGGGCTTCTTCGACGCTCGGGCTGGCGACCACGGCGCCGCGATTCGGACGCAACAGCACCACACCTTCATGGGCCAGGCGCGACAAGGCGCGGCGAATGATGGTGCGGCTGACCCCGAAAATTTCCCCCAGCGCTTCTTCGCTCAACTTGGTGCCGGGCGCCAGGCGCTGTTCGAGGATGGCCTCGAAGATATGCGCGTAGACAATATCGTCCTGGGTACCGCTACGGCCGGCTTTGCCTGCTCGCGGTTGTTTCTTTAGGGGTTGCAACTGTTCGTTCATGGGCACTCGAGTCGGAAGAACTGCGGCGAATTGACGGTGACTGTATGACGGCACGGCGGGTCGCTGGCAAGTATCGCGTAAATAACATAACGATTGTACACAATGGACGGTGGCAACACGACTGTACGGCTGAATGTTGCTTCGGCTGTATCGCAACGTCTGGTTACTTTTGAGTTTAGGCTTAAACCCGAAATCCGCGATTTGCCCGTTATCTGTGTAGGAGCTGCCGAAGGCTGCGATCTTTTGATTTTGCTTTTAAGAACCGAGATCAAAAGATCGTCCGAACGCGGCCCGAGCCTTCGGCAGCTCCTACGCTGGGTTCGCAGACATCTTCATCTGTAAAAGGAACACCACCGTCATGAACGACGCCACGCACATGCAAATCCGCCCGTTGGCCGACACCTCGCCCTCGGCCATCGTCGCCGGATTCATCGCCATGATGACCGGCTACACCAGTTCCCTGGTGCTGATGTTCCAGGCCGGGCAAGCGGCGGGCCTGAGCAGCGGGCAGATTTCTTCGTGGATCTGGGCAATTTCCATCGGCATGGCGGTGTGCTCCATCGGCCTGTCCTTGCGCTATCGCACGCCGATCACCATTGCCTGGTCGACCCCCGGCGCCGCGCTGCTGATCACCAGCCTTGGCGGCGTGAGCTATGGCGAAGCCATCGGTGCCTATATCACCTGTGCGGTACTGGTGACGATTTGCGGGCTGACCGGCAGCTTCGAACGGCTGATGAAAAAGATTCCAGCATCCCTGGCCGCTGCCCTGCTGGCGGGGATCCTGTTCAAGATCGGCAGCGAGATTTTCGTCGCAGCGCAACACCGCACCGCCCTGGTACTGGGGATGTTTGTCACTTATCTGGTGGTCAAGCGCCTGTCGCCACGCTATGCAGTGTTGGCGGCATTGCTGATCGGCACGGCATTGTCGGGCTTCATGGGGCTGCTGGACTTCAGCGGTTTCCACCTGGAAGTGGCCACACCGGTCTGGACCACGCCGCACTTTTCCCTGGCCGCGACCATCAGCATTGGTATCCCGCTGTTTGTCGTCGCCATGACCTCACAAAACATGCCCGGTATCGCCGTATTGCGCGCCGATGGCTACACGGTGCCCGCCTCGCCGCTGATCACCACCACCGGCATCGCCAGTTTACTGTTGGCACCGTTCGGCTCCCACGGGATCAACCTGGCGGCGATCAGCGCGGCGATCTGCACCGGACCGCACGCCCATGAGGATCGCCACAAACGCTACACCGCAGCAGTCTGGTGCGGAGTTTTCTACGGGATCGCCGGGGTGTTCGGCGCGACGCTCGCAGCATTGTTTGCCGCGCTGCCCAAGGAACTGGTGCTGTCGATTGCGGCGCTGGCGCTGTTCGGCTCGATCATCAACGGCTTGAGCATCGCCATGAGCGAAGTGAAGGAACGTGAAGCAGCGCTGATCACCTTCATGGTCACGGCATCGGGGCTGACGCTGTTTTCCATTGGTTCAGCGTTCTGGGGGATTGTCGCGGGGGTGGTGACGCTGCTGATCCTGAACTGTAGGAGCGAGCCTGCTCGCGATGGTCGTCAATGATAACGCTGGAAACCTGAGACCCCGCAGCGCTCTCAGGTTCATCGCGAGCAAGCTCGCTCCTACAAAAAAAGCAAAAAAAACGGCGACCCTTGGGTCGCCGTTTTTTTCAGAACATCAAGCTACCGGATTGATCGGCTTTTCCGGGTACCAGACGTCCAGCAGCGGGCTGACTTCAACGCTGGTCAGCTCGGTGCGGCCTTTGAGCCAGGCTTCAACGGCAGCGCGCTGTTCAGCGCTGACCGAGCCACGCTTCTGCAGGCAAACCAGACCGTAGTCGTCGCCGCCAACATAGCCCAGACCGTTGGCTTCCATGGCTTCTTTGAGGAACGCGTCGAGGAAAGCATCAATGGCTGCATCAGCCAAATCTTCTTTGAAATCCAGGTTCAGTTCGAAACCCAGCTCTTGAAATTCATCGACGCACAGTTTTTTGCGCAGACGCTGGGAACGGTTAGTCGCCATTGAAACAATCCTCTTAAGTAATAACGGCCGGCACTTTAGCAGTTTAAGCCGCCGATTGCCTGACTCTCTGGGCCACTACGCCTACCGTCGGTAAAAAATAGCCGATCAGAATGCCCGCGCACGGCACAAGCGGTGACACCTTGGGGCATAATGCCGACACTTTCATGACCATTGAGGGAATTTATCTCCATGCCCTCACCTTATTCCCCCTCGACTGTAGGGTTTTATTTCAGATGATCAAATCTTTGCGTCCATTGCTGTTGGCCGGTTTTCTTCTCCCCCTGGCCCTCTCCGTTTCCGCAGCTCCGATCAATACCGCGTTGTCGCCCAACGTTGAAAAAGCCCTGAAAGCCAGCAAGTTGCAGGACAACGCCCTGTCGCTGGTGATGATCCCGCTCACCGGCCCCGGCACCGCGACAGTGTTCAATGCCGACGTCTCGGTCAACCCGGCGTCGACCATGAAACTGGTCACCACCTACGCGGCCCTGGAAATGCTCGGCCCGAACCACCAGTGGAAAACCGAGTTCTACACCGACGGCACCTTGAGTGGCGGCATTCTCAACGGCAACCTCTACCTCAAGGGTGGCGGCGATCCGAAGCTGAACATGGAAAAACTCTGGCTGCTGATGCGCGACCTGCGTGCCAACGGCGTCACCCAGGTCACCGGCGACCTGGTGCTGGATAAAACCTTCTTCGTGCAACCGCAACTGCCGGAGTTCAATGACGACGGCAACGACGAGAACAAGCCGTTCCTGGTCAAACCCGACTCGCTGCTGGTCAACCTCAAGGCGCTGCGCTTCGTCGCGCGTAATGACTCGGGCAAGGTGCTGGTCTCGGTGGAACCGCCCATTGCGACCATCCGCATCGACAACCAGGTCAAGGCCCTCAATTCCAAACAGTGCACCGGCGGCGTGCGCTACAACCCGGTGACGCAGGCGGATGGCAGCATGACCGTGACGGTCGGCGGCCAACTGGGTGAAGGCTGCAGCTCGCAGACTTACCTGTCGCTGCTCGACCACGCGACCTACACCGCCGGCGCCGTCCGCGCGATCTGGAAGGAACTGGGTGGCAGCATTCAGGGCAAGGATGTGCTGGCGCCAACACCGAAAGATGCCAAGGTCCTGGCCCGGGCGTTCTCGCCAGACCTGGCGGAAATCATCCGCGACATCAACAAGTACAGTAACAACACCATGGCCCAGCAGTTGTTCCTGAGCCTGGGCCAACGCTTCCGCACCGATGCCGATGGTGACGACGCCAAGGCCGCCCAGCGTGTCGTGCGTCAGTGGCTGGCGAAAAAAGGCATCACCGCGCCGCACCTGGTGATGGAGAACGGTTCCGGCCTGTCCCGTGCCGAGCGTGTCAGCGCCCGGGAAATGGCCTCGATGCTCGAAGCTGCCTGGCACAGCCCGTATGCCGCCGAGTACATCAGTTCGATGCCGATTGCCGGCACCGACGGCACCATGCGCAAGCGCCTGAAGACCACGGCCATGCGCGGCGAAGCCCACGTCAAGACCGGCACCCTGAACACCGTGCGGGCGATTGCCGGTTTCAGTCGCGACGTCAACGGCAACACTTGGGCGGTGGTGGCGATCCTCAACGACAAGGCCCCGTTCGGCGCCTCTTCGGTGCTCGATCAGGTGCTGCTGGACCTGTATCGCCAACCGAAAGTGCCGCAGACGGCTTCGGTGTTGTAGAGCATCACGAACCTGTAGGAGCTGCGGTGCGGCGATCCGACTTGCCAGCGAAGACGATTTGTCATTCAACATTCATGTTGACTGAACGGCCGCATTCGCTGGCAAGTCGGATCGCCGCACCGCAGCTCCTACAGGGATTGCGTGCACCCTCTAGTTCAATTCCGCCTCAACCCGATCCCTTCCCGCCTGCTTCGCCGCATACACCCCCGAATCCGCGCGCAACAGCAAGGCATCGGCGCCCTCCCCGGCCCGCCAACTGGCAATCCCGAAACTGGCGGTGACCGTACCGACATCTTCAATGGGTGAACTGCGCAAGCCTTGCCACAATTGCCGGGCCAACACGTAGGCATGTTCGCCGCTGATATCCGGGCACAGCACCATGAACTCCTCACCGCCCAGGCGGCAGAACACATCGGTACGGCGCAGCCGATGACCGATCCGTTCGCACACTGCCTGCAGCACCCGATCACCGATGGCATGGCCGTGCAGGTCATTGATACGCTTGAAATGGTCGATATCGAGCATGATCACCGACAGATTCCCACCGCCGCGCGCCACCCGGGCCATTTCGGTGGTCAGGCGTTCCTGGAAATAACGCCGGTTGTGGATACCGGTCAGCGAATCGGTGACCGACAACGCGCGCAGTTCTTCTTCCACCCGCTTCATATCGGAAATGTCCGAGATGTAGCCGTGCCACAGCACACCGCCACCGGGCAGTTCCTCCGGAGTGGCTTCGCCGCGCACCCAACGCAAACCACGTTGCGGCAGTTGCACCCGGTATTCCTCGCGCCAGGGGCTGAGGGTGTCGGCCGAGGCGCGGATCGAAGCGCGGACACGGGTGGTGTCCAGAGGGTGAATCCGGGTGAAGATCGCTTCGGCATTGAGCACTAGCACGTCGGGTTCGAGTTCGTAGATCTCGCGAATGCCGTCGCTGGCGTAGATCACACTGAAGCGTCCGTCGAACTCCATCTTGAACTGGTAGATGCCACCGGGCACGTGGGCACTGAGTTTCTTCAACAGCAGGTCCCGCGCCGCGAGCGCTTCGTGGATCCGTTTGCGTTCGGTGATGTCGATGCACACCGCCAGGTGCCCGACCCACAGGCCTTGCTCGTCGAGCACTGGCGTGGCGAGCATGTTGACCATCAAATGGCTGCCATCGCCGCGCACCAGCGTCCACTCCCGCGCCTCGTGGTTGCCCTCCACATCGCCTTCGACCAGCATCGCGTGGCAGGTTGGAACCGGCTTGCCATAGCGTGCGCTCAACTGCGCCGAGCGAGCGACCAGCTCCCGGGACAGGTGCAGGTTCTCAAGGGTCATGTGCCCCACCACCTCGGCACTGGTATAGCCAAGCATCTGCTCGGCACCGGCGTTGAAGGTACTGATGACGCCACGCAAGTCGGTGGCGATGATCGCAACCTGAGTGGCGGCATTCAGCACGCCACGCAATTGACCATGGGTACGACGCAACTCCTGTTCTCGATCCCGCAGCTCCCGGGTACGTTGCTCGACCAGTTTCAGCGCCCGCTGCCGCTGACTGACCAGCACATACAACAAGGCACTGAGCAACACGCTGAGCAAACCACCCAACACCACCAGACTGGTCACGGAAGAATGGTTGGCCTGCACGAACGCGTCGCTGGGCTGGATATCGACTTGATAGTCATGGTCGGCCATGCGCAACAGGCGCGTGGCCGACAACTCGCTGATAGCCGGCGGGTTGGCCGACTCGAACAGCACCTCGTGCTGCTCGTCGGTCGACAAATCGAGGATGCGCACCGAGAGATAGTCACGGCTCGCTTGCGGCAGTCCGTCCGCCAGCAACTGGCGCATGCTGATCACTGCCATGACATAGCCGTAGGGTTTCGTGGCTTTGTGGCCCTGACTGTTATGTTGCGTGACCGGCGTGACCAGCAACACGCCTCGCGCATAAGCCGGCTCGATACTCACCAGATGCATCGGTTGCGACACTGCCATGCCACCACGCTGATCGGCCCGATCGAGCGTGGCACGCCGTAGCGGCTGGGCCAGCAAGTCGTAACCGAGGGGGGAGCCGAGTCTGCTTTGCGTTTGGCTATACAGGACCGCTACGTATTCATCTCGCTCGCCGGCCAGTTGCAATTGGCCGTCAGCGTTGAGTTCTCTCAGGGTGAAGCCGCTCAAGCCTTCGTCACGCACTCGCCCCTCGAACGCCGCCCGCTCGTCACGAGTGACCCGTTTGGCAAAGGAATAAGCCTGGGTTCGCAGCAGTAAAGGCTGGGTGTATCCGTCGAAATCCGCTCGAGAAACCGAATCGGAGTTGGCGAAAAACCGGCGCAGGCCATCGAGACGCTGCTCCTGATCTTCAAAACGCTCTTCGATACGGCTGTAACGCTCACTGGCCAGCAGTTGAAAGCGTTGCCGCAATTGATGGTGAAACAGATTGAGCGTCGACCACGCCAGTAACCCGGTGAGCACCCCGCCGACAAGCAATACCAACAGCGCGACCAGCCAGGCCGAAACATCTTCGCTGATAAAACCCAGGATCTTGGGGCGCACGGCGTGCAACGACATAAAACGCAAACTCAAAACGCCAGGTGCGGAGAAGCCCTTTGGCCATGGACTGAGTTATAGCTATTAGCCACTAATTTGACCAGCACTGTAGGAGCGAGCTTGCTCGCGATGGACTCAAGAACACCGCGTGCATTCAGAAAGCACGCGTTATCGTTGTCGACCATCGCGAGCAGAGCTCGCTCCTACACAGATCCAGGTGTCAACGAGCCATGATTTTCCAGGCGCGATGGATCTTGGCGTTGCGGGAAAAATCCGGATCGATGGTCTGGGCGGTGATCTCCTCGACTGCATAACGCTCGCCGAGATTGGCTTCCAGTTCGAACTTGCGGAAGTTGTTGGAGAAGTACAACACACCGCCGGGCGCCAGTCGCGCCATGGCCAGGTCAATCAATTGCACCTGGTCGCGCTGCACGTCGAAGACACCTTCCATGCGCTTGGAGTTGGAGAACGTCGGCGGGTCGATGAAGATCAGGTCGTACTCGTCACGACTGGCTTCAAGCCACGCCATCACATCGCCCTGCTCCAGGCGGTTCTTGTCGGAAAAACCGTTCAACGACAGGTTGCGCCGCGCCCAGTCCAGATAGGTTTTCGACAGGTCGACACTGGTGGTGCTGCGCGCGCCGCCCTTGGCCGCATGCACACTGGCCGTTGCGGTGTAGCAGAACAGATTGAGGAAGCGTTTGCCGGCCGCCTCCTTCTGGATACGCATGCGCATCGGCCGATGGTCGAGGAACAGCCCGGTGTCGAGGTAGTCGGTGAGGTTCACCAGCAGCTTCACGCCGCCTTCATTGACTTCGACGAACTTGCCCTGCGCCGCCTGGCGCTCGTATTGTTTGGTGCCGCTCTGGCGCTCACGGCGTTTTACCACCACGCGGCTCTTGTCGATGTTCAACGCCTGCGGGATGGCTGCCAGGGCATCGAACATACGGCCCGAGGCCTTTTCCGGATCGATTGATTTCGGCGCGGCGTACTCCTGGACGTGGACCCAATCGTGATACAGGTCGATGGCCATGGAATATTCCGGCATGTCGGCGTCATACACGCGGTAGCAGTCGATGCCTTCACGCTTGACCCACTTGCCCAGGGCCTTGAGGTTCTTTTGCAGGCGGTTGGCGAACATCTGCCCGCCTTCGCTCAGGCGCGGCTGCTCGACCACCGGCGCCTGTGCCGGAGTCGGTTTGATCGGGTTGCCGTTCTTGTTGAACTTGCGTTCCTGCGGCTCGTTCGGCGCCTGATCGTAGGCGGCTTGCTCACGCTCGACCTGGCGCTGTTCCGGGGTACGGCGCTCGCCGGTGACGAACTGATCCGGCAGCACCTTGATCAGCAGCAGTTTGCACGGCAAGGCGCCGTTCCAGAACGAATACTGCTTGTGGCTGCGGATGCCCATACGCTTGCCCAGGTCCGGCGCACCGGTGAACACCGCCGCTTCCCAGTTCAGGCAGGCCTGACGCAAGCGCTCGCCAAGGTTCTGGTAGAGGTAGAGCAGGCTCGCCTCGTCACCCAGACGCTCGCCGTATGGAGGGTTGCAGATCACCAGGCCTTTCTGGTTCTGGTCCGGGCGCGGCTCGAAAGTCGCGACCTCACCCTGGTAGATTTTGATCCACTCGCTCAGGCCGGCACGCTCGACGTTGTTGCGGCCCGGTTGAATCAGCCGCGGGTCGGCTTCGTAACCGCGAATCCACAATGGTGTTTTGGCCAGGCCGGCAGCGGCGCGCTCGGACGCTTCTTCGTGGAGTTTTTTCCACAGCGCCGGGACGTGACCGAGCCAGGCGGTGAAGCCCCACTGCTCGCGACGCAGGTTCGGCGCGATGTCGGCGGCGATCATCGCCGCTTCGACCAGGAAGGTACCGACACCGCACATCGGGTCGGCCAGCGCGCCGCCTTCGGCCGCGATACGTGGCCAGCCGGAACGGATCAGGATGGCGGCCGCGAGGTTTTCCTTCAGCGGTGCCGCACCTTGCTGCAGGCGATAGCCGCGCTGGTGCAGGCTGTGGCCGGACAGGTCAAGGGACAGAATGGCTTCGCCACGGTCCAGACGCAGGTGAATGCGCAGGTCCGGGTTGAGCTTGTCGATGGACGGACGGTCGCCTTGCGGGGTGCGCAGCTTGTCGACGATGGCGTCCTTGACCTTCAGCGCGCCGAAGTGGGTGTTGTCGATACCCGAGCCATGACCGCTGAATTCGACGGCCAGGGTGCCGTCATTGAGCATGTGGTCTTGCCACTCGATGTCCAGCACGCCGTGGTACAGGTCTTCGGCGTCCTTCATCGGGAAACGTTTGAGCACCAACAGCACGCGGTTGGCCAGGCGCGACCACAGGCACAGGCGATAAGCGGTTTCCATGGTGGCCATGCCGCGCACGGCCGAGGTGTGCTCCCGCGCTTCCTCAAGGCCAAGCCCGACGGCTTCCTCGATGAGCAGGCCTTCAAGGCCTTTTGGGCAAGTGAGGAAGAGTTCGAAACGATCGGACATGGGAATTCCAGAACCTTTAGCTGAGTGACCGGGCAACGCATTGCCGGTCCGGTTTTCAATCAGGCGCTTTTCTCGAAGAGCGCCCGCGTGGCACGAAGGTGTGCCGTTCCACCCCTGCTGCCCGGGTTAAATGAGCTTAGATGCAAGGACAGATAAAAAAGTTGATGCAACAAAATGTCATAAGTCGACCCTTCGTCGAATAGTGCTTCCCGGCAACGGGAGCCATTCTCACTAAAGGATTAAGCTCATCATCCAGCGCAAGGCCGATCATACCGGGGTTTGGTCAACAAATACGGTAAAACACGCTGTTACTTATGGCGTTAGCACATGAACAGTTACGTCCTTATGACAAAACGATCATTCCCTCGATGTGACGCATTGGTTAGAACTCAATACAGGTTGGCGCCGCAATGACGCCAACACCTTGGCTCGTCACGCCGGCAACGAGCCCCCAACGGCAGAGTTTTCTGCCAGACCTCAATTGAGGTCGACGCGATAAATACAGTCAACAAGTGAGGGCAACACCCTATGAGAAGACTTAAGCGTGATCCGTTGGAAAGAGCATTTTTGCGCGGATATCAATATGGCGTTGGTGGTAAATCCCGTGAGCTTTGCCCATTTACTCTACCGTCGGTACGTCAAGCCTGGATCAACGGCTGGCGAGAAGGACGCGGCGACAACTGGGACGGTATGACCGGCACTGCGGGAATCCACAGACTCAACGAACTTCACGCCGTCGGCTAATTACAGGGCATAACACTCCGACACGACAATCTGATTTTGTACTGAATTAACCATGCGCGTCCCATCCGGACGGCGGGCTCCGGCCCAGGGGCTCCTTCATGGAGCCCTTTTTATGCCTGCTCGTTGGCCCTAAACAATCCCTGTAGGAGCGAGCTTGCTCGCGATGGTCGATAACGATAACGCGTGCTTTCTGGATACACGCGGTGTTCTCGGGTCCATCGCGAGCAATCGAGCGTCGACCGGCTGCTCCTACAGGGGATCAGCGTAGCGCTGCGATTGCGTCCACAGACTCGCGAATCAGCGCCGGGCCTTTGTAGATGAAGCCCGAATAGATCTGCACCAGGCTCGCGCCTGCGGTGATTTTTTCTGCGGCGTGCTTGCCTTCGGTAATGCCACCGGCAGCGATGATCGGCAGCCGACCACCCAGCTCCGACGCCAGCACTTGCACGGTGTGGGTGCTCTTGTCGCGAACCGGTGCGCCGGACAAACCACCGGCTTCGTCACCATGCTCCAAACCTTCGACGCCTACGCGGCTCAGGGTGGTGTTAGTCGCAATGACGGCATCCATTCCGGTTTCGATCAGCGCTTGCGCAACCTGTGCGGTTTCTTCGTCGCTCATGTCCGGCGCGATCTTGATCGCCAGCGGTACATGTTTGCCATGACGCAATGCCAGTTCCGCGCGGCGCTCGGCCAGATCGGCCAGCAACTGCTTGAGCGAGTCGCCAAATTGCAGGCTGCGCAGACCCGGCGTGTTCGGCGAACTGACGTTGATCGTCACATAGCTGGCGTGGGCGTAAACCTTGTCCAGGCAGATCAGGTAGTCGTCCACGGCACGCTCGACCGGCGTATCGAAGTTCTTGCCGATGTTGATGCCCAGCACGCCCTTGTACTTGGCCGCCGCCACACGAGCCAGCAGGTGATCGACGCCGAGGTTGTTGAAGCCCATGCGATTGATGATCGCCTCGGCTTGCGGCAAACGGAACAGGCGCGGCTTCGGGTTGCCTGGCTGCGGACGCGGCGTGATGGTGCCGATTTCGACAAAACCGAAACCCAGTTGGGCGAAACCATCGATGGCCGCACCGTTCTTGTCCAGGCCGGCGGCCAGTCCCACCGGATTCGGGAAGTCCAGGCCCATGACATTCACCGGCATCTTCGCCGGGGCCTTGCACAGCAAGCCGTTGAGCCCAAGACGCCCGCCCGCGCCGATCAGGTCCAGGGACAGATCGTGGGAGGTTTCCGGGGAGAGTTTGAACAACAGCTGACGGGCCAGGGTGTACATGGGCGGATTTGACTCGATTGGCGGCGAATTGAGGCGGCGATTATAGCCGGGCATCGGGGTTGCAAGCGAGGCGCGTGAGCAAATCAGCGGTTAATGGCATATGCCTTGCACCAATCCAGGTACCAGCACCCATGCCGACGACGGAATGTGTGCAAAGACAATGGCGTCGTCCACGGCCTGCTCATGCGAGGACTCGGGACGACGTTTTTTTTGCAAGGTGAACACGCGATGAACGAACCGTCAGCCGGCCCTCTGGCCTGGGTCAATGGCAGCGATGCCCCGGAAAAAACCGAAATCAATCTCGGCTTCATGGCCCTGAGCGACTGCGCCTCGGTGGTGGTCGCCGCCACCCAGGGCTTCGCCCAGCCCCACGGCTTGACCCTGAACCTCAAGCGCCAGTCGTCCTGGGCCAACCTGCGGGACAAACTGGTCAGCGGCGAACTCGATGCAGCCCACAGCCTTTACGGTCTGATTTACGCCGTACACCTGGGCATCGGTGGCGTGGCGGCGACCGACATGGCCGTGCTGATGGGCCTGAATCAGAATGGCCAAAGCATCAATCTTTCCGGCGGCTTGCAGGCACTTGGAGTGACCAGTCCTGAAGCACTGGATCGGCACGTGCACCAAACTCGCTCAAAACTCACCTTCGCCCAGACGTTCCCAACCGGCACCCACGCCATGTGGTTGTATTACTGGCTCGCCAGCCAGGGCATTCACCCATTGCAGGATGTCGACAGCGTGGTGGTGCCGCCACCGCAAATGGTCGCGCACCTGCGAGCCGGGCGTATCGATGGGTTCTGCGTCGGCGAACCCTGGTCCGCCAGTGCCGTGCAACAGGACCTCGGCTTCACCCTGGCCACGTCCCAGACCCTTTGGCCCGATCATCCGGAAAAAGTCCTGGGCTGCACCCGCGCGTTCGTCGAGCAATACCCCAATACCGCCCGGGCATTGGTGATGGCGGTTCTGGAGGCCAGCCGTTTCATCGAAGAAAGCACCGAGAATCGTCGCAGTACCGCACAATTGCTCAGTGCCGATCAATACCTTGACGCGCCACTGGACTGTATCGAACCGCGCCTGCTGGGCGAATACGCCGACGGCCTTGGCCATCGCTGGCAAGACCCGCACGCACTGCGCTTGCACGGGGATGGCGAGGTCAACCTGCCGTACCTGTCCGACGGCATGTGGTTCATGACCCAGTTCCGCCGCTGGGGCTTGTTGCGCGATGACCCGGACTATCTCGCGGTGGCCCGGCAGGTCCAGCAACTGGACCTCTACCGTGAGGCCGCCAGTGCCGTCGGCGTCGCCTCGCCAGCCGAGGAAATGCGCAGCAGCCAGTTGATCGACGGCAAAATCTGGGACGGCTCGGACCCGGCCGGTTATGCCCGCAGTTTCAAACTGCACGCCATGAGCGACAGCTCCCCTCGATCCGCCAGCCGCTGACAGGAGACCACGAACATGCTGCGTATCCTGCTGATCAACGACACCGCAAAAAAAGTCGGACGCCTGAAGGCCGCCCTGACCGAGGCCGGATTCGAAGTGATCGATGAATCCGGCCTGACCATCGACCTGCCCGAACGCGTCGAAACGGTGCGTCCGGATGTGATTCTGATCGATACCGAGTCACCGGGTCGCGATGTCATGGAACAAGTGGTGCTGGTGACTCGCGACCAGCCACGACCGATTGTGATGTTCACCGACGAACACGACCCCGGTGTGATGCGACAGGCGATCAAGTCCGGAGTCAGTGCCTACATCGTCGAAGGCATTCACGCACAACGCCTGCAACCGATTCTCGACGTGGCCATGGCGCGCTTCGAAAGCGATCAGGCCTTGCGTGCCCAGTTGCAGGCCCGCGACCAGCAACTGGCCGAGCGCAAGCGCATCGAACTGGCCAAGGGACTGCTGATGAAAATGAAGGACTGCAACGAAGAAGAGGCCTACACGCTGATGCGCCGCCAGGCGATGAGCCGCCAGCAGAAGCTGATTCAGGTGGCGGAGCAGATTATTGCCATGAGCGAACTGCTGGGTTGAACAACATAAAGATCGCAGCCTTCGGCAACTCCTACGGGACGCACACATTCTCTGTAGGAGCTGCCGAAGGCTGCGATCTTTTTGCTTTACCTAAATTTCCGATATGGCACAGATCTGGCTAGGTAATCGATACAGGTAACCAACGGCGGTTGCCCCACCTACGACAAAGACGTCGCGCACCTCATTTGCCCCTGGCGAATCGGGTGGCGGCGTTTTTTCGTTTTGGCCCCACAGCACGGGGCCGGTGGTGCGGCCGTAACGGCGCCCCACCTGCAAGCTCATGACTCCTTCCGAGACTCTTCACAGCTGAGGTGCGCGATGAATTCAAGCTTCTGGAAATCTGGCCATACACCCACATTGTTCGCAGCCTTCCTCTACTTCGACCTGAGCTTCATGGTCTGGTACCTGCTCGGTCCGTTGGCGGTACAGATCGCCGCCGACCTGCACCTGACGACGCAGCAACGCGGGCTGGTGGTCGCCACGCCCATTCTGGCCGGGGCGGTCTTGCGTTTCGTGATGGGGATGCTGGCTGATCGCCTGTCGCCAAAAACTGCCGGCCTGATCGGTCAGGTCATCGTGATCTGCGCATTGTTCGGCGCCTGGAAACTCGGTATCCACAGCTACGAGCAAGCGTTGCTGCTGGGTCTGTTCCTCGGCATGGCCGGCGCTTCTTTCGCCGTCGCCCTGCCCCTGGCATCGCAGTGGTATCCACCGCAGCATCAAGGCAAGGCCATGGGCATCGCCGGTGCGGGGAACTCGGGCACGGTGTTCGCCGCATTGATCGCCCCGGTGCTGGCGGCGGCGTTTGGCTGGAGCAACGTGTTCGGGTTCGCCCTGATCCCGCTGATTCTGGCCTTGATCGTCTTCGCCTGGCTGGCCAAAAACGCCCCCGAGCGGCCAAAAGCCAAAGCCATCGCCGACTACTTCAAGGCCTTGGGCGATCGTGACAGCTGGTGGTTCATGTTTTTCTACAGCGTGACGTTCGGCGGTTTCATCGGCCTGGCCAGTGCCCTGCCCGGTTATTTCAACGACCAGTACGGCCTGAGCCCGGTCACTGCCGGCTACTACACTGCTGCGTGTGTGTTCGGTGGCAGCCTGATGCGTCCGTTGGGCGGTGCACTGGCGGATCGCTTTGGCGGGATTCGCACCTTGCTGGTGATGTACACCGTGGCGGCGATCTGCATTGCGACGGTGGGTTTCAATCTGCCGAGTTCCTACGCAGCGTTGGCGCTTTTCGTCTGCACCATGCTCGGTTTGGGTGCGGGCAACGGTGCGGTATTCCAGTTGGTCCCGCAGCGTTTTCGTCGGGAAATCGGCGTGATGACCGGGCTGATCGGCATGGCCGGCGGTATCGGCGGCTTCGCACTGGCGGCCGGCATGGGCGCGATCAAGCAAAGCACCGGCAGCTATCAACTGGCGCTGTGGTTGTTCGCCAGCCTCGGCGTACTCGCCTGGTTCGGTCTACATGGGGTGAAACGTCGCTGGAGAACCACTTGGGGTTCGGCAGCCGTCACCGCTGCACGGGTGTGAGGACTGCATGAGCCTGCAACTGAGCTTCGCCGAACACAGCGCCATCGGCCCCCGCGAGGAGAACCAGGACGCTCTGCGCCTGGTCACTCCGGCCCCGGCGCTGGCGGCGAGCAAAGGTTATCTGTTCGCCATCGCCGACGGCGTCAGCCAATGTGCCGATGGCGGTCTCGCGGCCCGTTCGACCTTGCAGGCCCTGGCGCTGGACTACTATGCCACCCCGGAAACCTGGGGCGTCGCCCAGGCATTGGATCGCCTGCTGCTGGCGCAAAATCGCTGGTTGCAGGCTAACGGTGGCGGCCAACCGCTGCTGACCACCGTCAGTGCCTTGGTGATGCGCGGCCGGCGTTTTACCTTGGCTCACGTTGGCGATTGCCGGGTTTATCGCTGGCACGCCGACACGCTGCAACGGGTGAGCGAGGATCACGTCTGGGACCAGCCGGGCATGCAGCATGTGCTTAAGCGGGCCCTCGGGCTGGATCAACACTTGGTGCTGGACTTTCTCGATGGCGAACTTCGGCTGAACGAGAGTTTCGTGCTGCTCAGCGACGGCATCTGGGCCGTGCTGGGCGACACGGCCATTGCGGCGATTCTGCGGGATCAGCCTGATTTGGACAGTGCCGCGCAAACGCTGGTCAGCGCCGCGCACCTGGCCGGCAGCCAGGACAATGCCAGCGCCCTGCTGGTGCGGGTCGATGCCCTTGGCGAAACCAGCATTGGCGATGCGCTGATTCATCTGCAGCAATGGCCACTCCCGCCTGCACTGAAGCCGGGCCAGACCTTCGAAGGCTGGCACGTGGAAGGGATCCTCGGCCAGAGCCAGCAATCGCTGCTGTATCGGGTGCGCGACGCGCAGCAACAACCCTGGTTGCTGAAAACCTTGCCCGGTGCGCTCCGTGACGATCACCAGGCCGGGCAGGCATTGTTATCGGAGGAATGGTTTCTCAAGCGTGTGGCCGGGCGGCATTTTCCTGAAGTCCATGCCTCCAGTCAGCGTCAGCATTTGTACTACGTGATGCGTGAATATTCCGGGTCTACCCTGGCTGAGCTGCATGAGCGTGTCGCAACGCTGCCACTGGCTCAATGGCTGGACCTGGCCGAACGCCTGCTGCGGGCCGTCGGCATCCTGCATCGACGGCAGATTCTGCATCGCGATATCAAACCGGAGAACCTGTTGCTGGGGGACGACGGCGAGTTGCGCCTGCTGGATTTCGGCCTCGCCTACTGCCCCGGGCTGTCCGAAGATCAAGCTTGCGCCTTGCCCGGAACGCCCAGTTATATCGCGCCGGAGGCTTTTCGAGGCGACCCTCCTACGCCACAACAGGATTTGTATGCAGTCGGCGTGACCTTGTATTACCTGCTGACCGGGTATTATCCCTACGGCGAAATCGAAGCGTTCCAGCGACCACGGTTTGGTGTGCCTGTCAGCGCCAGTCGCTACCGGCCCGACCTGCCGGAATGGATCGCGCAAAGCCTGGAGCGCGCGGTGGCTGCGGCTCCGGATCGGCGTTTCGAAACGGCGGAAGAATGGTTGTTGCTACTGGAACAGGGAGAACGTCGTAGTTTGAGCGTGCGCCCCAGACCGTTGCTGGAGCGCGAGCCGCTGAAAGTCTGGCGGACATTGGCGCTGGTGTCGTTACTGGTGAATCTGGTGCTGCTGTTTTTGCTGTTTCATGGCTGAGTTTTTCATTACCCAAAAGATCAAAAGATCTTTCTGCTTCAAAACCGGGCATCGCGCCTTGAACCGGTGCACGAAAACACCCTCCTCCCATGACGAGAGCCCATAAATCAGGCCCTTGCGAGAGTTGGCACAACCACTGCATTACCTCTCTCAACAGACATAAAGCGCGGGCTTCAACGACGAAGGCTGCACTTCCCGAGAGAACGGGACCAGGACAAAGGCGTCCTCGCTAGGCAACTAGCGGGACGCCTTTTTTTGTTTGCGCAAAATTTTGTCGAGCATGGCCTGAACCCTGATGAGGCAGGCCTGAGCTCCCCGGAGAACCTGATGAAAAAACTAAAACTGGTGATGATCGGCAACGGCATGGCCGGGGTTCGCACCCTGGAAGAACTGCTCAAGCTGAGTAATGAACTGTACGACATCACGGTCTTCGGCGCCGAACCCCATACCAACTACAACCGCATCCTGCTGTCGCCCGTACTGGCGGGCGAGCAGACGTTCGAAGAGATCGTGCTCAACGATCTGGACTGGTATCTGGAAAACAACATCAAGCTGCTGCTCAACCGCAAAGTGGTGGAGATCGATCGGGTCAAACGCCGGGTCATCGCCGAAGACGGCACCGAAGCCGAATACGATCGCCTGCTGATTGCCACCGGCTCGACCCCGTTCATCCTGCCAATCCCCGGCAATACCTTGCAGGGCGTGATCGGCTACCGCGACATTGCCGACACCCAGGCGATGATCGACACCGCCAAGACCCACAAGCACGCCGTGGTCATCGGCGGCGGCCTGCTGGGCCTTGAAGCCGCCAACGGCCTGATGCTGCGCGGCATGCACGTCACCGTGGTGCACATCGGCGAATGGCTGCTGGAACGGCAACTGGACAAAACCAGCGGCCAACTCCTGCAAACCGCCCTGGAAGCTCGTGGCCTGCACTTTCGCCTGTGCGAACAGACCCAGGCCCTGCACGACGCCGGCAACGGCCGGGTCGGCTCGGTGCAGTTCAAGAACGGCAACATCATCCCCGCCGACCTGGTGGTGATGGCCGCCGGCATTCGCCCCAACACCGAACTCGCGGAAAAATCCGGCATCCCTTGCAGCCGCGGGATTCTGGTCAACGACACGATGCAAACCTACGACCCCCGGGTCTACGCCATCGGCGAATGCGCCAGCCACCGCGGCATCGCCTATGGTTTGGTGGCGCCGCTGTTCGAACAGGCCAAAGTCTGCGCCAACCACCTCGCCCAACTGGGTTTTGCCACCTACAAGGGTTCGGTGACCTCGACCAAATTGAAGGTTACCGGTATCGACCTGTTCTCCGCCGGCGACTTCATGGGCGGTGAAGGCACCGAGACCATCACCCTCTCGGACCCGATTGGCGGGGTCTACAAGAAACTGGTGATCAAGGATGACGTGCTGGTCGGCGCCTGCCTGTACGGCGATACGGCAGACGGCGGCTGGTATTTCCGGCAGATCCGTGAAAGTCACGCCATCGACGAGATCCGCGATCACTTGATGTTCGGTGAAAATGCGCTTGGCGACGTAGGACATCAGGGCCAGGACAAAGCCATGAGCATGGCCGACACGGCCGAAGTCTGCGGCTGCAACGGCGTGTGCAAAGGCACCATCGTCAAGGCCATCCAGGAACACGGGCTGTTCAGCGTCGACGACGTGAAGAAACACACCAAGGCCGCCAGCTCCTGCGGCTCCTGCGCAGGCCTCGTCGAACAGATCCTGATCAACACCGTGGGCGGAGCGGCGGACGTCAAACCGAAAAGCGAAAAAGCCATCTGCGGTTGCAGCGACCTCAACCACGGGCAAATCCGCCAGGCCATCCGCGACCAGCACCTGCTGACCATCGCCGGCACCATGAGCTACCTGAACTGGCGCACACCCAATGGCTGTGCCACGTGCCGCCCGGCGCTCAATTACTACCTGATTTCCACTTGGCCAGGCGAGGCCAAGGATGATCCGCAATCGCGCCTGATCAACGAGCGCGCCCACGCCAACATTCAGAAAGACGGCACTTACTCTGTAGTCCCGCGGATGTGGGGCGGTGTGACCAATCCTTCGGAACTGCGGCGCATCGCCGATGTTGCCGACAAGTACAACGTGCCGATGGTCAAAGTCACCGGTGGTCAGCGCATCGACTTGCTGGGCATCCGCAAGCAAGACCTGCCGGGGGTGTGGAAAGACCTGGACATGCCGTCCGGCCACGCCTACGGCAAATCCATCCGCACGGTGAAAACCTGCGTCGGCAGCGAGTTCTGCCGCTTTGGCACCCAGAACTCCACACAACTGGGTATCGAACTGGAACATGACCTGTTCAACATGTGGTCACCGCACAAGGTGAAACTGGCTGTCTCCGGTTGCCCGCGCAACTGCTCGGAAGCCGGCATCAAGGATGTGGGAATCATCGGCGTGGACTCCGGCTGGGAGATGTACATCGGTGGCAACGGCGGGATCAAGACCGAAGTCGCGGAATTCTTCGTCAAACTGAAAACCGCCGAAGAAGTCCGCGAATACAACGGTGCATTTCTGCAGCTCTATCGCGAAGAAGCCTTTTACCTCGAACGCACCGTGCACTACCTGCAACGGGTCGGCATGGACCACATCAAGAAAGCCGTGCTCGAGGACCCGGAGCGGCGCAAGGCGCTCAACGATCGCCTGCAATTCTCCCTGTCGTTCGAACAGGACCCGTGGAAAGAGCGCCTGGAACAGCCACAACTGAAGAAAGAATTCGACGTCATCCCCGTGAAAAACCTGGAGGTGCTGGCATGAACTGGCTGGATATCTGCGCACTGGAAGAGATCAATGCCCTGGGCTCGCGGATCGTCGCCGGCCCCAAGGGCGACATCGCGATTTTTCGTACCAGCGACGACGAAGTGTTCGCCCTCGACGACCGTTGCCCGCACAAGGGTGGGCCGCTGTCCCAAGGTCTGATCTACGGCAAGCGGGTGGCCTGCCCGTTGCACAACTGGCAAATCGACCTGGAAAGCGGCGAAGCCCTGGCCCCGGACATCGGCTGCGCCCATCACCATCCGGCTCGGGTGGAAAATGGCCGGGTGATGCTGGCCCTGCGGGATGCAGGCTGATGGCCCGCCAGATCACTGCGTCCACCTGCTGTTACTGTGGGGTCGGCTGCGGGGTGCTGATCGAGCATGACGGTTCACGCATCCTCGGCGTCAGCGGCGATCCGGCGCACCCGGCCAATTTCGGCAAACTGTGCAGCAAGGGCTCGACCCTGCACCTGACCGGCGACGAGACCGCGCGGGCGCTGTACCCCGAACTGCGCCTCGGCAAAGGCCTGGCCCGCCACCGCACCGACTGGGATACCGCCCTCGATCACGCCGCCAGCGTATTTGCCGCAACCATTGCCGAACATGGCCCGGACAGCGTGGCGTTTTACATTTCCGGGCAACTGTTGACCGAGGACTACTACGCCTTCAACAAGCTGGCACGTGCCCTGGTGGGTACCAACAACATCGACAGCAATTCGCGGCTGTGCATGTCCTCGGCGGTGGTCGGCTACAAGCGCAGCCTGGGTGCCGACGCGCCGCCCTGCAGCTACGAAGACCTGGAATTGAGCGATTGCGTGATGATCGTGGGCAGCAACATGGCCTACGCCCATCCGGTGCTGTTTCGCCGGCTGGAAGAAGCCAAAGTCCGCCGGCCGCAGATGAAGGTCATCGTCATTGACCCACGTCGTACAGACACCTGTGATCTGGCTGACCTGCACCTGGCGATTTTGCCGGGCACCGATGTCGCCTTGTTCCATGGGATTTTGCATTTGCTGCTGTGGGAAGACTGGATCGATCGTGACTTCATCAAAGACCACACCGAAGGTCTGGCTGAGCTGAAAAGCCTGGTGCGTGACTACACCCCGCACATGGTTTCGCAGCTCTGCGGAATCAGCATCGAGCAATTGCAGCAATGTGCCGAGTGGATCGGCACATCCCCTAGCTTTCTGTCGCTGTGGTGCATGGGCTTGAACCAGTCCACTGCCGGCAGCGCGAAAAACAGTGCACTGATCAATCTGCACCTTGCCACCGGGCAGATCGGTCGCCCCGGCGCCGGACCTTTCTCCCTCACCGGTCAGCCAAATGCCATGGGCGGGCGGGAAACCGGCAGTTTGTCCAACCTGCTGCCCGGCCATCGTGACGCCGCCAATGCGCAACACCGTGAGCAAGTGGCGTCCTATTGGGGCGTCGAGCAACTGCCGGAAAATCCCGGGCTCTCGGCGATTGAGCTGTTCGAGCAAGTGCGCAGCGGCAAGATCAAGGCGTTGTGGATCGCCTGCACCAACCCCGCGCAATCCATGCCGGACCAGACGACCGTGCGCGCCGCCTTGCAAGCTTGCCCGTTCGTGGTATTGCAGGAAGCCTTTCGCACCACTGAAACCACGAAGTTTGCCGACCTCCTGCTGCCCGCGGCCAGCTGGGGAGAAAAGGAAGGCAGCGTGACCAATTCCGAACGGCGCATTTCCCACGTACGCCAGGCAATCGTCGCACCGGGTGAGGCACGGCCGGACTGGGCAATTACGGTAGATTTCGCACAACGCCTGGAGAAATACCTGCGCCCCGGCCAAACCAGCCTGTTTGCATTTGATAACCCCGCTCAGGTCTTTGATGAATACAAACACCTGACTCACGGTCGCGATCTGGATCTGTCCGGTATCAGCCATGCACTGATCGATCGTCTCGGCCCGCAGCAGTGGCCCTTCCCTGCGGGTGCCGTCGAAGGCACGGCACGGCTCTATGTCGACGGGATATTTGCCACTGCCAATGGGCGCGCGCAGTTCGTGGCCGATCCGTACCGCGCCGCCAAAGAGCAACGCGATGCACGCTTCCCGCTGACCCTGATCACCGGCCGCTTGCGCGATCAATGGCATGGCATGAGCCGCACCGGCACCGCCGCGCAGCTGTTCGGCCATGTCAGCGAAGCGCAGGTGAGCCTGCACCCTGACGAATTGCGCCGCCATCGCTTGCAGCCTGGGGATCTGGTCAGCCTGAAAAGCCGGCGCGGCGCAGTCATCGTCGCAGTCGCCAGCGATGACAGCGTGCGCCCTGGCCAGGCCTTTTTGCCAATGCACTGGGGCGACCGTTTTCTCAAGGGCGGGGTGAACAGCCTGACCTTGTCCGCATTCGATCCTTTGTCGAAACAGCCCGAACTCAAGCACAGCGGCGTACGCCTGGAGCCGGTGGATTTGCCCTGGAAACTGTTCGCACTGATCGAGGGTGATGTTCAACGGCATTTTGAGGCGCTACGACCGCTCTGTGAGGCGTTTTCCTACGTCAGCTTCAGCCTTGTTGGCCGTGAACGCCCTGCTCTGCTTGTACGGACGGCCAATACTTCAGCGCCTTCGGCAGAGTTGCTCAGCGAAATCGATCAAAGCCTGGCACTCAATGACGGCCCGGTGCTGGCTTACGACGACCCTCGACGGGCCATTGGCAAGCGGGTGCGAATCGAAAATGGCCGGATCACCGCCATTCGATTGGCCGGTGAAACCCTCGCCCAGCACTGGTTGCAGGGGCTGTGGCTCGAAGGTCGCGCAGACGAGCAACTACGGCGCTGGTTGTTGGCGCCGCTGAGCGCACCACCGGGCAATCTCGACGCGCCCGTCAACGCGAACAAGATCCTGTGCAATTGCAAGAACGTCGGCCAGAACGCGATCTGCGCCGGCATCGACCGTGGCCTGGACTTGCAGGAACTCAAGCAAGAACTGGGTTGCGGCACGCAATGCGGGTCCTGCGTTCCGGAAATCAAACGCCTGCTGGCTGCCAAGGCGCGGCCAGTCACTGTCATCTCGTGAGGAAAACACTATGAGTGCAAAAGTCTGGCTGGTGGGTGCAGGCCCGGGGGATCCGGAGTTACTCACGTTGAAAGCAGTACGTGCCTTGCGCGAGGCTGATGTGGTGCTGATCGATGATCTGGTCAATGTCGCGGTACTCGAGCACTGCCCAGAGGCGCGGATCATCCCGGTGGGCAAGCGCGGCGGCTGCCGTTCCACTCCGCAAGCATTTATCCATCGCCTGATGCATCGTTATGCCCGGCAGGGTAAATGCGTGGCGCGGCTAAAGGGCGGCGATCCGTGCATTTTCGGCCGAGGTGGTGAAGAGGCGCAGTGGTTACGTGAGCGCGGGGTCGAAGTCGAGTTGGTCAACGGCATCACGGCGGGCCTTGCCGGCGCGACCCAATGCGATATTCCGCTGACGCTAAGGGGCGTTGCACGTGGCGTGACACTGGTCACGGCGCACACTCAGGATGACAGCAGCCTGAACTGGCAGGCCCTGGCTCAAGGGGGCACCACGCTGGTGATCTACATGGGGGTGGCGAAGCTTAGTGAAATTCGCGAGCAACTGCTGGCCGGCGGAATGGCTCCCGCTACGCCTGTGGCAATGATCGAAAATGCTTCCCTGCCGCACCAACGGGAATGTCGGAGCGACCTGACAACCATGGAAGAAGATGCCTGCGACTTCCAGCTCAAAAGCCCGGCAGTCCTCGTGATCGGTGCTGTAGCGACCTGTGATGAGAGCAAAAGATCGCAGACTGCATTGGCTCGGTGTTCATCCTTGTAGGGATTAAAAGATCGCAGCCTGCGGCAGCTCCTACAGGGATGAACGTCGAACCACTGTAGGAGCTGCCGCAGGTTGCGATCTTTTCGCAACCTGCGCCAAACCCTCGCTGAAACCCAAATCGCAGACAAAGAAAAGCCCGGCCTAAGCCGGGCTTTTCTCAGAGCTGCGAGCTAATTACTTAGCTTGAGCTTCAACCTGCGCTTCTACGCGACGGTTAACAGCGCGACCAGCTTCAGTTGTGTTGTCAGCAACCGGGCGGGATTCGCCGTAGCCAACGGACTGAATGCGGGACGACTCAACACCGTACTGGTTGGTCAGAACTTGCTTAACGGCGTTTGCACGACGCTCGGACAGTTTCTGGTTGTAAGCGTCAGGACCGACGTTGTCGGTGTGACCTTCAACAGTAGTGGTGGTGGACGGGTACTGCTTCATGAAGTCAGCCAGGTTCTTGATGTCGCCGTAGCTGTTTGGCTTGACTGCCGACTTGTTGAAGTCGAACTTCACGTCCAGCTCTACACGAACGACTTCAGCAACTGCTGGGCAGCCATCAGCGTCAACAGTTACGTTGGCTGGGGTGTCCGGGCACTTGTCAACGTTGTCGCAAACGCCATCGTTGTCGCTGTCGGAGCAGACTTCTGGAGCTGGAACCGGAGCAGCAGCAGGCTTGTTGCCGCCGCCGAAGTTCACGCCCAGACCTACGGACGGGATGTAGTCCCAACGGCCGTTGTCCAGTTTGTAGTCAGCTTCTACGCCAGCACGAGCGTAAACGTTTTCAACGAAGTAGTACTTAACGCCAGCGCCAGCAGTCAGGAAAGTCGACTGGTCACGACCGGTGTGGCCGTCAGCGGCTACGTTGGTCAGGCTGCCGTGCTTGACACCACCTTGAACGTAAGGACGCAGAGCGTCGCCAGCGTTGTTGAAGTGGTACTGGGCGTTCAGACCGAACTGGTCGCCTTCGATTTTCTGGTTGCCGGTGTTGTTGTTCGAACGGGTGTAGTCATCGTTGTTGTAGGTGAAGTTCAACGATACGTCGTCGGTCAAGAAGTAACCGATGGAGGCGCCAGGAGTGTAGCCGTCTTCAACGTTGTTAACGCTGTCGTTGTACTTCTTCCCGTAGTTGAGCTCGCCTTCAACTGCGCCTTGGCCTTGTGCCAGTGCGCCGAACGAAGTAGCGGCAATAAGAGTACCAATGGCCAAGCCCAAGGTGTTTTTCAGTTTCATCCGTTAAATCCCCATCTGGTGATTGTGAAGCAGTCCCGCAAACCGGGGGACAACTCGGCGGCAAGTCTAACAGAACTTGCCTACGCGTAAGAGATATTTGCGCTGAACTAAGTTTCAGCAATGCCTGCAAATTTCTCACGCAATTTATCTAGAGCGCGCTTGTACCGCATTTTTGTTGCACTCAAACCCATGTGCATGATGTCTGCGATTTCCTGAAACTCCAGCTCTGCGACAAAACGTAGCACCAGAATTTCGCGGTCAATCGGATTCACATACACCAACCAGCGATCAAGTCCGCCCTTTTCCTCAGGTTTCGGCGCCTTTTCTTCGGACGCTTCCTCGAGGGGATCAAGACTCAATGCGTCCATCAAGCGACGCTTTCGCCGTTCCTTTCGATATTGTGTGATGCACTCGTTGTACGTGATGCTATATAGCCATGTCTTGAACTTCGATTTACCTTCGAAGTTCTTCAGGCCATACAGCACCTTCAACATGACCTCCTGACAGACATCGTCTGCGTCGCGATCGTTCCCGAGATATCGTGCACATACGTTAAATAATGTCCGCTGGTAACGCCGCATCAGTTCTTCATAGGCGCGTGTTACGTGAAACAATTCGGTATGCGAGCGCGCGACCAACTCCTCATCAGAGAGCTCGCGGGGGTCGTAGCGCATGGATAACGATTGGGTTTTATTCAAAACAAGTCGGGCCGACAGTCAGGTCAATGTCCGCCGCTGCCAGCTTCAGCAGGCATTTTGCGGCGGCATACATTAGCAGAGTTTGCCGGGTTAGCGGCTACTCACATGCTGCTCAAGGAGAATCCGATTGGAAAGAGAGACTAGCTCACCCTCATCGGTCAGCAATGTGGTTTTAACCGTGCCGATCTCCTCGATCTGGCCTTCGACCTCGCCAACACGCACTTGTTGCCCAACCTGGTACAGCTCACGCACGTAGATTCCCGCAAGAATCTGGCCGGCAATTTCCCGGCTTCCCAACCCCATGGCCAGCGCTACCGCCAGACCAACGGTTATCAACACAATCACGATCACATGGTTCAGCAGGTCAGTCTTGACCTCCAACTGGCTGATCGCAACCGAAATACTAATGATGATCACCAGGCCCTGGGCAATCCGTCCAAGCCCTGAAGCATAGTCCAGGCCCACGCCTTCTGCCGCTCCGCGCACCAGCCCGTTGGCCAGTTGCGCCAGCAAAACACCTACCAGCAACACCAGCGCCGCGCCGAAAACCTTCGGCAGATACAACGCAAGCATATCCAGCGTAGCTGAAACCCGCTCAAGCCCAAGAGATTCTGCGGCAGAAACCAGAAAAATAAGCAGAATGAACCAATAGACGATCTTGCCGATCAGGGTCGAGATAGGAACTTGCAATCCAGCGCGGGACAGCAGCTTGGTCAGGCCAGTGCCGCCCATCAAGCGATCAAGGCCCAGTTTGGCGAGCAACTTGGAGAGCAGGGTGTCCAGCAGTTTGGCCACGACAAAACCCAACAGCAGCACAACCAGTGCGCCGAACAGGTTCGGAATGAAGTTCGCAACCTTGGTCCACAACGCAGTCATTGCAGTGACGAGGCTCTGAGTCCAGAGATCAAGTTCCATATTCAATCAGCCTTATCAGCAGTGCGGGCAGCAGGTTTACGAAGACGGGATACCGGCGCGACATGGGCCGATCCGTTATTCAGGGCGATCATCAGTGCGGGCAACCAGCGCCCCAGCAGGCTGAACAGATCACCGGCGCCGACCTGGCGGTTGGCGGTTTTCAGTACACGGCCAAGGCATGCATCGTCGTCCCGGGTGGACGGTGAGGCCTTGAGCATGTCGCGTAAAGACTGTTCAAACGGATCGTGCATACGCACCTCTCGTGATGTCTGTGGGAGACGCGGTCAGGTTTGCTCGGGTCACATGGTTTCCCTCAGACCCAGCGCAAACGTCGGAATAACCACCACTGCCCCAGCGCCACCGAGACCATCATCAGGCAGGCGATCAGAAAGCCATAAGGGCTGGCAGAGAATGGAATTCCACCGACGTTGATCCCCAAAAGCCCGGTCAGAAAACTCATCGGCAAAAAGATCCCGGTGATGATGCCAAAGCGATACATCGTGCGGTTCATGCGCACGCTCAACCGGCGATCTTCCGCCTCCAGGACCAGCCCCACCCGCTCCCGGGTCAATTCCAGCTCTTCGAGGTAGCGGGTCAGGCTGTTGTTCAATTCGTTCCAGTAATCACCATCGTCCTCGACGAACCAGGGCAATTTGATCCGCGTCAACTGCCCGAAAATATCCCGCTGCGGAGCAAGAAAGCGCTTCAACGCAGCCGCCCGTCGACGAATCTGCAAAACCGATCCGTGCTCTGGAGTATACCGTTCGTCGGCATCCAGTTTTTCTTCTTCCTCATCGACCACTTCCGAGAGACAGCTGACCAGATCCTGCACCTTGTTGGTGAGGTACTGCGCCATGCACAGGATGAGTTCGGAGGCTGTTTTCGGACCTTTGCCGTCTGCCAACTGCACCAGCAGCTCGTCAGTGGCCCGCAATGGACGCAGGCGCAGGGAAATGACGCGTTGGGCAGAGCCGAAGATCCGCACCGACACCATGTCTTCCGGCTCGGCACCGGGGTTCAGATTGACCCCGCGCAAAAATAGCAGCAGTTCGCTGTCTGAAAGCTGTAAAAGTCGTGGACGGGTGTTTTCTTCGAGCAACAGGTCACAGCTGAATTCGCTCAGACCGCTGGATTTGCGCAACCAGGTCCGGGTTTGCGGATGACTGCGATCCCAATGCAGCCACAGGCTTTCATGGGCCTGCAACTGCAAGTCATCGAGTTCAGTCCGGGCAATCGAACGCGCGCCGCCTCTACCGTCCAGCACCAGGGCATGCACCAGCCCCCATTGCGCGTTTTCTTCCTCGAACATCCGCACTCCTTTGGTCGACCAGCGCTTTATTCAGGCATTTTCAGCGGGCTGGGCGAGATGATCACGCCGTTGTTGTCCGCATAGATGTAATGACCCGGGTGGAAGGTCACGCCGGCGAAGGTCACGGCAACGTTGAGATCGCCGAGCCCGCGCCTGTCGGATTTCCTCGGGTGGCTGGCGAGGGCCTGAACGCCCAGATCGGTCTGTGCGATGATATCGACGTCACGGATGCAACCGTAGATCACCAGCCCTTCCCAACCGTTTTTCGCGGCTTTCTCGGCCAGCATGTCACCCAGCAACGCATGACGCAGGGAACCGCCACCGTCTACCACCAGCACTTTGCCATCCCCCTTGAGCTCGACTTGCTCCTTGACCCGCGAGTTGTCTTCGAAGCACTTGATGGTCACGATTTCGCCGCCGAACGAATCACGTCCGCCGAAATTGCTGAACATCGGTTCCAGCACCTGCACCAGTTCCGGATAGGCATCGCACAGGTCAGGCGTGAGGTAATGGATCATCGAGAAACTCCTGAAAAGAGGAAGACAGCACGAACATCGGTGATGGCTCAGCCACGGAAAGTGACCAGAACAGCTCAATGCGTCATATCTTAGCCGCAAGCCGATCAGAGCGAAATGCCCTTGTTAGAGCGTCAGGCTCAGATTGCCGCGACCAAATCCTGTTGCGCTCCCGGCAAAGGTGTCTGCTGATCAGCCAACCAACGAGTCACCAATGGCCAGACTTCAGCCTGGGCTGCCTTGCTGACGAGCATTTCCACGTGACCGAAATTGTCGCCGAAGCCCTGCTCACGCCCCAGATTGATGAATTGTTTGTGCTGCGAACCGACCTGATCGAACAATTTGCGACACGCCCAGGCCGGGTCCTGATGATCACCCGCGGCGCTGACCGCCAGTACGGGCAACTTGACCTCGGCCAGGCCTGCCCACCAGTCCTTGTCGGCATCGCCGAAGCGCCCGAACAAGCCAAACCAGCGCATGCTTTCCAGGGCCAGGCCGATGGGCTCGTCCTCCGGGCCGCGCTTGAGCCTTGAGCCGGACAACTGAGCAAAACGCTTGAGAATGAAGCGACCGCTCCACTCCACCGGTGGAATCTTCAATGGCCAGTAAGTGCGACTCACCTGGGTGCCGAAAAACGCGGCGGAAGCCACCACCGGCTCACCGATGTACTCGCCACCCAGCGCTGCGGCCAGTGTAGTACCGCCCAGTGAGTGACCGATCCAGTGCGGCACCTGCCCGCTCTGTTCACGGACAAATGCACCGATGGCCGGCAGGTCATAGCGTGCGTAGTCGGCAACACGATTCTTGCGGTAATCGTGGTTGCGCTGGGACAAGCCGTGACCGCGCATTTCCGGAATCCAGACGTCGAACCCCAGGCGAGCCAGGTAAGCGCCAAGCCCGATGCCTTTGGGGGAAAACCAGAACCTGCGATTGGAAAAGCTGCCGTGCAGCAGGATCACCGGCACGCCACGGAATGACGACTCATCGGCCATGCCAAGACGCGTCACAGCCAGTTCGACGGTGAAGTCGGGGCTGTTACCGGGTTTCAAACGATAGACATCTTCGCTCAGATCACCGCGCCGTTCGGCGCTGATCAGAGCGACAGGAAATAGGTTGCTGCTGCTTTGCATAATCTCTTGCACAAAAAAGGGCGGCATCCAGATGGAGCCCGCCCTGCTTGAATCTCAAAAAGACCGCTCCCTGACGCTACGTCGCCCCCAGTAGGAGCGAGCTTGCTCGCGAAAAACTTCAGGACACCGCGTTTATCCAGAATAAACGCGTTATCGTTTGCGTCCATCGCGAGCAAGCTCGCTCCTAAAAAGGTATGTGAGCGGGCCGTTCACACGCTATCAGGCCGAAGCTTGACCTTCCGCCAGGAAGAACCAGGTTTCCAGTACGGAGTCCGGGTTCAACGAAACGCTTTCAATGCCCTGCTCCATCAGCCACTTGGCCAGGTCCGGGTGGTCCGAAGGACCCTGACCGCAGATGCCGATGTACTTGCCGGCCTTGTTGCACGCGGCAATGGCGTTGGCCAACAGCTTCTTGACTGCCGGATTACGCTCGTCGAACAGGTGGGCGATGATGCCGGAGTCACGGTCCAGGCCCAGGGTCAGCTGGGTCAGGTCGTTGGAACCGATGGAGAAACCGTCGAAGAACTCGAGGAATTCTTCCGCCAGGATCGCGTTGGACGGCAGTTCGCACATCATGATCACGCGCAGACCGTTCTGGCCACGAGCCAGACCGTTTTCTGCCAGCAGATCGACCACCTGGCTCGCTTCGCCCAGGGTACGGACGAACGGTACCATGATTTCTACGTTGGTCAGGCCCATCTCGTTGCGCACACGCTTCAGAGCGCGGCACTCGAGCTCGAAGCAGTCGCGGAACGATTCGCTGATGTAGCGCGACGCACCGCGGAAGCCCAGCATCGGGTTCTCTTCTTCCGGCTCGTACAGCTTGCCGCCGATCAGGTTGGCGTATTCGTTGGACTTGAAGTCCGACAGACGCACGATGACCTTTTTCGGCCAGAACGCAGCGGCCAGGGTGCTGATGCCTTCGACCAGTTTCTCGACGTAGAAGCCGACCGGATCGTCGTAACCGGCGATGCGCTTGTCGACGCTTTCCTTGATATCCAGCGGCAGGCCGTCGTAGTTCAGCAGTGCCTTGGGGTGCACGCCGATCATGCGGTTGATGATGAACTCCAGACGGGCCAGGCCCACACCGGCGTTCGGCAACTGCGCGAAGTCGAAGGCGCGGTCCGGGTTGCCGACGTTCATCATGATCTTGAACGGCAGCTCAGGCATGGCGTCCACGGAGTTCTTCTTGATGTCGAAGCCCAGTTCGCCTTCAAAGATGAAACCGGTGTCGCCTTCAGCACAGGAAACGGTCACGCCCTGGCCGTCTTTCAACAGCTGGGTGGCATTGCCGCAACCCACTACGGCCGGGATACCCAGCTCACGGGCGATGATCGCTGCGTGGCAAGTACGGCCGCCACGGTTGGTGACGATCGCGCTGGCGCGCTTCATGACCGGTTCCCAGTCCGGGTCGGTCATGTCGGAAACCAGTACGTCGCCTGGCTGGACCTTGTCCATCTCGGACACGTCCTTGATGATGCGGACCTTGCCGGCGCCGATGCGCTGGCCGATGGCGCGGCCTTCCACCAGCACGGTGCCGGTTTCTTTCAACAGGTAACGTTCCATGACGTTGGCCTGGGTGCGGCTCTTCACGGTTTCCGGACGGGCCTGCACGATGTACAGCTTGCCGTCGTCACCGTCCTTGGCCCACTCGATGTCCATCGGGCACTTGTAGTGCTTCTCGATGATCATCGCCTGTTTGGCCAGCTCGCTGACTTCGGCGTCGGTCAGGCAGAAACGCGCGCGTTCAGCCTTGTCCACATCGACGGTTTTCACCGAACGACCGGCCTTGGCTTCGTCGCCGTAGATCATCTTGATGGCCTTGCTGCCCAGGTTGCGGCGCAGGATGGCCGGACGACCGGCCGCCAGCGTGCCCTTGTGGACGTAGAACTCATCCGGGTTCACCGCGCCTTGTACGACGGTTTCACCCAGGCCGTAGGCGCCGGTGATGAACACCACGTCACGGAAGCCCGATTCGGTATCGAGGGTGAACATCACGCCGGCGGTGCCGGTTTCGGAACGGACCATGCGCTGCACGCCAGCGGACAGGGCAACCAGCTTGTGGTCGAAGCCCTGGTGCACGCGATAGGAAATGGCACGGTCGTTGAACAGCGAGGCGAACACCTCTTTGGCGGCGCGAATGACGTTTTCGACACCACGGATGTTCAGGAAGGTTTCCTGCTGGCCGGCGAAGGAAGCATCCGGCAGGTCTTCGGCGGTGGCGGAAGAACGCACGGCCACGGCCATGTCAGGGTTGCCGGCGGACAGCGTGGCGAACGCGGTGCGGATTTCGGCATTCAGCTTTTCAGGGAACTCGGCTTCCATGATCCACTGGCGGATCTGGGCGCCAGTCTTGGCCAGGGCATTCACGTCATCGACGTCCAGGGCATCGAGGGCATCATGAATCTGCTGGTTCAGGCCGCTCAACTCCAGGAAATCACGATAAGCCTGAGCGGTCGTGGCGAAGCCACCGGGCACCGATACACCGGCGCCTGCCAGATTGCTGATCATCTCGCCGAGGGATGCGTTCTTGCCCCCCACATGCTCTACATCATGGACGCCGAGCTTATCGAGGGAAACTACGTACTCTACCAAGGTGATCTCTCCACTAACTGTGTTGGAAAAGCTCAAAACCGGCTACTCGGGGGAGCGTTTGCCGGCCATATGGCCTGGACCTGGAAAATAAGTGAGAATGCGGGCCAATGGCGGCCGGCAAATCGCGCCTATCATATCCAAGATTCGTCACTAGCTTAAGGCCCAAGGTGCAAATGAAACGATCTGCTTTCTTTATCTCCGATGGTACCGGCATTACCGCCGAAACCCTGGGTCAAAGCCTTCTGGCGCAGTTCGAAAACATTGCCTTCAGCAAAGTCACGCGGCCGTATATCGACAACGTGGACAAAGCGCGGGCCATGGTACAACAAATCAACAAAGCCGCCGAAACAGACGGCTTCCGTCCGATTATCTTCGACACCATCGTCAATCAGGACATTCGTGAGATTCTCGCAACCTCGAATGGTTTCATGATCGACATATTCTCGACGTTCCTGGCACCACTTGAACAGGAACTGACCGAGCATTCTTCCTACACCGTGGGCAAATCCCACTCCATCGGCTCCAGCACCAATTACATGGAGCGTATCGAAGCGGTGAACTTCGCCCTCGACAACGACGATGGCGCCCGCACGCACTATTACGACAAGGCCGACCTGATACTAGTGGGCGTGTCGCGATGTGGTAAGACGCCGACGTGTCTGTACATGGCGATGCAATTCGGTATCCGCGCAGCCAACTACCCGCTGACCGAAGACGACATGGAACGCCTGCAACTGCCAAACGCCCTGCGCGCCCACCAGCACAAGCTGTTCGGCCTGACCATCGACCCGGACCGCCTCACCGCGATCCGCAACGAGCGCAAGCCCAACAGCCGCTATTCGAGCTACGCCCAGTGCGAGTTCGAAGTGCGCGAGGTCGAGAACCTGTTCCGCCGCGCAAACATCCCGCACATCAACTCCACGCATTTTTCCGTGGAAGAAATCTCTGCGAAGATTCTGGTGGAGAAAGGTGTGGAGCGGCGGTTCAAGTAACTCTCGACACGCCCCCTGTAGGAGCTGCCGCAGGCTGCGATCTTTTGATCTTGTTTTTTGAAATCAAAGTCAAAAGATCGCAGCCTGCGGCAGCTCCTACAGGGATCTCTCTAAATCACGAATAGATCCACAAACCGGTTCACCGGCGTAGCCTCTAGCCGCGCCCGATCCTTGCACAGCGCAAAAATCTCTTCGCTGCGCTGACCGGTGAATCGTGTCAGCAAGTTCGCCCTGAATTTCTCCTCCAGCAACGGGATACCTTCAACCCGGCGTCGACGATGCCCGATCGGGTACTCCACCACGACGCTCTCGGTACTGGAGCCATCCTTGAAAAACACCTGCACCGCATTGGCTATGGAGCGCTTGTCGGCCTCCAGATATTCACGGGTGTAACGTGGTTCCTCGACGATAACCATCTTGTCGCGCAGCACATCGATGATCGGATGCGCCTTGTGGAAATCGTCCTCGTAGTGCTCCGCCACCAGATTGCCGAAGGCCAGCGGCACAGCGGTCATGTACTGGATGCAGTGATCGCGGTCGGCGGCATTTGCCAATGGACCGACTTTGGAAATGATGCGAATCGCCGATTCATGGGTGGTGATGACGATCCTGGCGATTTCGTGCAGGCGATTACGCACTTGCGGATGCAAGGTCACCGCCGCTTCGCAGGCCGTTTGCGCATGGAACTCGGCCGGAAAACTGATCTTGAACAGCACGTTTTCCATCACATAACTGCCGTATGGCCGCGAGAAACTGAACCCGCGCTTGTCTTCAGGCTTGAGTGCCAGATCGCTATTGGTGTGGCTGAACAGTACGTCGTAAAAACCCCACTGCTTGGCACTCAATACGCCGGGGATGCCCATCTCGCCGCGCATCGCGATGTCCGCCAGGCGCACGCCACGACTGGACGCATCGCCCGCCGCCCAGGACTTGCGCGAGCCGGCATTCGGCGCATGCCGGTACGTGCGCAAGGCCTGACCGTCGGCAAAGGCGTGGGACAACGCCGACAACAACTGCTCGCGATTGGCGCCCATCAGCTTGGCCGTAACCGCGGTCGAGGCGACTTTCACCAGAATCACGTGATCGAGGCCGACGCGGTTGAACGAATTCTCAAGGGCGATCACCCCTTGAATCTCGTGAGCCATGATCATCGATTCAAGCACCGTGCGAACGGTCAGCGGCGCCTCGCCATTGGCCAGGCGCTTTTGCGACAGGTGGTCGGCCACCGCGAGAATGCCGCCGAGGTTATCCGACGGATGTCCCCACTCGGCGGCGAGCCAGGTGTCGTTGTAGTCGAGCCAGCGCACGATGCAGCCGATGTCCCACGCCGCCTTCACCGGATCGAGCCGGTAATTGGTGCCCGGCACACGGGCGCCAAAAGGTACGACGGTGCCTTCGACCACAGGCCCCAGATGCTTGGTGCACTCCGGAAAACGCAGGGCCAGCAAGCCACAACCCAAGGTATCGATCAGGCAGTTGCGCGCGGTATCCAGCGCCTCTTCGGACTCGACCTTGAAGTTGAGAACGTAATCGGCAATGTCCTGCAGGACCTTGTCGTAGTCGGGGCGGTTATTCAGGTCGACGTTGGCACTCATGTTCGATTCACTCTGTGAAATGGGTCGTTGATGGGACCTCGGTTCAGGGCAATCGCAACGGATGGCACACTCTTAATTTGAAATGCGGCCCAACTGTGGGAGCGAGCTTGCTCGCGATGGCGTCGGCACATCCAGCATTGATGTCGCCTGACACTCCGCTATCGCGAGCAAGCTCGCTCCCACAGGGTTTTGGGTGAGTCTAGAAAGAATCACCCGGTACACGGACATAACCTTCCATCAACACCCGTGCGCTGCGGCTCATGATCGCCTTGTTCACGGTCCATTCGCCATTGACCTGACTGGCCTCGGCGCCGACACGCAGGGTGCCGGACGGGTGGCCGAAGCGCACCGCGTTGCGTTCGATGCCGCCCGCCGCGAGGTTCACCAGGGTGCCGGAAATCGCTGCTGCCGTGCCGATCGCCACCGCCGCCGTGCCCATCATTGCGTGGTGCAATTTGCCCATGGACAGTGCACGCACCAGCAGATCGACATCGCCTGCCGCAACCGCCTTGCCGCTTGAGGCTACGTAGTCCGCAGGCTTGGCCACGAAGGCCACCTTCGGCGTGTGCTGCCGCTTGGCCGCTTCGTCGATGTTCGAAATCAGCCCCATGCGCAGCGCGCCGTAGGCACGGATGGTTTCGAACATCAGCAAGGCTTTCGGGTCGCCATTGATCGCGCCCTGCAACTCGGTGCCCTTGTAGCCGATGTCTTCGGCATTGACGAAAATCGTCGGGATGCCAGCGTTGATCATAGTCGCCTTGACGGTACCGACGCCGGGTACTTCCAGGTCATCCACGAGGTTGCCGGTAGGGAACATCGAACCGCCGCCGCCCTCTTCGTCCGCTGCCGGATCGAGGAACTCGATCTGCACTTCGGCCGCCGGGAAGGTCACGCCGTCGAGTTCGAAATCGCCGGTCTCCTGCACTTCACCATTGGTGATCGGCACGTGGGCGATGATGGTCTTGCCAATGTTGGCCTGCCACACACGAACCACGGCCACGCCGTTGTGCGGGATGCGGCTGGCGTCGACCAGACCGTTGCTGACGGCGAACGAACCGACCGCCGCCGACAGGTTGCCGCAGTTGCCGCTCCAGTCCACGAACGGCTTGTCGATGGATACCTGACCGAACAGGTAGTCGACATCGTGATCGGCCTTGATGCTTTTCGACAGGATCACGGTTTTGCTGGTGCTGGAGGTCGCGCCACCCATGCCGTCGATTTGCTTGTCGTACGGATCGGGGCTGCCGATCACCCGCAGCAGCAAAGCGTCGCGGGCCGGACCCGGGACCTGTGCCGCTTCTGGCAAATCCTTGAGGCTGAAGAACACGCCTTTGCTGGTGCCGCCGCGCATGTAGGTGGCGGGTATCCTTATTTGCTTTGGGAAAATAGTTGCGTGAGCCATGGTGCTCGTTACTCCATTTCTGAAAACAGACACGGGACTCAAAGTCCCGTGTCTGCAAAGCGCGTGTTAAACGGCAACCGCCGATTCTTCGAGGAAGTCCTGGGCGAAGCGTTGCAGCACGCCACCGGCTTCGTAGATCGACACTTCTTCAGCGGTGTCGAGGCGGCAGGTCACCGGCACATCGACGCGTTCGCCGTTCTTGCGATGGATCACCAGCGTCAGGTCTGCACGCGGGGTGCGGTCGCCAATCACGTCGTAGGTTTCGCTGCCGTCGATGGCCAGGGTGTGGCGGTTGGTGCCCGCTTTGAATTCCAGCGGCAACACGCCCATGCCCACCAGGTTGGTGCGGTGAATGCGTTCGAAACCTTCGGCGGCAATCGCTTCCACACCGGCCAGACGCACGCCTTTCGCCGCCCAGTCGCGGGACGAACCCTGACCGTAGTCGGCGCCGGCAATAATGATCAGCGGCTGCTTGCGATCCATGTAGGTCTCGATGGCTTCCCACATGCGCATCACTTTGCCTTCCGGCTCGACACGGGCCAGCGAACCCTGCTTGACCTTGCCGTTTTCCTGAACCATTTCGTTGAATAGTTTCGGGTTGGCAAACGTCGCGCGTTGCGCGGTCAAATGGTCGCCCCTATGAGTCGCGTAAGAGTTGAAGTCCTCTTCCGGCAGGCCCATTTTCGCCAGGTATTCGCCGGCGGCGCTGTCCAGCATGATCGCGTTGGACGGCGACAGGTGATCGGTGGTGATGTTGTCCGGCAGTACCGCCAGAGGGCGCATGCCCTTGAGCGGACGTGCGCCGGCCAACGCACCTTCCCAGTACGGCGGACGGCGGATGTAGGTGCTCATTTCGCGCCAGTCGTACAGCGGCGCGACTTTCGGGCCGGTGTCTTCGTGGATGGCGAACATCGGAATGTAGACCTGACGGAACTGCTCCGGTTTCACCGACGCCTTGACCACTGCGTCGATTTCTTCATCGCTCGGCCAGATGTCTTTCAGCCGGATTTCCTTGCCATCCACCACGCCCAGCACATCTTTTTCGATGTCGAAACGGATGGTGCCAGCGATGGCGTAAGCAACGACCAATGGCGGCGACGCGAGGAACGCCTGCTTGGCGTACGGGTGAATCCGCCCGTCGAAGTTGCGGTTGCCGGACAACACCGCAGTGGCGTACAGGTCGCGGTCGATGATCTCTTGCTGGATCACCGGATCCAGTGCACCGGACATGCCGTTGCAGGTGGTGCAGGCGAAGGCCACGACGCCGAAGCCAAGTTTGTCCAGCTCATCGGTCAGGCCGGCTTCGTCGAGGTACAGCGCGACGGTTTTCGAACCCGGTGCCAGGGACGACTTGACCCATGGTTTGCGAGTCAGGCCGAGCTTGTTGGCATTGCGCGCCAGCAGGCCGGCGGCGATCACGTTGCGCGGGTTGCTGGTGTTGGTGCAACTGGTGATGGCGGCGATGATCACCGCGCCATCCGGCATTTGACCCGGCACATCGTCCCATTGGCCGGAGATGCCTTTGGCTGCCAGATCCGAAACCGCGACACGAGCGTGCGGGTTGCTCGGGCCAGCCATGTTGCGCACGACCGAAGACAGGTCGAAGGTCAGGCCGCGCTCGTATTGCGCGCCTTTGAGGCTGTCAGCCCACAGGCCGGTCTGCTTGGCGTAGTTCTCGACCAACTGCACCTGCTCGTCCTCACGGCCGGTGAGTTTGAGGTAGTCGATGGTCTGCTGGTCGATGTAGAACATCGCCGCGGTGGCGCCGTACTCCGGGGCCATGTTGGAGATGGTCGCGCGGTCGCCGAGGGTCAGCTTTGATGCGCCTTCACCGAAGAATTCCAGCCATGCACCGACCACTTTTTGCTTGCGCAGGAACTCGGTCAGCGCCAGCACCATGTCGGTGGCGGTGATGCCCGGTTGCAGCTTGCCAGTCAATTCGACGCCAACGCTTTCCGGCAGACGCATCCACGATGCGCGGCCGAGCATCACGCTTTCGGCTTCGAGACCACCAACACCGATGGCGATCACGCCCAACGCATCGACGTGCGGGGTGTGGCTGTCGGTGCCGACGCAGGTATCAGGGAAGGCCACGCCGTCTCGCACCTGGATCACCGGAGACATTTTCTCCAGGTTGATCTGGTGCATGATGCCGTTGCCCGGCGGGATCACGTCGACGTTCTTGAACGCCTTCTTGGTCCAGTTGATGAAGTGGAAACGGTCTTCGTTGCGACGGTCTTCGATGGCGCGGTTCTTCTCGAACGCCTCTGGATCGAAACCGCCGCGCTCGACGGCCAAGGAGTGGTCGACGATCAGTTGCGTCGGCACCACCGGATTGACTTGTGCAGGATCGCCGCCTTGCAGGGCGATGGCGTCACGCAGGCCGGCGAGGTCGACCAGCGCGGTCTGACCGAGAATGTCGTGGCACACCACGCGGGCCGGGAACCACGGGAAGTCGAGGTCGCGCCTGCGTTCGATGAATTGCTTCAGGGATTCGGTGAGCGTGGCCGGGTCGCAGCGACGCACAAGGTTTTCCGCCAGCACGCGGGAGGTGTACGGCAGGGTGTCGTAGGCGCCAGGCTGGATCGCCTCGACCGCTGCGCGGACGTCGAAATAATCCAGGTGGCTGCCGGGCAGCGGTTTACGGAATTCAGTGTTCATCGTCAGGACTCGGTCACGGTAGTTACATTAGGTGGGGCCTGGTACCAGTACCAAATGGAAACGGACCTCTGTAGGAGCTGGCTTGCCAGCGAATGCGGTGGATCAGTCAACGAACATGTTGAATGACAGATCGTCTTCGCTGGCAAGCCAGCTCCTACAGGGTTACCGGTTCATTCAGTAACCTGTGCCGGCCCTCACCATTCAGCGTTGTTCGATGGGTACGAACTTGCGCTGTTCAACGCCGACGTACTCGGCGCTTGGACGGATGATGCGGTTGTTGGCACGTTGTTCGTACACGTGGGCGGCCCAGCCGGTCAGGCGCGAGCAGACGAAAATCGGCGTGAACAACTTGGTCGGAATGCCCATGAAGTGGTACGCCGAGGCATGGTAGAAGTCGGCGTTCGGGAACAGTTTCTTCTGCTCCCACATGGTCTTGTCAATGGCTTCGGACACCGGGAACAACACCTTGTCACCCACTTCGTCAGCGAGCTTTTTCGACCAGCCCTTGATCACCTCGTTACGCGGATCGTTGTCCTTATAGATCGCGTGGCCGAAGCCCATGATCTTGTCCTTGCGTTCGAGCATGCCGAGGGTGCCTTTGATCGCGTCTTCCGGCGACGAGAAACGCTCGATCATTTCCATCGCCGCTTCGTTGGCGCCGCCGTGCAGCGGGCCGCGCAGCGAGCCGATGGCCGCGGTGATGCACGAATACAGGTCGGACAGGGTCGACGCGCAAACACGTGCGGTGAAGGTCGATGCGTTGAACTCGTGCTCCGCGTAGAGGATCAGCGAAACGTTCATCACCTTGACGTGCAGCTCACTCGGCTTCTTGCCATGCAGCAGGTGCAGGAAGTGGCCGCCGATGGACTGCTCGTCGCTTACGCAATCGATGCGCTTGCCTTCGTGGCTGAAGTGATACCAGTAAGTCATGATCGCCGGGAACGCGGCCAGCAGGCGGTCGGTCTTGTCGTGCTGCTCAGAGAAGTCGTTCTCCGGTTCCAGGTTGCCGAGGAACGAGCAACCGCTGCGCATAACGTCCATCGGGTGGGCGTCGGCGGGGATACGTTCCAGCACTTCCTTCAAGGCTTGCGGCAGGTCGCGCAGCTTGCTCAGCTTGTCGATGTAGGCGTTCAGTTGTGCTTTGTTCGGCAGCTCGCCATACAGCAGCAGGTAGGCGACTTCTTCGAACTGTGCGTCAGCCGCCAGTTCACGAACGTCATAACCACGATAAGTCAGACCGGCACCCGACTGGCCCACGGTGGACAGTGCGGTTTGCCCGGCTACCTGGCCACGGAGCCCGGCGCCACTGAGTACTTTTGCTTCGGCCATTTTTGTCTCCAATATTCTTTTTGTCAGAGAAACCTGTAGGAGCGAGCCTGCTCGCGAAGGTGGATGTAACACCTCGGTGCATCAGGGACACCACGTAATCGTTGACGTCCATCGCGAGCAGGCTCGCTCCTACATATAAAAGGTTCGATTACTTCTTCGCGGCGAACAACGCATCGAGCTTCTGCTCGAAAGTGTGATAGTCGATGCGATCGTAAAGCTCCATGCGGGTCTGCATGGTGTCGATGACGTTTTGTTGAGTGCCGTCGCGACGGATCGCGGTGTAGACGTTTTCTGCGGCCTTGTTCATGGCACGGAACGCCGACAGCGGGTACAGCACCAGCGATACGTCGGCAGCGGCCAGTTGCTCGGTGGTGTACAGCGGCGTCGCGCCGAATTCGGTGATGTTGGCCAGGATCGGCGCTTTCACGCGGTTGGCGAACAGCTTGTACATGTCCAGCTCGGTGATGGCTTCCGGGAACACCATGTCGGCGCCGGCTTCGATGCACGCAGCAGCGCGATCCAGGGCAGACTCCAGGCCTTCCACCGCCAGGGCGTCGGTACGGGCCATGATCACGAAGCTGTCATCGGTACGCGCATCGACGGCGGCCTTGATGCGGTCGACCATTTCCTGTTGGGTCACAATCTCTTTATTAGGACGGTGGCCGCAGCGCTTGGCGCCAACCTGGTCTTCGATGTGAATCGCCGCGGCGCCGAACTTGATCATCGATTTGACGGTGCGAGCGACGTTGAACGCCGAGGAACCGAAACCGGTGTCCACGTCCACCAGCAATGGCAGGTCGCAAACATCGGTGATACGGCGCACGTCGGTCAGCACGTCATCCAGGCCGGTGATGCCCAGGTCAGGCACGCCGAGGGAGCCGGCAGCCACCCCGCCACCCGACAGGTAGATCGCCTTGAAACCGGCGCGCTTGGCCAGCAGCGCGTGGTTGGCGTTGATCGCACCGACCACTTGCAGTGGGTGTTCGCTGGCGACCGCATCGCGGAAACGCTGGCCTGGTGTGCTCTTGTTCAAACTCATGACTCACCTCGTTTGGCTGTCGGGTTAGCGCCGTCCTGATAATGACGGGCGATATTGCGTTTGGAGGCGCCGATGTGACGGCGCATCAACAACTCGGCCAGTTCACCGTCACGGTCGGCGATGGCATCGAGAATCCGGTGGTGCTCGGCGAACGCCTGGTGCGGGCGATTGGGCGTGGTGGAAAACTGGATGCGGTACATGCGCACCAGTTGATAGAGCTCGCCGCAGAGCATTTGGGTCAGCGTGCGGTTGCCGCTGCCCTGGATGATTCGGTAATGGAAGTCGAAATCGCCTTCCTGCTGGTAGTAGCCTCTACCTGCCTGAAACGCCTCATCGCGCTCGTGGGTTTCCAGGACCCGACGCAGCTCGTCGATTTCTTCGAGGCTCATGCGCTCGGCGGCCAGGCGACAAGCCATGCCTTCCAGGGATTCGCGGATTTCGTAGAGTTCAATCAGTTCGGCGTGATTGAGCGACACCACCCGAGCGCCGACATGCGGCACACGAACCAACAGGCGCTGGCCTTCCAGACGGTGGATGGCCTCGCGCAACGGGCCCCGGCTGATGCCGTAGGTGCGCGCCAGCTCCGGTTCGGAGATTTTGCTGCCCGGCGCAATCTCGCCTTTGACGATAGCCGCCTGGATGCGACGGAAGACGTTCTCGGACAGGGTCTCCGTATCGTCTTGCGTTGAAACGGGGGGATCGAGTTGATCCAGCATATTGTCGACACCTTGTGAGCCAATGCCGCAAAAACTAACGAATACAGGCGACACAGTCAAAGGTTAAATCGATATTGTCGACAATCTTCTGATAACCGGCTGCACCATAACGAAGCAACCCCTCTGTTTATAGCCACCGGCCAGCGCTGGCGCCATCAAACTACCGTGCTAGAATGCCGCCCGCATTTGTTTGTCACATCTGCACTGCCTGTCATGAAAACCTGACAGGCATACGAGGGAGCTTGCGCAGCGATGCCAGGGCCTTGAATCAAGTCGGACCGCTGCGCACCAGGATTTATGAGACTCAAGCCCTTCCCTGCCTTCCTTTATTTCCTTTGCCTGCCCGGTTTTACAATGGCCGGCGAAAAGACCCTGTATGGCCTCAATGAGTATGCGTCGCTCAATGGCATTGACCTGGAAGTGGCGGCCAAACTCGACACCGGGGCGAAAACCGCGTCCCTGAGTGCGCGGGATATCAAACGCTTCAAACGCAACGGCGAGTCGTGGGTGCGTTTCTATCTGGCCATCGACACCGCCCATTCGCATCCGATCGAACGCCCGCTGGCCCGTGTCAGCAAGATCAAGCGCCGGGCCGGCGACTACGCTCCCGAAGAAGGCAAAAAGTACACCGCCCGTCCGGTGATCGAACTGGATATCTGCATGGGCTCGGCCCTGCGCAGCATCGAAGTGAACCTGACCGACCGCAGCGCTTTCCAATACCCGCTACTGATTGGCTCCGAAGCCCTCAAGCGCTTCGATGCACTGGTCGACCCCAGCCTTAAATATGCTGCCGGCAAACCCGCCTGCACCACCGACGCTTATACCGCCGAGTAATTCAAATGCGCTCTCTTACCCTTCATCTGAAACTGCTGATCGCCATCCTGGTGGTGCTGGGCATTTCAGTTACGGCCTATCAGATCTTCGTGCTGGGCATCCCGGTGACCGAAGACGCCACTGACGACCTGTGGAACATCGACGCCAAGGTCGAGTTCGTCGCCAGTGCCAAGGACCCGGTCAAGATCCAGATGTTCGTGCCACCGCTGAGCCGCGACTTCGTCAGCCTCAACGAGAGCTTCATCTCCAATAACTACGGCGTGGCCGTGAACCGGGTCGATGGCAACCGCAAGGTCACCTGGTCGGCGCGCCGGGCCAAAGGCAATCAGACGCTGTATTACCGCCTGGTGCTGACCAAGCGTTACTCCGGTGAGAAAGCCAAGATCAAAGGCCCGACCTTTCGCGACAGCATGACCATCGAAGGTCCGGAAAAAATCGCCGCCGAAGCCCTGCTCGCACCGATTCGCCAGCACTCGGCCGACGTCGAAACCTTCGTCGGCGAATCCATCAAGCGGGTCAACAACCTCAACGACGACAACGTGAAGCTGTTGCTGGCCGGTGATCCGTCCACCGCACACAAGGCAAAAATCGTCGAGTTGCTGCTGTCCATCGCCCACGTGCCCATCGAGAAGGTCCACACCATTCGTCTGGTGGCCGACCAGCCGCAAATACCGGAACTGTGGCTGCGCAGTTTCAATGGCACCGACTGGCTGTACTTCAACCCGGAAACCGGTGAACAGGGCCTGCCGACCGACCGCCTGCTGTGGTGGACCGGCGACGAAAACCTGATCACCGTCGACGGCGGCAAGAAAGCCAACGTGACCTTCAGCCTGAACAACAGCGAAATGAACGCCATTCGCCTGGCCAAGCTGACCGACGAAAACACCGACGCAAACTTCCTCGAATACTCGCTGTACGGCCTGCCGCTGCAAACCCAGCAGACCTTCATGATCATGGTGATGATCCCGATCGGCGTGCTGGTGATCCTGATCCTGCGCAACCTGATCGGCATCCAGACCCTGGGTACCTTCACCCCGGTGCTGATCGCCCTGGCCTTCCGCGAAACCCAGCTCGGCTTCGGCATCATGCTGTTTACCATCATCACGGCGCTGGGGCTCTCGCTACGGTCCTACCTCGAACACCTGAAGCTGCAAATGTTGCCGAGACTGTCGGTGGTGCTGACCTTTGTGGTGGTGTTGATCGCAGCCATCAGCCTGTTCAGCCACAAACTCGGCCTGGAGCGCGGCTTGTCGGTGGCGCTGTTCCCGATGGTGATCCTGACCATGACCATCGAACGCCTGTCGATCACCTGGGAAGAGCGAGGCGGCGGCCATGCGATGAAAGTCGCTATTGGCACTCTGTTCGCCGCGTCCCTGGCGCACCTGATCATGACCGTGCCGGAACTGGTCTACTTCGTGTTCACCTTCCCGGCGATCCTGCTGATCCTGGTGGGCTTCATGCTGGCCATGGGGCGTTATCGCGGTTATCGCCTGACCGAACTGATGCGTTTCAAGGCTTTCCTGAAAAAGGCTGACGCCTGATGTTCGGCCTCTGGAAGACCTGGAAGGCCCTGGAAGCCCGGGGCATCATGGGGATCAATCGGCGCAACGCAGACTACGTGCTCAAGTACAACAAGCGCAGCCTGTACCCGATCGTCGATGACAAGATCATCACCAAGGAGCGCGCCATCGCCGCCGGCATCCATGTGCCCGAGCTGTATGGCGTAATCTCCACCGAGAAGGAAATCGACAATCTCGAAGAGATCATCGGTACACGCAGTGACTTCGTGATCAAACCGGCCCAGGGCGCTGGCGGCGATGGCATCCTGGTCATCGCCGACCGTTTTGAAGGCCGCTATCGCTCGGTGTCCGGTCGAATCATCAGCCATGAAGAAATCGAGCATCAGATTTCCAGCATCCTGACCGGCCTGTATTCCCTGGGCGGCCACCGCGACCGGGCGCTGATCGAATACCGCGTGATTCCGGACCAGATTTTCAAGAGCATCAGTTACGAAGGCGTGCCGGACATTCGCATCATTGTTTTGATGGGCTACCCGGTGATGGCCATGTTGCGCTTGCCAACCCGTCAGTCCAACGGCAAGGCCAACCTGCACCAGGGCGCCATCGGCGTCGGTGTGGATCTGGCCACCGGCCTGACCCTGCGCGGCACCTGGCTGAACAACATCATCAACAAACACCCGGACACCACCAATGCAGTGGATGGCGTGCAACTGCCCTACTGGGACGGTTTCATGAAACTCGCCGCTGGCTGTCATGAGTTGTGCGGGTTGGGCTACATCGGTGTCGACATGGTCCTGGACCAGGAAAAAGGCCCGTTGATTCTTGAACTCAACGCCCGGCCGGGGCTGAATATCCAGATTGCCAACGATTGCGGGTTAACGCTGCGTACTCATGCGGTGGAAGCACGACTGGAAGACCTGAAGGCTCGTGGCGTGACCGAATCGGTCAAAGAGCGTGTGGCGTTTGTGCAAGAGATGTTTGGGCATATTCCTGCGGTTGAAGGCTGATCCGAAACCGAGTTGCGCCTATCGCGAGCAAGCTCGCTCCCACAAGGACGGCGCCATTCCCTGTGGGAGCGAGCTTGCTCCGGGCGGCGTTCCGACGATAGCGGTTTCACAGTCACCGCATCCCTCAATCCCCCCCCCAACCAGCCATTCCCCGACATCCCCTCTAGGAGCAATTCTCCGAGGGGACTACAATCGCCACCCCGCCTCAATGGCTGATCTCCCTCGCCCATGCTGACCTGTTCCGTACACCCGCTGCCCTATCGCGCCAACCCCGCCGAGTACTTCGCGGCGATTCGCCATGCCCCCGGCGCCGTGCTGCTCGACAGCGGCCGCCCCAGTGCTGATCGCGGTCGCTATGACCTGCTCAGCGCCTGGCCACTGGAACAACTGACGGTATCGCCCGACGAAAGTGGCGACGCCTTCCTGCAACGCCTGCGCGACAACCTGACACGCCTGGGCGAGGCCACTCTGCCAGCACCTTATGAGCTGCCCTTTGCCGGCGGTTTGATCGGCTACCTGAGTTACGATTTCGGCCGACATCTGGAGCGCCTGCCGAGCCAGGCACGGGACGACCTGCAACTGCCTGACGCACGTTTCGGCCTGTACGGCTGGGCATTGGTCAGTGATCACCTTTCGCTGACCAGCCAATTGGTGTTCCACCCGACACTGCCCACCGGCGAGCGCCAGCGCCTGATCGATCTGTTCAGCCAGCCTGCACCGGAAGTGGTCGCGCCCTTCAAACTGCTCACCTCGATAACTGCCGACTTGAGCGCTGACCAGTATCAACAGGCAATCGAGCGCATCCAGCAATACATTCAGGCCGGCGACTGTTACCAGGTCAACTTCGCCCAACGGTTTCGCGCACCCTGCCAAGGTGATCCGTGGGCCGCCTACTGTGCGCTGCGCGCAGCGTGCCCGACGCCTTTTTCCGGTTTTCAGAGCCTGCCTGACGGCGATGCCGTACTCAGCCTGTCGCCGGAACGCTTCGTCAAAGTCAGCCAGGGTCATGTGGAAACCCGCCCGATCAAGGGCACTCGCCCGCGGGGCCTGACACCTGAGCAAGACGCCGCGAACGCCGCCGAACTGCTGGCCAGCCCTAAGGATCGCGCGGAAAACCTGATGATCGTCGACCTGCTGCGCAATGACCTCGGCCGGACCTGCCGCACCGGTTCGGTTCGGGTGCCGGAACTGTTCAGCCTGGAAAGCTATCCGAACGTGCACCACCTGGTGAGCAGCGTAACCGGTGAACTGGCGGATGGGCGCGATGCCCTGGACCTGATCGCCGGCAGCTTTCCCGGCGGTTCGATTACCGGCGCGCCAAAGATTCGCGCCATGCAGATCATCGATGAGCTGGAACCGACCCGACGTGGACTGTATTGCGGTTCGTTGCTGTACCTGGACGTGCGCGGCGAGATGGACAGCTCCATCGCCATCCGCAGTTTGCTGGTCAAGGACGGGCAGGTGTGTTGCTGGGGCGGTGGCGGGATTGTCGCGGACTCGGAGTGGCAGGCTGAGTATCAGGAATCGATTACCAAGGTGAAGGTGTTGCTCGATACCCTGCAAAACCTCTGACACCCTGCGCAGCGATCTTTTGATCTTGTTTTTTAAGATCAAGTTCAAAAGATCGCAGCCTGCGGCAGCTCCTACAGGGATCGGGTTTACAGGCTCAAAGTTCGGTTCGAAGCCTTGATGAACTCCTGCTTCAGCTCTTCAAACGTGTGCACCGCCGGGAACTGCGGGAACTGCGCAATCACGTTTTCCGGCGCATGGAACAGAATCCCGGCATCGGCCTCGCCCAGCATCGTGGTGTCGTTGTAGGAATCCCCCGCCGCGATCACCCGGTAGTAGAGGCTCTTGAAGGCCAGGACCGACTGACGCTTGGGATCTTTCTGACGCAACTGGTAGCCAGTGACACGCCCGCTGTCGTCGGTAATCAGACGATGGCAGAGCAAGGTCGGGAAGCCCAGTTGGCGCATCAGTGGCTGGGAGAACTCATAGAAGGTGTCCGACAGGATCACTACCTGGAAGCGCTCGCGCAGCCAGTCGACGAACTCGATGGCGCCGTCCAGTGGCTTGAGCGTGGCGATCACTTCCTGAATGTCGGAAAGTTTCAGGCCGTGCTCGTCGAGAATCCGCAGGCGCTGCTTCATCAGCACGTCGTAGTCGGGAATGTCCCGAGTGGTGGCCCTGAGGGATTCGATCCCGGTTTTTTCGGCGAAGGCGATCCAGATTTCCGGGACCAGCACACCTTCAAGATCCAGACAGGCAATTTCCACAAGACACTCCCATTTGTATTGATTATTGAGTCGAGCGAGCATAAAGCCTGCCGAACTCTAGCGACTCGGACCTGCCTGCGCAACGCAGAGGATGCCCCGGCCCGCGCAGCTTTTTGTTACCATCGACCCCATAGAGAGCGCCCAGCGCCACTGACCTGTAGGAAGCCGCCCTGATGAGCCCAACGTTCGACGTCGTGGAACTCGCCACGACCTATGCCAACAAATCCGCCCAGGACATCCTGAAGCTCGCGTTTGCCGAGTTCGGCGATGACCTGTGGATATCTTTCAGCGGTGCCGAGGACGTGGTGCTGGTGGACATGGCCTGGAAGCTGAACAAGAACGTCAAGGTGTTCAGCCTCGACACCGGCCGCCTGCACCCCGAGACCTACCGCTTCATCGATCAGGTGCGCGAGCACTACAAGATCGACATCGAACTGGTGTCGCCGGACCACACGAAACTTGAACCCTTCGTGAAGGAAAAAGGCCTGTTCAGCTTCTACAAGGACGGCCATGGCGAATGCTGCGGCATCCGCAAGATCGAACCGCTGCGCCGCAAGTTGTCCGGCGTGAAAGCCTGGGCCACCGGCCAGCGCCGCGACCAGAGCCCCGGCACCCGCAGCGCCGTCGCGGTGATGGAAATCGACACCGCGTTCTCCACCCCGGAACGCACCCTGTACAAGTTCAACCCGCTGGCGCAAATGACCAGCGAAGAGATCTGGGGCTACATCCGCATGCTGGAACTGCCGTACAACAGCCTGCACGAACGCGGCTTCATCAGCATCGGCTGCGAACCCTGCACCCGCCCGGTACTGCCAAACCAGCATGAGCGTGAAGGTCGCTGGTGGTGGGAAGAAGCGACGCAGAAGGAATGCGGGCTGCATGCGGGGAATATCATCAGTAAATCCAAAACGTAAACCCACTGTAGGAGCGAGCCTGCTCGCGATGGTCGCCAACGATAACGCGGGGTGCCTGATACCCCGCTGCGTTCTCGGGTTCATCGCGAGCAGGCTCGCTCCTACAGTGTTATCTGCAGCTTCAAAAAAATGTGTACACAGAAATGTCACCATCGGTGCCATTTTTGTGTGCACTTTTAGTTTCATGCCCCAAAAAGTTACATCTCCTTTCTCATCACCTCGCCCACATCTTCCCTCTCAAAAAATAAATACTTGTTCAATCGGTCAATTTAAATTTTCTATTTTTCAATCAGTTATTCGTTTTCTATAACAATACGAAATGAGCACTGTTTTTTATAGAATCGCGACTGGCATGGATCTGGCTTAAGTGCATGCATGTTTTGTATACAATCAAATCAAAACATACACACACTTTAGATCCGCAAGCCTGAAGCGCCCTATCCCGTACAGGCTGCAGATGCCCCGTAACCAGTGATATTCGCCACCCGCGACGAAGATTTGTCGAGCCAACGCTCATGCACAGTCATCGCGATGTCGAGCATCAGGAGCCTGCCGGAATGCGTACTAGTCTCTCCAATAACAACATCGCGCTGGATCTACCCTCCTCCCATTCCACCCACACTGCCGACAACCAGGCGCATCACGCCCCTGTCGTGCTCAGCCCCCGACTGCACAACAAGGATCTCGCCCCGACCAAGACCGAAGGCCGGCGCTGGGGTCGCTACAGCATCTTCGCCCTGTGGACCAACGACGTTCACAACATTGCCAACTACTCCTTCGCCATCGGTCTGTATGCCCTGGGCCTTGGCGGCTGGCAGATCCTGTTGTCCCTGGGGATCGGTGCGGCGCTGGTGTATTGCTTCATGAACCTGTCTGGCTACATGGGCCAGAAAACCGGGGTGCCGTTTCCAGTCATCAGCCGGATCAGTTTCGGAATCCATGGGGCGCAGATTCCTGCGTTGATCCGCGCCGTGATCGCCATCGCCTGGTTCGGTATTCAGACGTACCTTGCGTCCGTGGTGTTTCGCGTGTTGTTGACGGCGGTCCATCCCGGGTTCGCCGACTACGACCACAACTCCATCCTCGGCCTGTCGACCCTGGGCTGGGTGTGTTTCGTCGCCATCTGGTTCGTGCAACTGGCGATCCTCGCCTACGGCATGGAAATGGTGCGACGCTACGAGGCATTTGCCGGCCCGGTGATTCTGCTGACCGTCGCCGCCCTCGCCGCGTGGATGTACACCCAGGCCGATGCGACCATTGCCTGGTCGATCCGTGAGCCGCTGACTGGCGCTGAGATGTGGCGCAACATCTTTGCCGGTGGCGCGTTGTGGTTGGCGATCTACGGCACGCTGATCCTCAACTTCTGCGACTTCGCCCGCTCTTCGCCGTGCCGCAAGACCATCAAGGTCGGAAATTTCTGGGGCTTGCCGGTGAATATCCTGGTGTTCGCCAGCATCACCGTCCTGCTGTGCGGCGCGCAATTTCAGATCAATGGCCGGATCATCGAGAGCCCGACCGAAATCATCGCCTCGATCCCCAACACCTTCTTCCTGGTGCTCGGCTGCCTGGCGTTCCTGATCGTCACCGTGGCGGTGAACATCATGGCCAACTTCGTCGCCCCGGCGTTCGTGCTCAGCAACCTGGCGCCGAAGTACCTGACTTTCCGCCGCGCCGGGCTGATCAGCGCGACCATCGCCGTGCTGATCCTGCCGTGGAACCTCTACAACAGCCCGCTGGTGATCGTGTATTTCCTGTCCGGCCTCGGTGCCCTGCTCGGCCCGTTGTACGGGGTGATCATGGTCGACTACTGGCTGATTCGAAAAGGCCAGGTCAACGTGCCGCAGTTGTACAGCGAAGACCCGAACGGCCCCTATTACTACAGCCGCGGGGTCAATTTGCGCGCTGTGGCGGCGTTCATTCCCGCCGCGCTGATCGCCATCGTCCTGGCCCTGGTGCCAGGGTTCCACAGCGTGTCGCCGTTCTCCTGGCTGATTGGTGCCGGCATCGCCGGGATGCTCTACCTGATCATCGCCAAGCGCCAACCGCACTACGCCGATGTCAGCGGCGAAGCCATCGCCGTCGACAACGTCAGCCACTGATCCTGTTGCGGCCCGGCGTTGTCGGGCCGCAGAACCAACTGCAATAAGGACTCCCATGCGCATTCTCGTGGTCAACGTCAACACCACCGAATCCATCACCCAGGCCATCGCGCGTTCGGCGCAAGCCGTCGCGTCGCCCGGCACGGAAATCGTCGGTCTCACCCCGTACTTCGGCGCCGACTCCATCGAAGGCAATTTCGAAAGCTACCTGGCGGCCATCGCGGTCATGGATCGGGTGATGTCCTACGACCAGCCATTCGACGCCGTGATCCAGGCCGGCTATGGCGAACACGGCCGTGAAGGCTTGCAGGAACTGCTCAATGTGCCGGTGGTGGACATCACTGATGCGGCAGCGAGCACTGCGATGTTTCTGGGTCATGCCTACTCAGTTGTTACCACCCTTGATCGCACTGTGCCGCTGATCGAGGATCGGCTGAAACTCTCGGGGCTCTGGGACCGCTGTGCCTCGGTGCGCGCCAGTGGGCTGGCAGTTCTGGAACTGGAACACGAACCACAGCGGGCGCTGGAGGCCATCGTGCATCAGGCCGAGTTGGCGGTAACCCATGACAAGGCCGAAGTGATCTGCCTGGGTTGCGGTGGCATGGCCGGGCTGGATGAGCAGATTCGCCGGCGTACCGGGGTACCGGTGGTGGATGGCGTGACGGCGGCAGTGACCATTGCCGAATCGTTGGTGCGCCTTGGATTGTCGACCTCGAAGGTGCGGACTTATGCGACACCGCGGCCGAAGAACATCATTGGCTGGCCGGGGCGGTTTGCCCGGTAGACCGCGTTATCGTTCATCGCGGGCAAGCCACGCTCCCACAGGTTCTGCGTCGTTCACCTTATCGTCATACGACGCAAGTCCTGTGGGAGCGTGGCTTGCCCGCGATGGCCGCACCTCGGTCTTGAGCCTACCTCAAACCGCACTGAACCGCTGCCCCAACCCCCGCTCGGCAAACTTCTCGATGACGAAGTCAACAAACGCCCGGGTCTTGCCGGGCAGCAGTTTGTGTTCGGCGTAGTAGATAGAAATGTTGCCGTCGTCGACATACCAGTCCGGCAACACCCGCTGCAATGTCCCCGCCTCCAGATAACCCACGGCAAACGGCATGCTCACCAAGGCAATGCCCAAACCCTGGGTCGCCGTGGCGCAGGCAGCTTCCGAATCGCTCATGGTCATCCGCGCCTTGAGGGTCAATGGACTGTGTTGCTGACTACGACTGGTCAACTGCCAGGAACGCACGCGACCGGTCTGCGGCGAGCGAATGAGGATGCCATCGTGATACTTGAGATCGTCCGGCTCGACGATTGCCTCCCGCGCCGCCAGATACTCTGCGCAAGCCACCAACACGCGATGGGCCGGTGTCAGCTTGCGTGCCACCACGCCCTGAGGCAGTTCGAATCCGCCGCCAATCGCGGCGTCGAAGCCCTGGGCAATCAGGTCGACCTGTCGGTTGTCGAAATGCCAGTCCGGGTTGATTGCCGGAAAGCGCCGCAGAAACTCCCCGAGCAACGGCACGATGTACAAGCGCCCGAACACCGTGCCCATGCTGACTTTTAATGTTCCGGCAGGACGCCCTCCGGCACTGGCGAGATTGGCCACGGCATTCTGGATGGTGTGCAGGCTGCCGCTGACTTCGCCGAGAAACAACTGGCCGGCTTCCGTCAGCGTCAGGCTGCGAGTGCTGCGCTGAAACAATCTGACGCCCAGCCGCGCTTCGAGCTTGGCGACGCTCTTGCCTACCGCCGCCGGTGTCAGGCTCAGACGCCGCGCGGCTTCGGCGAAGCTGCCGACCTCAGCGCTGCGCACAAAGCATTCGATACTGCTGAAGGTTTCCATAGGAGCCACTATAAACTTTTGGTTTACACAGACTATCGCAACTATGGTCTACACAGCATGGAATCCTGAATCGATACTAGCCTCCATCAACCGGGACATCTCGCCTCGGGACTTGGAGATCGACATGACTACTCAGAACCTCAGCGGCAAAGTGGCATTGATTCAAGGTGGTTCCCGCGGCATCGGCGCAGCCATTGTCAAGCGCCTGGCTGCTGAAGGCGCGACCGTTGCCTTCACCTATGTCAGCTCCACGGCGAAAGCTGAAGAACTGCAACACAGCATCACCGCCAAAGGCGGCAAGGCCCTGGCCATCAAGGCCGACAGCGCCGACGCCGACGCCATTCGCGGCGCCGTGTCCGCCACGGTAGACGCTTTCGGTCGCCTGGATATCCTGGTCAACAATGCCGGCGTACTGGCCGTCGCACCGCTGGCCGAGTTCAAACTCGAAGACTTCGACCAGACCCTGGCCATCAACGTGCGCAGCGTGTTCATCGCCACCCAGGCCGCCGCCAAATACATGACCGAAGGCGGACGCATCATCAACATCGGCAGCACCAACGCCGACCGCATGCCCTTCGCCGGTGGGGGCCCATACGCCATGAGCAAGTCGGCACTGGTCGGCCTGACCAAAGGCCTGGCCCGTGATCTCGGCCCGCAAGGCATCACCATCAATAACGTGCAACCGGGTCCGGTCGACACCGACATGAACCCGGCCCACGGTGACTTTGCGGAGAGCCTGATCCCGTTGATGGCCGTGGGCCGTTACGGCAAGGCCGAAGAGATCGCCAGTTTCGTCGCTTACCTCGTAGGTCCCGAGGCTGGCTACATCACCGGCGCGAGCCTGACCATCGACGGCGGTTTCGGCGCCTGATGCGTGTCAGCCAACTGCCAATAACTGTGGGATCGCCGCACCGCCGCTCCCACACTTGCCATTGTCGACCGTCTATTTAGCTAGGCCCATTCAAGCGCCGGCAATCCAAATACGCCCGGCTCGAACGCCTTCAACGTACGAAGAATGCCATCGGCGTGTGCGTACCTGGCATCGGCCATCGCCGCATCCGGAATTGCAATCGCCGTCATCCCCGCAGCTTTCGCCGCCGTAACACCAAAGGGCGAATCCTCGAACACCAGGCAATCTTCAGGTGCAACACCCAGACGCCGCGCCGCCGTCAGGAAAATATCCGGTGCCGGTTTGGCCGCGCCCACCTCGGGGTCATCGGCAGTGACGATGAAGTCGAACAAGGCGAACCAGTCGCGGTGCAGGGTGGTTTTCTGGCCGAACGACTGGCTCGAAGAACTAGTGCCCACGGCAATGGGAATGTTGTTGGCCTTCAGATGCCGTACCAGTTCCTGTGCACCAGGCATCGCTTGCGCTGTAGGAAAGCGCTCGCGCATCAACGGCTCACGGATCACCAGAAACTCTTGTGCCGTAATCGGCAAATCCAGCGCTTCAACCACATAGCGCGCCAGATCGCCCGCGCCCCGGCCAATGATGTTCTGTTTGATGCTCCAGTCGAAGGTTCGACCGTAACGTGCGGCGATGATGGACGTGACTTCGGTGTAGATGCCCTCCGTGTCCAGCAACAAGCCGTCCATATCGAAAATCACGGCCTTGATCGGGCCGAATGCTTTTAGTGGTGCATTCATCGCATCTGATCCGTTTTCCAAGGCATCCCGGCCGACGCAGCTGAGGCCGACTCCCGGATGGATTAAAGGATTCAGCAGCATAACGAGCGCCGCTGGCTTAGAGCAACGATGAAATCCTGATCCACGTCGAATGGCACTGCGTGATTTGGTGAATCGCCCTACAGAAAACGCCAACTTTCCCGACTTCTTTCCTTGAAAATCCTCCGCAGAGTTTCACGTCCCACATTCCGCCAAGCGAAAGTCTGCAGATGTTCGATCCCAAAAAGGTATTGGCATGCCCCGCCAGCGGCCCCTTGACACGGATGCACAGGGTCGAAACCGCCGCCAGCACCGACACCGTCGAGCACACCGCCACCCACAACTGCCCGGTTTCGATGGTCACTGGCGAGGTATTGCTGACCCTCACGGACAGCACCCTCGACGGGATCTTGCCGTTCGACTTCACCCGCATCTATCGCACCAGTGCCGTCGAACTCGACACCGGCCTCGGTTTTGGCTGGAGCCATTCGCTGTCCCAGCACCTGGTGCTCCACGACGAACAGGTGCTGTGGATCGACCCCGAAAACCACCGCACGCCATTTCCACGGCCGACGGCGACGCGCCCGGTGATCCACAACAGCCTGTCGCGGGCGGCGATTTACCTCGGCGAGGAGCCGGATGAACTGATCCTCGCCCTGGCCGGCGACCGCGCGCGGTTCTACCACTTTCATGACGGCCGGCTCAGTGCGATCAGCGACGCCTACGGCAACCACGTGACGGTGCAGCGGGACCGCCTTGACCGGATCCAACGCCTGGACAACGGCGCTGACCGCGCCTTGCTGCTGCGTTACGACCTCAAGCACCTGATGGCCGTCGATTATCAGGTGTTTCAGCGCAGCGGCCCCGAGGCGTACACCTGGCGCACCGAACAGACACTGGTCAGCTACCGCTACGACGCCCGCCAGCGTCTGATCGAGGCGACCAATGCCGCGGGTGAAAGCGAGCGCTATGACTACGACGAGCGGCACGTCATCCTGCAACGGCAATTGGCTGGCGGCGCGAGTTTCTTCTGGGCTTGGGAACGCTCCGGCAAGGCGGCCCGCTGCATTCATCACTGGGCCTCGTTTGCGCAGATGGAGGCGCGCTACGTCTGGGACGATAAAGGCGGCGTGACGGTGAACAACGCCGACGGTAGCGAAGAGGTTTACGTTCATGACGACCGCGCACCGTTGCTACACCACGTCGGGCTGGACGGCGGTGAGCGCCACAAGGCCTACGACGATCAGGGCCGCCTGATCGCCGAGCAGGACGCCCTCGGCGCTGTCACCGAATACCATTATGACGAGGTCGGCCGGCTGATCGCGCGGCTTGCGCCGGATGAGGCGCTCACGTCCTACGAGTATCGCAACGGTTTCCTGCATACCCGCACCTGCGGTCAGGCGACATGGAGTTACCAGCGCAATGCCCAGGGCGACATCACTGCCGTCACCGATCCCGACGGGCAGATCACCCGCTATTTCTACGATTCGCAGGGGCGCTTGCTGACGATCCGTTTCCCCGACCAGAGCGGTCACCGGTTTGTCTGGAACGCCTTGGGACAATTGCTGGAAGAGACCCTGCCGGACGGTGCCCAGCGCACTTTTTCCTACGATGCGTTAGGAAGGCGGATTAGCCGGCAGGACGAACACGGTGCCGTCACCGGTTATGAATGGGACGCCGTGGGTCGACTGACCCGGACCACGCGGCCCTCCGGTGCCCGTCGAGCCTATCGCTACAACGCCTATGGCCAGGTCACCGCCGACACCGACGAACTGGGACGGGTAACCCGTTACGAATACGCCGACGACCTGCGCCTGGTCAGCCGTCGGATCAACCCCGACGGAAGCGCGCTGAAATACCGCTACGAACATGCGCAATTGTTGCTCACCGAGATCGAAAACGAGGTTGGCGACATTTACCGGCTGGATTACACCCCAGGCGGATTGATCCGACAGGAAACCGGCTTTGATGGCCGTCGTACCGCCTACAGCTACGACCTCAATGGCCAATTGCTGGAGAAAACCGAGTTTGGCGACGACGGTTCGCTGCTGGTTACCGGTTATCAACGTGACAGCGCTGGGCGGTTACTGGTCAAAACCTTGCCCGATGGGGTCAAGGTCGAGTACCGCTACGACAGTCTCGGGCGGCTGGTCAGTGTCGATGACGGCCAGAACCATCCGCTGGCGTTCGAATACGACCGCCAGGACCGGCTGATCACCGAACATCAGGGCCGGGGCACCCTGCGTTACGGCTACGACGCCTGCGGTCGGCTCAAGCGCCTGCGCCTGCCGGACGCCTGTGTCCTCGTCTACCACCACGCCAAGGGAGGCGCCCTCACGGCCATCGACCTCAACGGCACGCGCCTGACCAGCCATCGCTTTGTCGGCGGGCGCGAACAGCAACGCCAACAGGGTCTGCTGCTCAGCGATTACACCTACGACGAGCAAGGTCGTTTGCAGGCCCATGCCGTCAGCCAAAAGCAACGACCGCTGTATCGCCGCAAGTATGCCTACAGCATCAAGGGCAACCTCCTGCAGATTACCGACAGCCGCCACGGTTCACGTCGCTACCAATACGATGCGCTCGACCGCCTGACCGGCGTACGCCACACCCGCGACCAGTTCGCGGAGAACTTCACCCACGACCCGGCCGGCAACCTGCTGATCCACGACCGCCCCGGCCCGTGTGTGCTCCAGGGCAACTGTCTGCGTCGCCGTTACGACAGCCACTACGACTACGACGCCTTCGGCAACCTGATCCGCGAACGCCGCGGTATGCCGACCCAGGTCACCGAATACACCTACGACAGCCAGCACCGCCTGATCGGCGTCAGCACCCCGGACGGTAAACGTGTCAGCTACTGCTACGACGCGTTCGGCCGGCGTATCGGCAAAACCGTCGACGGCCAGACCACGCAATTCTTCTGGCAAGGCGATCAACTCATCGCCGAAAGCAGTCCCCGACACTACCGCAGCTACGTCTATGAGCCCGGCAGCTTCCGCCCGTTGGCGCTGCTCGACGGCAAAGGCCGAGCAGGCGCCTGCCCGCTCTACTACCAACTCGACCACCTCGGTACCCCGCAGGAACTGACCAGCTACGGCGGCGGCGTCGTCTGGTCGGCCAAATACACCGCCCACGGCAAACTGCGCGAACTGAGCGACGGCGACGGCGACGGCGACGGCGAACGACTCGAACAGCCGTTACGGTTTCAGGGGCAATACTTCGATGCTGAGAGCGGCCTGCACTACAATCGGCATCGCTATTACCATCCGGACATCGGTCGTTATCTGACGCCGAATCCGGTCAAGTTGGCCGCAGGGTTGAACCCGTATCGGTACACCCGAAACCCGACCGGGTGGGTTGATCCGCTGGGGTCGAGGGGGAACTGTCCACTGGCGAACAAGGCCGGGGGCTCGGCGACAAATGGGGTGGGTGGGGCAAAGGTTGATGAGGGAGGACCCCATGCGCCCTCTCCAAAACCTCCAAACCGATACTTGCATCACGCAGACTCAGGCCACGACATATCGAGGACTGAGTAATGGACGCATTCGATCAGCTAGACAACCAGTCAATCCGGCAACACGACTCGATCAATCTTCGTCCTCTTCCTCATCTTCCAACTCAATATTCCCCACATCGCCCAAATCATCAGCATCGTTAAGCGGCACCGTCGCATCATCCATCAGCGATCCCGGATCTTCATTGCCGGGATCGTTGATAGATGGCCGTCCGCTCGGGCCCTTTTCTTCCTTGCCTTCGCTTTTCGCAGTCATGGGATGCCTCGCTCAACTAGTGATGCTTTTTGTGGTGCTTGTTCGAATGTTTATAACCGTTACCGGAATGGGAGTGACCGCTGTCACTTCCCAGATCATTGCCGACCGCACCGCCGGCTGCACCGCCCAGGCCTGCACCGATGGCCGATCCGGTCGAACCGCCAAGACTGTTGCCGACCACCGATCCACCCGCCGCGCCCAAACCACCGCCTACCGCCGCCTCGGTGCGACTGTGCCTGGGCGCGGCAATGGCACTGCCGGCCGCTCCGCCGACACCCGCACCAACCGCTGCACCAGTACTGCCGCCCAACTGGCCACCGACCACATTGCCCAGCACCCCACCAAGACCACCGCCCACCGCGGCATCTCCATTACCTCCCGCCAGCGCCACCTGAGAGACCAGCAATCCGAAAACAATCGCAGGCAACATCAATCGTCGAGCACTCAGGCTTGTGGTTTTATTGCCGTTGGTTTTCGGATTCATGGCACGCCTCGCATTCTTCAGGAGTATGGGAGATTTGAGCGGCTGCTGCGTGAAACGTTCATAAATGAAAAAGCCCGGCATCAAGCCGGGCTCTGTTCAAATCTGGATCAGGATCAGTGACGCTTGTGACCATTGGCCAGATTGCTGCCCACGCCGCCGCCCAATGCGCCGCCCAGGCCTGCACCGATGGTGGCACCGGACTTGCCGCCAAGGCTGTTACCGATCACCGAACCACCGGCGGCGCCGACACCGCCACCGATAGCAGCGCTGGTACGATGACCTTTTTTGGCGGCAACAGCGCTGCCCGCCGCGCCAGCGACACCTGCACCAATCGCTGCGCCAGTGCTGCCGCCCATCTTCTGACCGACCACGTTACCCAATGCGCCGCCCAAGCCACCGCCCAACGCGGCAGTGCCGTCACCAGCCATTGCACCTTGAGCAACCAGAAGCCCCAGAACCAGAGCGGGCAGTGTTAAACGCATGACAAAAACCTCGAAAATAGGGGTAAACAAAAATGGGGGCGAGATTGAATGCTTTTGCACGGATAAAGTCCAGCACGCCGGTCCAACTTCGCGGTTGGCGACAGTTGGACAGCACTTTAGGAAAAGGTTTTATGACGGACAAAAAAAAGCCCGCTGGGGAAACGGGCCAGGTGTTGCTTTCTAACGGATGAGTCGAGATTACGCAGACTGCTGTGAAAAGTTTGTGAAAGATCACCACTTTGAAGAAATTGTCATAAAACCCTTTCAGACATTAAAAACCCCGCTCAATGACGGGGTCTGCCTGACGTTCCATTACTTCCTGACCGGTGCTGTCACCCTGGGTAAGAATTTGCCCTTCAGTATCCGGCACGCCCTGGTCTTGATCTTGTCGACCTCAGTCTGGTCCTCGCCGAAGCTGGCCACATACTGGGTCTGGCCACACTGCACGCAATTGTTGATCGGAAACTCTGCGCCATCGTCCTCGATATACGGATCAGCCATCTCTTCACCCCTTTTCAACAAACGGGATCGACACTGGCAAGCCCTTTGCCTGAAAGAATATCGATCGCCAAGGTTTTTGAGACTAGCCGGTCACCAATGGACCTGCCGTTCGGATTTCCCCGTGACCGACGAATGGCCTTTCACCTTTCACCTCAACTTGACCGCAGTCCCGGTCACAAACACCACGACCATCCCGCCTTTGCCGGCCGGCATACTGATCTCATAATCAAGCCCGACCACCGCGTCCGCCTCAAGCGCCTGCGCCCGCTCCTTGATCTCATCGGTGGCTTGAATGCGCGCCTCCTTCAACGCCCGCTCCAGTGTCTGGGAACGCCCGCCGAAAAAGTCGCGCATCCCGGCAAACACGTCACGGACGACGTTGATCCCTTGCACCGACTCGGCGCTGACGATGTCCAGGTAGGCGGTAATTTGTCGGCCTTCAATGGAGTGGGTTGTGGTGGTGATCATGGGTGTTCCTTCCTGTTCAGAAATTCAGCCAGTGCATCAAACGCCGGCAACGTGACGGAATCGTTGGCCGAGTTGCTGGCCACCGGATGGGATGCGTAGCGGACGATGACCATATCGGCCTTCGGGTCGACGTAGATACGCTGCATGATGTCGATTCTGTTCGAAGAGTTAGAGCGCTCTACAGCCGGACAGGCTTGTTCACTGTTTAAGCATGGGCTTCGCGATCAAGAACATCAGCGACCCACTGATTGATACTTTTGCGGGCTAGCTGAGCTTTCACGGCAACCGTCGCGTGAAGGGCTGGGGCCAGGCGCAGACTGAGATGGCCTGAATAGGGTTTCTGTGGGGTGCGGCCGAGTTTGGCGCAAGTCTCCAGATAATCGGTGACGGCCTCTTCGAGTGCGGTGCGAAGTTCTTTGACTGACTCGCCGTGAAACCCGACAACATCCTTGATGCCCGCAATGTGGCCGACGAACAGACCGTCTTCATCGCTGTATTCGATCCGGGCTGAGTAGCCGTTGTAGTTCATTACGTTCACGGGGTAACTCCTGCTTGTTCAAGAAAAGCCCGGGCGTCAAGCACCTGATAGGGCTTGGCTTCTTTGTCGGGGTGCGGCCGGTGGAAGGTGGCGACCACTCCGTTCAGTTCAAAACGTACCCGCGATCCATTACCTTCGATGGTTATGGCCCCGGCAGCGCTGAACAAGGATTCAATGCGGGACCACTCCAAGGTGGCCGGGGTGGGTCTTGGAAATAAGGCTTTGAGGGTGCTGAGTTGTTTATTATTAGCGGTATTACATCATGATACCGTACAAGATTTAGCAACCGCGAATGACATCGCTGATGCGCGGGAGAAGCCTCTAACGCGTGCGTAAAAAAACACCGCTTATCCATTTGAGAGATTGAACGACCCTGCCTCGAAGTGGCCAACCTCGCAAGCTCAGCACTCAAAAGATGAAGAAAGTTCTTACGCTGATCACCCAGCACGTGTCGCGTGAGGCGACGCATTGGAGTGGCAGTGATCAGAGTAGGATAAGATGCCTGCAAATCAGGCTTGCCGTGAGTAGCCCCGCATGACAGATAACAGTCGGAACACCACCCGTCTGATCAAGAAGTACCCGAATCGCCGTCTGTATGACACGCACACCAGCAGTCATTTGACCCTTGCGGATATACGCCAATTGGTCGTCGATAAAATCCCGTTCGAGGTGGTCGACGCCAAGACTGGCGAGGATCTGACCCGAAGTATTTTGCTGCAGGTCATTCTGGAAGCCGAAAGTGGCGGTGAGCCGATATTCTCCAGCGAGATGCTCATGGGGATTATCCAGTTCTACGGTCCCTACCAGAGCGTCCTCGGCAGCTACCTGGATAAAAGCATCCAGACGGTCATCGACATCCAGTCCCAGACCGGCGCTCAGTCATCTGAAGCCTGGAGCGAGTTCATGCACCAGCAAGCACCGGTCATGCAGGATTTGATGCGCCAGTATGTCGACCAGTCAAAAGCCCTCTACCTGAACACTCAGAACCTCTTCGGCCTGTTCGGCGGCATGCCACCAGGCAAGCCAGGTGCCGGTAGCGGGCCGAAAAAAAATGGCGATGGGGAGTAAACCCATCGCCATCAGTGTATCCGCTTTAATGTGACTTACTTGTTACCGCTTGTAGCCTTGGCACCAGGAGCGGTTTTGCCGGCTGCGGCGGTCGCTGCGTCAAAACTGCTCTGGGCAACGTCAGCAGCCTGTTTTACGGCATTCTGTGCGCTTTCAAAAACGGTACCGGCATTCGCCAGCGACGACTTGAACGCGGCCACAACAGGCTCGGAGCCAGCCGGTGCATTCTTGCTGATCACTTCAACGAACTCTTGCACCTGCTGGGTGCCCGCCTCGACCTGACGCGAGGTCAGTTTGGCGATTTCCGAGTGAGTGCCGACAATCAACGCTTGCACTTGGCGATTGAACTCAGCCAGGCGTTCAACTTGCACATTTGGCTGGGTGAAAGAAGTCTGGAGCTCGGCGAGCCCTTGTAGATCACGGACTGCCAGCAGCTTGCGAAAGCCGTCGAACTGCTCCTCGGTGGCGGCCTGCAATGTCTTGAACTGCAATTGGCTGAACTGTTCAACACTGGAGAAGATTTTGCCGCTGATTTGCTGCAGGAGGTCTAGGTTGGCTTTCTGAGCGTCTTGCAATTTTTCCGAGTTAAAAAAAGACATGCTTGAATCTCCTGATGCTGGAAGGCCTACATGGGCCAGAGGACGCGATAGCGATCCTGCCGGTCATCGCGCTAGCCTTGATATTGCAGTGCACAAATCCGTTTGGCAATGATTTCTTGTGCGGTGCACAAAAAAATTTCTTCTCCTGCCTCTTTTCGCTATAGACTCCTAACATCGAACAGCCAGCCAAACCCTCTTCATTAATGAGGCGCAGGCAGCTTCTTCTCATGCATAACGCCAGGAGATCACCATGGGTCAGGAAGATATTATTGCATCGCAATATGAAAAACCCTCCTCTCAACGCGGCCTGTTCGAACACCTGAGTCATCTGCAGCACCTCAATGCCCTGAACGTCCTTGATGCTTTGCGCCAGCGCCAGGAAAAAACCCTCGCGCCTCTGAAGCGGGGTCAGCTCAGACAACCCACGCCCACTGACTGGCAGGAATACTTCACCGACCTCGGCCAACGCAGCCTGCTGTTCTGGGACACCCTGCGCCAGCGCGGCGACAATACGCAGGCCCATGAACGCGCCGGGTATCCACTGCTGCTCAAGTTCGATCATGAAACCCTGATCGCCGGCTCCGATCTCCCACGCCCGGTCAACTATTCACTGCTGCAAATCCTCCCCGGACCAGAGCAAAGAATCGACAGCAACGGCCAGCCGGTGATCATCATTGACCCACGCGGCGGCCACGGCTCCGGAATCGGCGGCTTCAAACAGGATTCGGTATTAGGTGAAAGCCTCAGAGCCGGCCACCCCACCTATTTCATCTCTTTCAGTCACTCGCCACAGCCTGGGCAAACCCTGGCCGATATCGTCGAAGCCCAGGCCCGGTTCATCGAAGTCGTCAGCGCCCTTCACCCGGCCAACAGCAAGCCGATCATCATCGGTAACTGCCAGGCCGGCTGGGCCTTGATGGGGCTGGCGGCAACACGGCCGGAACTGCCGGGATTGATCATTATCAATGGTGCCCCCTTGTCATACTGGGCCGGTGTCAATGGACGCAATCCGATGCGCTACACCGGTGGCCTGCTGGGTGGCGGCTGGATGGCTCGCTTGGGCAGCGACCTGGGCAATGGCCGTTTCGACGGTACCTGGTTGGTCAGCAATTTCGAAAACCTGGACCCGGCCAACACCTATTGGGGCAAGTACTACCAGTTGTTCAGCCAGGTCGACAGCGAGGCTGCGCGCTTCCTCGACTTCGAACGCTGGTGGGGCAGCCCGACCCTGCTCAATGGCGAAGAGATCGAGATGATTGTCGATGACCTTTTCATCGGCAACCAGTTGTCTGGCGGTCTCGGCCGCAAGAGCACCGGCATTGACCTGAAACGTATCGAAGCACCGGTGGTGGTGTTCTGTTCCTACGGAGACAACATCACCCCTCCCCAGCAGGCATTGAACTGGATCGCCGATGCCTATCCCAGCGATCTCGCTTTGCATGACGCAGGACGTACCATCGTCTACCTGCGGCACGCCAGCATCGGCCATTTAGGCATTTTTGTTTCCGGCAAGGTGGCGCGGCGCGAACACCGTGGGATGCTCGGCGCGGTCGAAACCATCAAGGCGCTGCCGGCGGGACTGTATGAAATGCTGATTGACGATCTGCCAACCTCCTCAGGCAGCGATGACATGCAATACCGAGTGCGTTTCGAATCAAGGCGAATCGCCGATATCCATGATGACGTCGAGCCGGCCCGTGATGACGATCGCGAGTTTTCTCTGGTGGAGCGCGCCTCTGAAATCAACAGCGCGTTTTACGACGGGTTCATACGTCCGTGGCTGCGTCAGATCGTCAACGAGCCAATTGCCGAACTGTTGCGCAGGGCGCACCCCTTCCATCAGCAGCAAGTGCTATGGAGCAGCCTGAATCCGGCGCTGTGGTGGTTAGCCGGGACCGCCTCCCAAGTGAGCAGCGATCGTCGTCCCGCACGCAAAGACAACCCGTTGCTGGCCTGGCAGGAGCTGTTCTCCAACCAGATGCAAGACGCCCTGAATGCTTATCGCGATGTGCGTGACGCCACTCAGGAGCTGTGTTTTTACGGTATTTACGGCGCACTGAGTGCCTTCACCGGTAACAAGCCTGTGCGAAATCTCCAGGCACATGCCGACCAGCTGGACCAGGCCCTGATCGAACGCCTGCAGGATGCGCTGCCTCATGGCGGCCCTCTGGAAGCATTGGTGCGGATTCTGTTTTTGCTGGGCCGCGACAGCGACAAGGCGGGCAAGGAAAGCATCGAGAAGCTGATCCAGCAGGTGCACCTGCTGGTCCAGGATTACAGCAATGAGCCCACTGCCCTGCGCGAAGCCATCCGATTGCAGAACCTGCTGGTATTCGCCCACCCGCAAGAAAGCTTGCGCAGCCTGCCCTTGTTGCTGCCTGAGGCAAAGGAACGCCAACAGGTCCTGACAGCCGTTGGGCAATTGATGCCTGAACTGCTGGCGACCGTTGGAGCTGAAGGCGAATTCTGGCGTGAACTGCACGCGTTGCTCGAAGTCCCCCTGCCAGGTTTCAGCCTGACTCAACCACCCAGTGAAACAGTTGTCATCGCGCAGGAGCCCCCTTCGCAGCCACCTGCGGCGCCGCAGATTACACCACTGCCCGCTCCCGCCATCGTAGTTAAAGCCCCGAAGCGCAAAGCGAGCAAAGGGACAACAGGCCCCAAGCCTCAATGACACTTCACAAGGGATTAGCGGTGAATCCGTTCGGTGAAGCCTGCGACCTTATGATCTCTGGACAGACCGATAAGGTTCATGGATCGGACCCGCGCGACTTTTTCGACCACAGGCGACAACTCGTCGGTTCGATACTGACCGGGGGTCATACCGAACCAACGGATGCATGCCTTATGGAAGCTGCTGTGATCATGGAAGCCGAGCAGGCAAGTCACATGCTTCAAGTTGAAATGAGAATGGCGCAAATAGAAGTCAGCCATCTGCCGGCGCACATCGTTCAGGACGTCCTTGAATTGCGTGCCATCCTTCTCAAGGCCTCGTTGAAGCGTTCGCTTGCTGATATTCAGTGCCGCCGCAATCGATTCCATATCACATTGCCCTTGGCCTTGCCCCTGGCTCAAGCGCTCGGTAATCAGCGCGCGAATCCTGCCAACCATAGAGTAACCGGACAACAGGTCCAATTGAGCCTCGGCAAAACTGTCATGGAGTGTGGCCAACGCCTCGTTGGCCATGCTCAACGGACTCAGAAGCTCCTGGCCATCGAACAAGATGCTGTCATAAGCCGCCCCGAAACTCAGCGGACAGCCAAAAAGCCGCTGATGCTCCGACGTGTCTTCAGGTTCGGGATAAGTGAACTCCACACTCAACGGTTGCGGTGACTTGCCACCTGCCAGCCAATGGCAGAAACCCAGCAGCGAAGCCAAGGCTGCATCCGTGTATTGCCGGGGTTTGACCGAGCCATGTTGCTGATGATCGAGACTGGCCAATCGGTAATGCTGCTGCTCCTTGACAAGGAAAAGGCTGAATCCGGTACCAATCAACGGGCTGAAACGAACCAGACGTTCAAGCGCTCTTTTCAGATTCGAACTGGACATCATCGTGTAGCCCACGATCTGAAAACTACTGGGATGGAATTCCCCGTAGGCTTTCAAACCGATATTCAGATCATCCGAAGCCTGAGCAGCCAAGTCCCAAAGACTATAGATAATGCTTCGCTCGCAGAATGCCCCTGGTCTACCCACGAACCCGACATCCAGTCCCGCCTCCTGGCACAGACCGGCAAGATCCAGTCCTTGGGCCAAAAACGTATTCGCCAGCATGCTGGCATAACCCGAACTCATTCTATACATGGCGTCCTCATTGACCAATGGAACCGAACGTCCTGTCCGGAGCCGATACTGACATGCACTGAACATATTTCAACAGTGTTTCAGGAATATTAACTATCCATTGAGTTTTAAGAGTTGATCCAAGTATGGGTGCTCCTCATTTTTTTGCCAGCAGGCCAAAACACCCGCGTGGCACCGATGGACAGGAGAACGTCACCTTCAAACACTTCCGCACGGCCCGTCGATATCGAACAATCCTCTCTCCTGCAGCGCAAAAAAATGGAGTAGATGTATGGAATCGCGTAGTCGCATTGCTTTGGTAACGGGTGGTATGGGCGGTATCGGTACGGCAATCAGCCAACGTCTATACAAGGAAGGATTCAAGGTAATCGTAGGCTGCAGCTCCGATTCCAGCCGCAAGAACGACTGGCGCGCCAGCCAACTGGAGGCGGGTTACGAGTTCGAGTTCATCTATGGCGACGTCACCGATTGGGAGTCAACCCGCAAGGCTTTCGAGATGGCCCGTGAACAATTCGGCCCGATCGATGTGCTGGTCAACAACGCCGGCATCACCCGCGACGCGTCTTTTCGCAAGCTCACCCCGGAAGACTGGAACAGCGTGATCGGGACCAACCTGACGGGCTTGTTCAACACCACCAAGCAGGTCATTGAAGGCATGTTGTCCAAAGGCTGGGGGCGGATCATCAACATCTCCTCGATCAACGGTCAGCGTGGCCAGTTCGGCCAGACCAACTACTCCGCCGCCAAGGCTGGCATCCATGGTTTCACCATGGCACTGGCCCGGGAAGTCTCCGGCAAGGGCGTGACCGTCAATACCGTATCCCCAGGCTACATCCAGACCTCCATGACCGCGGCAATTCGCCCGGACATTCTGGAAGGCATGATCGCAGCAACTCCGGTTGGTCGCCTTGGCCAACCCGAAGAGATCGCCTCAATCGTAGCCTGGCTGGCTTCCGATGAGTCCGCCTACAGCACCGGTGCCGATTTCTCGGTAAACGGCGGCATGAACATGCAATAACCCCCGATCAGGGCAGGAATGCCCTGGTTTGCTCGACGAATTTTGTCTTTTCGATGAGGTCACGCATGAACGAAGTCGTAATCGTTGCCGCTACTCGTACCGCCATTGGCAGCTTCCAGGGTGCTCTGTCTGCAATTCCCGCAACCGAACTGGGTGCCGCAGTGATTCGCCGCTTGCTGGAGCAGACGGGTATCGATGCTGCTCAAATTGATGAAGTGATTCTCGGCCAGGTTCTCACTGCCGGCGCTGGGCAGAACCCGGCACGCCAGACCGCGATCAAGGCTGGCTTGCCACACACCACGCCTGCCCTGACCTTGAACAAGGTCTGCGGCTCTGGTCTCAAGGCGGTCCATCTTGCCGTCCAGGCAATCCGTTGCGGCGACGCGGAACTGGTCATCGCTGGCGGTCAGGAAAACATGAGTCTGGCCCCCTACGTTCTGCCCAAGGCACGCACCGGCTTGCGTATGGGCCATGCGCAACTGCAAGACAGCATGATCCAGGATGGCCTGTGGGACGCCTTCAACGACTACCACATGGGTATCACCGCCGAGAATCTGGCGCAGAAGTACGAGATCTCTCGTGAAGCACAGGATGCCTTCGCTGCCGCCTCGCAACAGAAGGCCGCCGCAGCCATTGAGGGCGGGCGCTTCCAGAGCGAAATCACCCCGATCCTGATTCCTCAGCGCAAGGGCGAACCGCTGGTCTTCGACACCGACGAACAGCCTCGTATCGACAGCACTGCGCAAGCGTTGGCGAAACTCAAACCGGCATTCCAGAAAGACGGCAGCGTGACCGCCGGCAACGCTTCGACCCTCAACGATGGTGCGGCCGTGCTGTTGCTGGCCAGCGCCGCTAAAGCACAAGCGCTGGGCCTTCCGGTACTGGCACGAATCAAAGCCTATGCCAGCGCCGGCGTGGATCCGTCGATCATGGGCATCGGCCCAGTCCCGGCTACACGTCTGACTCTGCAAAAGGCCGGCTGGAGTGTCGAGGACCTGGACCTGATTGAAGCCAATGAAGCCTTCGCCGCCCAGTCGCTGGCGGTTGGTAAAGAGTTGGGTTGGGACACCAGCAAGGTCAACGTCAACGGCGGCGCAATCGCCCTTGGCCATCCGATCGGCGCGTCGGGGGCACGGATTCTGGTGTCGCTGGTACACGAACTGATCCGTCGCGACGGCAAGAAGGGGCTGGCCACTTTGTGCATCGGCGGCGGACAAGGCGTCGGCCTGGCTATCGAGCGCTAACCAACGGCATCCGGGTAGCCCATGCGCGGACTTGGGACCCTTGTTCCGCGCATCAGATTGGCGTCAGGTTGGCGCCAGACAACGCTGCCCGCATTCCTGCCGTCGCTACGCCGGAGTCCGGCAAAGCGCGGCTTTTTTTCTGCCCGGCTCATCTGTATGGGCAAGGAACTTTATGGACAACAACGCGCATACATTCAAAACCTATTGGTCAGGCCAGGTTCCGTTCATCGCTTCCTTTGCAGTGCAACAATTACGCCTATGGGTCAGCACCAATCCGTGGTTTTCCGGGCATGAGCACGGCGCCTGGTTCGAGTTACCTCGCGAAACCCTGGACAGCCTTCAAGCGGACTACCAGGTTCAATGGGTCCAACTCGGCCAAAAACTGCTGACCGGCCAACCCTTCAGCTTCGATGATCGACGCTTCTCCAGCGGCAACTGGAGCGAGCCACTGTTCGGCTCCCTCGCTGCGTTTTATCTGCTCAATTCCAGCTTTCTTCTGAAACTGCTCGACAAGCTGCTGATCGACGAAAAAAAACCGCGCCAACGCCTGCGCTATCTGGTGGAGCAAGCCATTGCCGCCAGTGCGCCAAGCAATTTCCTGGTCAGTAACCCCGATGCGCTTCAGCGTGTGGTTGAGACTCAAGGTGCCAGCCTGCTCACAGGTATGCAGCATCTGGCCAGCGACATGAACGAAGGCAAAATGCGCCAGTGTGATAGCGGCGCCTTCAAGGTTGGCGTCGATCTGGCCAACACCCCCGGCGAGATCGTCTTTGAGAATCACCTGTTCCAGCTGATTCAGTACTACCCGCAAAGCGAAACCCAGTACCGACACCCGGTATTCGTCGTACCTCCGTCGATCAACAAGTACTACATCCTTGATCTGCGCCCGGACAACTCGATGGTCCGCCACCTGCTGGAACAGGGACATCCCGTATTCCTGATGTCCTGGCGCAACTTTGACGAGGAACACGCTGGCACCACCTGGGATGACCTGATTGAGCACGGAGTAATCGACGCCTTGCAGGTGACCCGCGAAATCAGCGGCGAGCAGCGACTCAATTGCGTGGGCTTCTGCATCGGCGGCACCCTGCTGAGCACGGCACTGGCGGTACTTGCTGCACGCGGCGACAGGGAGATCGCCAGCGTGAGCCTGTTCACCACGTTCCTTGACTACCTGGATACCGGTCCCATCGACATATTCGTCGACGAAGAACTGGTGGCCTATCGAGAGCGCACCATCGGCGGCATGAATGGTCCCATCGGCCTGTTTCGCGGTGAGGACATGGGCAATACCTTTTCCCTACTGCGCCCCAACGAGCTGTGGTGGAACTACAACGTCGACAAATACCTCAAGGGGCAGAAGCCGATCCCGCTTGATCTGCTGTTCTGGAACAACGACAGCACCAACCTTCCGGGGCCGATGTACTGCTGGTATCTGCGCCACACCTATCTGCAGAACGATTTGAAATCAGGCGAGCTGGAGTGCTGTGGGGTCAAGCTTGATTTGCGTGCTATTGACGCTCCCGCTTACATCCTCGCCACCCATGACGATCACATCGTGCCTTGGAAAAGCGCCTACGCCAGCACCAACCTGCTCTCCGGGACCAAGCGTTTTGTATTAGGAGCTTCAGGGCATATCGCCGGCGTCATCAATCCACCGGCCAAGCAGAAGCGCCATTACTGGACCAATAATCGGGTCACGAAAAACCCGGAAACCTGGTTCAAGAATGCCGAGCAGCAACCCGGTAGCTGGTGGAATGATTGGTTCAACTGGCTGGCGGGACACTCCGGCGAGCGCCAACCAGCGGTTGCGCACATAGGGAATGACAAATTCCCGCCGCTGGAGCCGGCGCCAGGCAGTTATGTAAAGCAATGAAAGACTGAAATTCCCTGCTGCATGACTTCATGCAGCAGGTCAACTGCGGATCATTTGTTTCGGTACAAGGAGAGAGGCCCCATGAGCACCGCGTTGCGCATCAACGAAGCACTTCTGATTGCCGGCCACGCATTCGAACCTTTTCAATGCGTCGCCTGGGCTGCGCAAGGCGGTAATGGTGAACTGAGTCTGACTGTCATCGACCGGGCCAGCACTCACATTTGTCGCAAACAGATTCCAACCAGTACCTATTCCGACCCGGCACAGCTGGAAAGCCTGCTGGAAGAGGTACGCGCCGAGTTGAGCCAGGAGGGCTACACGCTGCAATCCTGGGCAATGCCAGGGTAAACATTCTCGCGGATCGCTACCAGGATGTGAGGCAAATATTGGGCACGGGGCGACAATCCATTTCATCCCTGATGGAATGATTTGCCGGGCTGGAGTTTTTTCAGAAACGCAGAAACGAAAAAGCCCTGAATAATCAGGGCTTTTTCGTATAAATGTGGCGGTGAAGGAGAGATTCGAACTCTCGATACAGTTTCCTGTATACACACTTTCCAGGCGTGCTCCTTAAGCCACTCGGACACTTCACCGTATCTCTTCAAACATGTTCTGTCTGTCGAGGCGCGCTAATGTAGTCGAAAGCTTTTCCGATGGCAAACATTTTTTTCAGAATTTTCATGCGGTTAACGCGATTCAGCGTTTCCGGTCGCTCGGGGCCATGGCAAACCGGCCAATCTCCGGCTTCGTGCCCTCTTCTATATAGAGGGGAATGCGCGGCAGGCACGGCGGGCTACGCCTGGCGGGCAGGCAAAGGGTGACTGGCGGGTCAGTCACGGCGCTTTACCTGGCCTGCGGCGGTGGGTAACGTCTGCCCAACTTTATTGAAAGGAATAGCGTCATGAGTGAGTTGATTTCCTACCATCTCGAAGACGGTATCGCGACCCTGACCTTGAGCAATGGCAAGGTCAATGCCATTTCCCCGGATGTGATTGCCGAGTTCAACGCTGCGCTGGATCAGGCCGTGACTGATCGTGCGGTGGTGATCATTACTGGCCAGCCGGGCATTCTCTCCGGTGGTTATGACCTGAAGGTGATGACGGCCGGCCCTAAAGAAGCCGTGGCACTGGTGACCTCCGGCTCGACACTGGCCCGCCGACTGCTGTCGCACCCCTTCCCGGTGATCGTTGCGTGCCCGGGGCATGCGGTGGCCAAGGGCGCGTTTCTGCTGTTGTCGGCCGACTATCGCATTGGCGTAGACGGTGCGTTCAGCATTGGCCTGAACGAAGTGCAGATCGGCATGACCATGCACCACGCAGGCATCGAGATCGCCCGTGATCGCCTGAACAAAGTGGCGCTGCAGCGTTCGGTGGTCAACGGCGAGATGTTCAGTCCACAAGGCGCCGTGGCGGCCGGTTTCCTTGATGTCGTGGTCTCGGCTGAAGAACTGCAAGGCGCAGCACTGGCGGCGGCTCGCCAGTTGAAGAAGATCAACATGACCGCGCACAAGAACACCAAATTGAAAGTACGCAAAGCGCTGCTGGAGGCCCTGGACAACGCAATCATCCAGGACCAGGAGCATTTGGGTTAAGCCCGGATCTGCTACAACGAAAAGCCCGACCGACGTGTCGGGCTTTTTCATACATATCTGTGTTAAACCTCTGTAACCGCTCTAGATCGCTTCTGGCCGATTGGTCGGAAACATCAGTACAAACATCGGCTATCTCCCACTTCCCTGGCAGTAATTGCCGAAAACAGTGCACATCCGTACACTGCGCCACCTTTTGTCCCGGTGGGGCCTGTAAATGCTGTTTTTGTTTCGTATGTCATTGATGGCCCTGCACTTTATCGTGGCGGGTGTGCTGGGTGTGATTCTCGGCCTGTGCCGGCCATTCAACCCGGACAACAGCCGTCTGTGCGCACGCCTGTACGCATGGCCGGCCATGTGTATTTTGCGTTTGCGGGTGAAGGCCGAAGTCGGGCCGTTGATGGATAAACCGGACAGTTGCGTGATCATCGCCAATCACCAGTCCAACTACGACCTGTTTGTGTTTGGCAACGTGGTGCCCCGCCGCACCGTGTGCATCGGCAAAAAGAGCCTGAAATGGGTACCGCTGTTCGGGCAACTGTTCTGGCTGGCCGGCAATGTGCTGATCGACCGCGGCAATGCACAAAAGGCGCGCAAGTCGATGTTGACCACCACCCACACCCTGCAAAACAAAGACACCTCGATCTGGGTTTTCCCGGAAGGCACGCGCAACCTGGGCGAGGACTTGCTGCCCTTCAAGAAAGGCGCCTTCCAGATGGCCATTGCCGCCGGGGTGCCGATCGTGCCGGTGTGTGTCAGCAGTTACGTCAAACACATGCGATTGAACCGTTGGCGCAGCGGGAAAATTCTGATTCGTTCGTTGCCGGCGATTCCCACCGCCGGATTGAGCCTGGACGACATGCCCCTGCTGATTGCCCAGTGCCGCGAACAGATGCGTGAATGCATCGAATCGATGGACCGGCAACTGCAAGCTGCCTGAAAAAAGAAAACCCGCCTGGTGCGGGTTTTCTTTTGCCTGCAAGTCTTTACCGACGAACTCAGCAGAATTAACTGACTCTCAAACACTGACAAGGCTAAGCTGATCAACACTGCCATTGCATTTGCTGCTAATTAAAAACTGCCAAAAGAAGTGAATCACCATCATGGGTAGAGTTGTTGCTTCAGCGGTTTATAGCGCCGGTAAGAGAGTCACCAATATCACCCTCGACGAAGGCGCAGCCTGGGCGGCAAAGCCAGGGCACTTTGTCTGGATCGGCCTTGAGGAGCCGAACGCCGAGGAACTCTACAATCTGCAACGCCAGTTCAACCTGCACGAACTGGCCATCGAAGACGCCTTGGAAAAGCACAGCCGGCCGAAGCTGGAAACCTTCGGTGATGCGCTGTTCATCGTGACCTATTCGCCCATCCGCCATGAAGGCAAACTCGAGTTCATCGAGACACATATCTTTGCCGGCAATGGCTACATCATTACTGCGCGCAACGGCCACTCAGCGTCCTACGCCCATGTCCGACAACGCTGTGAGGCGCGTCCGCTGTTGCTTGAGCACGGGGAAGATTTCGTACTCTATGCCATCCTCGATTTCGTGATCGAGAACTACCAGCCGATGGGCGAAGCCATTCACGGGGAAATCGATGAGCTGGAACGCAACGTGTTATGCGGCTCGTTGAATGACTACGATATCCAGAAGCTGCATGGCCTGCGTCGTGATGTTTTGCGCTTGCGTCGTTATGTGGCACCGATGATTGAGATCGGGGAGGAATTGCAGAGGCTGAGCTTCCCGTTTATCGATAAAAACATGCGCCCATACTTCCGCGATGTGCAGATCCATGTCACGCGGCAAATGGAAGACCTGACGACCCTGGCTGATATTGCCAGCCAGACGATTGAGGTCGGGGTGCTGCTGGAGGCCTCTCGCCAGAGTGTGGTGCAGCGCAAGTTTGCGGCCTGGGCGGCGATCCTGGCCTTCCCGACGGCGGTGGCGGGGATTTATGGAATGAATTTCCAGAACATACCGGAGTTGAGCTGGCACTACGGGTATTTCGGAGTGCTGGGGTTTATTACGGTGGGTTGTCTGGGGTTGTGGGCGAGTTTCAAGAAGTCGGGGTGGTTGTAGGAGCGAGCTCGCTCGCGAAAAACCTGAGAGCACCGTGGGCTGTCAGGTTTGGCGCGTTATCGTTCACGACCATCGCGAGCAGAGCTCGCTCCTACAGGTTTTAAACAGCTGCCGGCTTGTGCGCCACAAACCGCATCATCCACTCGGCAACCGTGGCGCCGTGGTGTTCCTGCTCCAGGCTCGCGATACCTTTGGAGTAGACCTGCTCACCCAGTGCCTGCTGGCGAATCTCCAACAGGGCGCGGGAGTAGTCGTGGATGAATTCCGGATGCCCCTGGAAGCACAACACCTGATCGTTGATGTGGTAAGCGGCATACGGACAGAAATCGCTGGAAGCAATGACCGTGGCGTTTTCCGGCAGCGACGTGACCTGATCCTGGTGGCTGATCAGCAACGTCAGTTCTTCGCGCACAGGACTCATCCATGGCGCCTTGGCGGCCAATTTGTAGTTGTGGGTGCCGACGCCCCAGCCTTGGGTCGCACGCTCGCTCTTGCCACCGAGCAGCAACGCCAGCAACTGATGACCGAAGCAGACGCCCAGCAATTTGTCGCCGCGCTCGTAGCGGGTCAGCAGATACTTCTTGAGGGTTTCGATCCACGGGTCGGTGCCGAAGGAATCGGCCTTGCTGCCCGTCACCAGGTAGGCGTCGAATGTCAGGTCGTCGCCTGGGTATTCACCCTGCACCACGTTGTAGACCGTAAACTCGGCGGCAATCGGTTGCTGCGAAAACAGGTGTTTGAACATCTGCCCGTAGCCCTGATATTGGTCAACCAATTCCGGACGCAGGTGGTCGGTTTCCAGAATGCAGATGCGTAACGACATAAAAAATACCTGACACGTGATGGGAATAATGCACACCCCAGAGCCTGCCTTGAAACACTGTGACAAGGCAAGCCCCGAAATGCGTCATCGCGCCCTTAGAAGATCTCCCCTTTCGCCGCTTTTTCCAGCAACAGTGCAGGCGGCGCGAACCGCTCTCCATATTGCCTGGTCAGGTACTGGGCACGGGCGACAAAGTCGTGCACGCCGTACTGATTGATGAACTGCAGAGCACCGCCGGTCCAGGCGGCGAACCCGATGCCGAAGATCGAGCCGACGTTGGCATCCGCCGTCGAGGTCAAAACGCCCTCCTCCACACAGCGCACGGTTTCGATGGCTTGTACGAACAGCAGCCGATCACGCACGTCCTTGGGCGAAATCTGCCCGTCAGCTTTCTCGAAGCGGGTTTTCAATTCAGGCCACAAGTGTTTCTGGCCGCCCACCGGATACTCGTAGAAACCTCCACCGGCAGCCTTGCCTGGACGCTTGAACTCATTGAGCAGCACGTCAATCACGGCAAATGCTGGATGTTCTATCAGCGGTTTCCCTTCTGCTTGCAGGTCCTTGGCGGTTTGCAGGCGGATATGGCTCATCAGGTTGAGGGAAACCTCGTCAGAAATCGCCAGCGGTCCTACCGGCATGCCGGCCTTGCGCGCTTCAGTCTCGATCATCGCCGCGCTCACGCCTTCGCCCAGCATGGCGATGCCTTCGTTGGTGAAGGTGCCGAACACCCGCGACGTGAAGAAACCGCGGCTGTCATTGACCACAATCGGGGTTTTCCTGATTTGCAGGACGTAATCGAATCCGCGGGCCAGGGTTTCGTCGCTGGTGTTGGCGCCCTTGATGATTTCCACCAGCGGCATTTTCTCCACGGGGCTGAAAAAATGCAGGCCGATGAACTTACTCTGGTCGGGCACGGCGCACGCCAGGCCGCTGATCGGCAAGGTCGAGGTGTTGGAAGCGATAACCGCGTCCGCGCCGACGACCTTCTGCGCAGCCAACGAAACCTTGGCCTTCAAATCTCGGTCCTCGAACACGGCCTCGATGATCAGGTCGCAACCGGCCAGGTCGGCATCGCTTTCGCTGGTTTGAATGCGTGACAGAACGGTGTCGCGTTGCTCGATGCTCATTTGTCCGCGAGCGACTTTCTTGTCCAGTAGCGCCGCCGAATGCGCCTTGCCCTTCTCTGCCGCGGCGAGGTTGATGTCCTTGAGCACCACTTCGATACCTGCCGATGCGCTGACAAACGCAATCCCCGCGCCCATCATCCCGGCGCCGAGCACGCCGACTTTGCGAGTGACATACGGTTCAAAACCTTGAGGCCGCGAGCCTCCGGCATTGATTTCGTTGAGCTGGAACCAGAACGTGCCAATCAGGTTTTTCGAGACCTGGCCGGTGGTCAGTTCGGTGAAATAGCGGGTTTCGATCAGGTGCGCCGTGTCGAAATCCACCTGCGCACCCTCGACCGCCGCACAGAGGATTTTCTCCGGCGCGGGCATCGTGCCCTGGGTTTTACTGCGCAGGATCGAGGGCGCGATCGCCAGCATCTGGGCGACTTTCGGGCTTGACGGTGTACCGCCCGGAATCTGGTAGCCCTTCACATCCCAGCGTTGTATCGCCGTCGGGTTAGCGAGAATCCACGCCTTCGCCTTGGCCAGCAAGTCTTCGTGATCGCTCGCCAGTTCCTCGATCAACCCTGCCTGCAATGCCTGTTGCGGCCGCACCCGCTTGCCTTCGAGCAGATACGGCAGGGCCTTTTCCAGGCCGAGCATGCGCACCATGCGCACCACGCCACCGCCGCCCGGCAGCAGGCCGAGGGTGACTTCCGGCAGGCCAAGTTGCACCGAAGGATTGTCCAGCGCCACGCGATGATGGCAGGCCAAACAGATTTCCCAGCCGCCGCCGAGTGCCGCGCCGTTGATCGCCGCGACTACCGGTTTGCCGAGGGTTTCCAGGGTGCGCAACTGGCCCTTGAGGGTCAGCACCATGTCGTAGAAGGCTTTGGCTTCGGGCTTGCCGACCTTGATCAGTTCATTGAGGTCGCCGCCAGCGAAGAAAGTCTTCTTGGCCGAGGTGATGATCACACCGACGATGCTGTCCTTGTCGGCCACCAGGCGCGCAACGCAGTCAGCCATGGCTTCGCGGTACACCGCGTTCATGGTGTTGGCGCTCTGGCCCGGTATGTCGATGGTCAGGACCACGATCTGGTCCTGGCCTTTTTCGTAACGAATGGCTTCGCTCATAACTGGGTTCCTTGAAGTCCGGGCTCAGAGGCGTTCGATGATGGTGGCAATGCCCATGCCGCCGCCGACACACAGGGTCGCGAGGCCATAACGCAGGCGTCGGGCTTCCAGTTCATCGAGCAGCGTGCCGAGAATGGCGCAGCCGGTGGCACCCAGCGGGTGGCCCATGGCGATGGAACCACCGTTGACATTGATCTTGTCCGGGTCGACGGCCATGTCCTTGATGAATTTCAACACCACTGACGCGAACGCCTCGTTGACCTCGAACAGATCGATGTCTTCAACCCGCAGCCCGGCCTTGGCCAGCGCCTTGCGGGTTGCCGGCGCGGGGCCGGTGAGCATGATGGTTGGATCGGTACTGGTGACTGCCGTGGCGACAATCCGCGCCCGGGGCTGCAAGCCCAGCGCCCGGCCCTTGGCTTCGGAGCCGATGAGCATCAGCGCCGCGCCGTCGACGATTCCAGAACTGTTGCCGGGGGTATGCACATGGTTGATCCGCTCGACATGGCTGTAGACCCGCAGCGCGGTGGCATCGAAGCCCATCTGCCCCATCATCTCGAAACTTGGCTTGAGCTTGCCCAGGCCTTCCAGGGTCGATTCGGCGCGGATGAACTCATCGTGATCGAGCAGGATGATGCCGTTCTGGTCCTGCACCGGCACCAGCGACTTGTTGAACGAACCGTCGGCTCGCGCACGCGCAGCCTTTTGCTGCGAATGCAGCGCATAGGCATCGACGTCCTGACGGCTGAAGCCTTCAAGGGTGGCGATCAGGTCGGCGCCCACACCCTGTGGCGTGAAGTGGCTGTGCAGGTTAGTCGCCGGGTCAAGCGCCCAGGCCCCGCCATCGCTGCCCATCGGCACCCGCGACATCGACTCGACACCGCCGACCACCACCAGGTCTTCAAAGCCGGAGCGCACTTTCATTGCGCCGAGGTTGACCGCCTCCAGCCCGGAAGCGCAGAAGCGGTTGATCTGCACCCCCGCCACACTGACATCCCAATCGGCCACCTGAGCAGCAGTTTTGGCGATGTCAGAGCCTTGATCGCCAACCGGCGTCACGCAACCGAGCACCACGTCATCGACCTGGCTGGTGTCCAGCGCCATGCGCTGTTGCAGTGCGGTGAGTAAACCGGCAACCAGATTCACCGGTTTGACACTGTGCAAGGCGCCGTCGGCCTTGCCTTTACCACGGGGCGTGCGTAACGCGTCGAAAATCAATGCTTGGGTCATGACGTCCTCGAACCACAGTGCAGGTGGGTAAATACCGAGCGCTCACTCTTGGCCCGAGCCGCGATTGATTCAATGACCTTAGCGCTCACAGACGTTGACGCTCACGCTCAGACGGACGGTAGTCAGCTACCGGATTAACCGATTCAAGACACCAAGCTGTCTAGCCAACGGGCGCCAAAGAAGCTGGCAATAGGCCTCATACCTTTTTTAAAGCGAATCGTAACAACTCCATATGAAATGGATCTAAACCAAGCACAGCGCGGGCTCTAAGGTTCACTTGTACGAAGTTGTCGTCGGGTTTTGCCGAGACGCTCGTCACTACAGGAAGTGCAACGCGCTGCCAACATGGAGATATGCAGGCAGGCATCAGGAAATAACAAAAAAGGCGGTCAAGCCATGTTCAAACAATCGAAAGTACGTCAAGCCGGGCTCATCCTTTTCGCCACCACGCTGTTGTTGATATTGCCGAACCTGACCAAGGTGATCGGCTAGTCGCGTCTAAAAGATTCGGCGTCACAGTTTTTGAATGGCCACCATCAAAATGTGACTGGCCCGCTAGCCGGGCCAGCGTGGCTGTGCCAATCTTTGCGGCACTTGCACGACATGGACGGCGATCACTTGAAAATGCTCATTCTGCTCGGGGCCATGCTGTTCGGCTCGCCCCTGTATGCCGCACAGCTGAACCTGGAGCTGGGCGCGAACAGTCGCACCTGGCAGACAGAGCAATTGCTCAAGCATCCTCAGGCTCAAACCATCAACATCAGCAACGACGTTTCCTACAAGCGGGACATGAGTTACCGCGCCGTGCCGTTGTCCGCGCTGCTGAACGGCATCAAGCCTGAGGACCATCTGCAAGCCGTGGCCCTGGATGGCTTTGCCGCCGAAATGGCCGCGGCGCCGTTGCTCAATACCCAGGGGGCACAGGCGTGGCTGGCGATTGAAGACCCGGCCAAACCCTGGCCACCGCTGTCGGAAGGCAAGCCAGGCGCCGGCCCGTTCTATCTGGTCTGGAGCAATCCTCAGGCGGGCAACATCAGCCCCGAACAATGGCCGTTCCAGGTGGCGAGCATCAAACGCCTGGCGTCCGTAGCCGAGCGCTTTCCTGCCCTGCTGCCCGATCCGGCGTTGAAGGCGGATGATCCGGTGAACAAGGGATTTGCGTTGTTCCAGAAGAATTGCCTGGCCTGCCATCGACTCAACGGCGCCGGGGACGCGCAATTCGGGCCGGACCTGAATATTCCGTACAACCCGACCGAGTACTTCGGCGCGGACTTCCTCAAGCGCTACATTCGCGATCCACAGAGTTTGCGCCAGTGGCCGCAGGCGAAGATGCCCGGGTTCTCGGCCGAGGTGTTGCCGGATGGGGATCTGCAGATGCTTGTGGGGTATTTGCAGCATATGGTCGGGCGCAAGGTTAAGCCCTGACACACGTCCCCGTAGGAGCTGCCATAGGCTGCGATCTTTTGATCTTTATTATCAAATCAAAAGATCGCAGCCTGTGGCAGCTCCTACAAGGGTGATCCATCAGATTATTGCTGCTGCACAGAAATCACCGGCGCGAGCGTCGGTGAAACCAGCACCTTGGCGTGCATCTGCTCACACCCGCCGCCCCGGCGCATCCCGCGCACCGGACAGGCATCCAGGTAGTCCAGGCCCACCGCCAGCTTCAGGTGACGTTCCGGCCGCGCCAGTTCATTGGTCACGTCGAAGCTGTACCAGGCATCATCCAGCCAGGCTTCGGCCCAGGCGTGGCTGGCCAGGTGTTCGCTGTTTTCGCTGTACAGATAGCCCGACACATAACGCGCAGGAATGCCCAGGCTGCGGGTGCAGGCGAGAAACGCGTGAGTGTGGTCCTGACACACGCCGGAGCGCCCGGCAAAGGCCTTGGCCGCGCTGGTGTCGACTTCCGTGGAGCCCGGCGTGTAGGTCATATGCTGGTTGAGGCCATGCATCAGATCGATCAGCGCCGTGCGATCGCGGCGTTGCTTGCATGCCTTCTCGGCGAACGCACGCAGGGCGACGTCGGCTTCGGTCAAACGGGTGAATCGCAGGAACGGCAGCGCCGACTGACTCTCGTGTTCGGCCTCACGCATTTCGTCAATATCGACCTGGCCACGGGCACCGATGATGATCGCTTCGTGCGGTTCGTCCATGGTCAGCACATGCAGGATGTTGCCGAACGGATCGAGTTGCGCGCGCACCGGGCGCGGCAGGTCGAGTTGCCAACTGAGCACGTGCTGGCGCTCGCTGTCGTGGGGAGTCAGTCGCAGGTACTGGATGCTCGCCCGCACCTTGTCTTCGTAGTGATAGGTGGTTTCGTGGCTAATGGAAAGTCTCATGCGGCCTCCAGATAAGAACTGTGAATCGCGTTACCCAACTGGCGCACCAGCGGGATGAACTCGGTCAGCCAGGCGTGCAGGCCTTCGTCAAGAATTTCGGTGATGCCGGTGTAGCGCAGGCGTGCGTCAATTTCTGCCGCCAGGCGTTGTGCAGGGCGACCGTTGGCCCCCGGCAATTGCGCGAGGATCTGGTCGATCTCTTCGGTGCAGGCGCGCAGGGATCGCGGCACATCGGCCCGCAGCAACAGCAACTCCGCCACATGCCGGGCGCCGGGGGCGTCACGGTAGATTTCCGTGTAGGCCTCGAACGACGACAACGCCCGCAATAATGCGCTCCATTGGTAATAGGCGTGAGCCGTGCCATCGCTGACCGCTTCGGCCTGATCGCCAGCCATTTCGTAGCGGGCATCGAGCAGGCGCAAGGTGTTGTCCGCCCGCTCGATAAAGGTCCCCAGACGAATGAAGCGAAACGCATCGTTACGCATGATGGTGCCGTAGGACGCGCCCCGGAACAGGTGGGAACGTTCCTTGATCCACTCACAGAAACGGCTCATGCCGTAGCGACTCAAGCCCTGTTCGGCGATGCCGCGAATTTCCAGCCAGGTGGCGTTTATGTTTTCCCACATGTCGGCGGTGATGCGCCCACGCACCGCATGAGCACTGGCCCGTGCGGCACCGAGGCAGCTGTAGATGCTCGCCGGGTTGGCCGCATCCAGGGCGAAGAAGTGCAGCAACCGTTCGGCATGCAATTCACCATGGCGCTCCAGGTAGTCGTCCAGGGTACCGGTGATCAACAGCGGCATGGCCAATTCGTGCAAACCATCGCCACGTCCGTCCTGCGGCATCAGCGACAGCGAATAGCTGATGTCGAGCATCCGGGCGAGGTTTTCCGCCCGCTCCAGGTAACGCGACATCCAATACAAATCCGAGGCGGTTCTACTTAACATGACAGGCTTCCTTTAATCCTCGACCACCCAGGTGTCCTTGGTTCCGCCGCCTTGGGAGGAATTGACCACCAGGGAGCCTTCGCGCAGGGCAACCCGGGTCAAACCGCCGGGCACGACCCGGGTTTCGCGGCCCGACAAGACAAACGGCCGCAAGTCGATGTGGCGTGGCGCGATGCCGTTTTCGACAAAGGTCGGACAGGTCGACAACGACAACGTCGGTTGCGCGATATAGGCATGGGGCTTGGCGATGATGCGCGCGCGGAAGGCTTCGATTTCCGCCGCCGTCGCCGCCGGTCCCACCAGCATTCCGTACCCGCCGGAGCCCTGGGTTTCCTTGACCACCAGCTCTGGAAGATTGGCCAGCACGTGGGACAGTTCCGAGGGATTACGACACTGCCATGTCGGCACGTTCTTCAGGATCGGCTCTTCATCCAGGTAGAAACGAATCATGTCCGTGACGAAGGGGTATACCGACTTGTCGTCCGCGACCCCGGTGCCGATGGCATTCGCCAGCACCACGTTGCCGGAGCGGTAGGACGACAGCAGCCCTGGCACGCCAAGCATCGAATCCGGATTGAACGCCAGCGGATCGAGGAAGGCATCGTCGAGGCGACGGTAGATCACGTCGACGGCTTTCGGCCCGTCCGTGGTGCGCATGAACACCTTGTCATCGCGCACGAACAGGTCCGCGCCTTCCACCAGTTCAACGCCCATTTCCCGGGCCAGAAACGCATGTTCGAAAAACGCGCTGTTGAAGCGCCCCGGCGTCAGCACCACCACACTCGGGTTGTCGAGCGGACTGGAGCTTTTCAAGGTGTCGAGCAACAGATTCGGATAGTGGTCGATCGGTGCGATGCGCTGGGCCGAGAACAACTCGGGGAACAGGCGCATCATCATCTTGCGGTCTTCGAGCATGTAACTGACGCCGCTCGGTGTACGCAGATTGTCTTCGAGCACGTAGTAGGTGCCGTCGCCGTCGCGTACCAGGTCGACGCCGGAAATGTGCGAATAGATATCGCGGTGCAAATCCAGGCCCTGCATCGCCAACTGGTACTGCTCGTTGGCCAGCACCTGCTCGGCCGGAATGATGCCGGCCTTGATGATGCGCTGCTCGTGATAGAGGTCGGCGAGGAACATGTTCAACGCCTTGACCCGCTGGATGCAGCCGCGCTCGACGACCCGCCATTCACTGGCGGGGATGCTGCGGGGAATGGTGTCGAAGGGAATCAGGCGCTCTGTCCCCTGCTCATCACCGTAGAGCGTGAAGGTTATCCCGGCGCGATGAAACAACAGATCGGCCTCGCGTCGCCGTTGTGCCAGAAGCTCGTCAGGCGTCTCGGCCAGCCAACGGGCAAACTCCCGATAATGCGGGCGGACCAGGCCGCCGGCATCGTACATCTCATCAAAATAGGTGCGGATCATGCCGTACTCCTTGTCACTCGGACGTCCAGACCTTCGCAAGGCCCGTGCCATCGGCATAAACGCTTAAATTTCAATCGGTTGGATAATCAAGACGCACGCGCCGCACCAATCCTGTGCGACAAATGCCCCAACCTGATTGCCCCCGCTTCATTGCAAGGCGCTGTGATCGCCTATCACCAGCATAGTCAGAGTTGATTTCACTGCCCGGTTAACGCGGCGGATAATCCGTCTATTCGCTGAAAAGCTGACCGAACTTCCCTTTTAACCGCCCGTTTTGGGCGGTTTTTTTTGCCTTCGCGAAATATTGCGAAATAAAAACAACGTCAAAAGATCGCAGCCTGCGGCAGCTCCTACAGGATGTACGCCATTCAAATGTAGGAGCTGCCGCAGGCTGCAATCTTTTAATCTTCAAGCCCGCAAACGAAAACGGCCAACCCGAAGGTCAGCCGTCAATGCTGGTTGTCACTGTTCATAAGTTATGCGAGTCGCCCTCGTACCTCCTGTTTCACACCCCAGCCTTCGATGATGCCGCCCAACGGCTCGACCACCGCTTCGAAACCCTGTTCGAAATCGCCGATGTCGTCGTAGGTGGCATACATGACCTTGCACAACTCCAGCGCCCAGGCGCCATCGTCACGCACACTGACTTGCGCATTCAGGGATTCACCACGGTGGAAATGACCTGCCGCCCTGCGTGCCCGCTCCTCATCCGGGAAAATGGCGTAGAACTCGATGGGATGAAACCGTGAAAAGTCAAAACCGCCTTCTTTCATGCGGCGCAGAACGCTGCTGCTGATGTCTTCTTGATAGGCTGTGCTCATGAAACGTCCTCCTCAATACGATGGATAGACTTTCCGTACTCCCTCACTCGCAACCGAATAGCGCGAGCGACGGCAACCGATGTGCCGGCGGGAAACAAGCATGGAGCTGACAAGACCAGACCTTAGCGATCCGTTCGCTGATCTCGCTTGCAGAGTAGCCTCAAGATAGAGCCTCTGCCAAGGCCTGGATGTGAATGCGACAGGTGTCGTTCAGATTGGAGTAATGCCGAGGATTTGAATGCTGTTCTGGGACTTGAGTTCTTTGACGCTCGCATTGGCGGTCCGCCCTTCCAGATCGTTCAGATCCAGTTTGGCGGCGACAGGAAGAAGTCGGGCCTTGATGAGCCTGGCGGCACGCTCGTTGTCCGGGCGTTCGGTGCACTCAAAGACTTCGTTGATGGTTTCGCCATGATCATCCACGAAAGTGACTTTCCACTTTTGCATTGGTGCCTCCTCGGTAAAACCCATGGATGGGTTTACCCCTATCTCGACCTTGTTAACTGGCTGATTGTTCCGCCTTGTTCCGCCGCAATCCATGTAGGAGCGAGCCTGCTCGCGATGGCAGAGGAACATTCAACATCCATATTGACTGGTCTGACGCCATCGCGAGCAGGCTCGCTCCTACAGGGTTTTAGTCGTTGCTTGGCTTGTTTACCGCCTGCAACACGTATTGCGGCAAGGCGAAGGCGCCAATGTGGATTTCAGGATTGTAGTAGCGGGTGACGATGCCACTGCCCGTGAAGCGCTGTTGCAGGGTTTCGCGGGACAACTTGCGATAGGCGGTATTGGTCGCGCCCCAGGCGAAGGTCATCGAGCCACCGATGTAGGTCGGTACGGCGGCCAGGTAGAAGTGCCAGTCCGGGAACAGGCTGCGCAGGCGACCGGCGGTGGTCTTCACTTCTTCGATCTGCATGAACGGCGTGCCGTTCTGGGTCACCAGGATGCCGCCTTCGTTCAGGCAGCGGCGGCAGGCCTGGTAAAAGTTTTCCGAGAACAGCACTTCGCCCGGTCCGATCGGGTCGGTGGAGTCGGAAATGATCACGTCGAATTTTTCAGTGGTGGTGGCGACGAAACGCATGCCGTCATCGATCACCAGGTTCAGGCGTGGATCTTCGAATGCACCTTTGGAGTGGTTCGGCAGGAATTCCTTGCACATGTCGACCACGGTGCCGTCGATCTCGACCATGGTGATGTGCTCGACACTGCGGTGCTTGGCCACTTCACGCAACATGCCGCCATCGCCGCCGCCAATGATCAGCACGCGCTTGGCAGCGCCATGGGCGAGGATCGGCACGTGAGTCAGCATTTCATGATAGATGAATTCGTCGGCTTCGGTGGTCTGGATCACGCCGTCCAGCGCCATCACCCGGCCCATGCGCGGGTTCTCGAAGATCACCAGGTGCTGGTGTTCGGTGCGCACTTCGTGCAGCAGTTTTTCCATGCGAAAACGCTGGCCGTAGCCTTCGTAGAGGGTTTCCAGGTAGTCGCTGGTCGGGGTGATGCTCATGGGAAGTGCTCCGATGAATGCGGGTGGCAACGGACGGTTACCCGCCCATGATGGCCATTCGATCGTCTCGATTGACCGGGAAAGGCGCGCATTCTACGTCGCGGAAGATGACAGGTCGAACCTTCGTCATCAAAGGCCCCGCAGAACACTGTGGGAGCGAGCCTGCTCGCGAAGCAGGCGATGCGCTGTTTCAGCGGCTGCGCGTCATCGTTCTTCGCGAGCAGGCTCGCTACCACAGGTTTAGTGTCGCTTGTTCAGAACTTGACGTTACCCCGCGGCCCCGCGATGGCCCAGATGATCAGTCCCAGCACCGGCAACAGCGCAATCAGCAGCACCCAGAGGATTTTCATCCCGGTCTCGGCGCTACTTTTGAATACGTTGATGATGGCCCAGATGTCCAGGGCAAAAATAATCAAGGCAACCAGGCTGTTGAACGTGGAACCCATGGTGACGCTCCTGAAGAATGATTTGCCCTCTCAGGATAGACGGTCGTCGCGAGGGTTCCCTTTTATTGACAGTGTTTGGCTCTCAGACGTGGATCGCCACTTTCAGGGCTTCCAGGGATGGCACGGCCACGATGCCGACTTCTGCGCACAATTCCAGCACGCGTGGCACGTCATTGCCGTAGACCAGCACCACCTGCAACTCGTCATCGAGCAACTGGCTGAAGTTCATCAGCGTATAACCACCGTTTTCCTTGTTCAGGCTGCTCATCTGCACCTGGATGCGATTGAGCGCGGTCAGGGCTTCGGTCTTGGCCAGTTGCTTGGGCTTGAGGTTGAATTCCACGCCCGGGCCGAACGACGTGACGATTTGCGCGAACAGGTCCATGTAGGTGTCAGCCTGGAACAGCACCGTTTCCGGCAGGCTGCCGACCACCACCCACTCACCCAACGGGATCGGGAAGGTTTCGTCGTAGTTGATGTCCGGATTGGCCGTCAGAAAAGCATCCTGATCGGCGTAGGCCTGGGCCGCTTCGTCTGCGACCTTGAGGATTTCGTCTTCGCCCATGCACCCGGAGCTGATTTTGCTGATGAGTTCGACGAGTGCGGCTTTCATGGGGCGGATCCTGTAGCGAGGGGAGTTTTGAGGGCGCGAAGGATAGCGCATTAATGAGTGAAATGCGGACCTGTGGCGATGCAATCCCTGTGGCGAGGGGGCTTGCCCCCGTTGGGTCGCGAAGCGGCCCCAAATTCAGACGATGTGATTTGTCAGACAGACCGCGCGGAATGGATTTGCGACTGCTTCGCAGCCGAACGGGGCGGTGCGGCGTCCCGACAAGCCCCCTCGCCACAAAGCTCAACGTCAGCCCAACAGTTTTTCCAACTGAGCAACCGTATCGGAAGCGCCCATGGTTTTAGCCGCTTCCAGCGCGGTGATGCCATTGGCGTCCTTGGCTTGCGGGTCGGCGCCCTTGCCGATCAGGTAATCGACCACCTCAACGCGGTTGAACATTGCCGCCATCATCAGCGCCGTGCGGCCATCGAAGGACGAGCCTTCAACCTGTGCGCCACCCTCGACCAAGGCCTTGATTACCGCGAGGTCGCCCTTGAAGGCGGCGCCGGCAATCGGGCTCTGGCCGTTGTCGTTGCGGATCTCCGGGTCGGCCTTGTGTTCCAGCAGGACTTTTACCGTGTCCACATGGCCGTGGTACGCGGCCAGCATCAGCAAGGTATCGCCCTTGTGGTTACGCAGGTTCGGCGGCAAACCCTTGGTCAGCAGCGCAGCCATCATTGCCGCATCGCCCTCCCGTGCCTTGTTGAATACCTGTTCGGTGAATTCGGCGGCTTCTTCGGGGGTCATCTGGCGGCTTTTGTCTGACATTGGGCACTCCCTTTTCTGTCATTCGTAAAAGCCGACAGTTTCCCGAGCGCCCCCGGCACTGTCACTTGTTTTTTCTCATGGGCCGCCATAGCCAGATTCAATAGCGGTACTTGCCGCCGTGAATGTCGGTCAACAACCGCTCCGTGACCTTTACGTAAGTCTGCGTCCCCGGCAACCAGGCATAGATCGGGTCATCTCCGGTTTTACCCGGGTCGAAGCCCTCGTCCTTGAGTCGGGTCTTCTGATATTTGAACGTCCCGGTGGTTTCCATTTTCACTTTCACCCGCAGGAATAACGGCACCGCATAGGCCGGCATTTGCTCGCGGGCGAAGGCCAACAGCTCACTGAAGTCCAGGGTTGCCAGGGATTCGGCGGGGGTAATTGCCGCCATCCCGGCGCGGCCATTGGTGTTGCGGATTTCCACGCCATAGGCCACGGCTTCGGAAATAAGCGGATGTTGCAGGAGGATGTTTTCGACCTCCGTGGTCGAGACGTTTTCGCCCTTCCAGCGGTAGGTGTCACCCAGGCGGTCGACAAACTGCGCATGACCGAAACCGATGTTGCGCAACAGGTCGCCGGTGTTGAAGTAGCGGTCACCCTTTTCGAACACATCCTGGAACACGACCTTGGCGGTTTTCTGCGGATCGGTGTAGCCGTCCAACGGTGCCTTGTCATCGATTTTTGCCAGTAACAACCCCTGCTCGCCCTTGGCGACCTTGCGCATCAGGCCGTTGGCCTGACGAATCGGCGCGCCGCTGTCGTGGTCGTACGCGACCAATTCCCAGGACATCAGGGAAAAACCGATGGTGTTGTCAAAATTCAGAATATTGGTGAAGCCGATATTGCCGTCACTGGCGGCGTACAGCTCGCAGATGTGATTCACCGCAAAGCGGGTCTTGAACTCGTTCCAGGCACCGGGACGCAAGCCGTTGCCGATCATTTTCTTCACATCGTGCCGACTGTCGTCGACGCAGGGCGGTTGATCGACCAGGTAGCGGCACAGTTCGCCGACATAACCGATGGTGGTCGCCCGGTACTTGCGCGCATCGCTCCAGAACTGACTGGCGCTGAATTTGCGGCGGATCGCGAACCCGCTGGCCCCACTGACGGCCGACCCCCAGCACACGCAAAGGCCCGTGGCGTGGTACAGCGGCAAGGTGCAATAGACGACATCGTCCGGGCGCATGTCCAGGGCAATCATGCCGAAGCTCGCAGAGCTGCGCATCCAGCGTCCGTGCTTGAACACCCCAGCCTTGGGCAGCCCCGTGGTGCCCGAGGTGTAGATATAAAAGCAGGGATCATCGAAGAAAATCTGCCGGCTGCTGACCGGGTTGTCGCTGGCGTCGTCGAGACTGACGGTCATCAGGTTGATGAAACCTTCAGGCGCGATACCGGGTTGGAGAGAGGTGTCCTGATCGGCGACGAACCAGGTTCGGTCAGCCTTGATCGACACCCGATCACGTATCGCCACGTATGCAGGGACCAACTCCTCACCGACAATGATCGCCACCGGCGCCACCAGATTCACACTGTGCACCAGGGTGTCGCGGGTCTGCGAGGTATTGAGCAGCGCACTGATCGCGCCGACCTTGGCCACCGCGAGAATCGTCACCAGCAGTTCCGGACGGTTCTCGATAAAGACCGCCACCACATCACCCTTGCCGATGCCTTGGCCGATAAGGTGATGGGCAATGCGGTTGGCCCATTGGTTAACCTCGGAGTAACTGAGCGTTACCTCGCCTTGCAATAGCGCCGGCCCCTTCGGGTTGCGCAATGTGGCTTGCTCGAAACTCCAGCCCAAACCACACGCTTGGGTCGGGTCCTTGACGTTGGCGGCCTTCATTCCCTTCACCACCCGGGGGATGGCTTTGGCGATGGAAGGCAACTTGCGGAGCATCATGCCCCAGGTAATCGTGTCGTTCGACGTACGGCTCATGATTGCTCCCGTTCGATCTTTTCTTATTGTCGGGCGGCGATGACTGAGCCCGAAAATACGTCAACGGTTCTTGAGCTGTACACGCGGTTTTTGAAATGTTTTGTATCCGCGATCTTGATCCGCGATAGCGCTGCGCGAAGATGATCCCGTGCGCGCCAATTGGTTCCATCGAGTCGCCGACGTACCTGCAAAATGCAGGATGCACGATGGCCATTCATGCAGATTGCACGAAAGCAAAAATCACTAAAATAGTAAGCTATTGATTTTATTGACATTTAACAACTGAAAATACTGGCACAAAGGCTGCAACAGTCTCTCCATGCTTGCCATTCAAGTCATCATGGAGCTGAACGACATGAGCCTTATCCAGGAAAAATTTTCGTCCTTGTTCTCCAACTTCGCAGTCACTACCCAGGACCGCCCTGATGGTGGGATTCTGCTGACCTTGCGCAGCGCCGACGGCAGAGAATTCATGCGCTCGATCTCCTACCAGCAATTGCACAATGGCGATCAACTGTCCTGGGTCATCAGCGCGATTCGCCGTGACCTCGCTGAACAGGCCAGCGAATTGCCGCAGATTTCCATGCTGCAGAGCCAGCAACGGTTTGCCTTGCCGACCTATCACTCGATGTAAAAATAATGTGGAAAAACACTGTAGGAGCGAGCTTGCTCGCGAAGAGGGAGAGTCAGTCAATATCAATGTTGAATGACACACCGCTTTCGCGAGCAAGCTCGCTCCCACAGGTTGTGCGGTAACTTCTGAAATCGGTGTTTAGAACGTTGAGGGATCGATCCGCGCAAAGCTGTCCACGGTGACATGCCCTGCCAGTTCGCCGCCTTCGCGGGCCAGCCCGCAAGTAGCCATCCCCGCCGCACGCGCCGCGTCGAGTTCTTCGACGATGTCAGAAAGGAACAGAATCTGCCCCGCCTCGATGTTGATTACCTGCGTAATGTTGGCGTAGGACTGCGCCTCGCGCTTGGGCCCTGAAGTGGTATCGAAGTAGCCACTGAACAACGGCGTCAGGTCTCCCGCCTCGGAGCAGCCGAAGATCAACCGCTGGGCCTGGATCGAGCCGGAGGAATAAACAAACAGTTGAAAACCATCCTGGTGCCAGCGTTTGAGCGCTTCAACGGCGTCCGGGTACACGTGCCCCTTCAACTGCCCGGCCAGATAGCCCTGCTCCCAGACCATTCCCTGCAACGCTTTCAACGGCGTGGCCTTGCGGTCTTCGGCAATCCAGCCCAGCAGAATCTCGACAACGCGCTCGACATCGGCGCCCGGCTCATTACTTTCTCGGCGCACGGCGTCCAACTGTGCCGCCACGTCTACGCGCCCGGCGTGCTCACGAACGAAGTCCGGCAGATGCCTGGCCGCGTAAGGAAACAGCACGTCGAACACAAAACTCACCGCACTGGTGGTGCCTTCGATGTCGGTGAGAATCGCTTTGATCGGCATCGACTCAGTCCTCAAGACGCGGGAATTGATTGGCGATGTCTTCGCCGGTGAAGTTGGCCACCCAGCCTTCCGGGTTGTTGAACAGGCGGATCGCAATGAAATGCGGGTGCTCGCCCATGTCGAACCAGTGTTTGGTGCCCGCCGGCACCGAAATCAGGTCGTTTTTCTCGCAGAGCACCGCGTAGACGTAATCGTCGATGTGCAGGGTAAACAGGCCACGACCGGCGACGAAAAATCGTACTTCGTCTTCGCCATGGCGGTGTTCGTTGAGGAACTTGGCACGCAATTCGGTTTTTTGCGGGTGATCGCTATTGAGGCTGATCACGTCGACGGTGATGTAACCGCGTTCGGTCATCAGCTTGTCGATTTGCTCTTGATAGGCGGCGATCACTTCATCCTGGCTGGCGCCCGGCTGGAGTTTTGTGGCGGCCTGCCAGCGGTCGAAACGCACGCCCTGCTCGGCCAGGGTCGAGGCAATGTCTTCGAAATGGGTCAGCACCTTGTTGGGGATTTCAGGGCTGGAGACGTGATAAACGGACAGGCTGCTCATCAGGGCAACTCCTTAACGGTTCATGCTTTAAAGAGCGAGCGCATCTTCAACTCGCACTCGAACAAAAATTCAAAGGCCTCGATCTGCCGCAGGGCATCGCTCATGCGCGCCCCCCAGGTGTAGAGGCCATGACCACGGATCAGGTAGCCGACGCAATCGGGGTGGGCGTCCAGCCAAGGCTGCACCTTGGCGGCCAGGCGCGCAATGTCCTGATCGTTGTCGAAAATCGGCACCCGCACCCGGGATTCGTGGGTGGTCACACCGCTGAAGGCTTTTTGCAGTTCGTAGTCTTCGAACTCGATGAAATCTTGCGGCGTCAGGCGCGACAGCACGGTGGCATTCACCGAATGGGTGTGCAGCACCGCACCGATCTGCGGGCGCCAGCTGTAGAGCTGGGTGTGCAACAGGGTTTCGGCGGACGGTTTCTTGCCCGGTTCCAGACTGTTGCCTGACAGGTCAGTGGCCAGCACATCGTCCATGCCGAGTTGCCCCTTGTGCTTTCCCGACACGGTCAGCAAGGCTTCGGTCAGCGACAGGCGGGTCGAATAATTGCTGCTGGTGGCCGGCGACCAGCCGCGGCCATACAGAAAACGCCCGGCGTCGATGATTTCCTGGGCGAGGTGTTCACGGGTAAGGCTCATGGCCTGTCCTCTTGCATACGTGTGGCAATGATAACGGCAGCCGCGACGGCTGCGAGACTGGCAATACTAAATGTCCATGCCGCGCCGAGGGCATTCCAGCTGTAGCCGGAATACAACGCGCCCAATGCACCGCCGGTGCCGGCCAGTGCGGCGTACAACGCTTGACCTTGGCCTTGCTGGCGCGCACCGAAACTACGTTGCACGAATGAAATGGCAGCGGCGTGAAAGCTGCCGAACGTCGCCGCGTGCAGCACCTGGGCAAACAACAGCACCCAAAGAAACTCCGCGAGCGAACCCAGCAACAGCCAACGCAACGCCGCCAGCAGAAAACTGGCCATCAGCACCCGGCGCAGCGAGAAGCGCGCGAAAATCCGGCTCATGGCCAGAAACATCAGGACTTCGGCGACCACGCCGACCGCCCAGAGCATGCCGATCACGCCACGGCTGTAACCCAGTCGCTCAAGGTGCAGGGTTAAAAACGTGTAGTACGGTCCGTGGCTCATCTGCATCAGCGCCACGCACGCATAAAACGCCAATACGCCGGGGTTGCGCAGTTGCTTGAGGAAGCCCTCCCCCGCCACCCGGTTGCCCGGCGCCGGTTGGGCATTGGGCACCCACAGGCTGCTGAGCACGATGCCGGCCATGATCAACACCAGCGCCGCCGGGTAGATGTCCAGGCTCAGCCATTCGAACAGCCGGCCCAGCGCGACCACGGTGATGATGAAACCGATCGAGCCCCACAGGCGAATCTGGCTGTAGCGCGAGGTCTGGCCCTGCAAGTGCGCCAGGGTGATGACTTCGAACTGCGGCAGCACCGCGTGCCAGAAGAACGCATGCAAGGCCATGACCATCGCCAGCCAGGCATAGCTCTTGCTGACGAAAATCAGCGAAAAGGTCAGCAGCGTGCACACCGCGCCGAAGCGCACGATGGCCAGCCGCCGACCGGTGTAGTCGCCCAGCCAGCCCCAGATATTCGGCGCCACGCAGCGCATCAGCATCGGGATCGCCACCAGCTCGCCGATGCGCGCGGCGCTGAATCCGAGGTGATCGAAGTACAGCGCCAGAAACGGCGCTGTCGAACCGAGCAAGGCGAAATAGAACAGATAGAAACTGGAAAGCCGCCAGTACGGGAGCATCGCAGCCGCCATCAGACGGCTGCGACCATGAGGCCAGCCATTTACAGCTGACCCAGCACCGGCGTGCTCACACGCACATCGGCGTTCTGCCCGCGGTGACGCAGCAGGTGATCCATCAGCACGATGGCCATCATCGCCTCGGCAATCGGCGTGGCGCGGATGCCGACGCACGGGTCGTGACGGCCCTTGGTGATCACTTCCACCGGGTTGCCATGGATGTCGATGGAACGGCCCGGCGTAGTGATGCTCGACGTCGGCTTCAGCGCCAGGTGCGCAACGATTGGCTGACCGGAGGAAATACCGCCGAGAATGCCGCCCGCGTTGTTGCTGAGGAAACCTTGCGGGGTCATTTCATCGCGATGCTCAGTGCCACGCTGGGCGACGCTGGCGAAACCGGCGCCGATTTCCACGCCCTTGACCGCGTTGATGCTCATCAGCGCATGGGCCAGTTCGGCGTCGAGGCGGTCGAAAATCGGCTCGCCCAGGCCCGGCATCACGCCTTCGGCAACCACGGTGATTTTCGCGCCGACCGAATCCTGGTCTCGGCGCAACTGGTCCATATAGGCTTCCAGCTCAGGCACTTTGTCCGGGTCCGGGCTGAAGAAGGCGTTCTGCTCCACCGAATCCCAGGTCTTGAACGGAATTTCGATCGGCCCGAGCTGGCTCATGTAGCCGCGAATGACGATGCCCTGGCTGGCCAGGTATTTTTTCGCAATCGCACCGGCCGCGACGCGCATTGCGGTTTCGCGGGCCGAACTGCGACCACCGCCACGGTAGTCGCGCTCGCCGTATTTGTGGTGGTAGGTGTAGTCGGCATGGGCCGGGCGGAACAGATCCTTGATCGCCGAGTAGTCCTTGGACTTCTGGTCGGTGTTGCGGATCAGCAGGCCGATCGAGCAGCCAGTGGTGCGACCTTCGAACACGCCGGAGAGGATTTCGACTTCGTCGGCTTCCTGACGCTGGGTGGTGTGGCGGCTGGTGCCGGGCTTGCGGCGGTCCAGGTCACGCTGCAGATCCTCCAGGGATATCTCCAGCCCCGGCGGGCAGCCATCGACAATGGCGACCAACGCCGGACCATGGCTTTCGCCCGCGGTGGTGACAGTGAACAGCTTGCCGTAGGTATTGCCGGACATGCAGGACGCTCCGTGAAATGAACCTGAATACGTAATGCGCGCCAGTATACGCAGGCTACCCAAGTAGTTCATCCTCGAACCTTATGGGTGCCTGTGAGTCCAACCGGCATCTTCTGGATAATGGCGCGATGATGCTGCGAGTTCTTGCCTTGAGCCTTACCCTGATTTCCGGCTTCGCCCAGGCGACTGTCCTGCAACGACCGATCACATTGGATACCGGCACCGGCGAGCTTTTCGGCTCGCTGTTGCTGCCAAAATCCGACGACCCCGTGCCGGTTGTCCTGATCATTTCCGGCTCCGGCCCTACGGATCGTGACGGAAACAACGTCGATGGCGGGCGCAATGACAGCCTCAAGCGCCTGGCCTGGGTGCTGGCCAAACACAACATCGCCAGCGTGCGTTACGACAAGCGCGGTGTGGCCGCAAGCCTGGCCGCCACGCCGGACGAACGCAATCTGACAGTGGAAGCCTATGTGGCCGATGCCGAAGCCTGGGGCAAGAAGCTCAAGACCGATCCGCGTTTCGGCAAGCTGATTGTGCTGGGGCACAGCGAAGGCGCCTTGATTGCCAGCCTCGCTGCGCCGGGCATCGATGCCGACGCGGTGATTTCTGTCTCAGGTAGCGCCAGGCCGGTCGATCAGGTCATCCGCGAGCAACTGGGCAATCGCCTGCCTCCCCCGCTGATGCTGCGCAGCAATGAATTGCTCGACAGCCTCAAGGCCGGGAAACCCGACGACAATGTGCCGCCACCGTTGCAGGCGATTTTCCGCCCGAGCGTGCAGCCGTACCTGATTTCCCTGTTCCGCCAGGACCCGGCCGCGGCGTTTGCCAAGCTGAAAATGCCGGCGCTGATCATCCAGGGCAGCAACGACATCCAGGTCGGCGTCAATGACGCAAGACTGCTCAAGGCCGCCAAACCGGACGCCGAACTGGCGCTGATCGAGGGCATGAACCACGTCATGCGCATCGTGCCCAACGATGTCAAACGCCAACTGGCCTCCTATAAAGATCCGCAATTACCCCTGGCGGCGGAACTGGGCACACGAATCCTCGGGTTTATTGACGGACTTCGCGCCAGTTAACTTTACCCTCCAGTCCGGGGAAAAACGGCCGATAAGCCTTTGTCGCCGCCACGTTGGTTGGCGACAAGCTGAGCTTGGACAGGATCTCGCCGTTATGACCGACACCCAGACTTCACCCGACACCAGCGCTGAAAAAGACGCACCGCCAGCGGTCGAGCTGCCTTGGGCGGACGTCCACGTCGAGCACCACAAGATGCTCCGTCTGGCGCCGCTGCAGACTGACCGCAACACGGGCGGGCGCCCATTGCGTTTTGTCGAATCAGGCTATGCCGAGCGCAACGACAAGGCGCGCAGCCTGATGCGCATGAGCATCACCCTGCCCGGCCAGCGTGTGCGCAAGGAACAGAATCATCTGGACGTGTGGGTCGATCACGCCGAAAAGCGCGTGCATTTCGGCCCGGACAGCGGATTGCAGGTTGAACCGCTGAACCGTGGCATTGGCCGCTACCTGGCGGCCCAGGGCATCAACTGGGCGAAGAAACGCTGGCCGACCTACACCGTCGACGGCTTTGACCTGAACAACAAGGATGCGCTGAACGAAGACACCCGTCTGCGCCGCGATCATTTTTTACGCGTGCACGGTTTCGACGTGGTGTATGCCGATGCCCAACATTTGAAAGGCAGCGTCAAGCCGGTCAAGGTCGGCGACCTTTCTGGCGACTGGAACAGCGAAAAACTGCAGGTCGTGGAGATTCTCGAGGCGGCGCAGATGCTCCAGCAAGCCGAGCAGAATCTGGCCGAGCAGGAAGTCAAACTCAAGAAACACGAAGAGAAAGTCAGCAAGTACAAACGCGAAGACACCGGGCTGCGTTTCACCATCACCTGCCTGGTGGCGTTCGCGGTGTTTCAGGCGGGGTTGCTGATCTGGATTGCCACGCACCGCTGAAGGCTTGAGTTACTGCACTTTGTGGCGAGGGGGCTTGTCGGAGCGCCGAACCGCCCCGTTCGAGCGCGAAGCGGTCGCAAAACAGCTACCACAGACATATCTGGATAAATCTGGTGTGAGGGTTCAGGGCTGCTTCGCAGCCCAACGGGGGCAAGCCCCCTCGCCACAAATGCCCAGTCAAACGCGTGAAGCAAACAACGCCTGATGCTCACGGCATTGCTGCGCGCTCAGCATGAACACACCATGGCCGCCACGCTCGAACTCCAGCCAGGCAAAGTCGACTTCCGGGTACAACGCCTCGACGTGCACCTGGCTGTTGCCCACTTCGACTATCAGCAAGCCCTTCTCGGTCAAATGATCCGCCGCTTCGGCGAGCATGCGCCGCACCAGGTTCAAACCGTCATCGCCGCAGGCCAGGCCCAGTTCCGGTTCGTGCTGGTATTCGTCCGGCATGTCGGCGAAATCTTCCGCATCGACGTAGGGCGGGTTCGACACGATCAGATCGAAACGTTGTCCCGGCAAGCCCTCGAACCCGTCGCCCTGCACCGTGTACACACGCTCATCGACACCGTGGCGCTCGATGTTCTGGTTAGCCACTTCCAGCGCTTCGAACGACAGGTCCGCCAACACCACCTCGGCACGCGGGAACTCGTAGGCGCAGGCGATGCCGATGCAACCGGAACCGGTGCACAGGTCGAGAATCCGCGCAGGCTCGGTAGCCAGCCACGGGGTAAACCGGTTTTCGATCAACTCGCCGATGGGTGAACGCGGGATCAGCACGCGCTCATCGACGATGAACGACATGCCGCAGAACCACGCCTCGCCCAACAGATACGCCGTAGGCACCCGCTCTTCGATGCGGCGCTTGAGCAAAAGCTGCAGGTGAACCACTTCGTCTTCTTCCAGATTGCAGTCGAGGTAGCTGTCGGCGATTTCCCATGGCAGGTGCAGCGCACCCAACACCAATTGCCGGGCTTCGTCCCAGGCATTGTCGGTGCCATGGCCAAAAAACAGATCCTCCCCATGGAAGCGGCTGACGGCCCAACGGATATGGTCACGCAGGGTGCGAAGGCGGGAAGTGATCACGACGGCAAACTCCAGAAAAATCGACGGGCGATTCTACCAGTCAAACGGCGTCACGACGACGCGGGAAACTACCGATTCAAATGTAGGAGTTATCCGTTTTTTCACCAGGCTATTGAACAAATCGCGACTATTGACAAGGCTACAGGCCAGCAATGACGGCACCTACGATCGTAGCGATTCACAGAACCGCTCAGCCAGAGGACAATGTCGCAAAAGCCCCACTCCAAGGAGCCCCAGAATGTCCGTTCCAAAAACGATGTTTCAACTCAGCGGCCGCGGTTATCCGGCAGCCAAACTGAGCCATGCGACCCTTATCATCATCGATGCCCAGAAAGAATATTTGAGCGGGCCACTTGCCCTCAGCGGCATGGATGAGGCCGTCGCGAACATCAAGCAATTGCTCGCCGCTGCCCGTGCCGCCGGCCGGCCGATCGTGCATGTCCGTCATCTCGGCACCCTCGGCGGAATGTTCAACCCGCAAGGCGTCGGTGGTGAATTCATTCCGGGCCTGGAGCCGCAAGGTGACGAAACCGTCATCGGTAAATTGCTGCCAAGCGCGTTCCACGGCACCGAACTGGCCAAACGCCTGGAAGACCTCGGCGCCCTCGACCTGATCGTCTGCGGTTTCATGAGTCACTCCAGCGTCAGCACCACCGTACGCGCAGCGAAGAACCTTGGCTTTCGCTGCACTCTCATTGAAGATGCCTGCGCCACCCGCGACCTGCCTTACAAGGGCGGCGTGCTCAGTGCCGAACACGTTCATCAGACGGAAATGGCGATCATGGGCGACAACTTCGCCACCCTCGCGCTGACCCGTGAACTGATCTGATCGACGCTCAATGAGCGGCCTGGAATGCCGCTCATCCGCAAAAGCCTCTCAACTGCCATAATTGTCTTAGCCTCAGGAACATCCCGGTCAACTCCCGGTCGAAGGGCCGATACCCATTGAGGAAGGTCGGAATGAAGTTATCCGATGGTTTTGACGCTCGCCGCTTGCGACCCAAAGGCCAAAGCAACTGGCGTTTTCGAATCGGCGTGACGTTCGCGGCATTGCTGGCGATGTGCGGCGTGTTGCTCACCATGGCCGGTGCCGCCAGCCTGTTCGGCCACGCACCCGCCCTGGGTGAATTGAACACCAGCCGCACCGGTGCTGCCGTGATTCTGGTCATCGGCCTGTTCGTGCTGTACCTCGGCGTGTGGCTATGGCGCCGTTGCCGTCGTCGCTCGCGCCAGTCGCGGGAACTGGCCATGTCGCCGCACCTGATGAAAAAACACGACTGAGCCAAGCGTCGCGCGCGTTAATTTGTCGCGCCCGATTCGCTTCGAGTTGGGTAAACTGGCCGCCCTTCGCGGAGGCTGACATGCAAGACAACGATTTTTCTCTGTTCAAAAGCGCGATCCAAGGCGTCAAGCCAATCAGGCACGATCGCGCCGAAACCGGCAAACCCAAGGCTGACCGCGCGCAGATCGCCATGCTGCGCCAAGCGGCCACCGTGCGCACCGAATCCACCACCGTAGACGGGTTGTCCGATCAGTTCGTCATCGACGTCGGCCCTGAAGACGAGTTGATGTGGGCGCGTCACGGCGTGCAGGAAAGCCAGATGCGCAAGCTCAAGATCGGACAGATTCCGTTCGAAGGCAGCCTCGACCTGCACGGCATGAGCGTGGAAAAGGCCCGGGAAACCCTTTGGGCGTTCCTCGCCGAAGCCACCCGATTCGAAATCCGCTGCGTACGCGTCACCCATGGCAAGGCGGTACGCCTGGATGGCAAGCGGCCGATGATCAAAAGCCACGTCAATACCTGGCTGCGCCAGCATCCACAAGTGCTCGGTTTCACCTCCTGCCAGGCCAGACACGGCGGTGCGGGAGCCGTTTATGTGATGCTCAAACGCACCATGATGGAAGGTCGCGACGAGTAAAGCTGTTGCGCCACGCTTGCAGCGTCGTGTCCGCCACCGTACCCTTGCCCTTTGCGTAAAATCCCACAGGTAGTTTCATGTCCCTGGAACAGAATTACACCGCGATCCTTGGCCAACTGGGCGAGGACGTCTCCCGCGAGGGCCTGCTCGACACGCCCAAGCGTGCCGCCAAAGCCATGCAGTACCTCTGCCGCGGCTATGAACAGACACTGGAAGAGGTCACCAACGGTGCCCTGTTCAGCTCCGACAACAGCGAAATGGTGCTGGTCAAGGACATCGAGCTGTACTCGTTGTGCGAACACCACCTGCTGCCGTTCATCGGCAAGGCTCACGTCGCCTACATCCCGAGCGGCAAGGTCCTGGGCCTGTCGAAGGTGGCGCGGATCGTCGACATGTACGCCCGTCGCCTGCAGATCCAGGAAAACCTCAGCCGCCAGATCGCCGACGCTGTCCAGCAGGTCACCGGCGCCCTGGGCGTTGCGGTGGTGATCGAGGCCAAGCACATGTGCATGATGATGCGCGGTGTGGAAAAGCAGAATTCGTCGATGATCACCTCGGTGATGCTCGGTGAGTTCCGCGAGAACGCCGCCACGCGCAGCGAATTCCTCAGCCTCATCAAGTAATTCGCGGCACGAAGAAAACCGGCATTCATCGCCGGTTTTTTTTCGTCCGCAAAAAATCAGGTAAGCTGCGCGCCCTTCTTCGTTTGCACCGTGAGGCTTCCAACGTGTTCGTAAAAGCGCTTCGTGTCGGCCTTGGCCAACTGATCATCTTCATCGACTTCATTACTCGCCCAAGCAAGAAGAAGCGCCCCGCCGCTGCTCAGGCTCAGGTCGAATCCGCCGCCAAGGGTCTGACCCTGTATCAATTCCACGCCTGCCCGTTCTGCGTGAAGACCCGCCGCACCCTGCGCCGCCTGAATGTGCCGGTGGCCCTTCGCGATGCGAAGAACAACGAACAGGATCGCCAGACCTTGCTGGAGCAAGGCGGCAAGATCAAGGTGCCATGCCTGCGCATCGAAGAGAATGGCCAGACCACCTGGATGTACGAGTCCAAGGTGATCATTGATTATCTGGACAAGCGGTTTGCAGCAGCCTGATGTTTATGTGGTGATCTGACTGACGCCATCGCGAGCAGGCTCGCTCCTACAGGGGAACGCATTCCAATTGTAGGAGTGAGCCGGCTCCGGGCGGCGTTCCGACGATGAGGCCGGCCCTCACGACGCAAATCTCGGACAAAAATAAACCGGCCCTTGCGCCGGTTTATTTGTTTTCAGGCCGCTTGCGCCGCTTGCCCCTGTCGCACCACCGCCGCCAACCGCCTCAGCCCTTCATCCAGCCGCGCCGGATCAATGTGGCTGAAGTTCAACCGCAAATACCCCGGATGGTTATCCGGCTCAGGGAAAAACGGCTCACCCGGCATAAACGCTACGTCATTGGCCAGCGCGGCGTTGAGCAAGGTGCGGGTGTCTTGCGGCTGCTTGAGTTTCAACCAGAAAAACAACCCGCCCTGCGGTACGTTCCAGTCCGCCAGATCCGAGAAGTGAGTTTCCAGCGCAGCCTGAAACGCATCCCGACGCCCCCGATAAAAATCACGCAACTCACTGCGGTGTTGCTGATATTTCTCGCTGCCGATCCATTGCAGTGCCTGCCATTGGCCGACCCGGTTGGTGTGCAAATCCGCCGATTGTTTGAGTTTCAACAGATGGGGAAACAGGTCCGGACTGGCAATCAAGTAACCAACGCGCAAACCCGGTAGCAGGGTTTTCGACACGGTGCCGGTGTAGATCCAGCTGGCCTTCTTCAAGCGACTGACAATCGGCTTGGCGCTGCCACCGTCGAAGGTCAGTTCGCGGTAAGGCTCGTCTTCAATCAGCGTCACGCCAAATTCATCGAGCAACGCCGCCACCGCGTCACGCTTGGCTTCGCTGTAACGCACCGCCGATGGATTCTGGAAGGTCGGGATCAGGTAGATGAAAGCCGGTCGGTGTTGTTCCAGACAAACGCGTAGCTCCGTCAGGTTCGGCCCGTCAGCCTCCAGCGGGACGGTCAGGCAATCGGCGCCGAACAGCTGGAAAATCTGCAGTGCCGCCAGATAAGTCGGCGCTTCGAGCAGGATTTCGGTGCCTTTGTCGATGTACAGCTTGGCGGCGAGGTCGAGGGTCTGCTGTGAGCCGCTGACCACCAGCACCTGGCTTGCCTCACATGGCACTCCCAACGCCCGCGCCTCGGCGGCCAACGCTTCACGCAACGCCGGTTCGCCTTCGCTCATGCCGTATTGGCCGATGGACACCGGCATCTCGGTCCACTCGACCTTCGGCAGCATGGCTTCGGCCGGCAGTCCGCCGGCAAACGACATCATCTGCGGACGCTGGGCCGCGGCGAGTATTTCACGGATCAAAGAACTTTTAAGGCGTGAGACACGTTCGGAAAAAGCCATGGGGATCACCGGTAGCGAGGCATGTGGGAAATGAGTCAAACTTGTTGACCGAAATTACGCCTTCTCGAACGGATACGTCAACATGCTTGACCTTAAAAACCCGCTTTCCCAGCAGCAAGCCATGGAAGCGTTTTTCTTTGGCTACCAGGCCTTCACTGCCAAGGCCGATGAAATGCTCGAACGTCGCGGCCTGAGTCGGGTGCATCAGCGCATCGTGTTTTTCATCGCCCGCTATCCGAACCTGAGCGTCAAGGAGCTGTTGGCGTTGCTCGGCGTGAGCAAGCAGGCGCTGAACATGCCGTTGCGGCAATTGTTGGAGATGCACCTGGTCGACAGCGTCGCGTCCGAGACTGACAAGCGCAAGCGTCTGCTGGAGTTGACGGCAGAAGGCGCGCGGTTTGAGCAAGCATTGCGGCGTGAGCAGGTGAAATTGCTGGAGCGGGTTTTTGCCGAGGCTGGGGAGACGGCGGTGAATGGGTGGCTGGCGGTGAATCTGGCGTTGGGGGAGAACCAACAAAAAATCTGACCGGCGTTTCTGCCGTAGGAGCTCCTACGGTCGGACGCGCAAGCCGGCTTTCGATGGCGTCCGAACAGACGATATATCCCCTTCTCCAAAAAAATCGTAAACAAAACCAAAAACATTATTTGCATTCTTTGTATACAAAAGCATAATCCACTTCGTGCGAGTTCCTGACCAGCAAGTCAACAAATTCGCAAGTACCTCAAAGGGCCGCTGCCACCCCTCTCGGATCCGGCCCTGGAAATAACAATAAAACTCTTGAGGAGTATTCGCTGTGGAAAGCCGCAAATCCGAAGCATCGACGCTGGATCTCTCGCCGCCATTACGCAATGGCTTGCTGGAGCGTCTGTTCAAACTCAGCTTGCACGGCACCACGGTGAAGACCGAGCTGATTGCCGGTCTGACAACCTTCATCACCATGGCTTACATCATTTTCGTTAACCCCAACATCATGGCCGACGCCGGGATCGATCACGGTGCCGCGTTCGTCGCCACCTGCATCGCTGCCGCACTCGGTTGCCTGTTGATGGGCCTCTACGCCAACTGGCCGGTCGGCCTGGCGCCGGGCATGGGCCTGAACGCGTTCTTCACTTACACCGTGGTCGGCACCATGGGCTACAACTGGGAAACCGCCCTCGGCGCGGTGTTTGTGTCCGGTGTGTTGTTCATGATCCTGACCTTTTCGCGGATCCGCGAATGGCTGCTCAACAGCATCCCGGTCAGCCTGCGCTTCGCCATGGGCGCTGGTGTTGGCTTGTTCCTGGGGCTGATCGGTTTGAAAACCGCGGGTATCGTCGTCGATAGCCCGGCCACCCTGATCAAGCTCGGTTCCCTGCGCGAACCCGGCCCGCTGCTCGCCGCCGTGTGCTTCCTGATGATCGCCATCCTCAGCTACCACAAGGTGTTCGGCGCGATCCTCATCAGCATCATCACCGTGACCCTCGCCGGCTGGGGCCTTGGGCTCGTGCATTACGAGGGCATCATGTCGGCCCCGCCTAGCCTGGCTCCGACCTGGATGGCCATGAACGTCGCCGGCGTGTTCAACGTCAGCATGATCAGCGTGGTCCTGGCGTTCCTCTTCGTGCACATGTTCGACACCGCCGGCACACTGATGGGCGTTGCCCAGCGCGCCAACCTGGTGGGCGCTGATGGCAAGATCGAAAACCTCTCCCGCGCGATGAAAGCCGACAGTGCGTCCAGCGTATTCGGTGCAGTGGTCGGTGTTCCGCCGGTCACAAGCTATGTGGAAAGTGCTGCCGGCGTGGCCGCTGGTGGTCGGACTGGTCTTACCGCAGTCACCGTTGGTGTGCTATTTATAGCCGCAATGTTTTTCGCACCATTGGCCGGCATGATTCCCGCCTATGCCACCGCTGGCGCACTGATTTATGTGGCAATGCTGATGATGGGCGGCATGGCCCACATCGAATGGGACGAAGCGACCGACAGCATTCCGGCGATCGTCACTGCGATCATGATGCCGTTGACCTTCTCGGTCGCCGACGGCATCGCGCTGGGTTTCATCACCTACGTGGCGTTGAAGGCCGGTACCGGCAAGTACAAGGAAATTTCCGTGAGCCTGTGGGTGCTCTGCGCGATCTTCATCGCCAAGTTCATCTTCCTGTAAACCTTACGCGGGACCCGCTTCAAAACAGCCTCACCCCGTCGGGTGGGGCTTTTGTGCAAATGGAGGAAAGTGATGAGTCTGGAAACCTGGCTGCTGTTCAGCGGCGCTGCGCTGGTAGTGATCCTGATCCCGGGGCCATTGTCGTTGTTGATGATCAGCAACAGCCTGAACTACGGCCTGCGCCGTTCTTACCCGGCGTTTCTCGGTGGCGTGATTGCCTCGATCTGCCTGCTGAGTGCCTCGGCTTTGGGTCTGGGCGCCCTGCTGCTGGCGTCGGAACAGCTGTTCAGCGCACTGAAAATCGTCGGCGCACTGTACCTGTTCTACCTCGCTTGGCAGAGCTGGCAGCAATCGCGCCAGCCTTCCCACGGCGCGCAAGTGCCAAAAGCCGCGCCGGTGCCACGCTTTCGTGCACTGTTCGGGCGTGCGTTCATGTTGGGCGCGAGCAACCCGAAGGACATTCTGTTCTTCGCCGCATTCCTGCCGCAGTTCCTGAGTGCCGAACAGCCGTTCCTGCCGCAGTTGCTAGTGATGATTGCGACCTGGACGGTGCTCGATCTGCTGTGCAAATTGGCCTACGGGCTCGGTGCCCATGGTGCGGCGCGGTATCTGCGCAGCGGCAAGGGGCAGAGCTGGTTCAACCGGATCAGTGCCGGGTTGTTCAGTGGTGCGGGTGCTGCTTCCCTGCTGAGCCGTTAACAGTTGTAGGAGCGAGCTTGCTCGCGATGGACGTCAACGATAACGCGTGCAGTATGAATTATCGCGCTGTCTGCACCTCCATCGCGAGCAATCGAGCGTCGACCGGCTGCTCCTACAGAAGACGAAAAAAAGCCCGCAGTGTGAGCGGGCGAAAGACCAAAGAAGCTATGTGCGCAATCGCTTCCAGGGTGCAGCTGCTGCCTGGGGGATCAGCTGCCGCGGTACGTGGAATAGCTGTAAGGCGAAATCAACAACGGCACATGGTAGTGATCCTGCTCGGCGGAGATGCCAAAACGCAGCACCACCACATCCAGAAAAGCAGGTTCCGGCAGCTTGACGCCACGGGCGCGGTAGTAATCGCCGGCATGAAACTGAACCTGATAGACCCCGGTGCGGTAGTCATCGCCTTGCAGCAGCGGTGCATCGACACGACCATCGCTGTTGGTTATCGCGCTGGCGACCAATTCCAGCTGCGATCCTTCAACGCGGTACAACTCGACCTTGATCGAGCTGCCCGGGCAACCGTGTGCTGCGTCCAAAACGTGTGTAGTCAAACGTCCCATTGATTCTGCGCGCCTGCCTGCGTGGAGCAGTCAGACTTCGCGCCTCCCGAAGTCAGTTGAAAAGGAGACCGCACCGATTCGGAGCACGAAAAGCTGCGGCGAGCGACTAATTAAGACACTTTTCAAAAATATTGTACACAATAAAAACGACATTTTTCGCTTTACCCTCACCATCTGCCTATTTACTGTCGATTTCCCGCCGAACCGCACAGCCTATGACCCCTTCATCAAATTACTGACCAATGAGGCAGATTTCTTGCAGGCTCACGCCAATAGCAGTAAAAGATGACAGTCGGTGAAAAATGCGAAAATTCAGGCTTACAAAGTGAATATGAAGTTGTATACAATCAGCCCATCGCTGTGACGCCAGCCTGCCATCCAGTTTTCAGCTGCGTCACACCAACCGTCATCATCGAACAAGAAGGAAGCCTGCAGTGAGCGCTGACTACCCACGCGACCTGGTCGGTTACGGCAGTAACCCTCCGCACCCACACTGGCCGGGCAATGCCCGTATTGCCCTGTCGTTCGTACTCAATTACGAAGAAGGCGGCGAGCGCAACATCCTGCACGGCGACAAAGAATCCGAGGCGTTCCTCTCGGAAATGGTTTCTGCCCAGCCGCTGCAAGGCGCGCGCAACATGAGCATGGAATCCCTCTACGAGTATGGCAGCCGTGCCGGCGTGTGGCGGATCCTGAAGTTGTTCAAGGAATTCGACATTCCGCTGACCATCTTCGCCGTGGCCATGGCCGCCCAGCGTCACCCGGACGTGATCCGCGCCATGGTCGATGCCGGCCACGAGATCTGCAGCCACGGTTATCGCTGGATCGACTACCAGTACATGGACGAAGCCCAGGAACGCGAGCACATGCTCGAAGCGATCCGCATCCTCACCGAAATCACCGGTGAACGCCCGCTGGGCTGGTACACCGGCCGCACCGGCCCGAACACCCGTCGCCTGGTGATGGAAGAAGGTGGTTTCCTCTACGACTGCGACACCTACGATGACGACCTGCCCTACTGGGAACCGAACAACCCGACCGGCAAGCCGCACCTGGTGATCCCGTACACCCTGGACACCAACGACATGCGCTTCACCCAGGTCCAGGGTTTCAACAAGGGCGACGACTTCTTCGAATACCTCAAGGACGCGTTCGACGTGCTCTACGCCGAAGGCGCCGAGGCCCCGAAAATGCTCTCGATCGGCCTGCACTGCCGCCTGATCGGCCGTCCGGCGCGCCTGGCTTCACTCAAGCGCTTTATCGAATACGCTAAAAGTCATGAACAGGTGTGGTTCAGCCGTCGCGTCGACATTGCGCGCCACTGGCAAGAAACCCACCCGTACCAAGGGGCTGCCAAATGAGCACCTTTCAAACCGTCAAACCTTCGAGCCTGAGCCGCGACGCCTTCGTCGCCACTTTCGCCGACATCTACGAACATTCGCCATGGGTGGCCGAGAAAGCCTTCGACCTGGGCCAGGATGCCTCGATCAACGAGATTGAAACCCTGCACCAGCGCATGAGCGACATCCTGCTCCGCGCCGATCACCAAAGCCAACTGGCCCTGATCAACGCTCACCCTGACCTGGCCGGCAAAGCCGCTGTCCAGGGCCATTTGACCGAAGCCAGCACCCATGAACAGGCTGGCGCCGGTATTCACCAATGCACGGCCGAAGAGTTTTCTCGCTTCACCGAGCTGAACGACGCCTATAAAGCCAAGTTCAAGTTTCCCTTCATCATGGCGGTAAAAGGCAGCAACCGGCATCAGATCCTCGCAGCGTTCGAAACGCGCATCCACAACCCGGTCGACACCGAGTTCAAGTGCGCGCTGGCGGAGATCAACAAGATCGCCCTGTTCCGATTACTGACCCTATAGCAAGCCTGGCCCGACGTTGATGAACGCAAAAAACGCCCAGGGCCTTGCAAGCATCCCAAGCCACTTATTTAAAGGCAGACAAGAAGAATGAAAGCTTACGCCGTACCTTTCGAGAAGTTCGTCAACCTGGCCGATGCCCGCCTGGGTACCAAAATCATCTCGGTCACCGATGACTGGTTCGCAGACGCCAACCGTCTGTTCCAACCGACCCCGGCCGTATGGAAGGAGGGCGTGTTCGATGACAACGGCAAGTGGATGGACGGCTGGGAGTCGCGCCGCAAGCGCTTCGAAGGCTTCGACAGCGCAGTGATCCGCCTGGGTGTGCCGGGTTCGATCAAGGGCGTCGACATCGACACTTCATTCTTCACCGGCAACTTCCCGCCTTCGGCTTCCCTGGAAGCCTGCTTCCTGGCCTCGGGCGAGCCTGATGAAAACACCCAGTGGACTGAAGTGCTGTCCGCCGTCGAGCTGCAGGGCAACAGCCACCACTATCACGAAATCAACAACGACCAGGCGTTCAGCCACCTGCGCTTCAACATCTACCCGGATGGCGGCGTGGCCCGTCTGCGCGTGTACGGTGTGCCGTTCCGCGACTGGTCGGCGATCGGCGACAACGAGCAGGTCGACCTGGCCGCAGCCCTCAACGGTGGCCGTGCCCTCGCCTGCTCCGACGAACACTTCGGTCGCATGAGCAACATCCTCAACCCGGGCCGTGGCATCAACATGGGCGACGGCTGGGAAACCGCGCGTCGCCGTACCCCGGGCAATGACTGGGTGATCGTCGCGCTGGGCCATGCCGGTGAAGTCGAGAAAGTCATCGTCGACACCCTGCACTTCAAGGGCAACTACCCGGACAGCTGCTCGATCCAGGGCGCCTTCGTGAAGGGCGGTACCGACAGCCAGATCGAAACCCAGTCGCTGTTCTGGCGCGAACTGCTGCCAAGCCAGAAGCTGGAAATGCACGCCGAACACACCTTCGCCGAGCAGATAAAGGCACTGGGCCCGATCACCCACATCCGCCTGAACGTGTTCCCGGATGGGGGCGTGAGCCGCCTGCGCGTACTGGGCAAGGTCGCGAAGTAATGCTGAGCCCGTAGGAGCTGCCGCAGGCTGCGATCTTTTGATCTTGATCTTAAAAAGCAAAGTCAAAAGATCGCAGGCTTCGCCAGCTCCTACAGGGAATGCGGTAAACCGAACATACATTTGAAGAAAAGAAGACCAGCATGCGCACACTGACGATTGAACCGCTGACCAAAGAAGCCTTCGCCCCTTTCGGTGACGTGATCGAAACCGACGGCAGCGATCACTTCATGATCAACAACGGTTCGACCATGCGCTTCCATAAACTGGCGACGGTGCAAACCGCTACGCCAGAGGACAAGGCGATCATCAGCATCTTCCGCGCCGACGCGCAGGACATGCCGCTGACCGTCTGCATGCTGGAGCGTCACCCGCTGGGCAGCCAGGCTTTCATTCCGCTGCTCGGTAACCCCTTTCTGATCGTGGTCGCGCCAGTTGGCGATGAACCTGTATCAGGCTTGGTCCGCGCCTTCGTCACCAACGGCAGGCAGGGCATTAATTACCATCGCGGCGTCTGGCACCACCCGGTGCTGACGATCGAAAAGCGGGATGACTTCCTGGTGGTTGATCGCAGTGGCACAGGCAATAACTGCGATGAGCATTTTTTCAAAGAGGATGAGCGTTTGATCCTCGCCCCCCACCAATAAGAGAAGGCCTGATCACTCGACAACAGAGTGACAGGCGAGAGGTAAAGACTGTGGAAGCACATCTGTTGGAATGGCTGAACCTTAGCGTGCGCTGGGTTCACATGATTACTGGCGTGGCCTGGATCGGTGCGTCGTTCTATTTCGTCTGGCTGGAAAACAACCTCAATCGGGTCAATCCGAAAAACGGGCTGGCCGGTGATTTGTGGGCAATCCACGGTGGCGGTATCTACCACCTGGAAAAATACAAACTGGCCCCACCGACCATGCCGGACAACCTGCACTGGTTCAAATGGGAAGCCTACTTCACCTGGCTGTCGGGGGTCGCACTGCTGTGCGTGGTGTTCTACTCCAACCCGACGCTCTACCTGCTGGCTCCGGGCAGCACCCTGAGCGGTCCTGAAGGCGTGGCCATCGGTCTCGGCTCGCTGTTCATTGGCTGGTTCATCTACTCCTTCCTGTGCGACTCGGCCCTGGGCAAACGCCCTGCCCTGCTAGGCGCAATCCTGTTCGTCCTGATCATCGGCGCGGCCTACGGCTTCAGCAAAGTGTTCAGCGGTCGGGGTGCGTACCTGCACGTCGGCGCGATCATCGGCACCATCATGGTCGGCAACGTGTTCCGCATCATCATGCCGGCGCAACGCGCACTGGTCGCAGCGATCGCCGAGAACCGCACGCCGGATCCGGCGCTGCCAGCCAAAGGCCTGCTGCGTTCGCGTCACAACAACTACTTCACCTTGCCAGTGCTGTTCATCATGATCAGCAACCACTTCCCGAGCACCTACGGCAGCCAGTACAACTGGTTGATCCTGGCCGGGATCGCGGTACTGGCGGTGTTGGTGCGTCACTACTTCAACACCCGTCACGACAGCCACAAGTTTGCCTGGACCCTGCCGGTGGCAGCGGTGGGCATGATCTGCCTGGCTTATGTGACCGGTCCGAAGCCGATGTCCAGTGCCCCTGAAGTGGCCAAGGCACCAGCTGCAATCGAATACCAGCCGCTGCCGGAAACCGCAGTGGGCGGTGGATTGAAACCTGCTGAAGCCAAACCTGCAGAAGCGCCAGCCGCTCCGGCTCAGGCATCCAATGCCGGCCCGGGTTTCGACAAGGTGCACAGCGTGATTCAGGAGCGTTGCGCGGTCTGCCACTCGGCCAAGCCAACCAGCCCGTTGTTCAGCGCGGCCCCGGCCGGTGTGATGCTGGACACTCCCGAGCAGATCCGCCAGAACGCACCGCGGATTCAGGCGCAAGCCGTCACCAGCCAGATCATGCCACTGGGCAACATCACGCAGATGACCCAGCAGGAACGTGACCTGATCGGTGCCTGGATTGTGCAGGGAGCCCAGACCAACTAAGCAACACAAAAGCCTGTGTCTAACGGGCTTTTGTGGCGAGGGAGCTTGCTCCCGCTGGACTGTGCAGCAGTCCCCTGCTCTTAAGGTAAAGAGCGGGGCCGCTTCGCGCCCCAGCGGGAGCAAGCTCCCTCGCCACAAATCCACCTGATTCGAATACAGCTGCCGGCAGCACTGCAGCTGTAAATCAAAAGAATAAAAAGATCCGAGGTGTTGCATGTCCGAGCTATCCACAGCGCGCATCCCCGACGCACCCGCCATTCAGCGTTTGCCCTTCTTGCAACTGATCCTGGTCGGTTTGCAACATGTTCTGCTGATGTACGGTGGTGCCATCGCGGTACCGCTGATCATCGGACAGGCCGCTGGCCTGAGTCGTGAAGAAATCGCCTTCCTGATCAACGCCGACCTGCTGGTGGCGGGTATTGCCACCATCGTCCAGTCCCTCGGCATCGGCCCCATGGGCATTCGCATGCCGGTGATGATGGGCGCCAGTTTCGCTGCCGTCGGCAGCATGGTCGCCATGGCCGGCATGCCTGGCATCGGCCTGCAAGGGATCTTCGGCGCGACCATCGCCGCCGGCTTTTTCGGCATGCTCATCGCGCCGTTCATGTCCAAGGTCGTGCGCTTCTTCCCGCCGCTGGTGACCGGCACGGTCATCACCTCGATCGGTTTGTCGCTGTTCCCCGTGGCCGTCAACTGGGCGGGCGGCGGTACTGGCGCCGCTCAATTCGGTTCGCCGATCTACCTGACCATCGCCGCCCTGGTACTGGGCACCATTTTGCTGGTGCACCGCTTCATGCGTGGTTTCTGGGTCAATATTTCCGTGCTGATCGGCATGTGCCTGGGATACGTGCTCTGCGGCCTGCTCGGCATGGTCGACCTCAGTGGCATGGCTCAGGCACCCTGGCTGCAATTCGTCACTCCACTGCATTTCGGCATGCCGAAATTCGAACTCGCGCCGATCCTGTCGATGTGCCTGGTGGTGGTGATCATTTTCGTCGAGTCCACCGGGATGTTTCTCGCGCTGGGCAAGATCACCGGCCAGGAAGTCTGCCCACGGATGCTGCGTCGCGGCCTGCTGTGCGATGCCGGCGCTTCGTTCTTCGCCGGGTTCTTCAACACCTTCACCCACTCCTCCTTCGCCCAGAACATTGGCCTGGTGCAGATGACCGGCGTGCGTTGCCGCTCGGTGACCATCGTTGCCGGCGGGTTGCTGATTGTCCTGAGCCTGCTGCCCAAAGCCGCGTTCCTGGTGGCTTCGATTCCTCCGGCAGTACTGGGTGGCGCAGCGATTGCGATGTTCGGCATGGTCGCCGCTACCGGGATCAAGATCCTGCAGGAAGCCGACATCGGTGACCGTCGCAACCAGTTGCTGGTGGCGGTGAGCATCGGCATGGGTCTGATCCCGGTCGTACGCCCGGAGTTTTTTGCCCACCTGCCTGTGTGGATGAGCCCGATCACCCACAGCGGCATCGCCATGGCCACCCTCAGCGCGCTGACGCTGAACCTGTTGTTCAACATTCTGGGTGGCGCCGAACGCGCGGCCATCAACGACTGTCAGGCTCACCCGCATTAATACCGAAAACACGAACCCTGTAGGAGCGAGCTTGCTCGCGATGGACGTAAACACACCGCGTTAATCCAGATAACACGCGTAATCGTTAACGCCCATCGCGAGCAAGCTCGCTCCTACATGCGCCTCAAAAATAAAAACAAGAGGGAGCAACAGATGATTCGGACACTAACCAACTTGTTGTTGAGCGGCAGCCTGCTGGCCGCGAGTCAGGCCATGGCCGGCGATTTACTGCTGTGGCAGACCAACAGCCTGAGCTACCTGTACGGCAAGGACTTCGTGGTCAACCCGTCGATCCAGCAGACGATTACCTTCGAACACGCCGACCGCTGGAAGTACGGCGACAACTTCATGTTCATCGACAGCACTTACTACAACGGCGAAAAAGACCGCAACAAAGGTGCTCACGCCTACTACGGCGAGTTCAGCCCGCGCCTCTCCTTCGGCAAGATCCTCGACCGCCGTTTCGAATTCGGCCCGATCAAGGACGTTCTGCTGGCGATGACCTACGAGAACGGCGAAGACGACACCGAGGCCTACCTGATCGGCCCCGGTTTCGATCTCGCGGTACCGGGCTTCAATTTTTTCACCTTGAACTTCTATTACCGTCAGACCGAAGGCTCGCGTCCCGGCGACGATGTCTGGCAGATCACACCGGCCTGGTCCTACACCCTGCCACTGGGCAACTCGAACCTGCTGATCGACGGCTACATGGACTGGGTCGTGGACAACGACCAGAACTCCCATGGCACTTATCACGCCAACCTGCACTTCAACCCGCAGATCAAGTACGACCTGGGCAAGGCCCTGAGCTGGCGGGAGAAACAGGTGTACGTCGGCGTCGAATACAGCTACTGGAAAGACAAGTACGGCATCGAAAACAATTCCAGCTTCGACACCAATGAAAACACCACCAGCCTGCTGGTGAAGGTGCATTTCTGATGCTGCCCCGCAACCGTGCCCCAAACCTGTCGTTGGTGCGCCGTTGCGGAGCACTTGAGACCTGGCCGAGGAGTCAGTATTCTCCGCGGCCGCCCGAATCCGGTTTAAAAAAAAGCCCGGATATAAAACCTGACCATAAAGCCAACTTATCCCGGCTCTGGCAGGCACCAAGGCACTCCAAAACCCCTCTCAATCGACCGCTCTTGAGCCGCCGAACGGGAGTTTTTTGGCTTTTTGAAAGCCTTGGCTCAGCTCTTGCTAACAGCACTAAAGCTGACCGAATGGATGATTTTTAGCGCTACAGAAACAGGCGCCACACCAGAGCGCTGACTTAAAAAAATAACGTGGAACCACCTACTTTTTGGGAGCAACCGAATGAAACGTACGTGCACTAGCCTGATGCTGGCGGGATCATTGCTGGCGGGGGGTCAGGCCATGGCCGGCGACTTGCTGCAATGGCAGAACAACAGCCTGAGCTACCTCTATGGCAAGGACTTCCAGGTCAACCCGCGCATTCAGCAGACGGTGACCTTCGAACACGCCGATGGCTGGAAGTACGGCGACAACTTCTTCTTCATCGACAAGATCTTCTACAACGGCAAGGAAGACCATTTCGCGGGCGAGAACAGCCATTACGGCGAGCTCAGCCCGCGCCTGTCGTTCAACAAGATCTTCGACCAGAAGTTCGAGTTCGGCCCGATCAAGGACGTGCTGCTGGCCATGACCTACGAGTTCGGTGAAGACGATACCGAGTCGTACCTGATCGGTCCTGGTTTCGACCTGGCCATTCCGGGCTTCGATTACTTCCAGTTGAACTTCTACAACCGTCACACCGAAGGCGACCGCCCGGGCGACAACATCTGGCAGGTCTCGCCGGTCTGGTCCTACACCATTCCGGTGGGTGGCTCGGATGTGCTGATCGACGGTTTCATGGACTGGGTCGTCGACAACGACGTCAACGACAAAGGCGAATACCACGCCAACCTGCACTTCAATCCGCAAGTCAAATATGACCTGGGCAAGGCGTTGAACCTGGGTGCCAAGCAGCTGTACGTCGGTGTCGAGTACGACTACTGGAAAAACAAGTACGGTATTGAAGACAGCCAGGGCTTCAAGACTGATCAGAGTGTGACCAGTTTCCTGGTCAAGGTTCATTTCTGACGGAATGCAGTGTCCCAATCTGTCGGATAAGGCAGGTTGGGACTCGCTATGCAATCGAGGATCTGCGGCCAGGCTTTATTTTTGGCCAATCCCCGGTAACAGCGATTCCGGGATAAATGCCTCTATTGAATAGATTGGGGATCCCCCCCTCGCTGTCAATCACTCCACTTTCCAGTTCTGAGGGTACTCGGTGTGAAAACATTCCCACTGGAATGCTCAACTTCAAATCGAGAACAGACTCTTTTATCAAGCCCGGGCCCGTCCAATAAAGCGTATCTTCGCGACGCCAGAATGGGTGATTTCTTTTTTTAGCCCAGCTTTCTTCATCGTATTTTTCGTAGTTGGCAATCATGTTTTCCAAAAAATCGAGTCCGAGTGAAGATTGAGGCGTTGCCGCTATTACCGAATTTCCGACCAACCAACCCATGACGTGGGCCAGAAAGCCTTTAGGTGCCTCCAAAGAGTGGACAGCAGAGCGAACGGCAACATCAACATCCATGTATAAGCCGCCATATACATATGTAGCGGCCATTCTCAAAATATCACTCGCAGCAGCCAGGTTTCGGTAAGAACCATTCAGTTCACGATGAAACATTGACTCTACTTTAGAGGCGCCAGGCAATATCTTTGTGAGGTCCTGAAACAGCCCATCGGGTTTGTTTATCTGCAACTCTTGCCCATATCGACGTGCCAGCGCACGATGCGCCGAATCATCGCCGCTCTCCATTGCAGACAGTGTATTCAGGATGTGGGATGGCCTGTCCGTCCATACATTCATTAAATAATCCGGATTATGCATTTTAAAGATCAGCACATTGCTGAGATAAACGGGATGGATATCCTTGCCGCCCCAAAAAAAGTGAGCGATCGCAGGCAATGCATTTTGGCCTTGTGCGTCTAGCCAATTGACTGGGTTATTGAACAGCATTAGAAACTGATTGAGACCATCCACTTCACCTGCAGGATCCGCACTCACCCACCGCTGCAACCAAGGTGCGTAATAGCGATAGCCATAATAATAAAACCCCGTCGCATCCCGCTCTTTGCCCGAATAACGAATCGTCTTGTATTCAGCCTCGATTTCGCTGGTACCAGCCCACACCGCTGTTCCGCCAAACGGGTAATAAATCTCCCGACTCAACAACGCTCCCAGCTCATCCAGTTCCAGCGTGCACGAATTCAAATGGTCATTCAGGCAATAACGCAGTTGGTCGTTGCGTACATCCTTGGGCAGCTTCTCAACCCAGTGCAAGGCGCGCACATGGCTAAGCCCCGCCTCGACACTCAACACATGCCGCTCTTCGCCGGTAGCCGTATCCCGATGGATCTCCAACCCCGGCAAGTAACGAACTTCCGCATGCAGCGTGCGACTAGCCGTCTCGGAGAGTCGGACTTTTCTCAGTCGATGCCCGGGACTGTCGTAGAAATAGCATTCGGTATCATCAGGGCCATCTTCGCGACTGACCATCGTGACTCGACTCAACTGATTGCGAATGTCCCAACTCATATTCTGGCCACGCAACAGTTCCAGCTGATTACCATTGGCATCGAAGCCATCCGCCAGATTGCCTTCCTGCGCAACGCTGCGATTGCTGTCGGTCGAGGTAAACATCTCGAAGGTTTCCACGCCGCTGTGGTGGCGGGTTTGCAGATTCCCGGCGGCGTCGTAATTGAAGGATTGGGTGTAATTGCGCAACTGATTGGGGTCCAGCGGTGTGGTTTGCCAGGCAGGTAATGCGGGACCATAACCTGGTTGGTTCACTTCCCGGCCAGTGGCTTCAATCAGTTGATACAGGCTGTCATAACGATAGCGGTTGATCGGTTCGATACGCTGTTGATTGAAATACCGTATCAACGCCACCTTGTCCTCGACGCTTGAGATATTGCCGAACGGGTCGTAGGCATATTCGAACTGCTGAAGCGGCGTGCCTCGGGCATCGCAAGACAGCAATCCGGCCAGTCGCCCATCTTCAGCCGCATACCGGGCAGTGGTTACGACGCCATTAGCGGCCCGTTCACGTTCAACCTTGCCAAGGGCGTCGTAACGAATGTCACCCACCAGCACTTGAGGAGAGCCGGATGCGCGAGCCCACCTCAGTCGGGTTTCCTGCAACTCACCGGCCTGGTTGTAAGCGAATGCTCTAAGGTTATCCCTGGCGTCGGTCTGGCGGAGCATTTCCCCTGAAGGCCCATACTGCTGAGCAGTCCTGAATACCTCGTCCTCCAAGCGTGCATCGGCAAATTCGGACGACCAGTCCGGCGGAGCCAGATCAAGCAAGAAACGGGTTTCTTCCGCCAGAAGCAAACCACCCACACCATATTCGCAAAGGCTGCGCCTGCCCGCCGGATGGTCATGGCGGATCAGTTGGCCACACTGGTTATGCACCGCAAACTCATCACCGCCCCCCGCGTAAGCAAAACGCTCGGAGACGCGCGGCGAGTCATCCTTTATCTGCTCCGTCACGATCGTCGGACGCTGCAGCTCATCGTATTCAGTGTGCCGCTGACTCCCGCGACCGTCCCAGAATGAGCGCACCATACCGGCCTGATCCAGCAAACCCAGTTGCCAACCGGCATCGACGCTGTCCACCAGCAGAGGCTGACTTAGTAGATTGTGCGTCGTGGCGAGGTTCGGCTTTGGCGCGGTGCCCCGCAATCGTGGATCCCAGGAAGCCATCAACCGTCCGCCAGCGTCAAAGTGATTGCGGGTGATACGAGTCTCAATGGACGGGTTCAGCGGATGACGGCAATAGGCGACATTTCGCACAGCCAAACCGCGCGAATCTGCCACCGACAAGGTCGGTGTGTGAGCATCAATCCATTGCGCAGCCGCCATCTTCGAACCCTCTGCCTGAGGGGTTCAATCTGATGGAAAAACCTGAGCACATCTACTGTCAGATCTGACAGTTCAAACGGCCTCAGACACCGAGATCCCGAGAAACCTGCACAACTCCCCGCGCTTGGCCAACGCATCGCGCCGCCCAAGTTCGATCAACTCGCTGCAATACCCTGCCTCGAACAGCAGGTAACTCAAAACCCCGGCCCCGCTGGTCTTGGTCGCGCCCGGCCCGCGCAGAAACAGGCGCAGTGCCGCCGGCAATTCCTGACGATGTCGCGCGGCAATCTCATCGATTGGCTGGCTTGGTGAAATCACCAGTACGTCCACCGGCGCCACGCCCAATGTGCGGGTCGGCGTGCCGTCGGGCATCAGGTGACTGAACTGGTTCAGGCGCTGCAACAACTCGATGTCGCTTTCCAGGCTGTCAATGAACGTACTGTTGAGCATGTGCCCGCCAATCTGCGCCAGGGTCGGCTGCTGACCGGAGTAGCTGCGCTGCAAGGGTTGTTGCGGGTCGACGCCGCGGGGGTTGCCGCTGACACCCACCACCAGCACCCGACTGGCGCCCAGATGCAGCGCCGGACTGATCGGCGCCGACTGACGTACCGCGCCATCACCGAAATACTCTTCGCCGATTTTCACCGGGGCGAACAGCAGCGGAATGGCCGAACTGGCAAGTAGATGTTCCACGGACAGTTGGGTGGGAACGCCGATGCGTCGATGGCGCAACCAGGCATCGATCTTGCCGCCGCCCTGATAGAAGGTGACGGCCTGGCCAGACTCATAGCCGAACGCGGTGACTGCCACTGCATGCAATTGTTGCTGTGCGATCGCTTCGGCGATGCCGCCCATATGCAGCTTGTCGTTGAGCAAGTCCCGCAGCGGAGTACTGTTGAGCAGGGCCACCGGCATGTGCTTACCGATGCCGAGCAAACTGTGGCTGACAAAACGGCTGGCCTGGCGGATCACCCCGGGCCAGTCACTGCGCAACACCAGGTGACTGCGAAAGCCCTGCCAGAAAGCCGTCAGGTGTTCGATGGCGTTACGAAAGTCCATTGCCCCGCTGGCGAGGCTGACGGCGTTGATCGCGCCGGCCGAGGTGCCGACGATCACCGGAAACGGGTTGCTCGCCCCCGGTGGCAGCAATTCGGCAATCGCCGCCAGCACGCCAACCTGATAGGCCGCCCGAGCCCCGCCACCGGAAAGAATCAACCCTGTAACCGGTTCGCCTGGACTCATGCACAACTCTCCATGGTGCTTGATGGGATTTCGTTGTTTCGACCTATTCCCTTGTAGGAGCGAGCTTGCTCCGGGCGGCGTTCCGACGATGGTAGCCAACGATAACGCGGGGCACCTGACACCCCGCGGCGTTTTCACGACCATCGCGAGCAAGCTCGCTCCTACAGGGTATCGGGATTCAACCGCGTTTGGCGTACAGCTTCGGCTCGCCCGGTGGACGGCTCTTGAAGCGACGATGAGCCCACAGGTATTGCTCGGGATGCTCCCGCAGAACGCTTTCGATCCATTGGTTGATGCGGATGCAGTCGTCTTCTTCGGTTTCGCCGGGGAAACCTTCGAGCGGCGCATGGATCACCAGGCGATATCCGCTGCCGTCCGCCAGACGCTCCTGGGTGAACGGCACCACCAGCGCCTTGCCCAGCCGCGCAAACTTGCTCGTGGCGGTGACGGTCGCAGCCTGAATGCCGAACAGCGGCACAAAAACACTTTGCTTGGCGCCGTAGTCCTGATCCGGTGCGTACCAGATCGCCCGGCCCGAGCGCAGCAATTTGAGCATGCCGCGCACGTCTTCGCGCTCCACCGCCAGCGAATCGAGGTTGTGCCGCTCGCGGCCCTGGCGCTGGATGTAGTCGAACAGCGGATTCTTGTGCTCGCGGTACATGCCGTCGATGGTGTGCTGTTGGCCGAGCAGCGCGGCACCGATTTCCAGCGTCGTGAAGTGCAGCGCCATCAGGATCACGCCCTTGCCTTCGCGCTGAGCCTTTTGCAAATGCTCCAGCCCTTCGACATGAGCCAGGGTCGCCAGGCGCTTGCGCGACCACCACCAGCTCATCGCCATCTCAAAAAAAGCGATGCCGGTGGAGGCGAAGTTCTCCTTGAGCAGGCGCTTGCGTTCGGCGGCGGTTTTTTCAGAAAAACACAGTTCCAGGTTGCGCTTGGCAATGCGCCGTCTGTCGCCGGCCACGCGATACATCAATGAGCCCAGTACACGGCCGATTCCCAGCAGTGCCGGATACGGCAACTGGACGATCAGCCACAAGAGCCCCAGGCCACACCACAGCGGCCAGAAACGTGGAGATAGAAATGCTTTTCGAAAACGCGGGCGGTCCATTAATGCTTCCGGAATGACAATGGCCGCGCATTCTACATCGTTCGACCCGGCTTGCGGCCTGCGGGCGTTCTCGTTATAAGTCTCGGCACTTTTAGTGACAAGTCGTTGTATGCCGACCATGAGCCAAACCGAACCGCTAGACCAAGATCCCGTGTTCCAGTTGAAGGGCAGCATGCTGGCCATTACGGTGCTGGAACTGGCCCGTAACGACCTCGAAAGCCTCGATCGGCAACTGGCCGCCAAGGTCGCCCTGGCGCCCAACTTCTTCAGCAACGCGCCGCTGGTACTGGCCCTGGACAAACTCCCGGCCAACGAAGGCGCGGTCGATCTGCCAGGGCTGATGCGCGTTTGCCGCCAGCATGGCCTGCGTACCCTGGCGATCCGCGCCAGCCGCATCGAAGACATTGCCGCCGCCATTGCTGTCGACCTGCCGGTGCTGCCACCGTCCGGCGCCCGGGAGCGTCCACTGGACCTGACCGAAGGCGAACCGAAGAAAAAACCGGAAAAACCGCCCGAGCCGAGCATCAAACCGACGAAAATCATCACCTCGCCAGTACGTGGTGGCCAGCAGATCTATGCCCAGGGCAGCGATCTGGTGGTGATCTCCTCGGTCAGCCCGGGGGCGGAACTTCTCGCCGATGGCAACATCCATGTATACGGCCCGATGCGCGGTCGCGTGTTGGCCGGCGTCAAGGGCGACACCAAGGCGCGGATTTTCTGTCAGCAAATGAGTGCTGAACTGATTTCCATCGCCGGGCATTACAAGGTTTCCGAAGACCTGCGCCGCGATCCTCTATGGGGTTCGGGCGTGCAGGTCAGCCTGTCCGGCGACGTGTTGAACATCATTCGGCTTTAACGGATACTGCCGCATTTTCCAAGCATCTCTAAAACGTAGCGAAAACGGCTCAAACGAAGTAGGAAAAAGGCCGAAAGCAGTGTTTACCGGGGGTAAACGCCGCTCAAAACCGGATTCCAGCCAAGGCTGTCCGACTGCAGTAGTTTTTCAGGAGATGTTTTTCAGGGACTGAAAAGTCCTTCTTCCTTAGGGGTGAAACACCTTGGCCAAGATTCTCGTGGTTACATCCGGCAAGGGTGGTGTGGGTAAGACCACCACCAGCGCCGCTATCGGTACCGGCCTCGCTTTGCGCGGCCACAAAACAGTTATCGTCGACTTCGACGTGGGTTTGCGTAACCTCGACCTGATCATGGGCTGCGAGCGCCGCGTGGTGTATGACTTCGTCAACGTGGTCAACGGCGAAGCCAACCTGCAACAGGCCCTGATCAAAGACAAGCGCCTGGAAAACCTCTACGTGCTGGCCGCCAGCCAGACCCGCGATAAAGACGCGCTGACCGTCGAAGGCGTGGAAAAAGTCCTGATGCAACTCAAGGAAGACTTTGAGTTCGTGGTCTGCGACTCCCCGGCAGGCATCGAGAAAGGCGCCCACCTGGCCATGTACTTCGCCGATGAAGCGATCGTCGTGACCAACCCGGAAGTCTCCTCGGTACGAGATTCGGACCGCATGCTCGGCCTGCTGGCCAGCAAGTCCCGTCGTGCCGAACGCGGCGAAGACCCGATCAAGGAACACCTGCTGATTACCCGTTATCACCCGGAACGTGTGAGCAAAGGCGAAATGCTCGGCGTAGAAGACGTCAAGGAAATCCTTTCGGTGGCCCTGCTCGGCGTGATCCCTGAATCCCAGGCGGTGCTCAAGGCATCCAACCAGGGTGTTCCGGTGATTCTCGACGACCAGAGCGATGCCGGCCAAGCCTACAGCGATACCGTTGACCGCCTGCTGGGCAAGACCGTGGATCATCGATTCCTTGATGTACAGAAGAAGGGATTCTTCGAGCGCCTGTTTGGAGGCAACTAAGCAATGAACCTTTTTGACTTCTTTCGTGCCAACAAAAAGCAAAGCACCGCGTCGGTAGCGAAAGAGCGTCTACAGATCATCGTGGCGCACGAACGCGGCCAACGCAGCACCCCGGACTACCTGCCGGCCTTGCAGAAAGAATTGGTCGAGGTGATCCGCAAGTACGTCAATATCGGGTCCGATGACGTGCATGTCGCACTGGAAGCCCAGGGCAGCTGCTCGATTCTGGAACTCAACATCACCCTGCCTGATCGCTGAGTCGATTCGCCAGGAGCCACGGAGGCTCGGGTTTCCAACCTTGGCGTAGGAGCTGCCGCAGGCTGCGATCTTTTGACTTTGTTTTAAGAACAAGATCAAAAGATCGCAGCCTGCGGCAGCTCCTGCACGGGGATCAGGGAAGCCCGAGCCGCCGTTGGCGTTTGTTACGAGGCTGTTTTAATGCCGTTGTCCAACATCCACATCATCCATCAGGATGCCGCCGTACTGGTGGTGAACAAACCGACCCTGTTGCTCTCCGTCCCCGGCCGGGCCGATGACAACAAGGACTGCCTGATTACCCGTCTGCAAGAAAACGGCTACCCGGAAGCGCGCATCGTCCATCGGCTGGACTGGGAGACTTCCGGCATTATCCTGCTGGCCCGCGACCCGGATACCCATCGCGAGCTGTCCCGGCAATTTCACGACCGGGAAACCGAAAAGGCCTACACCGCCCTGTGTTGGGGCCAGCCGGAACTGGACAGCGGCAGTATCGACCTGCCCTTGCGCTACGACCCGCCGACCAAGCCACGGCATGTGGTCGATCACGAATTCGGCAAACATGCGCTGACCTTCTGGCGCGTGCTCGAACGTTGCAGCGACTGGTGCCGCGTTGAGCTGACACCGATCACCGGCCGCTCCCACCAGTTGCGCGTGCACATGCTCTCGATTGGTCATCCACTGCTGGGTGACGGGCTCTATGCCCATGAACAGGCTTTGGCGGCCTGGCCACGCCTGTGCCTGCACGCCAGCATGCTCAGCTTCACCCACCCGCAGACCGGTGAGCGCCTGCGCTTCGAGTGCCCGGCGCCGTTCTAAGCGAAAGCGAACCCTGTAGGAGCGAGCTAGCTCGCGATGATCCCGAGAACGCCACGGGGCGCCAGGCTTCCCGCGTTATCGTTGACGACCATCGCGAGCTAGCTCGCTCCTACAGGGGATTGCGCCACTCCACCCGCACTCCACCGCCAATTCAATGGCCAATACGTTAAACTGGCGCCACTGCTGTCTGGAGCTACTTTATGCGCGAAGAGTTGAACCAAGGCCTGATCGATTTCCTCAAGGCCTCCCCTACCCCGTTCCATGCCACCGCCAGCCTTGTTCAGCGCCTGGAAGCGGCGGGCTATCAACGCCTCGACGAGCGTGAGCCGTGGAATACCGAAGCCAACGGTCGCTACTACGTCACCCGCAACGACTCTTCGATTGTCGCGATCAAAATGGGCCGCCATTCACCGTTACACGGTGGCATTCGCCTGGTCGGCGCCCACACCGACAGCCCGTGCCTGCGGGTCAAGCCGCAACCGGAACTGCAACGCCAGGGCTTCTGGCAATTGGGCGTCGAAGTGTATGGCGGCGCGCTGCTGGCGCCGTGGTTCGACCGTGACCTGTCTCTGGCGGGCCGCGTAACCTTCCGTCGTGATGGCAAGGTCGAAAGCCAGTTGATCGACTTCAAGGCTCCGGTCGCGATCATTCCGAACCTGGCGATTCACCTCAACCGTGAAGCCAACATGGGCTGGGCCATCAACGCCCAGACCGAATTACCGCCGATCCTCGCGCAATTTGCCGGTGACGAGCGCGTGGACTTCCGCGCGGTGCTCACCGATCAACTGGCCCGCGAACACGGCCTGAATGCCGACGTGGTGCTCGATTACGAGCTGAGTTTCTACGACACCCAAAGCGCGGCGGTCATTGGCTTGCATGGCGACTTCATCGCCGGCGCGCGCCTGGACAACCTGCTGTCGTGCTACGCCGGCCTGCAAGCGCTGCTGACGACCGACACCGACGAAACCTGCGTGCTGGTCTGCAACGACCACGAAGAGGTCGGTTCCTGCTCGGCGTGCGGTGCCGACGGCCCGATGCTCGAGCAAACCTTGCGTCGCCTGCTGCCTGAAGGTGATGAATTGGTACGCACCATTCAGAAATCCCTGCTGGTTTCGGCTGACAACGCCCACGGCGTACACCCCAACTACGCCGACAAACACGATGCCAACCACGGCCCGAAACTCAACGCCGGCCCGGTGATCAAGGTCAACAGCAACCAGCGCTACGCCACCAACAGCGAAACCGCCGGGTTTTTCCGTCACCTGTGCATGGCTGAAGAAGTGCCGGTGCAGAGTTTCGTGGTGCGCAGCGACATGGGCTGTGGTTCGACCATCGGCCCGATCACCGCCAGCCACCTGGGCGTGCGCACCGTGGACATCGGCCTGCCGACGTTCGCCATGCACTCGATCCGCGAATTGTGCGGCAGCCATGACCTGGCGCATCTGGTCAAGGTGCTGAGCGCGTTCTACGCCTGCCGCGAGTTGCCGTAACCTGGAGCAATGCTGAAGGCGAGTCACCTTTGTGGCGAGGGAGCTTGCTCCCGCTCGACTGCGCAGCAGTCGCAGATCCGTTGCATGCGATCTTCCTGAAAGATCGCCTTAGCTGGTTTTGGGGCTGCTTCGCAGCCCAACGGGAGCAAGCTCCCTCGCCACAATAAATGCGCTGCGCACGACTCACTTCTGATACACATCACACCAGCTGCTTCAAAAGCCGCCTAGACTTCAAGCATCCCTTCGACAAGGCCGTCACCATGATCTCGATGTCTACCTTCCACGCCATGCTGATCCCGATCCTTGCCGGGATGATCATGCTGGCCGTCGGCTTCAACTTCCGCGATAAAAACGCCGGCGTGTTCGGCATGTGGATCGGCATGCTGACCATTCTCGCAACCGTGGTGATCAAGATCCTCGCCAAACTCAACGAATAATTCATCGCCCTTGGCTCGCATTGATTTTGACAGGCTCGTACACTCGGCCGATCCGCTCCCTGCGAGGTTGACCGCCTAGTGTTCGCTCGTCTTTTTGCCCTGCCGTGTATTTTCCTTGCCTGCCTGATGGCGCTGCTGTCAGTGGCGCCTGCCCAGGCGGCCGGCCTGCCAGGCCTGCTCGGCAGCCAGGCCAAGACCCAGCCCGAAGCACAGGAACCGCTGGGGCAATCCCTGGACGAAGTGATCAAGTCTCTGGAGAACGATCAGCAACGCACCAAGCTGCTGACCGATCTGAAAAAGCTCCGTGACACCACCAAAAAGGCTCAACCAACGACCGAGGAAGGCGTGCTGGGCCTGATTGGCGGAACCCTGTCCAACATCGAGAAGAAATTTTCCGGCGACGACAGTCCGCTCACGCGCTGGTCCAGTGAGTTCGACCAGGCCAGGGAAGAACTGGTGGCGCTGGCGCTGCCGACCAATGAATGGCTGCCCATGCTGTTCGCCTTTGCCATGATCCTGATGGTCTGGAGCCTGCTGGCCGCCGCCCTGATCTGGATCAGCCATCGCGTGCGGATGCGTTTCGGCCTGACCGAAGAACTGCCGCAACATCCCAGGGCCCTCGACATGTTGCGCTTCGCCTTGCGCAAACTCGGGCCATGGCTGATCGCTCTGGTGATCACGGTCTACATGAGCTACGCCCTGCCCTCGTCCCTGGGCAAGAGCCTGGCGATGGTGCTGGCCTATGCATTGGTGGTCGGCACCTGCTTCTCGGCCATCTGCGTGATTGCCTTTTCCCTGCTCGACGGCCCGCACCGCCACCGTGCCCTGTACATCCTGCGGCACCAAGCGTTTCGGCCGCTGTGGCTGATCGGCAGCTTCGCCGCGTTTGGCGAAGCGCTGAGCGACCCGCGACTGGTCGACAGCCTCGGCAGCCATCTGTCCCATACCGCTGCGACTGTCGCCAATGTCCTGGCAGCGCTGTCCACAGGGCGATTCATCCTGCGCTTCCGCCGACCGATCGCTCACCTGATCCGCAATCAGCCGCTGTCCCGGCGCCTGACCCGCCGTGCCCTCAATGACACCCTGTCGATCCTCGGCACCTTCTGGTACGTGCCGGCGTTGGTGCTGGTGGCCATCTCCCTGTTCGCCACCTTTATTTCCGCTGGCGACACCAGCACAGCCCTGCGCCAGTCGCTGATCTGCACCGTTTTGCTGGTGTTGTGCATGGTCATCAACGGTCTGGTACGCCGCTACGCCCTCAATCCCCAGCAAGGCATCCGGCGTTACGCCGTGTATTCGGAACGGCTGAAGAACTTTTTCTACGCCATCGTTCATCTGCTGGTGTGGCTGGCCTTCATCGAGCTTGGCCTGCGGGTCTGGGGCATGTCGTTGATCCGCTTCACCGAAGGCGACGGCCACGAAGTCAGCGTCAAACTGTTCAGCCTCGCCGGCACGCTGCTGTTCGCCTGGCTGATCTGGATTCTCAGCGACACCGCCGTGCATCACGCGCTGACCCGCTCGCGCAAAGGCCTGGCCAATGCCCGCGCACAGACGATGATGCCGCTGATCCGCAACGTGCTGTTTGTGGCGATTTTCATCATCGCGCTGATCGTTGCCCTGGCGAACATGGGCATGAACGTCACGCCACTGCTGGCCGGTGCCGGTGTGATCGGTCTGGCCATCGGTTTTGGTGCACAGTCGCTGGTAGCCGACCTGATTACCGGGTTGTTCATCATCATCGAAGACTCCCTGGCCATCGACGACTACGTGGATGTCGGCGGCCACCTCGGCACGGTCGAAGGCCTGACCATCCGCACCGTGCGCCTGCGGGACATCGACGGCATCGTCCACACCATTCCATTCAGCGAAATCAAAAGCATCAAGAACTACTCCCGGGAATTCGGTTACGCGATCTTCCGGGTCGCGGTGCCGGCCAGCATGGAGATCGACAACGCAATCAAACTGATGCGCGAAGTTGGTCAGAAAATGCGCACCGACCCGCTGCAACGGCGCAATATCTGGTCGCCACTGGAGTTTCAGGGGGTGGAAAGTTTCGAGTCGGGCAATGCGATCCTTCGCGCCCGCTTCAAGACCGCGCCAATCAAGCAGTGGGAAGTGTCGCGAGCGTTCAATCTGTCACTCAAGCGGCACATGGATGAAGCCGGGCTGGATCTGGCGACACCGCGGATGAGTATTCAGGTGATGACCGCGGGTGGCTCCCCGGAACAACCCCTGTAGGAGCTGCCGCAGGCTGCGATCTTTCAAGAATCAAGATCAAAAGATCGCAGCCTGCGGCAGCTCCTACGAAAAGCAGTATCAGACGACATCCACCCCGACATGAATCGCATCATGCCGCCAGAACTCCAGGTCGCAGTCGATCAATCGTTCATGCTGGTCATAGTTGACCCGGGCAATCCGCAGGCCCGGGCTGCCCACCGACACCTTCAACGCCGCCGCCGCATCCACCGACAACGCCGTGGGCACAATCTCGAAGCGCACCCGCCCGTAGTGCAAGTCGTAATGCCGCGCATACAACTCGGTGATCGACTGATTCAAATCGAAATCGAGGATCCCGGGAAAGTACTGCGGGTTCAGATAGTGCTCCACATACAGCACCAGTCGCCCGTCGATCCGTCGCGAGCGGCAGATCTGGATCACGCTCGACAGCGCTGGCAATTGCAGCCAGGCACAGACCGCCGCCGATGCCGGTTGCAATCGCGCTGAAATCACCTCGGTGGACGGGATCCGCCCCTGGGCGCTGACCATCGCGTGAAAGTGGCTGCGCTGCATGAGGTTGTACGCCAGGCGCGGCGGCGAGACGAACCAGCCGCGCCGCTCCTCGCGGTAAATCTGCCCTTGTGATTCCAACTGCAACAACGCCTCACGCAAAGTGATCCGCGTGGTGCCGAACAGTTCACTGAGCTTGCGTTCGGCCGGCAATTTGCTGCCAGGAGCCAACAGACCGTGGTCGATCTGTTCCTGGAGTACCTGGCCAATGGCTGTTACCGCTTTTGTTGCCTCTTCACGCATCAACGTTTCCTTTCTGGACTAGACCAGCACCAATTCAGGGCAGAACAGCAGCGCAAACCGGCTCATTCAATAGCTGCAAGCGTAGGCAGTGCAGATGACCGAGGTGTGACAAAGGCGCCCAACGGTCGCCACTCCCGGCTTTCAAGAACCTGCAATTCATCGGCCAAGTCCCTTCCCAGCCGGGGCTTTGACCATGGTCTACGCTTAGCAAGCCACCCGCGATACCGCCGAACAAAAAGTCATCCCGGGCGACGAACGACATCAAAGTGTCATCCAGCCCCCTTAAATTGGCTCAGGTATTGCTGACCTAGACCAACACAAACCGCAATCGCAGCGTTGAACACGACCCAAGGAGCTTCGGAATGAAAAAGTTTTTCCTGGCATCACTGTTAGGCTCGACCATCGCAATGTGCACCGCCGCCATGGCGGCCGATGATCTGAAAACCCTGGAAGCCGCTGCAAAAGCGGAAGGCGCCGTCAACAGCGTCGGCATGCCCAATGACTGGGCCAACTGGGCCGGCACCTGGAAAGACCTGAGCGACAAGTACGGCCTCAAGCACATCGACACCGACATGAGTTCGGCCCAGGAAATCGCCAAGTTCGCAGCGGAAAAAGACAACGCCAGCGCCGACATCGGCGACGTCGGTGCGGCGTTCGGCCCGATCGCGGTCAAGCAAGGCGTGGTCCAGCCTTACAAGCCTTCGACCTGGGATCAGATTCCAGCCTGGGCCAAGGACAAGGACGGCAACTGGGCACTGGCCTACACCGGCACCATCGCGTTCATCGTCAACAAGAAGTTGCTGCACGGTTCCGAAGTGCCGACCAAGTGGGCTGACCTCAAGGGTGGCAAATACAAAGTCTCTATCGGCGACGTGAGCACCGCAGCCCAGGCCGCCAACGGCGTACTCGCCGCGGCACTGGCCAACGGTGGCGACGAGAAAAACCTCAAGCCTGCCCTGGATCTGTTCGCCGACATCGCCAAGCAGGGTCGCCTGTCGATGTCCAACCCGGTCATTGGTGCCATGGAAAAAGGCGAAATCGAAGTCGGCGTGGTCTGGGACTTCAACGGCCTGAGCTACAAGGCCAAGATGGCCAATCCGGATGATTACGTGGTGCTGATCCCGTCCGACGGCTCGGTGATTTCCGGCTACACCACCATCATCAACAAGTACGCGAAAAACCCGAACGCCGCCAAGCTGTCCCGCGAATACATCTTCAGCGACGCCGGCCAGATCAACCTGGCCAAGGGCAATGCCCGTCCGATCCGTGCCGAGCACCTGACCCTGCCAGCCGAGGTGCAGGCCAAGCTGCTGCCTAACGAGCAGTACAAGAAGGTCACACCGATCAAGGACGCGGACGCCTGGGAAAAGACCTCCAAGGCCCTTCCGCAGAAGTGGCAGGAAGAAGTCATCATCAATATGCAGTAATGCTGCATCCGTAGGAGCTGCCGCAGGCTGCGATCTTTTGATTTTGCTTTTCATAGGCAAGGTCCAAAGATCGCAGCCTGCGGCAGCTCCTACGCCATCCGGTTTTGATTGCGGAGTCCTATCCCCTATGAAGCACAACGTCATCCTTGTCGTGCTCGACGGCCTCAACCATGAGGTCGCCCGCCACGCCATGGGGCACCTGCAGGCTTACGTCGGCGCCGGACGCGCCGCACTCTACAAACTGGAGTGCGAGTTGCCGGCCCTGTCCCGCCCGCTGTACGAATGCATCCTGACCGGCGTTGCGCCCATCGACAGCGGCATTGTCCACAACAATGTCTCGCGCCTGTCCAACCAGCGCAGTATCTATCACTACGCCACCGACGCAGGTCTTGTGACTGCCGCAGCGGCTTATCACTGGGTCAGCGAGCTGTACAACCGTTCGCCCTTCGTGGCGGCCCGGGATCGCCACACCGATGATCCGCAACTGCCGATCCAGCATGGGCATTTCTACTGGAACGATCACTACCCCGATTCGCACCTGTTCGCCGACGCTGAAAGCCTGCGCCTGCGCCATGCGCCGAACTTCCTGTTGATCCACCCGATGAACATCGACGACGCCGGGCACAAGCACGGCCTCGACACCCCGCAGTACCGCAACAGTGCCCGCTCGGCCGACATCATCCTGGCCGACTACCTGCAAGGCTGGCTCGATGCCGGCTATCAGGTGCTGGTCACCGCCGACCATGGCATGAACAACGACCGCTCCCACAACGGCCTGCTGCCGGAAGAACGTGAGGTGCCGCTGTTCGTTCTCGGTGATGCATTCAGCCTCAACGTGGACGCCGCGCCGAAACAGACCGAGATCTGCGGCACCGTCTGCGAATTGCTGGGCGTGCCCCACGACAAACCGGTCTGCCGGGAGTTGTTGAAGTGAACTCCATGACCCGCAGTAAATGGCTCGCCGCCCTGTGCCTGCTCCCGTTCGCGCTGTTCTTCATCGTATTCGAGATCGCACCGCTGACCTGGGTGATGATCAACAGCCTGCAATCGGAAGAATTCGGCTGGGGCCTGGCCAACTTCAGCAAAATCTTCAGCTCGAAGTTCTACCTGCAGGCCATCCAGTACAGCCTTGAGATCAGCTTCTGGTCCAGCGTGTTCGGGATCTTCATCGCGATACTGGGCGCCTACTCCCTGCGCCGGGTCGATTCGAAACTGCGCAACTTCGTCAATGCCTTCGCCAACATGACCAGCAACTTCGCCGGCGTGCCCCTGGCCTTTGCGTTCATCATTTTGCTCGGCTTCAACGGCAGCTTCACCATCATGCTCAAGCAGGCCGGCATCATTCAGGATTTCAACCTGTACTCGAAAACCGGACTGATCATCCTCTACACCTACTTCCAGATCCCTCTCGGCGTACTGCTGCTGTACCCGGCCTTCGATGCCTTGCGCGAAGACTGGCGCGAGTCCGCCGCGCTGCTCGGTGCCAGTGGTTGGCAGTTCTGGCGGCACATCGGTCTGCCGGTGCTGACACCGGCGCTGCTCGGCACCTTCGTGATCCTGCTGGCCAACGCCCTCGGCGCCTACGCCACGGTGTACGCACTGACCACCGGCAACTTCAACGTGCTGCCGATCCGCATCGCGGCGATGGTGTCCGGCGACATTTCCCTGGACCCGAACCTGGCCAGCGCCCTGGCCGTGGTGCTGGTGGCCTTGATGACCCTGGTGACCATCGTGCATCAGTTGCTGTTGAAGAGGAGTTACCATGTCTCGCGCTGAACTGGGACCTGTCGGTGTCTACCACCGCATCGTGGTGTACCTGCTGTTTGCCATCCTGCTGTTGCCGCTGGCCGGCACGCTGATCTACTCGATCGCCAGTAGTTGGTCGGCGACCATACTGCCCAGTGGCTTCACCCTCAAGTGGTACATCCAGCTGTGGAGCGATCCACGCTTCCTGGATGCGTTCGGGCAATCGTTGCTGGTCTGCGTCGGTTCGTTGATCCTTTCCGTGGTGCTGATTCTGCCACTGCTGTTCGTGGTGCATTACCACTTCCCGAAACTCGACGCGCTGATGAATATCCTGATCCTGCTGCCCTTCGCCGTGCCGCCGGTGGTGTCGTCGGTGGGGCTGTTGCAGCTCTACGGCTCCGGACCGTTCGCCATGGTCGGGACGCCGTGGATCCTGATCGGTTGCTACTTCACCGTGGCGCTGCCGTTCATGTACCGGGCGATCACCAACAACCTGCAAGCGATCAACCTGCGCGACCTGATGGACGCCGCCCAATTGCTCGGCGCCAGCACCTTCCAGGCGGCTTTCCTGGTGGTGCTGCCGAACCTGCGCAAGGGCCTGATGGTGGCACTGCTGCTGTCGTTCTCGTTCCTGTTCGGTGAGTTCGTGTTCGCCAACATCCTCGTGGGCACCCGCTACGAAACACTGCAGGTCTACCTCAACAACATGCGCAACAGCAGCGGTCATTTCACCAGTGCGCTGGTGATTTCCTACTTCTTCTTTGTGCTGGTTCTGACCTGGATCGCCAATATCTTGAACAAGGACAAAAGCGAATGAGCTATGTCAGCGTCCAACATCTTCAGAAAAACTACGCGGGCACCACGGTGTTCAGCGACATCAATTGCGAAGTCCGCAAAGGCGAATTCGTCACCCTGCTCGGCCCATCCGGCTGCGGCAAATCCACCCTGCTGCGCTGCATCGCCGGCCTGACCTCGGTGGATGGTGGCAAGATCCTCCTGGACAATCAGGACATCGTGCCCCTGAGCCCGCAAAAACGCGGAATCGGCATGGTGTTCCAGAGCTATGCCCTGTTCCCCAACATGAGCGTGGAGCAAAACGTCGCCTTCGGCCTGCGTATGCAGAAGGTCAACGCCGACGACAGTCAGAAGCGCGTCGCCGAAGTGTTGAAACTGGTGGAACTGAACGACTTCACCTCGCGTTATCCGCATCAATTGTCCGGCGGCCAATGCCAGCGCGTGGCTCTCGCCCGCTCGTTGGTGACCCGCCCGCGTCTGTTGCTGCTCGACGAACCGTTGTCGGCCCTGGACGCGCGGATTCGCAAGCACCTGCGCGAACAGATCCGTCAGATCCAGCGCGAGCTGGGCTTGACCACGATTTTCGTCACACACGATCAGGAAGAAGCCCTGACCATGTCTGACCGGATTTTCCTGATGAATCAGGGAAAGATCGTACAAAGCGGCGACGCCGAAACCCTCTACACCGCGCCGGTGGATGTGTTCGCCGCCGGGTTTATCGGCAACTACAACCTGCTGGATGCCGACAGTGCTTCGAAGCTGTTGCAGCGACCGATCAGCAAGCGCATCGCCATCCGCCCGGAAGCCATCGAACTGAGCCTCAATGGCGAACTGGAAGCGCAGGTGCGTAGCCACAGCCTGCTGGGCAACGTGATTCGCTACCGGATCGAAGCCCGGGGCGTGGAATTGGTTGTGGACGTTCTGAACCGCTCGGCGGCCGACCTGCATCCCGACGGTCAACGTCTGGCGCTTTCCATCGATCCGACGGCCCTGTGTGAGGTAGCCTGATGACTTTGCTGACGCTGAAGAGAGAACTGCACTGATGGCCCTGGCAATTTTTGATCTGGACGAAACCCTGATCCACGGCGACTGCGCCACCCTTTGGAGCGAACAGATGGGCCGCCTGGGCTGGGTCGATCCCGAATCGTTCATGCGGCAGAACAACGAGCTGATGGATGCCTACAGCCACGGCAAATTGCGCATGGAGGATTACATGACCTTCAGCCTGGAGCCGATGATCGGCCGCACGCCGCAAGAGGTCGAGCATCTGGTTGGCCCATGGGTGGAAGACTTCATCGAACCGATCATCTTCAGCGATGCCACCAAAGCCATCGCCGCCCACCGCAAGGCCGGCGACCGGATTCTGGTGATATCCGCTTCGGGCACCCACCTGGTCGGCCCCATCGCCGAGCGACTGGGCATCGACGAGATACTGGGCATCGAACTGGAAGTCGCCCACGGCGTTTACACCGGTCACACCGTTGGCACCCTGACCTACCGCGAAGGCAAGATCACCCGCTTGCTGGAATGGCTGGATGCAGAGGAGGAAAACCTCGAAGGCGCGAGCTTCTATTCCGACTCACGCAACGACTTGCCGCTGTTGCTGAAAGTGGACTTTCCGCATGTGGTGAACCCGGATCCAGTGCTGCGCGAGCAGGCTGAAAAGGCTGGCTGGCCGATACATCTCTGGAAGTAACCGAAAAGATCGCAGCCTGCGGCAGCTCCTACATGGGAATGCAATCTCCTGTAGGAGCTGCCGCAGGCTGCGATCTTTTCAAAGCCAACCCGATATCAGCTCAAGCTTTCATCAATCACCAACACCACCTTCCCCGCCACGGTGTTGCTTGCCAGTTCGGCAAACGCCGCCTCGGCATCCTTGATCGGAAAAGCTTTGGCCAGTTGCGGGCTCAAGCGCCCCTCAGCGAACAACGGCCACACGTGCTGACTCAGATCGCTGAACAGATCGGCCTTGAATTGCTCATCACGACTGCGCAGGGTCGAGCCCAGTAACTGCACACGCTTGGCCAGCACCTGGGCCAGATCCAGCTTGGCCTCGCGACCGCCCATCAGGCCGATCAACACCCAACGGCCATCCTGCGCGAGCAGCTTGAGGTTCAATGCCGCGTAATTACCACCCACCGGGTCGAGAATCACGTCGAACGGCCCCAGATCCCGCAGACTCTCCAGATCGCCATTGCGCACCACGCCGCCCTGGGCGCCCAGCGCTTCGCAGTACGCCAGTCGCTCGGCGGAGCCGACGCTGACCCAGCACGGGTTACCGAAGGCCTTGCACAGCTGAATAGCCGCTGAACCAATTCCACTTGCTCCGGCGTGCAGCAGAACTTTCTGACCCGGCTTGAGCGCAGCCAGTTGAAACAAATTCAGCCAGACCGTTGCATAGACTTCGGGCAGTGCTGCCGCTTCGACCAGTGATACTCCATCGGGAACCGGCAGCACGTGCCGCCCGTCGACAACCACTTCTTCGGCCATGCCGCCCCCGGCCAGCAAGGCGCAAACCCGATCACCAATCTGCCAGGAGGACCCGGCGCCCACCTCGCTGATCACGCCCGAGCACTCTAGACCAAGCACTTGGCTGGCCCCTGGCGGCGGCGGATAAAGCCCGGCTTTCTGTAATAAATCGGCGCGATTGAGGCCCGCTGCCGACACTCGAATACGAACTTGTCCTACATCACATGCAGGACTCGGCTCATCAACCCATACCACTTGACCGTCAACGCCTTGCAATGCTTTCACAGTGCCTCCATAGTGAGTCTGGACTGAGCCCGAAGCTATAGCGCCGGGCTTTTTGCATTATGCGACCGGCTCCCAAAGAGCCGGCGACTTCAAAGACGGCCTAATATGCGTTATCAATTGTCCCCGCGTCGAATCAGCATGAAGCATCTGTTCCCCAGCACTGCCCTCGCCTTATTCATCGGTATCGGCTTGCTGCCGATGTCGAGCAATACATTCGCAGCCAATAGCTGGGACAAGCTTCAACCCGATCGTGACGAAGTGATCGCCAGTCTGAACGTCGTGGAGTTGCTCAAACGCCACCACTACAGCAAGCCACCACTCGATGACGCGCGCTCGGTGATCATCTACGACAGCTACCTCAAGCTGCTGGATCCGTCGCGCAGCTACTTCATGGCCAGCGACATTGCCGAATTCGACAAGTGGAAGACGCAGTTCGACGACTTCCTCAAGAGTGGCGACCTGAACGCCGGGTTCACCATCTACAAGCGCTACCTGGACCGCGTAAAGGCGCGTCTGGACTTCGCCCTTGCCGAGCTGGGCAAAGGCGTCGACAAGATCGACTTCACCACCAAGGAAACCTTGCTGATCGACCGCAAGGACGCCCCTTGGCTCAAATCCACCGCAGAACTCGACGACCTGTGGCGCAAACGCGTCAAGGATGAAGTGCTGCGGATGAAGATCGCCGGCAAAGAGCCCAAGCAGATCCAGGAAACCCTGACCAAGCGCTACAAGAACCAGTTGGCACGCCTGGACCAGACCCGCGCGGAAGACATCTTCCAGGCGTACATCAATACCTTCGCCATGTCCTACGACCCGCACACCAACTATCTGTCGCCGGATAACGCGGAGAACTTCGACATCAACATGAGCCTGTCCCTCGAGGGCATCGGCGCCGTGTTGCAGAGCGATAACGACCAGGTGAAAGTCGTACGCCTGGTGCCGGCAGGTCCGGCGGACAAGACCAAGCAGGTTGCACCGGCCGACAAGATCATCGGCGTTGCCCAGGGCAACAAGGAAATGGTCGATGTGGTGGGCTGGCGCCTGGACGAAGTGGTCAAGCTGATCCGTGGCCCGAAAGGCACCATTGTGCGCCTGGAAGTCATCCCGGCCAGCAATGCGCCGAACGACCAGACCACCAAGATCGTGCCGATCACCCGTGAAGCGGTGAAGCTTGAAGACCAGGCCGTGAAGAAATCGGTACTGAACCTGAAGCAGGACGGCAAAGACTACAAGCTCGGCATTATCGAAATCCCGGCGTTCTATCTGGACTTCAAGGCCTTCCGTGCCGGCGATCCGGATTACAAGAGCACCACCCGCGACGTCAAGAAACTGCTGACCGAGTTGCAAAAAGAGAAAGTCGACGGCGTGGTCATCGACCTGCGTAACAACGGCGGCGGTTCCTTGCAAGAGGCCACCGAGCTGACCAGCCTGTTCATCGACAAAGGCCCGACCGTGCTCGTGCGTAACGCCGATGGCCGCGTCGATGTCCTGGAAGATGAAAACCCGGGTGCATTCTACAAAGGCCCGATGGCATTGCTGGTCAACCGCTTGTCCGCCTCGGCATCGGAGATTTTTGCCGGCGCCATGCAGGACTACCACCGCGCACTGATCATTGGTGGCCAGACCTTCGGCAAAGGCACCGTGCAGACCATTCAGCCGCTCAACCATGGCGAACTGAAACTGACCCTGGCCAAGTTCTACCGGGTTTCCGGGCAGAGCACCCAGCATCAGGGCGTCTTGCCGGACATCGATTACCCGTCGATCATCGACACCAAGGAAATCGGTGAAAGCGCCCTGCCGGAAGCCATGCCATGGGACACCATCAAGGCCGCCATCAAGCCTGCAATGGATCCGTTCAAGCCGTACATTTCGCAGCTCAAGTCCGAGCATGACGTGCGTACAGCCAAGGATGCAGAGTTCGTGTTCATCCGCGACAAGCTGGCCCTGGCGCAGAAACTGATGTTGGAAAAAACCGTCAGCCTCAATGAAGCCGAGCGTCGTGCCCAACACGCAGACATTGAAGCCAAACAGCTGACCATGGAAAACATCCGTCGCAAGGCCAAGGGTGAAGAACCACTCAAAGAGCTGAAGAAAGAAGACGAGGACGTTATTGCGGCCGAAGCTGACAAGACCAAACCGGAAGACGATGCCTACCTCAGCGAAACCGGGCGGATTCTGCTGGATTACCTGAAACTCAACACGGCAGTGGCCAAGCACTGAGTTTTTACAAACAGCTGATGGCAATTTAATGCTGACGCCCCCGGAGCGTCATCAAACAGTCATCGTTCTGTCGTGAAATAAAGGACCGGGCGTGCTCTTTACCAAGGGCACGCCCGGTCCTTTATTTATCGCCAGAGATCGCCATGACCACAACCGAACAGCTGAGTGCATTGAGCTCAATCCTGACTCAAAGCGGTTTGCACAGCCTGTTCCAACCGATCATCAGCCTCTCTGAACGGCGAATTCTCGGCTACGAAGCCCTCAGTCGCGGCCCGTCCAACAACCCTCTGCACTCCCCTGTCGCCCTGTTCGCCGTCGCCCGTCAGGCCGGACGTCTGAGCGAGCTGGAAATTGCCTGCCGCGAGAGCGCTTGCCGAAGCTTCAATGAACAGCAATTGCCTGGCCTGTTGTTCCTTAACGTATCCCCGGAATCCCTGCTTGAAGCGGCCCATCAACCGGGGCGCACCTTGCAACTGCTGCAAGACTTCGGCATCCCTGCGAGCCAGGTGGTCATCGAGTTGACTGAACAAACGCCAACGGATGATTTCCAGCTGCTACAAACCGCCCTGCATCACTATCGGGCGATGGGGTTTTCGATTGCACTGGATGATCTGGGGGCGGGCTATTCGAGTTTGCGGTTGTGGTCTGAACTGCGGCCGGATTACGTGAAAATTGACCGGCACTTCATTGATGGCATTCATCAGGATGCGCTCAAGCGAGAATTCGTCGGTTCGATCCTGCAAATCGCCAAGGCCTCGCGGGCGCAAGTCATCGCCGAAGGTATCGAACTACCGGAAGAGCTCACGGTGCTGACCGAAATGGGCGTGGACCTGGTGCAGGGCTATCTGCTCTGCCGCCCCCAGGAACACCCACCGCGGGATGCCCGGGCAATGACGCCCCGACAGGACAGCATCGCCGTTGTACTGTGCGAGGACGGCAGTGACCTCAGCGCCCTGCTCAACGAGCAACCCGCGGTGAACCGCGACACCCCGACCGCCACGGTGCTCGAAGCCTTTCGCCGCCAGGTCAACCTGAACTCGCTGGCGGTCCTGGATGAACAGAGTCAGCCCTGCGGCATTGTTCATCGTCATTCGCTCTCCGACGTCCTGCTCAAGCCCTTTGCCACCGACCTGTTCGCCCGCAAACCGATCAGCCGCTTGATGAGCGATGACTTCCTCGCCGTCGAGCTGAGTCAGTCACTGCAACAAGTCAGCCGCCGGATCACCAGCCGTGCCCGCCAGCGCATCGAAGAAGATTTCATCATCACGCTCAATGGCGGCTATCTCGGGCTTGGCCGGGTGATTGACGTGCTCAAGTTGATTACGGAACTGAAGATCCAGCAGGCCCGCTACGCCAACCCGCTGACCTTGCTCCCGGGCAACGTGCCGATCCAGCAATGCCTGACACGGCTGCTGCAACAGCAACGGGAATCGGTGATCTGCTACGTGGACATCGACAATTTCAAGCCTTTCAACGACATCTACGGCTACGGCCGCGGCGACGAAGTCCTGCTGTGCCTGGCGCAATGCCTGAACGACCGCGTCGACCCGGCCCGCGACTTTGTCGGCCACATCGGTGGTGATGACTTCCTGCTGGTGCTCGGCCCGCAAGACTGGCGCAAACGTTTGAACCAGTTGCTCGACGACTTCCAGAGCCAGTGCCGGCGCTTCTACCGCAGCGAACACCTGGAAGCCGGCTGCTTCATCGCACCGAATCGCCAGGGCCAGCGCCAGGAGTTTGCGCTGTTGTCACTGTCGATCGGGGTGGTGCATCTGCATCCACAGGCCTGCGGACAACTCGATGCGAGCCAGTTGGCCGAGATGGCATCACAGGCCAAGCACCATGCGAAGAATGTGCAAGGGTATAGCGTGCATGTGATTGATAGCCTGGTGGTGCCGGAGCCCGAAGGGGTTTGACTGACAGGGCAGCGCTGATTGATCTGACGCCCCCCCTGTAGGAGCTGGCTTGCCAGCGAAGACGCCAGATCAAACAACCTGAATCTCGATTTGATCCCCGCCTATATCCTTCAAGAAAACCCCGCCCACAACCACTGCCCGATCACATCACAACCATCACCCCGCAGCCTTGGGGTTATAAGTCAGGCTCGCGAAACACCAGCTCTTGCAACTTGATCGCCGCCAACGGATGCCCGGCCTTCGCTGCAATCTCCCAGAACCGCACTGCTTCAACCGGGTCCGGAGCCTTGCTCGCCGTCCCGGCCAGGCTGATCACGCCCACTTGATACGCCGCCTTGCCATCGCCCGCCAATGCCGCCAGGCGCAACAAACGTACACCCTCCTCACGAGCACCGAGGCCGACGCCGCGAAACGTCAGGATGTGCCCATAGAAGCTCTGGGCGCCGACATCGCCCAGGTTGGCCATGCGTGCGAACTGACCTTCGAGCCAGCGCCAGCCACGTGGCTGACGGACAAACCACGACCAGTGAAACAACCGGCGCGCGAGCCAGTATCCGGCTCGCGCCTTGAGTCGCAAAAACACTCAGGCCTCGGCCGATTCCGGGTATTCGTACTCGAATACCCGGACCACTTCCGAAGCATGCCAGGACGCGGCGGCAACGCCGTCCGACGGCCCGGAAAAACGCCCGAGACGCTCGACACATTCAAAGAATCCGGTGCGCGGCAAGCGGCTGGCGCCCTGACTGATCACCAGTGAACTGCGCAATGGCTGCTCCGCCCTGGCGTCCAGCGCCGCGAGATGCTCAAGGGCCACTGTCAGGGTTTGCATGGCCGGAGTCGGCAACTGCAAACGTTCCAGTAATGCCCGATAAGTCAGGAGATGGCGCTGACGACGCGCCTGATCCAGTTCGCCCAGCAATCCGTCCCAATGTTGACGACTGATGCGTACGCTCACGATTCATCCCTCCACCCTGGCACCGTCAATTCCCAGGCCAAGCTGCGCCGAATCGCGGCGTCGGGCAGACGCTCGCCACTCTCGATCATGGCCAGGTAAGACGGGCTGATGCCTACCGTGCGGGCCAGCGCCTCGATGGCGATGCCCTTTCCTTCGCGCAAACTGCGTAGTTGATCCAGACCCGGAAGAATCGCGTCTGGTGTTGCCGTCTGAAGCTTCGTGGCCTCAGGCGACGCTTGCTCCTTGATGCCTGCTGCTTTCAGTAACGCCTGATACTGAGCCCATGGCAGAACCGCATATTCGGGCTCGCCTTCGCGTGTAATTATCTGAATATCCATGACTACCCCGTAGGACAACAACACTTAGCGAGTCGGCACTTTTCCCTAGAAGTGTAATCCTAACAGCGGCTAAGGTCGCGGGGGGCATCAATCTGTGAACAGGTCGTAATCGACTCAGTGTTTTTTCGGACCTTGAAGTTGCAGTTGCTCGGGGGTATCAGGCAGGCGCTCAACCACCGCGAGCTTCTCCGGCACCTGCCGTTTGCGCCAGGTGCGGAAGGCATTGAGTTCGTCGTCGAGCACTTTCATAAGCCACGCCAATACCGCGATGTCATCGAGCATGCCGAACACCGGAATGAAATCCGGGATCGCATCCACCGGGCTGAGGAAGTACATCAGGCCCGCGACGACCGAAACCAGCGCCCTGGGGCTGATGGCGCGATATTCACCACGCCAGTAGGCCAGGCAGAGTGCCTGCAGCAGCTTCAAGTCATCCTTGAGCTTGCCCAGTCGGTTGCCTTGGCTCGCAAACTTGCTGGCGACTGCGAACAACAGGGTCGGCAATCGGCCGCGTGCCAGCAGGCGTCCGGCCAGCGGCAGGAAACGAGCGAAATTCCAGGGTGTTTTCATGATGCCTCCCGTTAAAATGTTATCCACACAAATTGTGGATAACCTTGTGAACAGAGCTGCTTTTCATCGCTGTAAGCCCCGTTTTACAAGGCCTGCGTTCAGATCGGGCGTTTTTCACCCATCAAAAAAAACCTATAATTTCATTGACTTGGCGGCCTTGTGCGGCTAATGCCAACGCCTGCTATGCCTGAGACTCCGGCCTGGAGCGTCTGTTCGTTTTGTTTACCCGTGCCAGACGCCAGATGCAACAACGCCCCGCATGAGCGAGGCGTTGTTATCGAAGCAGACGCCGATTACTTGGCTGCGTCGTCTTCTTTTGCCGGATCCTTGATGGCCAGCAGTTCCAGGTCGAATACCAGCACCGAGTTGGCCGGAATCGCCGGGCTCGGGCTTTGAGCGCCGTAAGCCAGATCAGCAGGGATGTACAGTTTGTACTTCTCGCCAACGTGCATCAGTTGCAGGCCTTCGACCCAACCCGGGATCACACCGCTGACTGGCAGATCGATCGGGCTGCCGCGCTCGACGGAACTGTCGAATACGGTGCCATTGGTCAGCTTGCCGGTGTAGTGAACGGTCACTACGTCAGTCGGCTTTGGCTGAGGGCCATCGGCTTTCTGCACGACTTCGTACTGCAAGCCCGAAGCGGTGGTGGTCACGCCGGCTTTCTTGGCGTTTTCTTCGAGGAATTTCTTGCCGGCAGCGGCCGACTCTTCGCTCATCTTGGCCATGCGTTCTTCGGCACGCTTTTGCAGCGCGGCGAACGCCTCAACCAGTTCTTCGTCCTTGAGCTTCTGCTCTTTCTTGCCGACTGCGTCTTCGATGCCCTGGGCTACAGCTTTGGAATCCAGGTCATCCATGCCTTCCTGAGCCAGGCTCTTGCCCATGTTCAGGCCAATGCCGTAGGAAGCTTTTTGCGCCGGAGTTTTCAGCTCTACGCTGGTCTGCGAATCACAACCCGCGAGTACCAGGCCAACCAGGGCCACCGCCGCCGCCAACCGATGCTGTTTCATGCTATTTCCTTGTTCATGCGCCTAAAGGGCAATCGAGTAAAGCCGCGAGCTTATCAGGCCGCCACGACCAATGGCTACCGGCATGAGAGCCGGAAACAATTGATAAGTTCAGGTGTTTAAACGCATTTCACCATTCGGCTGATGAAGCTTCTTTCATCTTGTTCCGACGCAGACTGATTCCTGAACCCACAACATCTGGTGTAATGGCCTCTTGCCGCACCTTGGGTACTCGGGCATAACGGCATGATCATTCGACAAGGACGTTTATCTTGCGCCTCTTCTTTCGCTTACTGGTTCTTATCGTAGTACTGCTCGGGCTGGTCCTGGCCGTGGTTCTTTACTACGTCGCCAACCCGAAATTGCCGGCCTGGTCGCCTCCACAACAGGTGCATTACCTGGACCAATGGAGCGCCGCCGATCGAGAGACTTATTACTTCACACCCCAGGGCACTCAGGTCAAAGGCTTGCGCTATGACTGGTTCACCGCCCTCGAACTGCCCTTCTCGCAGCAACGCTTCGCCACCCCCGAGTACCTCGCACGCTTCGGCTTCCTGGTGGACCCCGGCCAGAAACCGACTCCGAATAACCCCGGCAACCTCCCGACAGGCTTTACCCGGCACCAGAATACGGGGAGCCCGGATGTGTTTCTGGATGTCACCTGCGCGGCCTGCCACACCGGTGAACTGCGTTTCAAGGGTCAAGCCGTGCGTATCGACGGCGGCTCGGCGCAGCACGTCCTGCCGTCCAGTGTTCCTACACTCAAAGGGGGTAGTTTCGGACAAGCACTGGTGGCCAGCCTGGCCTCGACTTACTACAACCCGTGGAAGTTCGAACGTTTCGCACGCGACGTGCTGGGCCAGGACTACGACGCCCGCCATCAACAGTTGCGCAAAGAATTCAAATCCTCACTCGATACGTTCCTCAAGGTGGCCTGGAACGACACCCATCGCGGGCTCTATCCGACCGAGGAAGGCCCGGGGCGCACAGACGCCTTCGGGCGCATTGCCAACGCCAGCTTCGGTGATGCGATCTCCCCCGACAACTACCGCGTGGCCAATGCCCCCGTTGACTATCCGCAGTTGTGGGACATGTGGACGTTCGAATGGGTGCAGTGGAACGGTTCGGCGAAACAACCGATGGCACGCAACATCGGCGAAGCGTTGGGTGTCGGCGCTACGCTGAACTTCTTCGACGAGAACGACCAGCCACTGATGGGCGATGCCCGCTATCCCTCCAGCGTCCGTGTGCGCGACCTGCACCTGATCGAAGAAACCCTGCGACGACTCAAGCCTCCAGCCTGGCCGGAAGATCTGTTGGGTGCGATCGACAAACCTCTGGCAGCGAAGGGGCGCGCCTTGTTCGTCGAAAACTGCGCGGGTTGTCACGTACCGCACACCACCCAGGGCGACGGGCGATACGTTCAACACCTGAAAATGATCCCGGTGGAATACATTGGCACAGACCCCGGCGCGGCCAACAACATCGCCGACCACCGCTTCGACCTGACTGCGCTGCAATGGAAGCAGGCGGAGCTGGAAAAACTTGATGTGGAGCCCAAACCCACCGAACCAATGGACCTGAGCAAAATGTCCGTGACCAAGGGGCTGGCCTATGTCACCGCCTATGTCCAGGACCGTGCGTATCAAGACGCCGATGTCGCCCCTGCCGAGCGTGCTGAAATGGACGGTTTCGGCCTGCCGATCGGCGTGCGCGAATTGCGTTCGTACAAGGCCAGGCCATTGGCGGGCGTATGGGCGACAGCGCCGTTTCTGCACAACGGTTCGGTGCCGAGCATTTATCAATTGCTGTCGCCCCAGGATGAGCGTGCGACCACGTTCTACAAAGGCACTTTCGAATTCGACCCACAGCATCTGGGATATCGCACCGAAGCCTTCAACAACGCATTTCTGTTCGACACGCAAATCACCGGCAACCACAACAGCGGTCATGAATTCCGTGCCGGCAAACTCGGCAATGGCGTGATCGGCCGCGGGTTGCAGCCGCAAGAACGCTGGGCACTGCTGGAATACCTGAAAGTGCTGGGCGGCCCGCTGGAGGCGCAATTGCCATGATCACAGCCTCAGTCAAAAGGACTTTCCCATGCTGATTACACTCTGGCTGCGCCTGGGCGCCTTCCTTGCCAAGCTGTTGCTGTGGTTGCTGGGTCTCGGCGTGCTGGGCTGGGCCCTGGCCAGCGCCTGGTTTGCCTGGCAGCAGCGCGGGCCGGTCTCGGCGCAGGAGCTGATTGCGGACGACGAAGCCGCGATGACCCAGGACATCATCCAGACCGCCGTGCGCATCGTCGATCAGCACCGCGAAAGCACCCGCTACCTGCGCGACGCCCACGCCAAGGCCCACGGCTGCGTGAAGGCCGAGGTTCAGGTGCTGCCGGAACTGCCAGGCGAGCTGCGTCAGGGCGTGTTCAGCGAACCGGGAAAAACCTGGCAAGCGACGATGCGCCTGTCCAACGGCAATGCCTACCCGCAGTTCGACAGCATCCGCGACGCCCGGGGCATGGCGATCAAACTGCTCGATGTTCCAGGCAAACAACTGTTGAGCGATCAGCAGGGGCGAGGCGAACAGGACTTTGTAATGTTCAGCCACCCGAACTTCTTTGTCAGTAATGTCGCCGAATACCGTCAGAACGTCGCCGCTCAAGCCGACGGTAAAAAGATGATGGCTTTCTTCCCCGGCCGGGATCCACGCACCTGGCAGGTTCGCCATCTGTTTATCGCCCTGGCGACGCTGTCCCCTGCCCCGCCAAGCCCAACCCGGACGACATACTTTTCGGTTTCGCCCTACAAATTCGGTGAAGCCAATGCGAAGTTCCGGGTTGCACCCGATCCGGACAATTGCCCGGCCTACAGCCTGCCGGAACAAAATCGCAAGTTGCCGAACTTCCTGCGCAATGCGCTGAATCAACAGCTGTCAACCGATCGGGTACCCGCGTGTTTCGTCTTGCAAATCCAGCGACAGGACGCCAACAAGTACATGCCGATTGAAGACACCAGCATTGAGTGGCGCGAGAGCGATGCGCCCTTCGAGACCGTGGCGCGGATCAACGTGCCGGCGCAGGACTTCGATACACCGGCGCTGAACCTGCAATGCGACAACCAGTCGTTCAATCCCTGGTTCGGCGTAGAAGCACACCGCCCCATCGGCGGTATCAATCGCCTGCGCAAGGCCGTGTATGAAGCCGTCAGCGACTACCGACACAGGCGCAACACCGGACTGTAGGAGCGAGCTTGCTCGCGAAAAACCCATGGGCGCCGCTGGGTATCTGGATTTACGCGTTATCGTTCACGACCTTCGCGAGCAAGCTCGCTCCTGCAGAGAGCGAGGAAAGCCAAACCCCAGACAGCAAAAAGCCCGCACAAGGCGGGCTTTCTGTGGTGACCTGGCGTTCAGTGTTCCAGGTTACCGAATATGGCGCAGCGGACGGGACTCGAACCCGCGACCCCCGGCGTGACAGGCCGGTATTCTAACCGACTGAACTACCGCTGCGCGTAGCGTTGAAAGTGGTGGGTGATGACGGGATCGAACCGCCGACATTCTGCTTGTAAGGCAGACGCTCTCCCAGCTGAGCTAATCACCCTTTACCTTCGTTGCGGGGCACATTATGCCACAGGTTTTTATAAAGTGTTGATTTATTTGAAGTTTTTTTTCAAAAAAATCTAAAAACCGGTGAAACGATGCAACCCACAGGAACAACAGTCAAACCTGAGGCAGAAAAAAGCCCGCCTAAGCGGGCTTTTCCGTGGTGACCTGGCGTTCAGTGTTCCAGGTTACCGAATATGGCGCAGCGGACGGGACTCGAACCCGCGACCCCCGGCGTGACAGGCCGGTATTCTAACCGACTGAACTACCGCTGCGCGTAACACTGAAAACGAATGGTGGGTGATGACGGGATCGAACCGCCGACATTCTGCTTGTAAGGCAGACGCTCTCCCAGCTGAGCTAATCACCCTTCGCTTCGGTGTGGCGCGCATTCTACGGAGCGACCCAACCTCTGGCAAGCACTTTTTAAAATAATTTTCTCAGGCCTTCCAAAGGCTTAGAGAAAGGTTGGCCTATGGCACGGCGAAGACAATAATGCCCGCCTTTGTATAAAGGAGAGACTCACCCCATGTGGTTCAAAAACCTGCTTATCTATCGCCTGACCCAAGATCTGCCTGTTGATGCCGAGGCGTTGGAAACTGCACTGGCCACCAAACTGGCGCGCCCATGTGCAAGCCAGGAGTTGACCACCTACGGCTTCGTCGCGCCATTCGGCAAAGGCGAAGATGCGCCGCTGGTGCATGTCAGCGGTGACTTCCTGCTGGTGTCCGCGCGCAAGGAAGAACGTATTTTGCCGGGCAGCGTCGTGCGTGATGCGGTCAAGGAAAAGGTCGAAGAGATCGAAGCCGAGCAAATGCGCAAGGTCTATAAGAAGGAACGCGATCAGATCAAGGATGAAATCATCCAGGCCTTTCTGCCTCGCGCCTTTATCCGCCGCTCGTCGACCTTCGCCGCCATCGCGCCGAAACAGGGCCTGATCCTGGTCAACTCGGCCAGCCCGAAACGCGCCGAAGACTTGCTGTCAACCTTGCGCGAAGTGATCGGCACGCTGCCGGTGCGTCCGCTGACCGTGAAAATGTCCCCGACCGCGACCATGACCGAGTGGGTCACCACGCAGAAAGCCGCAGACGACTTCTTTGTGCTGGACGAGTGCGAACTGCGCGACACCCACGAAGACGGCGGCATTGTGCGTTGCAAGCGCCAGGACCTGACCAGCGAAGAAATCCAGTTGCACCTGAGCACCGGCAAAGTGGTCACTCAGTTGTCCCTGGCCTGGCAGGACAAACTGTCGTTCGTCCTCGACGACAAAATGGTGGTCAAGCGCCTGAAGTTCGAAGATCTGCTGCAAGACCAGGCGGAACAGGACGGCGGCGACGAAGCCTTGGGCCAACTGGACGCCAGCTTCACCCTGATGATGCTGACCTTCGGCGACTTCCTGCCGGCGCTGGTAGAAGCGCTGGGCGGGGAAGAGACTCCGCAAGGCATCTAAAGCCTTGTGATCTCTCCTGTAGGAGCGAGCTTGCTCGCGATGGAGTGTCAGTAGCCCCTCTTTGTCTGACACACCATCGCGAGCAAGCTCGCTCCTACAGGGGTTTTGTAGCGTCGCTTAAAATAAGGATCAAGCCATGCGCGCACTGGCTGCATTGAGTCGTTTTGTCGGCAACACTTTCGCTTACTGGGTACTGATTTTCGCTGTCGTGGCGTTTCTGCAGCCGGCGTGGTTCCTCGGCCTCAAAGGCGCCATCGTGCCCTTGTTGGGGCTGGTGATGTTCGGCATGGGCCTGACCCTCAAACTCGAAGACTTCGCCGAAGTCGCTCGCCATCCATGGCGCGTGGCCCTGGGCGTGGTTGCACATTTTGTGATCATGCCGGGCGTGGCGTGGTTGCTCTGCCAGGTGTTCCACTTGCCGCCGGAAATCGCCGTCGGTGTGATTCTGGTCGGCTGCTGCCCGAGCGGCACCTCGTCGAACGTGATGACCTGGCTGGCCCGTGGCGACCTGGCGCTGTCGGTGGCCATCGCCGCTGTCACCACCCTCCTCGCCCCACTGCTGACCCCTGCCCTGATCTGGCTGCTGGCCTCGGCCTGGTTGCCGGTATCGTTCATGGAGTTGTTCTGGTCGATCCTGCAAGTGGTGCTGCTGCCGATCGTGCTGGGCGTGGTTGCCCAACGGGTGCTCGGCGACAAGGTTCGCCACGCCGTGGACGTGCTGCCGCTGGTGTCGGTGGTGAGCATCGTGATCATCGTCACGGCGGTGGTGGCCGCCAGCCAGGCGAAGATTGCCGAGTCCGGCTTGCTGATCATGGCCGTGGTCATGCTGCACAACAGCTTTGGCTACCTGCTGGGTTACTTCACCGGGCGCCTGTTCAAGTTGCCTCTGGCGCAGCGCAAGTCCCTGGCCCTGGAAGTAGGCATGCAGAACTCCGGATTGGGCGCGGCCCTGGCCAGCGCGCACTTCTCGCCACTGGCGGCAGTGCCCAGCGCATTGTTCAGCGTCTGGCACAACATTTCCGGGGCACTGCTCTCCACGTATTTCCGCCGTATGAGTGAAAAGCAAGATCGGGAAATGGCTGCACAGCAGGCGACTGACTGATTCAAAAACTTGATCCCCGGGTTAATGCTGGGCACTCTATTGCCCATCGCGAGGACGACCTCGCGGCTCGATCGAGTCATTAATCAGGGGACGACCCCGTCAGACGATGGAGGTCTTCATGTCCTGGATCATTCTGTTTTTCGCCGGCCTGTTCGAAGTCGGCTGGGCCGTCGGCCTCAAGTACACCGACGGCTTCACTCGCCCGCTCCCCACCGTGTTGACCGTTGCGGCAATGGCTATCAGCCTTGGCTTGCTCGGCCTTGCAATGAAGGAATTGCCGCTGGGTACGGCCTATGCGATCTGGACCGGGGTCGGCGCCGTGGGCACGGTGATCGCCGGGATCATCCTGTTTGGCGAGTCCATGGCACTGGTGCGGTTGGCGAGTGTGGCGTTGATCATTTCCGGGTTGGTTGGCCTGAAGGTCAGCGCTTAAGCCACTACCGCCAATCGCGAGCAGGCTCACTCCTACAAGGTTTTATGGTGTGTCGGAAATTTTCACCATACCCACGATCCCTGTAGGAGCGAGCCTGCTCGCGAAAAGGCCCGCACAAACAACCGCTATCTAACTGCCCCGCGCAACTCCCCCACCATCGCCTGCAACTTCGCCGGCTCCGCCACTTCAACCGCCACCGCCGGCCCTGCAACTAATGTCACCCGTGACCACAACCGGTGAAACAGCCCCTTGCCCGGATCGCGGCTGAAGAAACTCCCCCACAACCCCCGCAAGGCCAGCGGAATCACCGGCACCGGCGTCTCTTCGAGAATCCGCGTCAGCCCGCCCTTGAACTCATTCATTTCGCCATCGGCGGTCAATTTACCCTCGGGGAAGATGCACACCAGTTCACCGTCCTTCAGATACCGGGCAATGCGTGTGAAGGCTTGTTCATATATCTGGATGTCTTCCTGGCGCCCGGCAATCGGAATCGTCCCCGCGGTACGGAAGATGAAGTTCAGCACCGGCAAGTTGTAGATCTTGTAATACATCACAAAGCGAATCGGCCGGCGCACCGCACCGCCAATCAGCAAGGCGTCGACGAATGACACGTGATTGCACACCAGCAACGCCGCGCCTTCATCGGGAATCAGATCCAGATTGCGATGCTCGACGCGGTACATGGAATGGCTGAGCAGCCAGATCATGAAACGCATGGTGAACTCGGGGACGATCTTGAAGATGTAGGCGTTGACGCCGATGTTCAGCAACGACACCACCAGGAACAGCTGCGGGATCGACAGCTTGGCCACGCTCAGCAAGACGATCGAGACAATCGCCGACACCACCATGAACAACGCATTGAGGATGTTGTTGGCGGCAATCACCCGCGCCCGTTCGTTTTCCGCTGTACGTGACTGGATCAGTGCGTACAGCGGCACGATGTAGAAACCACCGAAAACGCCCAGGCCGAGGATGTCGAGCAGTACCAGCCAGGCGTGGCCGAAACCGAGGATTTCGATCCAGCCATGGCCGGCGGCGCTGTCCGGTATTGAGCCGGAATGCCACCACAGCAACAGACCGAAAACGGTCAGGCCGAACGATCCGAACGGCACCAGCCCAATTTCGACTTTACGCCCGGACAATTTCTCACACAGCATCGACCCCAACGCGATTCCGACCGAGAACACTGTCAGAATCAGCGTCACCACGGTTTCGTCGCCGTGCATCCATTCCTTGGCATAGGCCGGGATCTGCGTCAGATAAATCGCCCCGACAAACCAGAACCACGAGTTGCCGACAATCGAGCGTGACACTGCCGGCGTTTGCCCCAGGCCCAGTTTCAACGTGGCCCAGGACTGGCTGAAAATGTTCCAGTTCAGGCGCATTTGTGGCGTGGCGGCCGCCGCCCGGGGAATACTGCGACTGGCCAGGTAGCCGAGCACGGCAATACCGATGATCGCCATGGACACTACCGGTGCGTAATGCGCCGAAGACATCATGACCCCAGCGCCAATGGTGCCGGCGAGGATCGCCAGGAAGGTGCCCATTTCCACCAGGCCGTTGCCGCCGACCAGTTCGTCTTCACGCAGCGCCTGCGGCAGGATCGAGTACTTCACCGGCCCGAACAGCGCCGAGTGGGTGCCCATGGCGAACAGCGCCACCAACATCAACGACAGGTGATCGAACATGAAACCGACGGCGCCGACCGCCATGATGGCGATCTCACCGAGCTTGATCAGGCGGATCAGCGCGTCCTTGGCGAACTTTTCCCCGAATTGCCCGGCCAGGGCCGAGAACAGGAAAAACGGCAGGATAAACAGCAGCGCACACAGGTTGACCCAGATCGAGCGGTCACCTTCGATGGTCAGCTTGTACAAAATGGCGAGGATCAACGACTGCTTGAACACGTTGTCGTTGAACGCCCCGAGGGACTGGGTGATGAAAAACGGCAGGAAGCGCCGGGTGCGCAACAAGGTGAACTGTGAAGGGTGACTCATCTTCCATGTGTCCCTGATGATAGGTAGCGAGTGGCCTGGATACTGTAATTGGAGTATCGAACGTCGATCCAGGCCACACACTACCTAATCTTTGCCGGTTATTTCTTCAATCCGGCAATGCACGGCGAGACAAACAGCTCGCCGCGCCAGGCGCCCAGCACCGTGCGCTTGCCGACGATCAGCCACATCACGGCCAGCAACGCCACCAACACACAGCCAAACACACTGAAAAACGTCAGGTTCAAGGTACTGGCCAGCTTCAACGTCGCCAGAGAATAGACGCCCAACGGGAAGGTGAAGCCCCACCAGCCGAGATTGAACGGAATGCCGGCACGCAAGTAGCGCACAGTGATCAGCAACGCCATCAACATCCACCACAATCCGAAGCCCCACAGGGTGATGCCGGCCACCAGCCCCAATCCTGAAGCAATCTCGCCGACGCCCGGCAAACCGTTGGCCGCGAAAATCAGCGGTGCATCGCCGCCCAGTACCAGCATGCCCAGCGCGCCGGTACCGATCGGGCCGAGGGCCAGCCAGCTCGAGGCGGCCATGTTTTCGTGGGGCAGTTTATGCAGGGCCATACGCAGCAACAGAATGGTCAGGATGCTGAAGGCCACCGGCAGGGAAAAGGCCCAGAGCACGTAGCTGGTCACCAGCACCACCAGTTGCGAATGCGCGTCGGCCAGATGCGGCGCCAACAGGCCCCCACTGGCGGCCGCCACTTCTGCCGCGACCACCGGCAACAACCAGACAGCGGTCATCTGGTCGATGCTGTGTTCCTGACGAGTGAACATCATGTAGGGAATCAGCACCCCGCAGGCCAGCGACATGGCCACATCCAGCCACCACAGCACCTCGGCGAGGTGAACCACACCGTCGCCCCAACGCGGCAGGCCAAACACCAGGAAGCCATTGATGATGGTCGCCAGGCCCATGGGGATGGTGCCGAAAAACATCGAAACCGTGGAGTGGCCGAAGATCCGTTGTGCTTCGTCGAAGAACAGCACCCAACGCGCCGTGTATACCGCCGTAAACAGCAGAAACAGGGCGATGTTGAACAGCCAGAGAGCTTCGGCAAAGGCGTGCAAGGCGGGCATGGCGACCGGCAATTGCGCCAACGCCAACGCCAGCACCCCGGTGCCCATGGTGGCCGCGAACCAGTTGGGGGTGAACTGGCGAATCACCTCGCGGGGATGCTGCAGGTGACTGAAAGGTTTGATACCGGGCTTGATGCTATTGGCGCATGTCATAGCGAACTCCTGTCCTCTCGTGAGGTAGAGCCCATGTTAGATCCGAATCGAATATCTATATAACGGGTAATATCTCTATATATTATCGATATCACTTATATAGCGTCAGACACTCCCTTCTGATTCGATCACCAATATCCGGGCAGGTCCTACCGGATGCGCCACATGCTCAGTGCCAACCGAGGCATAAAAAATGTCACCGACCTCCAGCAAAGCTTCCCGCTCTAAACCCTCTTCGCGATAACGCATCTGCACCTGGCCATCGAGCACCACGAACACTTCCTCGCCATCGTTGACGTGCCACTTGTAGGGTTGATCGGTCCAGTGCAGCCGCGTAGTGATGCCGTTCATGCTGGCGATATCCAGCGCGGCCCAGGCACGCTCGCCAGTGAACGATTTGCTGCGGATGATCTTCATGGTCCGATCCTTCGAGTGAGCTGAGTGGGTGCCAAGGCTAACTCTATTCTACCGGTTGGCCTCGCAGACCCTGGCCGAACGTGATCGCAGTAAACCCGCCATTGCACTGAGGGCCAGCACCATCAGCACTGCACCATAACCATCGGTGGTTGCCACCAGACCAAAGGTCCGCGCCAGGTTCCCGGCCAGCAGCGCCGGCAGGCAGAACGCCAGATAACTCAGCACGTAATACGCCGACATCAACCCGGCGCGCTCATGGGGCAAGGCCAGTGGCACCAGACTGCGCACCGCCCCGAGGAAACCGGCGCCGAAGCCACAACCGGCGACCAGCGTGCCGAGGAAAAACAGCGGCAAACTGGCACTGTGCACGCCCAGTAGAATCAGGCCTACTCCCACCGGCAACGAACTGGCGCCCAGCTGCAGCGCCTTGGTCGCCGCCTGATTGCGCAGGGTGTAAATCATCAGGGCACCGGTCACCGTCAATGCGGCGACGGTCGCCCCGCCAATCAGGTTCGAGGTCGAACCCGTCGCCGTGCGCACCAATGAAGGTGCCAGCGACGCGTAAAAACCGCCGAGCGCCCAGGTCGCCGTGTTGAGCGGCAACACCCGCCATAACGTCGCGCGCGCCTGGACCGGCACATGCAGGGTGGGCCGCAATGATGCCCAAGCCCCGGGCTGGCGCGTGACGCTCTCCGGCAAACACCAGACAAATACGGCCTGCATTGCGAACAGAGCAAGTAGCAGCCAATAGGTCAGGTGCAACGGCGCCGGAGCAAACTCGGCCAGCAAACCGCAGCCCATTCCGCCCAGAGCCATGCCGAGCAAGGGCGCGACACTATTGACCAGCGGGCCTTGCTGGCGATCGGTGTCCAGCAACGTTGCACTCAACACGGCAGTCGCCATGCCGGTGGCAAACCCTTGCAGGACCCGGGCACTGATCAGCCACGGGACACTGTCGGCGTAGATAAACAGCAACATCGCCAGGATGTTCAGCAGCACCGCCGTAAAAATCACCGGCTTGCGCCCCAGGTAATCCGACAGCGAGCCGACCGTCAGCAACGCTGCCAACAGGCTGAGGGCGTACACGGCAAAAATCAGGGCCAGGGTCGCTGGCGAAAACTGCATCTGCTCCTGATACAGGTGATAAAGCGGCGTCGGCGCGGTGGAAGCCGCCAGAAAACTGAGTAAGGTTATTGCCAGAAACCACAGGCTGGCACGATTTGAAGGAGAATCGGGCATAGACACACTCCACAAAAGCTAATTTTTTGCTTTTGCGGAGTGTGCTACTGGATCCCTCTTAAAGCAAATTCTTTGTGTTAAGGTCCGATGCATGGCTTTCAGGACCGGATGCCAGCCGCAAGACCCGGCGCAATACAGGAAACACAAGATGACAGCCCCTACATTACGCCCCGGCGGCCGCAGTGCCCGGGTACAAGAGTCGATTCATTCGGCCGTGCGTCAACTCCTTGAGGAGCAGGACCGCGCCAGCGTGACGGTGCCGCAAATTGCGGCGCGCGCGGGTGTCACACCGTCCACCATCTATCGACGCTGGGGCGATGTGTCGGCGCTGCTGGCCGACGTCGCCCTCGCCCGCATGCAGCCCGACAACGAGCCGGCCAATACCGGCAGCCTTCACGGTGACGTGCGGGCCTGGGCTGAGCAGTACCTGGACGAGATGAGCTCCGAACCCGGCCGCAACATGCTGTACGACGTGCAGGCGGCGCTGAAGCCGAGTTATTGCGCGACCATCATTGGCGGGCAACTGCAGACGATTCTGGATCGCTATCCGGATCAGCCCAAGCCCAGTGTCGATCGGCTGATCAATCTGATCGCCGCACCGACGGTGTTTCGCATCCTGTTTGCCGAGGCGCCGCTGGAGGTTGAAGAGTTGCATCGGTTGATCGAGATTGCATTCAGTCAGTAATACCGCCATTCGCGAGCAAGCCCGCTCCCACATCGACCGTGTTCGCCGCCCCCCCCCCCCTGTGGGAGCGGGCTTGCTCGCGAAGGGGCCAGTCCAGACACTGAAAATCCTCCTGCGACACCCCGCCACGCCACGACCTTGGTCGACACTGACTAACGCTGGCGGTCGTGCGAGACTGTCTGTCCGGGCGGGAGTCCCGGGAGTCTTTTGTCTGGAGTCCCCATGTCGCTGTCCACCGGGCTGATCGCCGCCGTCGCCCTGGCCTATATGGCCATCATGTTCGCCATCGCCTTCTATGGCGACCGTCGCAGCGCGCCCTTGCCGCCGCGAGTGCGTGCCTGGGTGTACAGCCTGTCGCTGGCGGTCTATTGCACCAGCTGGACTTTCTTCGGCGCCGTGGGCCAGGCCGCCGAACAGCTCTGGTCGTTCCTGCCGATCTACCTCGGGCCGATCCTGTTGCTGGTCGGCGCGCCGTGGGTCCTGCAAAAAATGGTGATGATCAGCAAACAGGAGAACATCACCTCCATCGCCGACTTCATCGCTGCGCGCTATGGCAAATCCCAGTCATTGGCGGTGGTGGTGGCGTTGATTTGCCTGGTCGGTGTGCTGCCCTACATCGCGCTGCAGCTCAAAGGCATCGTGCTCGGTGTGAACCTGCTGATCGGTGCCGGCGCCGACGCCATGGGCACCCGCGCCCAGGACACCGCGCTGATTGTGTCGCTGGTATTGGCGCTGTTCACCATCGTCTTCGGTACCCGTAACCTCGACGCCACAGAGCACCACCGCGGCATGGTGCTTGCGATTGCCTTCGAATCATTGGTCAAGCTGTTCGCGTTTCTCGCCGTCGGCGCCTTCGTGACCTACGGCCTGTACGACGGTTTCGACGACCTGTTCGACCAGGCCATGCTTGCGCCGCGGCTGGAACAGTACTGGAAGGAAACCATCAACTGGCCATCGATGGTGGTGCAGACCGGTGTGGCGATGATGGCGATCATTTGCCTGCCGCGGCAGTTTCATGTGACCGTTGTCGAGAACATCGAGCCCCAGGATCTGCGCCTGGCCAAGTGGGTATTCCCGGCCTACCTCGCCCTCGCGGCATTGTTTGTCGTGCCAATCGCACTGGCCGGGCAGATGATGCTGCCCAGCTCGGTGTTGCCAGACTCGTTCGTCATCAGCCTGCCCCTGGCCCAGGCGCACCCGGCGCTGGCCTTGTTGGCATTTATCGGTGGCGCATCGGCGGCCACCGGCATGGTGATCGTGGCCAGCGTGGCGCTGTCGACCATGGTGTCCAACGACATGCTGTTGCCGTGGCTGCTGCGGCGCAACAACGCCGAGCGCCCGTTCGAAGTGTTCCGCCAGTGGATGCTGTCGGTGCGCCGCGTCAGCATCGTCGTCATTCTGCTGCTGGCCTACGTCAGCTATCGCCTGCTGGGCTCGACCGCCAGCCTGGCGACCATTGGCCAGATCGCCTTCGCTGCCGTGACCCAGCTGGCCCCCGCCATGCTCGGTGCGCTGTACTGGAAACAGGCCAACCGGCGCGGCGTGTTCGCCGGCCTCGCCGCAGGCACCTTCCTGTGGTTCTACACCCTGATCCTGCCGATTGCTGCCAATAGCCTCGGTTTGTCTCTGAGCACATTCCCGGGCCTGGCCTGGTTGCACAGCAATCCACTGAACCTGCCGATCACCCCGCTGACCCAAGGCGTGGTGCTGTCGCTGGCAGGCAACTTCACGCTGTTCGCCTGGGTCTCGGTGCTGTCCCGCACCCGGGTTTCCGAACACTGGCAAGCGGGCCGCTTCATCGGCCAGGAAATCAGTGCCCGCCCCAGCTCACGCTCGATGCTGGCAGTGCAGATCGACGACCTGCTGCAACTGGCGGCACGCTTCGTCGGCGAAGAACGCGCCCGGCAAAGCTTCATCCGTTTTGCCTATCGCCAGGGCAAAGGCTTCAACCCGAACCAGAACGCGGACAGTGAATGGATCGCCCATACCGAACGCTTGCTGGCCGGTGTGCTCGGTGCCTCTTCGACCCGCGCGGTGGTAAAAGCCGCCATTGAAGGGCGGGAGATGCAACTGGAAGACGTCGTGCGCATCGCCGACGAAGCCTCGGAAGTGCTGCAATTCAACCGTGCCTTGCTGCAAGGCGCCATCGAGAACATCACCCAGGGCATCAGCGTGGTCGACCAGTCGCTGAAACTGGTGGCCTGGAACCGTCGCTATCTGGATTTGTTCAATTACCCGGATGGCCTGATCAGAGTCGGCCGGCCGATTGCCGACATCATCCGTCACAATGCCGAGCGTGGACTGTGCGGCCCCGGCGAGGCCGAAGTACACGTCGCGCGCCGCCTGCACTGGATGCGCCAGGGCCGCGCGCATACCTCCGAGCGCCTGTTCCCCAACGGCCGGGTGATCGAACTGATCGGTAACCCGATGCCTGGCGGCGGCTTCGTCATGAGTTTCACCGACATCACCGCGTTCCGCGAAGCCGAGCAAGCGCTGACCGAGGCCAACGAAGGCCTGGAGCAACGGGTCACCGAACGGACCCACGAATTGTCGCAGCTCAACGTCGCCCTGACCGACGCCAAGGGCACCGCCGAGGCGGCCAACCAGTCCAAGACCCGCTTCCTCGCGGCCGTCAGCCATGACCTGATGCAGCCGCTGAATGCGGCGCGGCTGTTCTCCGCCGCCCTCTCCCATCAGAACGATGGTTTGTCCGGCGAAGCGCAGAAACTGGTCGAGCACCTGGACAGCTCGCTACGCTCGGCCGAGGACTTGATCAGCGACCTGCTGGATATTTCCCGCCTGGAGAACGGCAAGATCAACCCGAATCGCCAGCCGTTCGCTCTCAACGAACTGTTCGACACCCTCGGTACCGAGTTCAAGGTGCTGGCGCAGGAACAAGGGCTGGAGTTCCGGGTTCGCGCAAGCACGTTGCGGGTCGACAGCGACATCAAATTGCTGCGGCGGATTTTGCAGAACTTCCTGACCAACGCTTTCCGCTACGGCAAAGGGCCGGTGTTGTTGGGGGTTCGTCGGCACAAGGAAGGATTGAGCCTGGAAGTCTGGGACCGTGGCCCGGGTATTCCGGAAGACAAACAGCAGGTGATTTTCGAAGAGTTCAAGCGCCTCGACAGCCACCAGACACGTGCCGAAAAAGGCCTCGGCCTGGGGCTGGCGATTGCCGACGGGCTATGTCGCGTGCTCGGTCATACCTTGCGCGTACGCTCCTGGCCGGGACGCGGTAGCGTGTTCAGCGTCAACGTGCCGCTGGCCCGGACGCAAACTGCAGTGCCGGTCAAGGTCGCCGAGCTCAATGGCAAATTGCTCAATGGCGCGCAGGTGCTGTGCATCGACAACGAAGACAGCATCCTGATCGGCATGAACAGCCTGCTCAGCCGCTGGGGTTGCCAGGTCTGGACCGCACGCAATCGCGAGGAGTGCGCAGCGCTGCTGGGCGAAGGCGTGCGCCCGCAATTGGCGCTGGTGGATTACCACCTCGATCATGGCGAGACCGGAACCGATTTGATGGCCTGGTTGCGCACGCAAATGGGCGAGCCGGTTCCCGGGGTGGTGATCAGCGCCGATGGCCGGCCGGAAACGGTCGACCAGGTGCATGCCGCGGGGCTGGACTATCTGGCCAAACCGGTGAAACCGGCGGCGTTGCGCGCGTTGTTGAGCCGGTATCTGCCGTTGTAGCGAAGATCAACTCAAAAAACCTGTGGCGAGGGAGCTTGCTCCCGTCCGGCTGCGCAGCAGTCGTCAATCAGGCAATGCGCTTAACCTGAAGAGACTCATTGCTCGGTATTGGGGCTGCTGCGCAGCCCAGCGGGAGCAAGCTCCCTCGCCACAGGGTCCACGCTCAATCGGGGCTACTCCGGCAATTCGACCAATCCATCCACATCCGTCATCGCTCGCTCCAGCAAGTCCGCCGGCAGGCTCTTGCTCGCCCGTGCGCCCAGCAGCTTGAGCTGTTCACTGCGACTGACCAGGTTGCCACGCCCTTCTGTCAGTTTGTTGCGTGCCGAACTGTAGGCCTTGTCCAGTTGCTGCAGGCGATTGCCGACCTCGTCCAGATCCTGAATGAACAGCACGAACTTGTCGTACAGCCACCCGGCCCGCTCGGCGATCTCCCGGGCATTCTGGCTCTGACGCTCTTGCTTCCACAGGCTGTCGATGACACGCAGGGTCGCCAACAACGTGGTGGGGCTGACGATCACGATGTTGCGGTCGAATGCCTCCTGAAACAGTGTCGGCTCAGCCTGCAACGCGGCAGAAAACGCCGCCTCGATCGGCACGAAGAGCAACACGAAATCCAGGCTGTGCAAGCCATCGAGGCGCTTGTAATCCTTGCCGGCCAGGCCTTTGACGTGATTGCGCAATGACAGCACGTGCTGCTTGATGGCGATCTGGCCGATGGCGTCGTCCTCAGCCGCCACGTATTGCTGATAGGCCGTCAGGCTGACCTTGGAGTCGACCACGACCTGCTTGTCGCCCGGCAGATAAATGATCACGTCCGGCTGGAAGCGCTCGCCGTCCGGCCCCTTGAGGTTGACCTGCGTCTGGTACTCGCGGCCCTTCTCCAGTCCCGCATGCTCGAGCACGCGCTCCAGAATCAGTTCACCCCAATTGCCCTGGGTCTTCTGCCCTTTCAAGGCGCGGGTCAGGTTGGTGGCTTCATCGCTCAAGCGCAAATTCAGCTGTTGCAGGCGCTCCAGCTCCTTGGCCAGGGAGAAACGCTCACGCGCCTCGTTCTGATAGCTTTCCTCGACACGCTTTTCGAAGGACTGGATGCGTTCCTTCAAAGGATCGAGCAACTGCCCCAGGCGCTGCTGGCTGGTTTCGGCAAAACGCTGCTCGCGCTCATCGAAAATTTTCCCCGCCAGCTCGGCGAACTGCGCGCGCAACTCGTCCCGCGAACCTTGCAGGTCGTTGAGGCGTTGCTGATGACTGTCCTGTTGCTCGCGCAATTCGGCGTTGAGCGACGCGGCCTGGGCATCCAGACGGCGCAATTCGGCTTCTTTGCCGGCGCGTTCGATATTCCACGCATGGGCGGCATCCCGGGCGTCGTCGCGCTCGATCTGCAGCAGCTCGACTTCACGACGCAGCGCCGCCAGATCAGCCTGTTTGGCGGCGTTGGCCTGGGTCAGATCAGCCGCTTCATCGCGACTGGACTCAAGCTGAGCATTCAATCCGTCCTGCGCCAGTTGCGCCATGGCCAGGCGTTCTTGCAGCAGTGCAACATCGGCTTGCGTGGCGCTGGCCCGACGCTGAAGTTGCCAGGCCAATACCAGCAACGGCAACGCTGCCCCTGCCAGACCCAGCAATACGCTGGTCAAGTCCATTGCCATAGCCACTCCTGCCATTCCGATAAAGCCTGAAGGTTAACCAAGGCGCCAGATCTTGGACAGCTCAGTCTTCGATCAGCCCCAGTTCCTGTTGAGCGCGGCGATCGCCTGCCCGAGCGGCCTGACGCAGCAGGTCCTGGCCGATCCGGCGGTCCCGGGCATTCCCGCATTCGCGGCACATCAACTGGCCAAGACGGCTTTGTGCAGCCACCACGCCTTCACGGGCCGGTTGCTTGAGCAGACGTCCGGCGATGTGTTTGACGTTAGGGTTTTCGCCCAGGTGCGGACTGTCCAACAGCCACTCCGCCACGCGCATGGAAAAGCGCTTGGTAGGGGCAACAGAAGGTGCTGTGGAGGAAGAGGAAACAGAGGCTGAGCGAAACTTCATAAAGCACTGTGGGGCAGATCGGAAGGCGCGCAACTTTACTCTCTTTTTCTTACAGGTAAAGCTGAAAATATCCCGGCACGCCCGTCCTAGAGCAAGCGCTCGGGACAATCCACAGAAGCTGTGGATAACTCAGTGGACAACCGCTCCTGAACCCGCTCAAAGCCCTGTGGAATGGGGCTCGCAGTCAAACTGACGATTTTTTCACCAGTAAAAAAAAGCGATGTTTTTCATTGACTTAAATTTTGGATACAGGCAGCTACCGCGCTTGAACGTGAGATGACAGCGGGGTGACAGAGTGCGCAACTAATGTGCACAAGTGCCTTCGCGACGGTTATATCGATGCACTTTTTCGGCGCGTTATTTGGTCATGCCTGGGGATAAGCCTTGGCAAACCCGGTGTTTAGACGGCCGCGTTGCTACCAAGGTCGATGACCGACGGTCGGGTTTTGTTCTGCTACAGGGCGTAGCAATCGCAGGCACCGTAGCTTCATACGCTTGGCTACAAGATAAAAACAGCCCGGTCGGGCACCTGCTGGGAAATTCTTTTTGCTAACACACTTCCCTTGGCCAGTTCAATCCGTTAGTATCCGCGGCGTTAGTACCAAGCTGAAAGTCAATTCTGGTCGAACAAATCCCCCGGTCAGCCTTCCCAACGGAAGCCTCCACCGAGCAAGCGGGATCGACCACCTCGATGGTTTCCAGGTAAATCTTGCGCCGACACAACCTTTGAATCGAAAGCAAAGGGTGTTGCTCCGCCTGCTTACTCTGCTCGAACCAACCTGCAAATTGATCAGGATCTTCACCCCGGGCCCAGAACCTTTGCCCTCGATGTGTTGCCTGCCCTCCTAAGTACCTACCTGCCAGCCCAAGCGCGCCAACTTGTCAGCGCTTCAAACTGGCTGCTTTGTTCCAGTCGGGTTCTTCGTTCGACCAATGGTGGTCGTCGTCACTGGAACGTTTTAACTTTGCACGGTTCTTATCCGTGTCGCTTGTAGGAACACCAATTATGTCCACTCAAATCCACACTCAGGATGCCATCCGCACCCTAACCAACGCTTTTGCTCCAATGAACTGCCTGATCATGGCCGCTCGCAAAGGCTGCTTCAGCTTCACTCTGGTTAACGAACACGGCATCGCTCGTCACAGCGAACGCCTGTACCCGGATCAATACTCCAGCGCAGAACCGCTGCAGGCTGTGATCGAGCGTACTCGCCAGGCACTGGTTGCCTGAGACGCCAGAAAGGCTGAAAACCTCAAAAGCCCTGCTGAAAAGCGGGGCTTTTTATTGCCCCATGTTTCCCATCCCCCGCGCAACGACTAAGCACGATCCGATATAACGGTTATAACTGGTCGCTGGAAATATTTTAAAAACAGGCCTTTACAGCGCGAATATGACACTACACTTCAACTCAAGCGGCTTGACCCGCTTGCGGCGAGCCTGAGCCGATTCACAGCTGCCAAGCCCCCCCTTCAGGTATCGCCGTCCAATTCAGGTCTCGAGGGTTTTATGGGTATCGCTGCCAGCGAACTGTGCCGTTATGTGATTCGTCCGACATTGATCTACCTCGGACGTCATAGCGCTACTGCCGAATCCCTGCTGCTGGGCATTGCCGCCAGCCAGTCCGCTCTTGGTTCCGCCCTGCATGACCGCCGCGGGCACGGCCTGTATCGCATTGCCGAGCCCCGCCACCAGGCCCTTTGGGACCATTACCTGGCCCTTGATCCGGAGCGTGCAAGCCTGGTCCGCGGCCTGGCCAGTCAGCATGCGTTTTTGAGTGGCCCGCACCTCGAATTGACCGTCAACCTGCGTTACGCCACAGCCATCGCCTGGCTGCTGGTGGAAGAACAGAATACCCCCCTCCCCGCCCCTGATGATTTGTTGGGTATGGCCAGAATCTGGCGCCAGACCTTTCAGCCCCAGGGACGTCTGCGTGATTTCACCAGCGCCTGGCAAATCTGTGTTTCACCGCTGAATCAGGTCGCCTGCTGACACATCTGGATCCAAAGATCGCGCAACATGTCGCGATTCTGGTCGGATTGTCCTACAAAACCGCTCTAAATCAAGCGATACAGCCTATGGCGCCGGGACGAAAATGTTGGTAATTTTCGCCCCGGTGATCATCAGGAATTCTAATAATGAAAAAAGTAATGCTCAAAACCACCATTAGCCTCGCCGTTGCCTTGGCATCCACCCAAATCTTCGCGAGTGGCTTTGCCCTCAACGAACAGAGCATCAGTGGAATGGGGACTGGTTTTGCGGGACGCTCTTCATCTGCCGATGATGCAAGCACTGTTTTTGGCAACCCTGCCGGCATGTCGCGAATCAAGCGCCAGGAAGTCACTGGCGGGATCGCAGCTATCGATGCCTCGACTGATATCAAAGACGCCCAAGGCGCCCACCCGGGTACCAACAAAGGCGACATGGTGCCATTCACAGCCGTTCCGATGGGCTATTACGTCAAGCCGATTGATGATCACTGGGCATTCGGCCTCGGTGTCTACGCACCTTTTGGTCTGATTACCGACTATGAAAATGGCTTCCAGGGTGCCGGTTTCGGCAGCAAGAGTGAAGTCAAGGTTGTCACCTTCCAGCCTACCGTCAGCTACGCCTTTAACGACAAAGTATCGATTGGTTTCGGCCCGACCATCAACCGCATTGGCGGCACTCTGGAGTCGGATGTACCTCTTTTTGGCGATACCCACGTCAAAATCAAAGGGGATGATGTCGCTCTTGGCTACAACTTCGGGGTCCTGGTACAAGCAACAGACACCACTCGTGTCGGCCTGACCTATCACTCGAAAGTGAAATACAAGATTGAAGGTCATACCGATATCAGCGCAGGCGCAAATTCACCTTCCGCCTTCCTGAAAAGCAATCGATACGATGCTTCGCTGAAAATCGAAACACCTGAATCTGTCGACTTCTCCGTGACACAACAGCTGACGGATGCGTGGACCCTTTATGCAGGTTCCACCTGGACTCGCTGGAGCCGTTTGAAAGACATCACCGTCAACAACGACGGCGTAACGGCGGCACAAGGCGGTGCATTGTCCCCGGCCCTGTTCGGCACCATTACGGAAGAGCAGAACTGGCACGATACCTGGGCCTACGCCATCGGTACCTCCTACCAGCTGAATAAGCAGTGGGTATTGCGCACCGGCCTGAGCATTGACCAGTCGCCTACCAACAATACCGACCGATCCCCACGTATTCCTACAGGTGACCGCACAATCTTCAGCCTTGGCGCCGGCTACAACGTCACCGATGATCTGACCATCGACGTCGCCTACTCCTACCTGAAGGAAGAAGCGGTCAAGGTGGATCGCTCCAATCTGGTAGACAGTTACAGCGCCAAGTACGAAAACAGCGCCAACGGTTTCGGTGTCGGTGCGACCTACCGCTTCTGATGATTCCCGGCGAGCCTGAACCGCTCGCCAGCCGAATCAAAAAAGCCCCGCGCTCTTCACAGAGGCGGGGCTTTTTGTAGGAGCAGCCGGTCGACGCTCGAATGCTCGCGATGGACGCGAACGATGATGCGTGCTTTCAGGATGAACGAGGCGCCTTGAGGTTTTCGCGAGCAAGCTCGCGCCTACAGGTCAGGGGGTGAAACGAGCGGTGGCGAAGCCAGGGCTTTTTCCACCGCGGCGATGAACTCGGGATCATCCGGCTTGGTCAGGCTGGAGAAACTGGCGATCACCTTGCCCTGGCGATCCACCACGTACTTGTAGAAATTCCACTTCGGTGCGCTGGTTTGACTGGCCAGGACTCTGAACAAATGCGTTGCGTCGTCGCCACGAACCTTTTGCGGTTCGGTCATGGTGAAGGTCACGCCGTAGTTGGCATAGCACACCTTCGCAGTCTCCGCGCTGTCCCTGGACTCCTGCTTGAAGTCATTGGATGGAACACCCAGCACCTCCAGCCCCTGCCCTTTGTAACGCTGATTCAGCGCCTCAAGGCTTTTGAACTGCGGGGCGAAACCGCAGAAGCTCGCCGTATTGACCACCACCAGCGGCTTACCTTCATACCGTTGGCACAGGTCGATGGATTCCTTGGCGCGCAGCTTTTGCAGTGATCCTTGCAACAGCTCCGGGCACTCGGCCGCGTAGGCCAGCCCGGTAAACGCCACCAGCAACGCGGGGACTGCAATCGCGCGCATCAGCATGTCGGTGCATCCTTGAAAACTTGTCAAAAGCAACGTTACTCGCCCTCGCCGCACGCTAGCAAGTCCCCATGCCCAACTGCAAAAGCGCCAGCCCGCCCTGATGCCAGCCCCACCACGTCAGGGCAAGCAGCAAGGCGCAGACAGCGAAAATCGTGATACGAGGCCAGAGACTGTTCATGTCGCACTCATTTGTGTTTGCAGGCGCGCCACCGGCCGTTCACGCACCGGCCAGTTCAGGGCGGCAGCCAACAGGCTCAGGAGAATCGCGACCTGCCAGATCAAGTCATAGTTGCCGGTACGGTCATACACCACGCCACCCAGCCAGCCGCCCAGAAACGAACCGAGCTGGTGAAACAGGAAAACAATCCCGCCGAGCATGGACAGGTTCCGCACACCAAACAAGGTCGCCACCGTGCCGTTGGTCAACGGCACCGTCGACAGCCACAGGAAGCCCATGGCCATGCCGAACAGGTAAGCCGTGGTGGTCGTCACCGGCGCCCACAGGAACAACGCAATGACCACCGCCCGCAGCAAGTACAGACCGGTGAGCAGACGCGGCTTGGACAAGCGCCCGCCGAGCCATCCGGCGGTATAGGTGCCAAAAATGTTGAACAGGCCGATCAGCGCCAGCACCGTGGTGCCGACCGTCGCCGGAAGGTGTTGATCCACCAGATAGGCCGGCAAGTGCACACCGATGAACACCACCTGGAACCCGCACACAAAAAAGCCGAACGCCAGCAGCCAGAATCCGGAGTGGGAGCAGGCTTCATGCAATGCTTCGCCAAGGGTCTGTTCGTGGCCCAGGACGGGCAGCGGCTTGTCCTTGAGCATACTCACCAGCGGCACGATCAGCGCCACCAGCAAGCCCAGCGCCAGCAGCGCCGCGGACCAGCCAAGCCATCCGATCAAACCGAGGGTGCCGGGCAACATCGCGAACTGGCCGAACGAACCGGCAGCGCTGGCGATCCCCATGCCCATGCTGCGTTTTTCCGGCGGCACCGCGCGGCCGACCACACCCAGAATCACCGAGAACGAAGTACCGGACAGTCCGATGCCGATCAGCAGGCCGGCACTCAGGGACAGGGTCACCGCCGAGTCGGAGAGCCCCATGCAAATCAGCCCGGCCGCGTACAGGACGCCACCGACCAGCACCACTTTCGCCGCGCCGAAGCGGTCGGCCAGCGCGCCAGTGAATGGCTGAGCGAGGCCCCAGATCAGGTTCTGCAAGGCGATGGCGAAGGCAAAGACTTCACGGCCCCAGCCGAACTCGGCGCTCATCGGTGCCAGAAACAGCCCGAAGCCATGTCGAACCCCCAGAGACAACGCAAGGATCAGCGCACTCCCCAACAGAACCCAGCCACATGTACGCCACATCGATGTCATTGTTGTTCTCCGGTTGCGGGTATATACCCGCTTATGATCGAAAAAACCGGCATCATGCCAGTTCGTCCAGCAGCTTCAATAAGGTTTCGCGCTTCTCGGGGCCCAAGCGATCGATCAAACGTTGCTGAGCGGCTTCCCAGGCCGGCAAGGCAGCCTTCAGACGCTCTGCCCCGGCCTCGGTCAGCAGGACGATGCGGTTACGCATGTCCTCGCCCTCGACCAGCGTCACCAGGCCATCACCCTCCAGCACCCGCAAGTTGCGCCCCAAGGTACTGCGATCCAGGCCCATGGCCTCGGCCAGGGTCGAGATGCTCGGTTGATCCAGGCGTTGCAGGTTGCACAGCAAAGAATACTGCGCAACGTTGATCCCGAAGCCATCGAGAGCGCCGTCGTAATGCCTGCTGACGCCGCGGGCGGCGCGACGCAGGTTGATGCATAAACATTGGGAATCGAGCATGGTGCGTGTATATACCCGCGAGTCGGTTAAATCAAGTTACTTGGGTTTTGTTCAGTGGTTGGATGGCGTCCTGAAGATCGCTATCGGGGACTGTCAGGCCAGCGCCAAGCCTACCAGCACCGCAACCTCCATCAACTCCAGCATCGCGCCCGCCGTGTCCCCCGTCGTGCCGCCCAGGCGCCGCAGCATCACCTGGCGCAGCCAGACAAACCCCAGCGCCGCCAGCATCACCGCCACCACACCACTCAAACCGGCAATCAGCACACAAGCCAGCGCGCTGACCGCCAGCACCTGCCTGCCCGCCGAACGCGGAAGATGATCGGCCAATGCCTGGCCCAGGCCACCGGCGCGCACATAGGGCGTGGTCAGGAACAAGCCGAGCAATGCACTGCGCCCTATCAACGGCACGATGATCAATGCCAACGAATGCTGTTGCCCGATCAGCGCCAGCAACGCGGTGAACTTGAGCAACAGCACCAGCACCAGCGTCACCACCGCGATCGGCCCGCTGCGCGGGTCTTTCATGATGGTCAGCGTACGCTCGCGGTCGCCAAAACCGCCGAGCCAGGCATCGGCGCTGTCCGCCAGGCCATCCAGATGCAACCCGCCACTGATCAGTACCCAAACGCTCAGCAGTAACGCCGCGTGCAGCAAGGTCGGCGTGCCCAGCAGCAGCCAGTTGACTGCCCACAGAATCGCGCCAAAGAGTAATCCCACCAGCGGATAAAACAGCAACGACCGCCCCAGTTCCCGGGGCTCAGGCATGCCGGGCAGGCGAATCGGCAGGCTGCTGAGAAATTGCAGGGCGATCCAGAATGGCAGCATGGTCAGAGCACTTCCTTCAATACGCCAGCAGAGTCCAGCGTCAGCGAAAACACTGCGCCATGCCCGACCTCAACGTTGAGCAGTTGCTCTCGTGGCAGCCCGCGAGCCTGTGCCAGCAACAGGCGCATCACACCGCCATGGCTGATCAGCAAAACGCGCTCACCGGCACAGGTCGCGTGCAAACGCTCCAGCGCCGCCAGCACCCGCGCCGAAAAGTCTGCTACCGGCTCACCCTGAGGCGGCGTGAACGAATACGGATCGGCCCAGAACAAGCCCAGCGCCTGCGCGTCGGTTTCCATCAACGCCGCCGCGCTCTGCCCTTCCCAGGCGCCGAAATGCAACTCTTGCAGGTCTTTATCCAGGTGCACCGGCAAACCCTGCTGCGCACCGAGTTCCTCGGCAAACCGCGCACAACGCTGCAACGGCGAACTGACCAGCCGATCCCACGGCCCTTGGCCGACCACGGCGGCGCGCATCTGCGCCCAGCCCAAATCGGTCAACGCATCATCGATACTGCCGCGCAGACCACCGCCGAGTTCGGTTTCACCGTGCCGCAACAGATCCACGCGCAAGGTCATACCGGTCGATCTGCCACGGCGGCTTCGGCGAAAGTCGCCATCTGCCCGTGCAGGTCGCAAGCCAGACGCAGCAGCGGCACAGCCAACGCCGCGCCACTGCCTTCGCCCAGGCGCAGGCCAAGATCGAGCAATGGCTGCGCCTTCAGGGTTTCCAGCACATGACGATGCCCCGGCTCGGCGCCGCGATGGCCGAACAACAGCCACTCACGGCATTCAGGATTCAAGCGCACCGCAACCAGCGCTGCGACGCTGCAAATGAAGCCATCCACCAGCACCGCGACACCCTCCTGGGCACAGGCGAGATAGGCACCGACCAGCGCGGCGATCTCAAAACCGCCGAGGTTGAACAGGGTCTGCAAGGCATCGCCACGCTGCGCGCCATGCAATGCCAAGGCGCGTTCGATCACTTGGGCTTTGTGGCTGACACCTTCAGCGTTGAGCCCGGTGCCTGGCCCGGTCAAGTGGCCCACCGGGCAATCGAGCAGCGCAAACGCCAAGGCGCTGGCAGCGGTAGTGTTGCCGATGCCCATTTCGCCACCGATAAACAACTGCGCACCGGTAGCAATCGCCCGCTGCACGCTGTCACGGCCGGCCTGCATGGCGAGTTGCCCCTGGGCCTCGGTCATGGCCGGTCCCTGGACAAAATTCGCCGTGCCCGGGCCGACATTCAGGTGCCGCACGCCCGGCAGGTTCAGCGATGGCGTCACCGTGCCGAGGTCCACCACCTCAAGGGAAGCGCCCAACTGCCGCGCCAGTACGCTGATCGCCGCACCGCCGCTGACGAAGTTGTGCAGCATCTGCCCGGTCACTTCCTGGGGAAACGCCGACACACCCTCGGCGACGACGCCATGATCACCGGCAAAAATCGCGATCCACACTTGTTCCAGACTCGGTTTGACCCGCCCCTGCAAACCCGCCAGTTGCACCGCCACCGATTCCAGCTGGCCGAGGGAGCCGGCCGGTTTGGTCAGTTGCTGCTGCCGCGCCTGCGCCTGTTCGACCGCTTGGGTATCGACCGGCTTGCAGGGGGTCAGCCACCAGGATTGAGTCATAACGCAGTTCCTTTCAAAGTCAGGGGCAGGCCGGCGACGGTCAGGACGACACGCTGACAACGCTCAGCCAGAGCTTGATGCAGCCAACCGGCTTCATCGACATAGCGGCGAGTCAATTCGCCCAGCGGCACGACACCCATTCCGGTCTCGTTGCTGACAAAAATGATTTCACCCGGCAGCGACGCCAGGCAGTCCAGCAAGGCATCGCGCTCGATTTGCAAACGCTCGGCATCGTCGAGCATCAGCAGATTGGTCAGCCACAGGGTCAGGCAATCCACCAGCAGGCAACCGTCGGCACGGGCGGATTCGCGCAGCACCCGGGCCAGTTCCAGCGGTTCTTCGATCAATGCCCATTCGGCAGGGCGCCGGGCGCGATGATGAGCCACCCGCTCGCTCATTTCTCCATCGAGTGGCTGGCTGGTGGCGATGTAGGTCACGGCCAGCGCGCAGTCGATGGCGAGTTTTTCAGCCAGGCGACTCTTGCCGGAGCGGGCGCCGCCGAGGATCAGTTGGAGCATGGTTGTTTCCTTGAAATCTTCGGTGAGGCGACTGGCCCGCGATGAGGCCATGGCAGGCGCCTTATATCCCGCAGAGCTGCCGCAACAGCCCGGTATCCAGATGCTTCTCCACCAGATCCGCCAGCCGTTCGATATCACGCTCGCGCAAGGCGTGGTAATCCACGTCCTGCACCTCCTGCAAACCCGCCCAGCGCAACAGCGCACTGCACGCCGCCGGGGACTCGAACAGTCCGTGCAGATAGGTGCCGAATATCTGCCCGTCCGCACTTTGCGCACCATCACAGCGGCCGTCATCCAGATGCACGGCGGCATGTTCCAGCGCCGGTCCGGTAGTCACGCCGGCATGAATTTCATAGCCTGATACCGGCGCATCTTCCAGCGCCAGGCGACCACGCACATTGCGCAACTGCTTCTCTTGTTCGAGCTGGGTCTGGAACGCCAGCAGCCCCAACCCGGCACTGGAACCCGGCGCACCTTCGAGGCCCAGCGGGTCATGCACCTGCTCACCGAGCATTTGCAGGCCGCCACAAATCCCCAGCAGTTTTCCGCCGTAACGCAGATGCCGGGCGATGGCGGTGTCCCAGCCGTTGGCCCGCAGGTACGCGAGGTCGCTGCGCACACTTTTCGAGCCAGGAAGGATGATCAGGTCGGCGGGTGGAATCGCCTGGCCGGGGCCGATGAATTGCAGGTCCACTTGCGGATGCAGGCGCAGCGGATCGAAATCTGTGTGGTTGCTGATGCGCGGCAGCACCGGCACCAGCACTTTCAGCACCTGTTCAGCTTTATCGGTCTGGCGTTGATCGATGCCGTCCTCGGCCTCCAGGTGCAGATCCATCACGTACGGCAGCACGCCGATCACCGGTTTCCCGGTGCGCTCTTCGAGCCAGTCGAGACCGGGTTGCAGCAACGCGATGTCGCCACGAAAACGATTGATGACGAAGCCTTTGACCCGCGCCTGTTCGCTCGGCGACAGCAGTTCGAGGGTGCCTACCAGGTGGGCGAAAACCCCGCCGCGATTGATATCGGCGATCAGCAGCACCGGGCAATCCACCGCTTCGGCAAAGCCCATGTTGGCAATATCGCCGGCCCGCAGATTGATTTCCGCCGGCGAGCCTGCGCCCTCGACCATCACCACCGGATACGCCGCGCTCAAGCGCTCGTGGGAAGCCAGCACCGCTTGCATGGCGATGGTTTTGTAGTCGTGATAGGCGACGGCGTTCATGGTCGTGACGGCGCGGCCATGGATGATCACCTGAGCGCCGGTATCACTGTTGGGCTTGAGCAACACCGGGTTCATGTCGGTGTGCGGTTCGAGGTGCGCGGCCTGGGCCTGAACCGCCTGCGCGCGGCCGATCTCGCCACCGTCAGCGGTCACCGCACTGTTGAGTGCCATGTTCTGCGGCTTGAACGGCACCACCCTTATGCCCTGACGTGTGACCCAACGGCACAGCGCGGTTACCAGCGTGCTTTTACCGGCATCCGATGTGGTGCCCTGCACCATCAGCGTGGTCATTGGTTTTCCTTCGCGAAATCTTCGAACGCCCGCGCCAGTCGTACCCAGGCGATTTCGTCACCGGGCAAGCCGAATCGCAGGCTGCTGTTGTGCGTGAACAGCCGCAGGAGAATGCCACGCCGGGCCATGAATTCATGCAGTTCTTCGGCGCGCTCGGTGATCAGCCACTGGAACAGCGCACAGCCGCCCTGAGGCTCGAAGCCGTGTTGCGCCAGCAACGACGCAAGGCGCTCGCTGGCCTCATCGGCGCGCACCCGTTGCCGCGTATGCCCCTCGGTATCGCGCAGGCAGGCCTGACCCACTACCCGGGTCGCCCCGCTCACGGCCCAGGGCCCCACTTGTTCAGCCAGTAACTTGAGCAACTTGCGCTCGGCCAGCACAAACCCCAGGCGCACTCCGGCCAGGCCGAAAAATTTGCCGAAGGAGCGCAAGACGATCAACCCGACTTGATGGGCATATGGAGCCAGGCTCAGATGCGGCGTGTTATCCATGAACGCTTCGTCCACCACCAGCCAGCCACCGCGCTGGGCCAGCCGCGCGTGCCAGTCGAGCAGGCGACTGGGGGTGAGGTTCAGGCCCGTGGGGTTATTCGGATTGACCACCACCAGCACGTCAAAACTGTCGATAAAGAAGTCGACTTCGTGCTCCAGTACTTCACGCACGATGTAGCCGTTACGACGCCACGCTTCAGCGTGCTCGGCATAACACGGCGACAGCACGCCGACCTTGCCCGCCCGACGTAATCGCGGCAGCAGCTGGATTGCCATTTGCGAACCGGCCACCGGCAATGCCTGCAAGGTGCCGTAGTAATCACAGGCGGCTTGCTCCAGGCCATCGTCCGCTTCCGGCAGACGGGCCCAGGCCCGCAACGGAATATCCGGCACCGGGAACGGCCAGGGCGCAAGGCCCGTCGACAGGTCCAGCCAGTCGGCTTCATCTATGCCGTATTCAAGCGCCGCCTTGCGCAATCGCCCCCCGTGCTCAAGCATAAAATTCGGCCCCCAGGCAGAGAATCAGCAGCCATAACCATACCCCGCGCTGGACCAATTGCCAGCCCCGATCAATGGAGTCGGCATCCGCCGGCACGCCTTCGCCCAACTGCGGACGCTGATGCAGTTCGCCATGATAAATCGCCGCCCCGCCCAACTCGACACCAAGCGCGCCCGCCCCTGCCGCCATCACCGGGCCGGCATTCGGGCTGTCCCAGGTCGGGCCCTGGGTGCGCCAGCATTTCAACGCCAGCCGGGTTTTGCCCAGCAGCGCGTAAGTCAGTGCCACCAGGCGCGCAGGTATGTAATTGAGCACGTCGTCGACCTTCGCCGCCGCCCAGCCGAACCGTTCGAAGCGCTCATTGCGATAACCCCACATCGCATCCAGGGTATTGCTCAGGCGGTAGAGCACCACGCCCGGCGCACCCGCCACGGCAAACCAGAACAACGCCGCGAACACTGCGTCGCTGCCGTTCTCCAGCACCGACTCGGTAGCGGCACGGGCGACTTCGGTTTTATCCAGATCACTGGTTTTACGGCTGACCAGATAACTCACGCGTTTGCGCGCTTCATCAAGATCATCGCCGCGCAATGCCTTGGCCACAGGCGTGACGTGCTCACCGAGGCTGCGCATGCCGAGGGCGCAATAGAGCGCGAGAATCTCGACGATCCAGCCGACGTAAGGCGCCCAGGACAATGCCGTGACCAGCAATGTCAGCGGCAACACGGCAATCACCCACGCGGTGACGCCATGACTGCGCCAACCGCGACCGCCGCCGTTGAAACGTTGCTCGATGCGGTCGGCAAAACGGCCGAACGCCACCAGCGGATGCCAGCGTTTGGGTTCGCCCAGCAGCGCATCCAGCGCAACCGCGGCGACACTCAACAACGCCACACTCATTGACTTACTCCCCAATAATTTTCATACAGCAATTCATGTAGCGGACGCGCCTGCGCCCAGCCTTCGAGCACCAGCATCGGTGCCGGATAGAACTCCTTCACCGGCCCCAGGCACAGCACGGCCAGAGGCTTGGCTCCCGGTGGCAACTTCAACAAATCGGCCAGGGCTTGCGGTTCGAACAGCGACACCCAGCCCATGCCCAGCCCTTCGGCGCGGGACGCCAGCCACAGGTTCTGGATCGCACAGGACAGCGAGGCCATGTCCATTTCCGGCAAGGTGCGGCGGCCGAAGATATGCTGCTCGCGATCGTCCATCAGTGCGGCGACCAGTACCTCGGCGCAATCGTTGATGCCTTCGACCTTGAGCTTCATGAACTCGTCGCTGCGCTCGCCGAGGGCTTCGGCGGTGCGGATACGCTCCTCTTCCACCAGGGCCTGGATTTGCCCACGCAAGGCGCGATCACTGATGCGAATGAAGCGCCAAGGCTGCATCAGGCCGACACTCGGTGCCTGATGTGCGGCCTCGAGCAGGCGCCGCAGCAATTCTGGCTCGACGGTGCCGCCGTTGAAGTGGCGCATGTCGCGGCGTTCGGCGATGGCGCGATAGACCGCTGCGCGTTCGGCTTCAGAGAATGCGTTGTCCGTCATGGCCGTTTCGCTGGCAAACCAGCTCCTACAGGGGCTAGCTGATCCATTGTAGGAGCTGGCTTGTCGGATCGCCGCATCGCAGCGAAGGCGGCTTCAAGGTCCGGCGCAAACAGCGCGGCAATCGCCGAAGGGTTCGACGGGAAATAAAAATGCACGTAAGAGGCGGTCATCCGCCCCTCACGGTAGACCGCCTCCGCCCCGCGCCCGCCATTGGGGCTCAAGCCACGGGCTATCGGCGCCAGCTCTGTGGTGGTCAGCGAATGGTGATAGGTGTGCCCGCGCAGCGAACCTTCCGGCAGTTCCACCGCCTGCAACGCCAGCGCGGCCAGACGCTTTTGCATGACCGCATCACCGGCCAGCAAGCCAACCAGTTCGGCGCGAGTGCCCTCGACATCGGTCAGGGAGTCGAGCAGATACAGCATGCCGCCACACTCGGCGAGCAACGGTTTGCCTGCCCGATGGTGGGCGCGGATCGCATCGAGCATCGCGGTGTTTTGCGCCAGCGCGACATGGTGCAGCTCCGGGTAACCACCCGGCAGATACAGGCTGTCGGCCTCCGGCAATGCACGGTCGCGGATCGGCGAGAAGAACGACAACTCGGCGCCCATCGCCCGCAGCAAATCCAGGCTCGCGCCGTAGGTGAACGCAAAGGCTTCATCGCGAGCGACGGCAATGCACACACCGGCCAGCAGCGGTTCGACCGCGATGACATCAGGGGCGGCGAACTCGACCGCCGGCGGCAGCGCAACCTCGCAACTGCTGGCCAGGGCATCGGCGGCCGCATCGAGGCGCAGGTCGAGATCGTTCAGTTCACTGGCCTGCACCAGCCCCAGGTGCCGGCTCGGCAGTTCGATCCCGGTTTCCCGGGACAGCGCGCCGTACCAACGCAAACCTTCAGTCAGGCTGCCTTCGAGCAGTTGCGCGTGGCGCAACGTGCCGACGCGATTGGCCAACACGCCGGCGAACGGCAAGTCCGGCTGATAACGCGCCAGCCCCAAGGCCAGGGCGCCAAAGGTCTGGGCCATGGCAGTGCCATCGATCACACCCAGCACCGGTACACCGAAATGCCGCGCCAGATCGGCGCTCGACGGCGTACCGTCGAACAGCCCCATGACACCTTCGATCAGGATCAGGTCGGCTTCAGCGGCGGCTTGCCACAATAGCCGGCGACTTTCTTGCTCACCAACCATCCACATGTCCAACTGATACACCGGCGCACCGCTGGCGCGCTCGAGGATCATCGGATCGAGAAAATCGGGGCCGCACTTGAACACACGGACCTTGCGCCCCTGATTGCGATGCAGTCGGGCCAGCGCCGCGGTGACGGTGGTCTTGCCCTGGCCGGAAGCCGGCGCGGCAATCAGTACCGCCGGGCAGTGCCGAGGCTGACTCACAATTCGACGCCTTTCTGCGCTTTGATCCCGGCTTGAAAGGCGTGTTTGATCACGCCCATTTCGGTGACGGTGTCAGCCATCTCGATCATTTCCGGCTTGGCGGCACGACCGGTGACCACCACGTGTTGCATCGGCGGCCGGGCCTGCAAGTCGCTGAGCACCTGATCGAGATCGAGGTAGCCGTGCTTGAGGGCGATGTTCAGCTCATCGAGCACCACCAGACCGATGGACGGATCGCGCAGCAGTTGCTGCGACACCGCCCAGGCGGCTTCGGCGGCGGCGATGTCGCGCTGGCGGTCCTGGGTTTCCCAGGTAAAACCTTCGCCCATCACATGAAAGCGCACTTGCTCGGGAAAGCGCCGGAAGAACAGCTCTTCTCCGGTGCTGTTGCGGCCCTTGATGAATTGCACCACGCCGCATTGCATGCCGTGCCCCATGGCGCGGGCAAGCATGCCGAAGGCCGAACTGCTCTTGCCCTTGCCGTTGCCGGTCAACACCAGCAGCAGGCCACATTCGTTCGGGGCATTGGCGATGCGCTCGTCAATCACGGCTTTTTTGCGCTGCATGCGCGCCAGATGGCGTTCGTCACGATCGGGGGTATCAGTCATGGGGGAGCTCTCCGTTGAGGCAGGAATAACGGCGGGCAGGCACAAGAATAGAAGGCAACTAAGCCTGGCATCGCCCACCGTGATGCCGCTGGATGAATCAGGCCGGTCTCCGGGCTCATGAGTGGCCCAAGGGGCCAGACTGTGCGCCTTCCCGCATCGAATCGAATCGACACAGTGGCATCAGACACAGTTTTCACTCATTTACCGTTGCGGGGGCAGCGCCGGAATTGCGGGCCTTCGACCATCAGAAGAACTCACTCACCGGCTTCCCTGTTTCACCCTGTCGACCCAAGCCACAGAGCACCTGAAACAAGCCGCGAAGGTTAGAGGGTTGGGGGTGGAGCGTCAATTAAAGCCGGGAGGCGATCGACCGATTGACTGCCATCAATCAATAAACTGACGTCAATCTTGTGCCACGCTCTCAGCAGTGATATCAAAGAGCCACAACCTCACAACACAACAATAAGGGTGAGCCCATGCAAGGCATGATCATCAGCAATCCAAAGCTGGAATTCCTGCGCCCGGTGCTCGAGCGCTGGTTCGAATGCATCGACCGCTACAACGCCGTCCGCGGTGATGGCGACACACCGTACTGGCACGACGAGAAAGCCAATCTCGGACTGCTGTCTGCCGCGGCCTGGATGGCCGAGATGGTCACGCTGCAACAGACGCCAACCCGCAAACAGACCGAAGAAGGCGAGCGCAACAGCCGCGCCGACCTGTTCCTCGCCTCGCCCGAAACCCGCGCCTACCTCCAGACCACCCAGCGCTGGCCACGGGTCAACAGCCTCAACCTGAGCCAGGCCCTGCTCGACATCGCCAGCGATGCGAAGCGCGTGAGCCATGCCAGCGACCTGAAACTCGGCTGCCTGTTCGTCGCCCCGCAAAAAGCCCAGCAGGGCGCCACGCCGGAAGAACTCCAGGACATGGTCGACGACCTGCAAAAGGAGCACACCTGCGCGGTCGCCTGGTATTTCCCATACGCCTATCGCAAATTGCGCAACGAAGCCGGCCACTATCACCCCGGCATTGCGGTGCTGTTCAAGGAAGCTCGCGGCTGAGGCGTTAAACCATCGCACGACAACGCTTCTCTATGATTGGAACAAGGCACTCATAGGGAAGACCCGCATGCGCACACCCCTGCACGCTCTCGTTATCGCGCTCTGCACAGGGCTCGCCGCTTTTGCCGAAGACCTGGATCTCCCACGCCATGGGTCGCCCGGTGGGCGTGGTGATCGACCGGCAGGGTAACCTGTTGGTGGCCGATGACGCAGGGAACAAGGTGTGGCGGGTGTCGGCCGCCAGATAATCAACGGCAAAAAAGGTTGCGGTGTTCGGCAACTAACAGTGAATGCTCCGAAGGGACGAGAGACAGCACTGAACCATTGTTCGCATGGACACCACGAGCGGCTTAGAGCTGGGAACTTACAGGTACTTCATTTCAAATGTCGCCGAGCCGTCCATGTCCACCTCGTCGGTCAGGGTCAGGTTGTTGGCGGGGGCGATGAAGGTTTGAACCTCAAAATCCATCGTCAGGTCTTTTACTGCAATCGGTGCACTGGAGTCGGAGGCGGAACCTACTGATAAAAGGACGCCGGCAATCGTCCAGCCGGTTGATTCCCAAGTCAGACCTTCGTCTTCGGAGCTGATCGCGCTTGCCGGTTGCCCATCCGCCAAAGCGTTTCTGACAGCGACGTAAACAAAACCGAGTTTTTCGTTCGCGTCGGTGAGTCCAAGGCCAAACCAACCGCTGGTTGATGCCGTACCAGCTCGGTTATCGATCGGGTTCAGCGCGAATTGAGTCGATGCATCACAAGCCACGGTCAATTGCAGTGGGTGCTTGCCAAGTTCAGTATTCTGGGTTGGATTGAGGTCCTTTGCCGAGATCTTGCCATTGTCCACGAGACCGCCGTTCGACAGGCTCGGCGTGCACGCAGCCGGCGTGATGGTGCCGGTGACCGTCAGGTCCGTGCTGGAGGCAGCGAAAGCGCAAGACGCTCCCGCAAGAAGGAATGCGCTGCTAAGTAGGGTCAGTGTCTTATTCATGTATTGCTCTTCGTATTTGGGGTGATTGCAGCTCGAGCCAATACGACCGGACTGCTGGATAAGCGCAATCTAGAGAGCAGAGCAAAAGGAAGGAATGCAACAAATACGAAAAGGCAACGCATTTAGTATCAAGACACGTAATACGCCAGCATGGAAACCAAGTCATTCACCGTTGGATCTGGCCCGATGCTTTCAAAAGGATAACTGCCGTTTACGACACAGCGTCAAACCATCGCCTAACGGCAATAACGACAAATCCACCCTTGCATCGTTCTTCAAGGCACGATTGAGCGCCTGGATGGCACGGGTGTCAGCGCTTTCGGGATTGTCCTCCAGCACACGACCACTCCACAGCGTATTGTCGAACACCGCCAGCCCGCCGACCCGCAGCAATCGCAGGGCGTGCTCCAGATAACTCGGGTAGTTGGCCTTGTCGGCATCGATGAACACCAGGTCGTACTGCCCGCCCTGCCCTTGCCGTTCAAGCTCGGCGAGGGTTTCCAGCGCCGGGGCCAGGCGCAGGTCAATTCGTCCGGCGAGCCCCGCCTCCTGCCAGTACCGTCGTGCGATGGCGTTGTAGTCGCCTGGGATATCACAGCAGATCAGCGAGCCGTCAGCCGGCAATGCCGACGCCATGCACAGGGCGCTGTAACCGGTGAAAGTGCCGACTTCGAGCAAGCACCTGGCCCCTGTCAGCTTCACCAGCAAAGCGAGAAACTGCCCCTGCTCCGGAGCCACCTGCCAACGTGCCATCGGCAGTGCCTGGGTCTCATCGCGCAAGCGCTTGAGCAGTGGCGTTTCGCGCAGGGAGACATCGAGCAGGTATTGGTACAGGGCGTCGTCGAGATTAAGCGTGCGAGCAGTCATGATCAGCAGCTCCGGACATTACGGGTTGCGCGCCAGATGTTCAGGCTGCAGAACACGCTTGGCGCTCAAATACGCTTTTTGCCAATAGGCCTTGGACAAACTGTCGAGCTTCACGGTGCCGCCGGTGGCCGGTGCGTGGACGAAGCGCCCCTCTCCCACGTAGATGCCGGCATGACTGACCTGGGAACCGCCATTGGTGGCGAAGAAAATCAGGTCACCGGTTTGCAGGCCTTCCTTGCCCACATTCGCCGCTTGCATGGAGATCATTTCGCGAGTGGTGCGCGGCAAGGAAATACCGGCGACATCGCGATACACATAACCGATAAGGCCGCTGCAATCAAATCCGGAATCCGGCGTATTACCACCCCAACGATAAGGCGTGCCCACCAGGCCGAGCGCGCGAAACAGCACGTCTTCCGCCTCGGGCGAAAAAGCTTGTGGGGATCCAAATACGATAGGAGCGCGAACCACCTGTGCTGGTGGCGGTGTGCGGCTGGCGCAGGCACTGAGCAGTGCTGCGAAGAACATGATTGCGAGGCGGGCCGACGTCGTCATAAGCAGAGCATCCTGATCTGGCTGCGGCTTTTTCTGCCGGGAGTGCAGAAAAGAAAACCGCCTGCGCGGGACGCAGGCGGTTTGCCATCATTCATACATCAGGATTTTAGCGGTTATATGGCAAACTTCAAGTAAGACTTTAAGTTTACCTTACAGTCTGTGCGCTTATTTACGTGCAGTGACGATTGGCGACGCGTTAGGTGCCATCGCCAGGGCGCGCTTGGCTTCGATGAAGCTCTTGTTCCAGTAACTGTCGCCCAGGCTATCGATCCGCACACCACCGCTGCGGCGGCTGCTGGAGTGGATGAACTGGTTGTCACCCAGGTAGATCCCGGCGTGACTGACACGGCCACGACGGCCATTGGTTGCGAAGAACAGCAGGTCGCCCGGCTCAAGCTTGCTGCGCGAGACCAGGGGAGCGTCCACGTTGATCATTTCGCGGGTGGAGCGTGGCAGGTTCATGCCCGCTTCTTCACGAAACAGGTAACCGATGAAACCGCTGCAATCGAAGCCGGCTTCAGAAGTACCGCCGAAACGGTAACGGGTACCGATCAGGGACATGCCACGTTCGAGGATGCTGTCGGCCAGAACCGGAAGCTGGTAGGACTTGCCGCCAGCGAAGTCGGCCAGTTCTTTTTCGGTTACAAGCTCTTCCTGATAAAGAGCGGAAGACTGAGCGGTAGCAGAGTTTTGAACCTGTTGTTGCGGGGCTTGCCGGGACACCGGAGTGTGGGCAGCACAACCGAACAACAGGGTGACGAGTGCGAGAGGCACGAGGGGTGCGAAGCGGTTTAGCATGGGCACGACCGTGGCTGATAGTTGTAAAGAAGCCGAGACTATGCCCGCTATCATCCTCATTTGCAAATTCAATCGATCTTTTTGTGACTTATCCGTTTCCCGTTTACATCTAAGCGCTTAAGCCCATTTTAAACATACGCGCAGCCTGCATCCGGGCAGGAAAGCGGGGTTTATGCTGCCTGTAATTCGCCGAACTGGCTAAAAGCCCCGGATTCAGCGGGTTTACCAGCCGAGGGTTTCTTTCAAAAACGGGATTGTCAGCTTGCGCTGAGCCTGGAGGGAGGCCTGATCGAGACGCTCGAGCAGCTCGAACAGCGCACTCATGCTGCGGGTACCGCGAGTCAAAATGAAATGCCCGACTTCGTCGGTCAGGTGTAGTCCGCGACGAGATGCGCGCAATTGCAGGGCGCGCAATTTGTCCTCATCGGAAAGCGGGCGCATCTGGAAGATCAAGGCCAGAGTCAGGCGCGACTTGAGATCCGCCAGCTTCACCGGCAACTCACGGGGGGATGTCGACGCGGCAATCAGCAAGCGTCGGCCGCTGTCGCGCAAGCGATTGAACAGATGGAACAGCGCCTCTTCCCAGTCCGCCTTGCCGGCAACCGCCTGCAGGTCATCGAGACAGACCAGTTCGTACTGTTCAAGGTTGTCGAGAATTTCAATACCGCGATCGAGCAGCTCGGCCAGCGGCAGATAGACCGCAGGCTCCCCCAATTGCTCAAAGCGCAGGCAGGCGGCCTGCAACAGATGCGTACGCCCTACCCCATCCTTGCCCCAAAGGTATATCAGGCTCTCGGTCCAGCCGGCGTCGGCTTCGCACAGCCGCTCGACATAGCCGAGTGCAGCGGCATTGGCGCCTGGGTAGTAATTGATAAAGGTGGCGTCGTCACGCAGACGCACACCTAGGGGCAGCTGAATCGGTTTCATCCTGACTGAACAGTTCCAAAGGAACCGTTAGTGGCCTCTGTGTAAAGTTTGCGAAGTTTATACCCGTGAGCCGGGCCGCACAATGCGACAGACCACAAGCAAAATCAAAGGTTTGCGTTAATGCATCGGTTTTATGACAGTTTCTTTGGCGGTGCATGTGACAGTCGCGCGATGCAAGCAGGCTGACCCGGCATGAACCCGGGCAACCCGCCATCACCCTTCGACGCCCCTTACAACTCCGGCTCGTCGACACTCCCGTAGATCTCAGAATCCTTATACAAATCATGCACATGACGTACCAGCACCATGATCACCGCCGCGATCGGCAATGCCAATAGCACACCGGTAAAGCCAAACAGCTCACCACCGGCCAGAATCGAGAAAATCACCGCCACCGGGTGCAGGCCAATCCGGTCACCAACCAGCAATGGCGTCAGCACCATACCCTCCAGCACCTGGCCGACCATGAACACCGCGACAATGCCGAGCATCGGGTAAAGATCACCACCGAACTGGAACAACCCCGCAAGCAGCGCCGCACCAATGCCGATGATAAAACCCATGTACGGCACGATCGCCGCCAGACCGGCAATCAGGCCAATCAACAAGCCAAGTTCCAATCCGACCAGCATCAGGCCTGCTGCGTAGATCACACCCAAGGCCACCATCACCAGCAACTGTCCGCGAACGAAGGCTCCGAGCACTTCGTGGCATTCACCCGCCAGGGATACCGCGCGCGCTTCACGATCACGGGGCAGCAGGCTGCGGATCCTGGACATCATCAAGTCCCAATCGCGCAACAGATAGAAGCTCACCACCGGGATCAGCACCAGATTCGCCAGCCAGCCGATCAACGCCAGCCCCGAGGCCGTGGCATGGCTCAACACGACACCGACAACATCAGTGGTCTGACTCATATGCTCGCTGATGGCTGCCTTCAACTTGTCGAACTTCCAGAAACCTTCCGACAGGCCGAACTTCGATTGCACCCAGGGCAGCGCCGTGTGTTGTAGCCAGTCGAGCATCTGCGGGGCCAGCTCATACAAACGAAACAACTGCCTGGCGAGCAGCGGTACCAATACCAACAGCAGCGCGGTGAAGATCAATGTAAACAGGGTAAACACCGCCACGACACCCCAGGTTCGAGACAAGCCGGCCTTCTCCAGCCGATCCACCAGCGGGTCGAACAGGTAGGCCAACAGCAGCGCCACCAGGAACGGCGTCAGGATCGGATGCAACAACCAGACAAACGCACAGAGCAGGACCACCCCACCGAGCCAGAACCAACACCGCCTATCGGCCATGAACCACTCCATTGCTTCTATATAAAGAAAGAAAAACTACCAGCGAAAACGCAGCTGCGGTGTCGGGGCTGGGGCAGGCACCGCACCACCGGCGGCAGGTTGAACCGGCACTGCCGGGGCTGGGGCCTGACCAGCTGGCGCTTCCTGCAGCCTCGCCAGCGACAGTTGTGCACGCAGTTGATCGGCGCTGCCATTGACCCTATAGACAATCCGGTCGCCGTCGACACTTTGCACACGCCCGCCAAATGGCTCCAGCAAGCGCCCAAGGGACGCGTAGTGCTCAAGATTCATGCCTTGCACCTCCAGCAATTGCTCACTCGAAGCACCGGCCCTGGCAACAAACCGCGGCGCCAGGCGCTCGTTGACCGCCAGCATCACCGCATCGGCCACGGCGGCCTGATCGGCGCCTTGCACGCTGCCGGCCTCTTTTTTATCCCCCAGCCACAATTGCCACTTGGCTTGCCACTGCCCGCCCTCCTCCTTGGCGTGTACCGCGAGCAAGGCGTCGGCGTTGTAGCGCTCCGAAGCGGCATTCAATGGCGCGGGATCTGCGCCTTCCAGATTCGGCGCGGTCGCGACGATCTGTTCGTTCAGGTCTGCCAATGGCAAGCGCAATGGCAAACCACGGTGTTGAGCAGCCCGACGCAATGGCGCCGCGCTGGCCTGACCGTCGCCCACCAGACTTGAACCCTCGGTGGAGTCATTCAACCACCAGCCGAGGATCGACGGCCGATTGGCCCCCCACATCGCCAGGCCGGCGCGGCGCAAGGCCTGCTCGGTGGTGCCCGGATCGAAATCGACTTTCAGGACTTCCGGCGGCCCGGCATCAAAGCCGTATTGGCTGATGATCTGTTGCGGGTCTTTGCGAATCGCCGCCAGCCCCGGACTTTGAGCGGCCTTGGGGTCACCGGTCAGGCGCAACACCAATGTATCCAACGCACGTTGGGTCGCCTGTTCACGCTCCTCGGGCGATTGGCCATTCACCGGCTCGCGTACCTGGTAAAGGCCTTTGACGGTTTCGGCATGACTGGCCAGGCTGACCACTGACAAACAACTCACAAGCAAGAATTTACAAAAACGCATGGAGGATTCCTGACGACAAGAGCGGCTGGAACAGACCGCATGAAAGCGATCGAGCAAGGCTGTGACCATTGCCCGACGCAAAACATTCACACGTACCGGGTAAGTTTTCGCACTGTCATAACGATAGACGGTTAATCGCGACACCTTATACAGCCATGCAGGATGCCACCGACACCACGCATTAACGGTTTTTTTTGAACGGATATGGTCCTGCTGTCGGCCTGAGGATGGCCGCTGCGGCTCAAGCCTGATAAAATCGCGCGCCTTCGCAGACCGGCAACAGCCGGGTAGTGTCCGAATAGCGCGCATGGCTCTCGCCTACGCAGTTTCGGCGTTCCCGACGGACTCGGTCGTTACCCAGAAATCCCCCCCTAAAGGCCTGGATCATGAGCAAGCAACCCTCCCTGAGCTACAAAGACGCCGGTGTAGACATCGACGCCGGCGAAGCATTGGTCGAACGCATCAAGAGCGTCGCCAAGCGCACTGCGCGCCCGGAAGTCATGGGCGGCCTGGGCGGTTTCGGCGCCCTCTGCGAAATCCCGGCCGGCTACAAGCAGCCGGTGCTGGTTTCCGGTACTGACGGCGTTGGCACCAAGCTGCGCCTGGCCCTGAACCTGAACAAGCACGACAGCATCGGCATCGACCTGGTTGCCATGTGCGTGAACGACCTGGTGGTGTGCGGCGCCGAGCCGCTGTTCTTCCTCGACTACTACGCCACTGGCAAACTGAACGTCGAAACCGCGACCCAGGTCGTGACCGGCATCGGTGCTGGCTGTGAACTGTCCGGCTGCTCGCTGGTTGGCGGCGAAACCGCTGAAATGCCGGGCATGTACGAAGGCGAAGACTACGACCTGGCCGGTTTCTGCGTCGGCGTCGTGGAAAAATCCGAAATCATCGACGGCTCCAAGGTTGCTGCTGGCGATGCCCTGCTCGCCCTGCCGTCTTCCGGCCCGCACTCCAACGGCTACTCGCTGATCCGCAAGATCATCGAAGTATCCGGCGCCGACATCGAAAACACCCAGCTCGACGGCAAGCCGCTGACCGACCTGCTGATGGCCCCGACCCGCATCTACGTGAAGCCGCTGCTCAAGCTGATCAAGGAAACCGGCGCGGTCAAAGCCATGGCCCACATCACCGGTGGTGGCCTGCTGGACAACATCCCGCGCGTTCTGCCAAAGGGCGCACAAGCCGTGGTTGACGTTGCGAGCTGGACCCGTCCTGCCGTGTTCGACTGGCTGCAAGAGAAAGGCAACGTTGACGAAAACGAAATGCACCGCGTGCTGAACTGCGGCGTGGGCATGGTTATCTGCGTTGCTCAAGAGCACGTTGAAACCGCGCTGAACGTGCTGCGTGAAGCGGGCGAGCAGCCTTGGGTCATCGGCCAGATCTCCACCGCTGCCGAAGGCGCGGCTCAGGTCGAACTGAAGAACCTCAAGGCTCATTGATGTCCCAGACCTGTGATGTGGTGGTGCTGTTGTCCGGCACCGGCAGCAACCTGCAGGCCTTGATCGACAGCGCACGGACCGGCGACAGCCCGGTTCGCATCGCTGCGGTGATCTCCAACCGCGCCGACGCCTACGGCCTGCAACGCGCCAGGGACGCGGGTATCGATACCCGCACCCTGGATCACAAGGCTTTCGAAGGTCGCGAGGCCTTCGACGCCGCGCTGATCGAACTGATCGACGCCTTCAACCCCGAACTCGTGGTACTGGCCGGATTCATGCGCATTCTCAGCGCTGGCTTCGTACGCCACTATCAGGGTCGCCTGCTCAATATCCATCCTTCGCTGCTACCCAAATACAAAGGGTTACACACTCATCAGCGCGCACTGGAGGCCGGCGACACCGAGCACGGCTGCTCCGTGCACTTCGTCACCGAGGAACTCGATGGCGGACCACTGGTCGTACAGGCTGTAATACCGGTAGAGTTACAGGATTCGCCGCAGAGTCTGGCGCAGCGAGTCCATGTTCAGGAACACCTGATCTACCCGATGGCCGTACGCTGGTTTGCCGAAGGTCGTTTATCACTCGGTGAACAAGGTGCTTTACTGGACGGACAGTTACTCGCGGCCAGCGGCCACTTGATTCGAACCTAGGAGATTTTATGCGTCGCGCCCTGCTCTTCGCTTGCGCTCTGCTCGCCTTGCCCTTCGCCCAGGCGGCAGAACTTCAACCTTTCTCCGCCAGCTACACCGCCGACTGGAAACAGCTGCCCATGAGTGGCACTGCCGAGCGCAACCTCGAAAAAACCAGTGATGGCAAATGGAAACTGAGTTTCAAGGCATCGATGATGATCGCCAGCCTGTCCGAGGAAAGCACCCTGACACAGGACAAGGACACGCTCCTTCCCGTGTCGTACCACTTTGAACGCGGCGGTCTGGGCAAAGCCAAGAAATCGGATCTGGATTTCGACTGGAACACCAAGATGATCACCGGCACCGATCGCGGTGATCCGGTAAAGGTTGCGCTGAACCGTGGCATGGTCGACAAATCCACCTACCAGCTGGCCTTGCAGCAGGACGTTGCTGCCGGCAAGAAAAGCATGAGCTATCAGGTAGTCGACGGCGATGAAGTCGACACCTATGACTTCCGCGTGCTGGGCCCGGAAAAGGTCGACACCAAGGCCGGCAAGATCGATGCAATCAAGGTTGAACGTGTACGCGACCCGACACAGAACAAACGCATTACCGTGATGTGGTTCGCCAAGGATTGGGATTACCTGCTGGTCCGCCTGCAACAAGTCGAAACAGACGGCAAGGAGTACAACATCATGCTCCTGAACGGCACGGTCAACGGCAAGGAAGTCAAAGGCAGCTGATCCGGATCTATGCCATGAAGCCCCGCAATCGCGGGGCTTTTTTGTGGGATCGAAAATTGGAACACCCGACAAGCGCGATGGTTCTATACCTACAAGGTCTTTTTTGATCGAATGAGTTCTCCTGTCGCCTGCGAGGTTTCCCATGACCGTTACTGTCAACACCGTTTCTGCCGAAGGTTTTCGCCACAGCGTACAAATCGATGACCACGAACTCTTCGCCGACGTGCCCGTCACGGCCGGCGGTGATGGCTCTGCGCCGGAACCGCACGATTATTTCGATGCCGCGCTAGGCGCCTGCAAGGCCCTGACCCTGAAGCTGTATGCCAAAAAGAAGAACATCCCGCTGACTGGTGTCGGCGTGGAGGTCAAGCGCGACAACAGTCAGGAACAGAAAGGCCAATACGCGCTGCACGTCAAACTGACCCTCAAGGGCGTACTCACCGACGCCCAGCGCGAAGAGCTGCACCGCGTGGCCGATCGCTGCCCGATCCACAAGCTGATGACCACGTCTGAAGTCAGCATAGAAACGCATTTGTCCGAAGGCGCGTTCAGCCAATAGCGGCAAGGGCTGCGCAAGCGGGTTATGCTCGAACGCATCACCCGCTCAGCCTGGAACGCACCATGAACACTCCGCTCGTGATCCGCCCCCGCACCGAAGATGTCGAGGGCCAGCCGATTCTTCGCCCGCTGCCATCGGCCAAGTGCCGCAGCGTCGGGCCCTTCGTGTTTTTCGACCACATGCTGGAAACCCGTTATCCACCGGGCAAAGGCATGAACATTCGCCAGCATCCGCACATTGGCCTGTCCACCCTCACCTACTTGTTCCAGGGGCAGATCCAGCACAAGGACAGCCTCGGTTCCGATCAAGTGGTCGGCACTGGCGACGTCAGCTGGATGACGGCCGGCAGCGCCATCGCCCACGTCGAACGCACGCCTGAGGCCTTGAAAGAAAGCGGCTTCACGATGCACGGCTTGCAGATCTGGCTGGCTTCGCCCAAGGACAAAGAGCAAGGTCCGGGGCATTACAGTCACCATCCGGCGTCGACTTTGCCGGTCAGCGAAAACCTGGGGGTGAAGATCCGCATGATTGCCGGGTCGGGCTTTTGCCTGGAATCACCAGTGCCGGTGCTTTCTCCTACGCTGTACGCGGAACTGCACCTGCAAACGGCGACGACATTACTGATCCCCACCGAGCATGAAGAACGTGCGCTGTATGTTCTGAGCGGCGAGGTGCAACTGGATGGCGAGCCGCTGGAGCCGCATTCGCTGGTGGTACTGCCTGCCGGGGAAGAGATGACCCTGTTTGCTGAAAGCGACAGTCACGCCGTGTTGTTCGGCGGTGCTGCGCTGGACGGGCCACGGCGGATCAACTGGAATTTTGTCGCGAGCGATCCGGCGGCGATTGATGAAGCACGCCGGCGTTGGGCGGCCGGGGATTGGCCGACGGTGCCGGGGGAAAGCGAGCGGATCGAATTGCCTTAAGCTAAAAAATCAAAAGATCGCAGCCTTCGGCAGCTCCTACAGGTAATACGCGACCCCTGTAGGAGCTGCCGAAGGCTCGGTCCGCGCTCGGGCGATCTTTTGACCTTAAGGGTAGTCAACCCTTGAACACTTCATCCAGCAAGTTATGCATCGACGTGAAGGCCCGGGCAGCCACCTTGGCGTCATACATCATCATGCCCGGCACGTTGGCGTGCGGGTCGGTGAACGAATGGAACGCACCGCCGTAGCTCAGCAACTGCCAGTCCACGCCGGCCGCGTTCATTTCATCTTCGAACGCCGGCAACTGCTCTTTCGGCACCAATGGATCGGAGGCACCGTGCAGCACCAGAACCTTACCCTTGATGTTTTTCGCATCGGCCGGGTTCGGTGTGTCCAGCGTGCCGTGGAACGATACCGTCACTTTCACTGGTGCGCCGGTACGGGCGAGCTCCAGGGCGCAGCAACCGCCGAAGCAGAAACCGAAAGTGGCCAGTTTCGAAGTATCGACAGCCACTTCACCCTGACTCTGCAGCTGCTCGAACGCCACCTGCATGCGCTTGCGCAGCAATGGGCGGTCATTCTTCAACGGCATCATGGCCGCGCCGGCCTCGTCATTGTTCGTCGGACGAACCGATTGACCGTAAAGGTCTGCGATCAGTACCACATAACCCTTGGAGGCCACCGACCTGGCGATCTCCTCGGCACCGGCGCTGACGCCCATCCAGTTCGGCGCCATCAACAAACCCGGGCGCGGGCCTTTATGGTCGGCATCGAAGGCCAGACGGCTTTCGTAAGCCTGGCCGTCGATCTGATAGGCAACGGAACGTACAGTGATTTGGCTCATTTCTGACTCCTGATTTTTGAACACCAGAATGAAAAAACCCGCCGAAGCGGGTTTTCTGCAACCTAGTTAAGCCGACAGCTCAACCAACAGCTTGTTCAGACGGCGCACATAGGCCGCCGGATCTTTCAAGCTGTCGCCGGCCGCCAGCGCCGCCTGATCGAAGAGGATATGCGACAGGTCGCCGAAGCGCTCGTCACTCTGCTCGTTGTCGAGTTTCTCGATCAGCGGGTGAGCCGGGTTGAATTCGAAGATCGGCTTCGAATCCGGAACCTTCTGGCCGCTGGCTTCCAGGATCTGGCGCATCTGCAAGCCCAGGTCCTGCTCGCCGATGGCCAGGATCGCCGGGGAGTCGGTCAGGCGATGGGACACCCGAACTTCCGCAACGGATTCGCCCAGCGCGGTCTTCAGACGCTCGACCAGACCTTCTTTGGCCTTGGCGACTTCTTGCGCAGCCTTCTTGTCCTCTTCCGAATCCAGGTTGCCCAGGTCCAGGTCACCGCGCGCCACGTCGACGAAGCTCTTGCCGTCGAAGTCGTTGAGGTAGCTCATCAGCCACTCATCGATGCGGTCGGTCAACAGCAACACTTCGATGCCTTTCTTGCGGAAGACTTCCAGGTGCGGGCTGTTTTTGACCTGCGCGTAGGTTTCGCCGGTCAGGTAGTAGATCTTGTCCTGGCCTTCCTTGGCGCGCGCCAGGTACTCGGCCAGGCCGACAACCTGCTCGCCATCGTCGCCAAGGGTCGAGGCGAAACGCAGCAGGCCGGCGATTTTTTCCTTGTTGGCGAAATCTTCGGCCGGGCCTTCTTTCATGACCTGACCGAAGTTTTTCCAGAAGCCTTTGTATTGCTCTGGCTCGTTCTTCGCCAGTTTTTCCAGCATGTCCAGAACGCGCTTGGTCAGCGCCGACTTCATGGAATCGATGATCGGGTCTTTCTGCAGGATTTCCCGCGACACGTTCAGCGACAGGTCGTTAGAGTCGACCACGCCTTTGATGAAGCGCAGGTACAGCGGCAGGAAGGACTCGGCCTGATCCATGACGAACACACGCTGCACGTACAGCTTCAGGCCTTTCGGCGCCTCACGCTGGTACAGGTCGAACGGCGCACGGGCCGGCACGTACAGCAGCGAGCTGTATTCCAGCTTGCCTTCGACCTTGTTGTGGCTCCAGCTCAGCGGGTTCTCGAAGTCGTGAGCGATGTGCTTGTAGAACTCCTGGTACTCCTCGTCCTTGATCTCGGTACGCGGACGGGTCCACAGGGCGCTGGCGCGGTTGACGGTTTCCCATTCAACTGCAGGCTTCTCTTCGCCCTCGGCAGCTGCCACTTCTTTGGGCAACTCGATCGGCAAGGCGATGTGGTCGGAGTACTTCTTGATGATGTTGCGCAGGCGCCAGCCATCGGCGAACTCGTCTTCACCGGATTTCAAGTGCAGGACGATGCGAGTGCCGCGTTCGGCCTTGTCGATGGTCGCAACTTCGAAGTTACCTTCGCCCTTGGACGACCAGTGCACGCCTTCGCTGGCAGCGCTGCCGGCACGACGACTGAACACATCGACTTTGTCAGCGACGATGAATGCGGAGTAGAAACCGACACCGAACTGGCCGATCAGGTGCGAGTCTTTCTTCTGGTCGCCGGTCAGGTGCTTCATGAAATCGGCGGTGCCGGACTTGGCGATGGTACCCAGGTGGGTGATCGCGTCTTCGCGGCTCATGCCGATACCGTTGTCTTCGAGGGTGACGGTTTTAGCGTCCTTGTCGAAGCTCACGCGGATTTTCAGTTCGGCGCCACCTTCCAGCAGCTCTGGCTTGGCCAGGGCTTCGAAACGTAATTTGTCGACAGCGTCAGAGGCGTTCGAGATCAATTCGCGAAGGAAAATTTCCTTGTTGGAATACAGCGAATGGATCATGAGATGCAGCAGTTGCTTCACCTCGGTCTGGAAGCCCAGGGTTTCCTTTTGAGTTTCCACACTCATGGTTATCAAACTCCAATCAGATGGCTTAAGCCGCGACCTTGAGGGTCGACGGCGGGTTGTCCTCAGAGTTTGGGGCTGAGTTCAGGATTTCAAGGGCTCTTCGAGTTTGAAATGTGCGCGGGCCGTGGCAATGGGTTCGGCCTCAGTGCTTTGCCAGGCGGTAATCGCCACGTTGGCGACCCGGCGGCCCTGGCGGCAAACCTGGCATCGGGCCCAGGTATCGCGAAACTGCCCGGCACGCAGGTAATCCAGGGAGAAGTCGATGATCTTCGGCACTCCGGGCGTTCCGGTAAACACCAACAGGTGCAGTGCCGCAGCCAATTCCATGAACCCGGCGATCACACCGCCATGAATCGCCGGCAACAAAGGGTTACCAATGTTGTCTTTGTTCGCAGGCAGCTTGAACAGCAACTCATCTCCCACCCGTGAACATTCGACGCCGATCAGCCGGGCATAGGGAATCAGATCCAGCAGCGAGGCGTAATCGCCCTGCTCGTGGGCCTTTTGCAATTGGTCCTTCAGAGATTCACTCATTGCGCACCTCCGGCAACCACGCCACCAAAGCCCTTGGTACCTTTGATGCCCTTGCCCATGCGCATGAAAGTGCCCACCACATGGGCAATGGGTTGCCCGGGGTCATCCTGATAGGCGAAGCCACGGGCAAAAATCACGTCAGTGGTGACCCGATAGCATTGGGCAAAGCCGTAGACATTCTTATGCGGCTCGGCGGCGTGCATGTAGTCGATGCGCAGGTCGAGGGTCGGGCAGACCTCGAACTCCGGGAGTACGCAGAGCGTCGCCATGCCACAGGCCGTGTCCATCAGCGAGGTCAGTGCCCCGCCATGAATCACGCAGGTTTCAGGATTGCCGACGATCTGCGGGCTGTACGGCAGCACTATCGTCAGCCCTTCGCTGCTGGCGCTGTGAACGCTTAGTCCAAGTACCTGACAATGTCGCAGCGCCGACAGAAAGCGCGTCGCACGCTCAAAAACGGGATTTTCAGCCATTTGATAAAAACCCTTGTTTAAATCCGTACAGTGCAGTGGCGGTCCGGGTAAAAGTTCCGCATTAGAACAAACTTATATATCTGAAAGAATTAAGGAACTTAACGCTGATACTTGGGTTCTTAAGGCCAGTAGATGCTTTTCATCAGGAGAAACACCCCATGCGTAAGACTTTAGCTATTGCCTTGATGTTGACCGCTTCCCTCGGTCTCGCTGCCTGCGATAAAAAATCCGAGGACAAAGCTCAAGATGCTAACCAACATGCTGAGCAAGCCCAGCAAAAAATGAACGAAGCTCAGGATAAAGTGAACGACGCGGCGAAAGAAAACGCCGAAGCCGCCAAAGATCAGACTGAATCGAACGCAGAAGCGCCAAAAGAGGCCGCTCCAGCCGCTCCAGCCGCTCCACAAGCGCCTAAGTACTAATCCGTTTTTTTGTGTGATGAAAGAAAACCCGCCAAGTGCGGGTTTTCTTTTGCCTGCAAAAAAGCGATTAGAGAAAAATCGTGCGAAAAGTCGGACTAATCATCAACAACAAAAAACAGATTAATCCCACCAGTCAAACCAGACTGCGCTGCCGGGACAGATCCTTCCAGTAACACATTGGATAGCCAACGCGGACGCCCGATCAGGCAGCTTCTTTATTCACCTCGGACGATGGCGCCTCTGTAGGGGTATAGACCATCACATCGAGAACGTCGGAGTGAAACTCGCGGCGATACAATACGAAAACCACACCGGCACTCATCAACATGAACAGCCATGGACTAACGAACCAGGCCAGCATGGTCATGCCGAAGTAATAAGAGCGCAGGCCAAAGTTGAACTGGTTGGCGGCCATGGAGATGACACGGGCTGCACGGGCGGCAAAGGCCCTGCGCTCCTGCTCGGACACATGGCGTTCACCGACCATCGGCGCCGAGCCCACCAGTATCGCTGCAAAGTTGTACTGGCGCATGCACCAGCTGAACGTGAAGAACGCATAGACAAACACCAGCGCCAGGCACAGCAACTTGATTTCTGACATGCCCTGGGAAGCCTGCTGCACCATCGGGATATCCGCCAGCAACGATACCGCCCGCTCCGAGGCCCCCAACACCGTGAGAATACCGGCCAGGATAATCAGCGTACTCGAGGCGAAGAACGAAGCGTTGCGCTCCAGATTGCCGATCACGCTGGCATCGGCGATGCGGTTGTCGCGCAACAGCATGCGGCGCATCCAGTCTTCGCGATAAAGGTGCAGAACGCTGGCCAGGCACGCCGTATCACGGCCCTTCCATGTGGCATAGCGGGTATAGCCGCCCCAGCAGATAACGAACCAGATAGCGGCAAGAATGTGGATCAGGTTGGCTTGGATGAACGACATGCAGGTCCTTGTGATGTATTTACGAAGTACACACCCCCTGTGGGAGCGAGCTTGCTCGCGATGGCGGTATTGCATTCAACATGTTTGTCGACTGACCCGCCGCAATCGCGAGCAAGCTCGCTCCCACAAAGGATGTTGCAGTGCTTCGACGTTAGCTCAACGGAAAAGACACCGCATCCCTCACAAAAAAATCTATGGTCACCCCCATTTTTGCAATACTGATTAATGGGTGAAGTGGTTGGCTTGCTTAAATCTATCCGGCGTCTATCTGGGGCATGCCCCGCGCCACGATGAGAGTCGCGCCTGACGTTCC